>WGCU01000055.1 GCA_015493635.1 Spirochaetaceae bacterium | reverse complement strand
GTAAGTACAATAGGCTTGGATGAAGATAAAATAAGGAGATATGTTAAATATCAGGAAGAGAATGAGCGGCTCGAAGAGAGTCAGCAGAGAGAATTTGGCCTCTTTTAGAGGCCCGCCGCAAGCCACCTCCTCTGGGGGTGGTTGTTGACTTATATTAAGAGTCCCTCCGTAATTCACCTTTTCGGTAAGCACGGGATAGTAATCTGCAGCAGGCGAAACAAGAGCCCCCACATGAAGGACATAGTCAGATCCTTCAACTGCCTGTAATACATTCTCATATCTGGTCAGGTTTCCCCAGATAATTTCAACATTATCTTTTTCAGCAAATGGGGCAAGTTTTCTTTTACTTGTTTTATCCGGCAGAGCAAGTATTTTTACGGCGAATTTATTATTCTTAACGAGGAGCTTTAATCCTTCATATCCCATATTTCCAGCTGCACCTGTTAAAAGTATTGTTTTTTCTATCATCGCTTTCTCCAAAACCTTTACTTATTCTAACATCGGGGATAATACAACGAAAAACAATCGACTATAAGGATGAGTTAATGGGTATACAACGGAGTATTATTTAATCACCCCGGTGGGTGATCTTTATTTTATGGATGAGCTGTATTCTGTTTACGACGTCCAATTTCCTGTAAATATTTTTAACGTGGGTTTTTACGGTATTATAGGAGATGTATAATTCCGCAGCTATCTCTTTATTGCTTTTACCGGTCAGAAGCTGGCTGATTATTTCTTTCTCTCTTTTACTGATGTCATACTTTTCATAAAAGGCATCAATTTCCGTCTGCATGTTTTTAGTATCAGGTTCATAATTATAGATATAATGACGGGCAACAAAAAAATAAACAAAAAAGGAGAAAAGAGAGTAAGAAATGTCAACAAGTTTAAACGGGCTTTTCATAAAGAAAAGAGCATCCAGGGGAGCAAAAAGCAGGAGGGGATAAAAAGCTATCATTATCTCTGAGAGAAGGTGGTAGTTTACACTCCCCTCTCTCCGCTGAAGATACACGGATGCGACAATTGTCGGAAGAATAAGTACCAGAGAACTATAAACATACAGTCTGTTTAAAGCTATAAAAAATGCATATTTCCAATTCGCAGAAGTCTGTAAGAAAATAAAAAAAATACTGAACAGAAAAAAAAGGAAACTCCCCATATTTATGAGATTATACGCAAGTTTTCTACTCTTTATTTCCAGAGAAAGAAGAGCGACGAGATATCTTGAAACACCTCGTGCAAAAAATACAATAGAAAGGACGACAACAAGTGCTGCATAAAGGAAAAGAGCAGACTCAGCATGCACCGATAGTTGAATTCCCGCATCAGAACCGAAATAATAAAGGAAAGCAATAAAGGTATAAAGGACAAGGGGCAAAAGAACAAAAAGAAAGTTTTTTATAAGTGTATCTTTTGTTTTTATATAAAGGATAATACACAGGACGGTAAGTGAGAAAATAATGGAAAAATGGAAAAATAGGAATAGTTCAGAAATAAAGTAAACCATGCTCAGATACTATGCCACATACCGACTAATTTCAAGAAGTTAAGGTGATCTGTTCCACGTACCTTATTGTCCGGAACCGGACAAAGGTGTGAAGACTTTTATTCTTATCAAGATTTTTAATGGGAAGAAAACCTCCCGCCATGGAATCTTGACCTTCTCTGGAAGAATAGACGACAATAACATTCACTCCGGGAATAGTAATAATACTCAGCTATTTATGGCATAATGGTCAGGGACGTTATGAGGCTGGATAAACGCTTTATAAGGAGCCTGTTTTAAAAGAATTATTAATTCTTCAAGCCTTGTCACTTCTAGTCAGTAACCTGCTGCCGCCGTTTGGAATTAACAAACCGGGCAAAATCATTGATATTTTTTACGACGATTTTATCAGGAAATATCTCAACCCGTCTTTGACTGACAAAATGATTGAGAACTGCTCTGCTCCGTTCAGGAGACATACCGGCCCAGTGAGCGATATCATCAACCGCTATATTAAAAACCCTTTCATCTTTATCAGGATCCTCAATATGCTGGGTCTCAGAAAGCATAAGAAAAACATCCGCGACTTTAGCCTGCTCATCATTGAGGGTCAAAATAAGAAATCTCCGTTTCTGATCATAGATCCTTTTGGTAAACAGTTTGAGGAGTTTTAAAGCTATCTGGGGAGTACCTTTCATAAGTATTTCAAAATTCTCCCGGTTAAATTCGAGAGCACGGACTTGATCAAGAGCAACAGCTGATGCAGAACGAGGTGCTTCTTCAAGAATCGCCATCTCTCCAAAGATCTCGCCGGGATGCAGGATGTCAATATTTTTTTCAATATCATCTATAATTTTTACAATTTGAACCCTGCCGGACTGTATAAGATAAAAAGTATCTCCCGGTTCATGTTCACAAAAGATAATATCTTCCGGTTGATAGGTAACTGCAAACCGGTCAAACATGGAAAGGTCAAGTGACATTTTCTACCCCTCTATCTTTTTTAATGCTTTTTTGGATTTCCTGTAAACGGGAAGATCTTCCCGTGCCATGGAAAGTATTTTTTTGTAAAAACCAACTGCCTTTGCCTTGTTCCCCATGCTTTCATAACTGTTTCCCACATGGTAAAGGGCGTCAACAAGATCAGGATGCTTTGGATATTTCTGAATCATCAGTGTGTAATGTTTTATGCACTGGTCATACTTGGTTAAGTTAAAGTAACACCGTCCAATTTCATACTGGGCTTTGGCCTCATATTCCCCGCCACCGTTTTCTTTTATTATTTTCTGAAATTCTTTCAAAGCTTCCAGGTAATGTTCCTGACTGAAAAGGCTTACTGCATTGTAATAGGACTTGGCTACTTCAGTAAGTTGGTTCCCCTTGTTAGAAGGTACCGGCCTTGAAATATTCTTTAAATTGCCGGTACTGCCGTTTTCTGCGGATTCCAGCAGACTTGAAGCCTCAGACGAGAATTTCCCGGCAGGATAGTACGTCAGGTACCTGCGCAGGGCATAAACAGCCTGCTTGAATTTCCGGCTTTTCAGATAGTACTGTCCTATTTTAAATAATCCGGCCTCAGGATCATTCGTCTGTGCACCGCTCATAAGGAGATTTCTTACCTGCTTATGAATCCGCCTGAGCTGATTCGAAAAAACCTTGAGCATTTTCATGATGATCCTGGTA
Organism: Spirochaetaceae bacterium; assembly: GCA_015493635.1. GTDB lineage: Bacteria > Spirochaetota > Spirochaetia > B11-G9 > B11-G9 > S145-15. The sequence continues at coordinate 51,196 of WGCU01000055.1, read as the reverse complement.
TTCTGTAGAGCTATCTGCTCAAATTCCGGAACAGAAAACGAAATCATGGTTGCATCAGTAAGCACCACAGCAGTCTCTTCCCGGGGATACTTCCCCAGGGCTGACTTCACTCCAAAGAACTCTCCTGTCTGAATGAGATCATGCATCTCCTGGCCTGTTTCTATATCATTGTAGTTCAAGCTCACTCTACCGGATTTGAGTATATAGACTTTTTCACTTGTATCTCCCCTGAAATATACAATTGAATTAGCCTTATAATTAACTGCTTTAGGCATCTTGATCTCCTACACTCATTTTTAATAATTATCGGTCTCTAGCCTGGATATCAATAGGTTTATTCGGTTTTTCAAGACCGCTGTTGATGATTTCCCACGTCTTTTCTGCAAGCTCTTTCGTCGTCATTTTTTGAACCGCTTCAGGAGGAAGAGATGGATGGACCGTTAATTTTATATGGACAGGAGAAATTCGCCCTTTCTCTTCCAGCCCCCTGTATGCTCCATCGACAGTTATAGGGACTATTGAAGCTCCTGATTCAGTCGCAAGCTTAAAACTTCCCGGTTTAAACCGGCCCATTCTATTACTTCTGCTCCTCGTACCTTCAGGAGCTATTATAACCGGATGTCCTGAACGAATTTCCTCTATCCCCCTTCTGATAACCGTTTTTGACTGTTTCAAACTTTTCCTGTTTATAAGAATAACACGAAGCGGTTTTAACCACAGATTAAAAAACGGTACAAACTTCAGGCTGTGTTTTCCGACTGCTCCCATGGGTTTTGGTATCCATCCGAGTATAACCGGAATATCAATATAACTCTGATGATTTGAAATAAAACATATCCTGTTATTCTGCGGTAAGTTTTCCAGTCCTGAAACCTCTACAGATCCGCCGCCGGCCTTGATAATAAGTCTTCCCCAGGCGGATGCAAGCCTGTTAACATAGAGATACGCTTTTTCCCTGTCAATCAGTTTTAAAACCAGATACTTAACGAGAAAAACGGGAGATATGACGAGAAGTCCCCAAAAAACAATAGCAAAAAGAAAAGTTCGGATACGATTCACCTCCCCTTTGTCTTTTAGTATAATAGATATTTTACTTTTAAAATAGATATGATACAATAGCATTAGTTATTTTACTTAAATTATTATGTAGGGACCATCATGAAGCAAATACATCTAAAACATCTTGTTGAATTCAGTACCGAGCATCCGCGGATTGTTATCTTTCTTTCTTTAACCATAACCCTTTTACTCCTTTATCCCATGCGGAATCTCAAAATTGAGGCCGATGTTATGAGTCTGCTGCCGGCGTCAGTACAGTCTGAATTAAAAGGTGTTAATCCTGGTCAATCTCCAGACTACGACAGGCTTGCAATTATGGTAAGCGGAAAGAACCTTTTCACGGTAGGAGGTCTTCAGTTATTTCAAAAAACCTTCAACAAAATTGATAAAGCCCTACCAACAGGAAAACTTGTGAACCCTTTTTCACAAACGATACTCATCAAAACAGGTTCACGCTTAATGCCCGTACCGCTTTCACCCGGAGGGAAAGCTCCTGCGACACCGGAAGAAGTTAAAATTTTCAAGGAACGGCTCCATAAAGATCCTTTTGCTCAGGGATTTATCAGTTCCCACAAAAGAGATGTCCTCCTCACGTTCTTTCTAATCCGCAAAGGTATGGATTATATTAAGATGATGGATACGGTTCATACACTTACAGCGCCTCTAAAGAAATCACTGCATGTCACTATTACAGGAACAATTCCGTTCTCAGCCGAAACAGAACGGTTCCTTACAAGAGATTTTGCGAAACTTCTTGTACTCGTTATCATTACCATCCTGATTAGCTACTATCTCGGATTTCGGTCACGGAGAGCTGTTTTCATACCTATCCTCCTTATACTGAGCGGTACCATTTTCGCCCTCGGGGGAATGGCTCTTGTAGGATTCAAACTGACAATGGTTAGTATTGTAACGCCGCCGCTTGTCTTAACGTTAGGAAGTTCATACAGTATTCATGTTCTTAATGCATACTATACACTTTTGAGAGAGAACAAGAATCTTGATAAGAAAGAGGCAATTATTAGATCCGTTACGAATATCAGCGGTACCGTTATTCTCGCATCCCTCACTACTATTGTCGGACTATTAAGTCTGCTCCTTGCCACTATTCAGCAGACGAGAGAATTTGCCATAGCTACTTCTTTCGGAATATTTTTTACTGCACTTTTGTCCCTGACATTACTTCCCGCTTTCCTGTCACTTCAGCGGGTACCGGTTGAAAAAAAATTAAAAGATATTTCCTCTGATCTTCTCTCACGAATCATCGCTTTTCTTGGTCCACGGGTGATACGGAAGAAGTATACGGCTCTTTCTGTTATTGCGGTAATAATTATCGCGTTCGTTCTTGTATACCCTCACATTGCTTTTAATACGAGTCCATCCAAATATTTTCCTGAGAACTCCTCTGTAATTCAGGAAAATGCGCAAATCCTGTCAAAGATCGGCGGTATTGAAGAGATGAGTATTACATTTACACCCAAAAAAAACCAGAAGGGATTTTTCCTGAATGCCGATGCATTAAAAAACATCCGCACTATTGAGTCTAAATTAAAAGCTATCGATAATGTTTCATTTGTGTTTTCATTTCCTTCCTATCTTGATTACGCAGGAAGGGTAATGAAAGGGGAAAACGGTTTCTTTTCTTCAAGGGGCTTGAATATGCTTGTTGCCAGGCTTTTTCACACAGCCATGGGGGATCAGAGTGATATATACATAAATAAAGATTTTACGCGGGTAACGACAACGATAAAAGTATACAACAAACATAAAGACAGACCCATAGATGAACACGATACTATCGTACTGAAAAATCAGATTCAGACTATTCTTTCCGAAAATACTGACAAAAATATGAATTGGGATCTCAATGCCATGAGTCTCGCCTTCCTTAATCTGTCTCATCAGATGCGGAGAGACTTTCTTGTTTCTACCCTCGGTGCACTCCTTGCTATCAGTATCATTGCTTTCATTGCGTTCCGCTCAATCTATCAAAGTTTACTGGCCCTTATTCCTCTTTTAACCGGCATTCTCACCAGTCTTATCTTTATGGCTCTTTTTCGAATCCCGCTTGATATGACAACCATTATGGTATCATGTATTTCCATTGGAGTCGGAGTCGATGATTCAATACACTTTCTACTTCAGCATCATATAAATGCTGTCCGCTATCCTGACGATCCGGTTAAGGCTGTTTATGAAACCCTGATACACACGGGAAGGCCAATAATTCTCACTACTCTATCAATCGTAGCAGGACTGCTTTTCCTCTCCCTGGCACAGTTTCAGCCAATCCGGTATTTCGGTTTACTTATTGTCTTTACGCTGTCAACAGCGATGCTGGCCACACTCTTTCTGCTGCCTCCGCTGCTGACATTCAGGCATAATCGTTCCACGAAGGAGATACTATAATGGCTGTTAAAGTCCCTCACACCTTTGAAGTTGACAATGCAGCACAGATTTTTGTCGCAATCAACTCATTTAAAGAAACAACAATGTCAAGAATTGCACTTACTCTTGATAGAAAAATTGATAAGAGAATACTGCAGCAAGCCTTGAATGATACAATGCAACGTTTCCCCTATTATCAGGTTTATCTTCGTAAACGTTTTTTTAAGTATGTGTTTGAACATACAGACGATAAACCTGAAGTCGAACAAGATACACAATGGACAAACAGATATGTTGATTTTGAAAAAGGTCATTTCCCTTTCAGAGTAAAAACACAAGGATCAACAATCGCACTCGAATTATCACATGTAATCTCTGACGGATATGGTACTCTTGTTTTTCTTCTATCTCTTACTGCACGCTATCTCCATCTCAATGGTATCTCTGTGGAGGAATCTCCTTTTATTAAATACCCTGATGATGAAATTGTTGAGGGAGAGTGGAAATGCGGATTCAGGCAAACATTTACAGGAAAAGGGCCTCCGCAGAAACTACAAAAACCGGCATACATACCATCAGGAGAGATGATATCAGTTGAAAAATACTATTCAACCAGAATTATTATGGATCTTAAACAAATAAGAACCCTTGCAAGAAATATGAATGTTACACTTAATGTTTATATTGCAGCTATTTATACAGCAGCTATTCAGAAACTTTTTTTTGATGATATCAAACATCAAATCGCCAATCCAAATCGTCCAATACGCATACAAATTCCTGTAAATCTTCGCCGATACTATCCAACTGTTACAATGCGCAATTTCTCTTATCTTTATTCTCCCGTTTTTTACATCAAAGGCACCCCTCGTAGTTTTCAAGAAATTGTTCATATAATTGCAGATGATATCCGCCACGAAAGACATACCAAATCAATAGAACATCAGATAGCACGAAATCTCAGAGCAGAAAACAATTTTTTCTTTAAAATTCTACCTCGGCCACTAAAGACATCACTGTTTAAACTTTTTTATCATATCTTTGCAAGAAGTTTATTTTCTGGAGTAATAACTAATCTTGGAAACATATCATTACCCCCTTCAATGGAAGAACATATTAAAAGCTTCGATATTCTACCATGCAATTCTCCTGTACCCGGAAGAAATACAGCTCTTTTCAGCTATAAAGGAAAACTTGAAATGAATATTGGCAGTTCAGTTAATGATCTCCGCCTCGAAAATGCAGTAACGGAAACATTAACTGAACTTAACATAAAACATGAAGTTATCTATAAAAGGGATACTTAATCTATAATTCCCAGTTTCCGTCCCTCTTCACCTGATATTTCAAGAATCTGATCCAGTTCCTCATCGGTATGTGTAGCCATGTAACTCGTACGTATCATGGCTCTGTTGGGAGGAACTGCCGGACTGATAACCGGATTGACGTACACTCCCCGGTCAAACAGGTTTTTCCAGAATAGAAAGGTCTTTTCGTTATCTCCAATAACAAGAGGAACGATGGGTGTTACCGACGTACCGGTATCAAAACCGAGTTCAGTAAATCCCTTAACCATTTTCCGCCCGATTTCCTGAAGACGTTTAATTCTTTCAGGTTCTTCTTTTATGATATCAAGAGCTGTCATTACTGCCGCGACATTAGCCGGAGGCATACTTGCACTGAATATCAAAGGCCGCGCAAAATGCTTTATATAGTCAATAACCTTCGCATCTCCTGCTACAAACCCTCCGATGGATCCAAAAGCTTTTGAAAAGGTGCACATTATCAAATCTGCATAGTCGGTGTTGCCATAATGCTCTGTTGTACCGCGGCCGGTAGCTCCCAGTACTCCTATGGCATGTGCTTCATCCAGATAGAGCCCCGCGTTGTATTTTTCCGCAAGTTTTTTCATAGCCGGCAGATCGACAATATCCCCTTCCATACTAAAAACACCATCTGTTACAATAAGTTTGGATGCTTCCAGAGGAAGAGATGAAAGGATCTTTTCAAGATCTTCAAAGTTGTTATGACGGTACCGGTGTACTTCAACAGATTTGTTGATACCGGAGGTCAGAAAGATTCCATCCATTATTGACGCGTGATTAAACTTGTCAGTTATAATGTGATCACCCCGGCCTGCCATGGTAGAGATAGCGCCCAGATTTGTCTGATATCCGGTTGTAAAACACAATGCGTCATCCTTACCGACAAAATCGGCAAGTTTTGCTTCCAGTTCCTCATGAAGTGTCAGCGTACCGTTCATAAAACGGGATCCGGAACAGCTGGTACCATAGTCACGTGTTGCTTCAATGCTCGCTTCTATCATCCGTTTATCTCCGGCAAGCCCGAGATAGTTGTTTGAACCCGCCATAATAAGTTCTCTGCCTTCTATAAGAACTTTCGTCCCCGCATTTTTTCCAATTGGTTTAAAAAATGGATAAACCCCCTGACTACGGGCTGTATCAGCTTCTGTAAAATCGTAGCATTTTTTAAATATTCCTTCTTTGCTGCTCATTTTCGCTCCTTAAGCTTTTTTTGTACTTTTTTAATATCACTATCTATTATCATAAAAACAAGCCCCGGTAAAAGCCGTTTGAGTACATAAGTGATTTTATTCATCAACCCCGGTAATATCATAAATTTACCCTTCTGCATATCCTTCAAAAGGATTTTAGCGACTTTTTCAGGTTTCATTAACTTGACATTGCCCGAAATAGCCCTTGTTTCAGGCGGTTTAGTCCGGTCTTCCTCTTCAAGCTGCGGTGTATCAGTATCCGGAGGGCATAAAATTGAAACCTTTATTCCGAAGGGTTTTAACTCTCCTTTCAGTACTTCGGAAAACCCAATAATTCCAAATTTCGAAGCACTGTACGCAGCATAACCGAAGGTACCGACAAATCCGGCCATGGAAGATATATTAACAAGATGCCCTCCCCTGGTTTTCATTGCCGGAACAACTGTCGAAATGACATTCCAGGTACCGATAAGATTTATCTCAATGGTTTTTACAAATATATCATGTGGAATTTGATCAAAATAGTTGGGGTAAGCCATTCCGGCACCGTTTACGAGAATATCAGGTATCCCGACAGATTCGAGTTTATCTTTGAGAACTGATGATACATCATCAAACTTTGATATATCAACAGAACATATTTCGATCCTTCCTTTTTCGTAGGAAGATAACTTTTCTGCCAATTTCTTCTGTGCGGTTTGAAGTTTCTCTGTATTCCGGGCAATAATAAGCACCGACGCCCCTTTTGCCAAAAACTCTTCAGCTATCGCAAAACCGATACCGCTGGACCCTCCGGTTATATAAACAAGTTTTCCTTTATATGTATTCATACTACAATGTTTTTATAAAACATCTCCTCCTTTTATGCTGCCGGTGCTCATAGTGCCGCCACATATCCTGGACAGCTTTATTCTCTTCTAGCTCACCGGAAGTCTCACAGCTTACAATACCATTTTTTATGGCATTTATATTGATATCATTCATCATGATGGAAATAACCCCCCTTCCCCTGTATTCCTTTTTAATACCGATAAGATAAAAATCAAGTTTCCGTGGATGTTTTAATGCATGAAGCATATAAAAAAAACCGAAGGGGAAAAGTCTTCCGTTTGCTTTCCTCAGCGCTTCAGTAAACGAAGGTAAAGCAATCCCGGCAGCTACAAGCTCATTTTTTTCATCAATAATAAATTTTGAATAATCAGGGACAATAAAATCAAAATACTGGTCTGTATAGAAATCCTTCTGGGCTTGAGTAAGAGGAACAGTTCCAAATAAATTTTCGTATGCTTCATCAATTAACTTCCAGAAACCTTCGATGTAGGGTTTATAATCCTTTGCACCTTTCGCTTCAAGGAGCCTCAACCCGGAACGCTTCAAAATAAGATTGTTTACCCGGACAACCTTTTCTGGTATCTTTTCAGGGACTTTTACTTCAAACTCCAGCCAGTCAACCTCTTTCACAAACCCGAGTTTATCCATATGCACGGGGTAATAGGAATAATTATATATCATGGGATAGGTACCCTGCTCTTCAAACCCCTCGATGAGCATCCCTTCTTCATCAAGATCAGTAAAACCCATGGGCCCCTCCAGGGATTCCATACCCTGTTCTTTTGCCCATTGCTCAACAACGTTTACAAGAGCCCGGGAGACCTCAAAATCATCAATAAAGTCAATCCATCCGAACCGTGCTTTTTTAACCTTCCATTTTTCAATAATTTTTGTATTGATAATCCCGGCAATGCGGCCGGCAATTTTCCCGTCTTTATACGCCAGCCAGTATTTTGCCCTGCAATGTTCAAAAGCAGGATTTTTCCGTGAGTCAAAGTTCTTCAGTTCATCCTTTATAAGGGGGGGAGCCCAATATTGATTGTTTTTATAGAGTGTAAACGGAAATTTAACAAACTTTTTTAAATCTTTGCGGGTTTTTACCTCTTTCAGTTCGATACTCAACACCACGCTCCTTATTTTTTCAACGTCTATTCTAACCTACTTGTCTGATTAAAACAAGATTATTGTTGCGTTGGGTACCCACTTACTGTATTATTAGCCGGAGAAGGATAAAATAATGCTGGGAACACTAGGCAGATGGTTTATTGATTATATAAAGGGTCAACTGTATGCACTTGGCTTCTTTTTCAAGGTATTTAAAGCAACCATTCACTTTTTTAAAGGGAAACAGGCAGGCAAAAAAGTGCTTACCATGCAGATTTTATTTACCGGTTTTGAAACGTTGAATATTATAGCTCTTATAGCCATGGCTCTGGGAGCCGTAATCATTATCCAGGGAGTAAGCCTTCTCCCGCAGTTCGGTCAAAGAGAGCTTACGTTTCCCATCCTCATAACAATTATTACACGGGAACTGGGACCAATGCTCTGCGCCTTTATCATAATTGCTCGGTCAGGAACAGCAATAGCAACAGAGATAGGACACAATGTGGTCAGCCACGAGATAGAAGCCTACATTGCCAGCGGTATCGATCCGTTAACCTACCTTGCCGTCCCCCGTTTTATCGGTGTTACCGTTTCGCTGCTGCTCCTTAATATTTATTTTAATTTCTTCGGTCTTATAGGTTCCTTTTTCATCACTCAATTTATAGAACCGGTTCAGGCTTCTGACTATTTCAGAAAACTGCTTTCTTATTTAAGGCCGGAAGATATTCTCTCTTCAACACTTAAAAGCCTTGCATTCGGTATCATTATATCTCTCTCAGCAACATACTACGGTTTCAAGGTGGAACAATCCTCCACTGAAGTTCCCCAAATGGTGATAAAGGCAGTTGGTGCATCATTCGTTTACTGTATCCTGGTGGATGCTGTTATTACATTGATTTACTATACCCGGTAGGGAGGAAAGATGCATACTGTTCAGCTGGAGCATGTAACATTTATACGGAACAACAGGAAAATACTTAACGATATAACCATCAGTTTTCCTGCAGGTAAAACGTCAGTTATTATTGGCCCCTCTGGATGCGGTAAAAGTACTCTCTTAAAGGTTGCAGCAGGCCTTTTTCCTCCTACAAGTGGTAAAGTCCTCATTGATGGAAAAAATCTCCTTACCATGTCGAAAAGACAGCTGCAGAATTTCCGGATGGTAAGCAGCTTTGTCTTTCAGGATGCTGCTCTATGGGCTAATAAATCCGTATATGAAAATTTAAGCCTTCCGCTTCAAATACATAACCCCGATATAACCAGGGATGAACGAGACAGGAAAATACTTTCCATACTGAAAGAAGTCGGCTACACTGACAGTATACATCTTCGGCCGGCACAGCTGTCTAACGGTGAACGTAAAATGGTATCATTGGCAAGAGCTCTTGTAACAACACCGCATCTCATCTACCTTGACAACCCGCTGATTCTTGTGGATCCTTCAGTTCTGGCTAAAATGCAGAAACTGATAATAGCAATGTATAAGAGCAGTGAAACCGTTATAGCAAACTTTTCCAGTATCTCTCTGACAAAACGGCTGACTGACTTTGCTGCAGTTATGAAAGACGGACGAGTAATCTTTACAGGCAGTATGAGTGATGTTTTAACCTGTAAAGAACCGGAGGCAGTAAAAATAATTGAGGACATAATTACACGGGATTACAGTAATTCTGTTTGACAGCATAAAAAACATGAAATAGGATAAGGATAACATGAAGTTTCATATACGCTTTGCTGAGCAGATAGTCGGTTTTTTTATCCTCATCGCGCTTTTGATGATTCTCGTTATCATCATTTTCATGGGGATTAACCAGCGATGGTTTTCAAAGGACTATCATTTTACAAGCCGCTTTCTTTCCGGTACCGGATTAAGTGTGGGTATGCCGCTGAAACTGAAAGGTTTTAAAATAGGAAGTGTTGATAAAATAGAATTGAATGATGACAATACCGTTGAAGTTAATTTCCATATATTTGATACTTATTACAGTAAAGTAAGAAAGAATTCAGTCCTTGAATTATCTGTCAGCCCAATTGGGATAGGGGGAAGCGGATTGCTTTTCTACCCGGGAGTATCCAAAGAGCTTATACCGGACATGTCTTTCATCCCTTCCCTGGATTTTACAAGAGGTAAAGATCTCGTAAAACGGGGAATGGTAGATAAACCGCCGTCAAACGATACCATACTGAACATTGTAAACGAAATTGGACCGCTTCTTACCAATATCAACGATGCTGTTGTATCACTGAACGAACTCCTCGTAACGGTTAATAAAACATTTAACGGAACATCAACAGGACCTGTTGGAGATATCGTTGACAAAATTAATAAACTAACAGGGCAATTTAATACGCTTCTAGCCGACGCAACAGGAAAGATTGACACCATACTCGGGAACACATCGGGTATAACCGCAAATCTCAAAACAACTTCCGAAGGACTGACTGATACAAAAGGACTGGTAACAAAACTATTGGATCCGAAAGGTTCTATTTCAAAACTTCTCAATGATAATTTCGAACTTTATAACCAGATAACGGGGATCCTTTCCGGTGTACAGATGACTACCGATGAACTGAAAACATTTACAGGATACATAAATAACAGCAGACCGCAGATATCCGAACTCCTTGAGGGAAGCAGAGAAGCGCTCCAAAAAGGGAAGGATGTCCTTGAAGCCCTGCGTAATAACCCCCTCTTGAAAGGTGGTGTTTCAGAACAGGCACAGCAGCCGACAACATTCAGAGGATACAGAGAGGAGGATTTTTAATGATTACACCTAAAATTTTTCCTTTCTTTCTCATCATTCTGGCAAGCATTATCTTCCTTTCAGGTTGTTCCACCACTGCAAAGTTACAACCGGGAGAACGGGTTGAAAAGAAAAACAGAGCTGCCGAGTATGCTTCGTTCGGTTCCCGGTATTACGACGAAGCCCAGTACAATCAGGCTCTGGATTTCTTTTTTCTGGCATTGAAACAAAACATTCTTGTTGATAATGACAAGGGGATTATTGAATCATACAATTCAATCGGAAAAACATATCTGGCAGCAGGGAAGATAGATTCCGCTGAAAAGTATTATAACAAAGCCATGGAAATTGCTGTTGTATTTGATGATCCTCATCTACTTATTCGATGCAAAAATAATGCTGGTGAGATATTTCTTGCCAGGAAAGAATTTGCTTCCGCTCTGTCACTTTTTAACGAAGCATATACATCCGTTAAAGATCCTGAAAAGAGTGAAGATGCTGCTGTTCTGCTGCATAATATCGGTGTAGCACAAAAACGGCTTGGAAATTATTCAGAAGCAGAAACAAGTCTTCTCAAAGCTCTTAAAATAAATGAGAATAAAAATAAAATAAAGGAAGCAGCCCTCGATACATATATTCTCGCATCACTTTTTTCAAAGGAATCACTGTATCCCGAGGCGTTAAAGTATATAAATAAAGCGATTGACCTTGACAAACTCATTGAAAACAGTTTCGGTATTGCCCAGGATCTCTATGCAAAGGGGATCATACAGCAGAAAACAGGAGCTCTGGAAGAAGCCTATTATACCTTTAAAAGAGATGCACTTATTTTTGAATCTCTCGCTTTACCCACTGAACTGTTAAACTGCCTGGAAAAACTTGAGGCTCTTGCAAACGAATTATCTTATCCCGATGATTTAGCCGTCTGGCAGAAAACGAAAAAGAACCTGGAGAAGAAAAATGGGGCAAACCCGGAAAAATAATATATTTATTACGATTGTAAACGGTTATAAGAAGATATTTTTTTATTTTTTGAAAGTTTTTGTAATTACAGGACTGATTCTGGGAGCCACTTTTCTCATTGTGTACCCCATATGGTACGGTGCTCTTCATTATACACAGATTTATTCCTATACCGTAGCGGGCATCCTCATTCTTGGAGGATTATTTCTCATGTTTAAAAAAATACAAAAAAATATTTTAAAAGATAGACAATTGGACCGTCCGCCCTTTTTTTTCTTAAAACAACCAGTACTCCTGACTATAAAAATCACTCTATCAATAGCTTATTTCTATCTTTTTGCACTTTTTATATATAAGCATCAATACGGAGTTGCCGCGGGTACTCTTGTCGTTTATTTATGTGCTGCAGGATATCTGTTCTTTTCCAAGAAAAATAGCTGATGACTTCCGGAACAACAAAAATACTCCTTCTTCTTACTCTCACAACCCTCCTGTTACAGAGGGTACAGGGGGGTGAGCAGTTTCCTCTTATCAAAGCTTTAAATAATAGTGATGTTTTTTACAAACAAATAACCCGGGATATAGATCACTATTATATCGATAAGGAGAAAAGAGAAAAGATTCCCGGGCTCCTTATTTACCGTTATAAAACTAAAAAAGATGACTCTATTTTTACTGTTGCTGCAAGTTTAAATATCTCTTACGAAGCAATTGTAACCCTGAATGAACTAGACAGGCCTGATAATTTTCCTGTAGGAAAAATTATCCTGCTTCCTAATCTTCCCGGTATTTTTGTAAATGAAAACCCACGGACAGATTTAGAGTTTCTTATTGCATCATGGCGTAAAAAGCCTGAAAAAGCTCAAGAAATAACCATTACATATCCCAGGAAGACAAATTTCTTTTTTCTTCCCGGTGAAAAGTTTCACAAGGTAGAACTATCATTTTTCCTTGGTGTAATGTTTCGTTTTCCCCTCCCAAAAGGAACCATTACCTCCTACTTTGGCCCAAGAATGCAGCCATTTACCGGGAAAAAAGAATTCCATGAAGGTATAGACATCGCAGCTCCCGAAGGAACTCCGATTCTTGCTTCCCGTGGGGGGAATGTTGAAAAAGAAGGTAAAGATAGTATTTGTGGAAATTATATACTGCTTATACATGAATCCGGGTATGAAACCAAGTATTGTCACCTAAAAAAAATTTTTGTTTCGTTGCATCAGACGGTAAGATCAGGTATGATAATAGGAGAAGTCGGTACAACGGGGATGTCTACGGGGCCGCATCTTCATTTTGAGATCAGAGAAAGGGGGAAAGCAAGAGATCCTATGCTTATGCTGCCGATAAAATAATGAAAAAAATATATTTTATGTACATAGGTATCATCCTCATATCTGCTAACCTTTTTGCTATTTCTATCCGTGGAGGAAATATTTTTCTTGTTACAGCAGGAGTACAGCCTTCAGATGAAGTATCCTTTAAACTCAATGATCTTGTTTCGGTTTCCATTAAGGATGGCCCGTATATTGAAGGTATGGAATTAAACCTCACTCTCCCTGCTGCTTTTACACGTTTCAGGGACAGTTTTGCTGTTACCGTATACTCTGATATAACTCCTGAACCTTCTCTCTCAAATACCAGCTACAGAGGGAAAAAAATATTTTTCGGAGTACTGCCTACTGCAAAAAAACTGTACATAGATATTCCCGTCACAAAATTATTTTCCCAAACATCATCAACAGAAACGTATGTACTGAAGAAAATGGTTACTTTACAGCATTTTCCTCTTGTTTTAAAAATAGAACCGGTTATGAAAGGGATCCCTTCTTCACTTCTCTCTGAACATTTTAAACTAAAAATTTCCAGCAGTATAATTCAGAAAGGTTCAGTTACGCTTAACATTGATACAGGTAAAGCAGACAAGAACTATACCGTAACTATTGACAAAAAACCCATTGATCCCCACGCACACGAAAATATCATCTCTTCCGGTATTCACCAGCTAAAAATAAGCTCTGATTTCTTTGAAGAGTACACTTCGAATTTTGCTGTTAAACCAGGGCAGAATACAACAATGGACATCACCCTTCAGCCTTACCATCCCACTGTTCAATTTGATTTCCCTAAAAACTCAATACTGTACATTGATGGGAAGAAGATTTCTGTCATTCCCGGGGAAAAGCAGCCGATAAATCCGGGGGAACATGTTATCCGAATTTCCCTGGGGGATTACACTTTAAGTAAGAAATTTACGGTTTTGAAAGAAAAAAACTACAAATTATCACTTTTCCTTGATATTTTTGTCAAAGAGAATTAACTTTTTTATAAAGATTCCGATATTAAGAATGTCGGGGGTAGCGATATAGTTCCCCTCCCAGTTTACTATATACTACACCGGCGATTTCAGGCCGATTCTTTTTGAATCGGCCTTTGTTATTTCCTATTGACAAAACTTCCGCCTGAACATAATCTAGGTTCATTATGGTTTTTTCAGGCAAGCACAAATTATTTGTTATTTTTATATTATTTTTTATATTTTTATCCGCCCTCTTTATCGGAACCGGTTTGGGCTATTTTCTCTCAACATCCGCTGATACAGATGTACGGGGAGACTTGAGCGAATACAAACCCGCGCTTCCAACCCAAATTCTTGATAGAAACGGTGAACTTATCACGGAAATCTTTTCTGATGAAAAAAGGGATATTGTTCCTATTCAGGATATTCCCAAAATACTTATATATGCACTTATTAGCCGTGAGGATGAAAATTTCTTCAAACATTACGGCTTCAGTTTTAGAGGCACTTTCAGGGCAGCATGGAATATACTCTTAAGTAAATTGGGTTCTCCCCGGGGATATTCTTCAGGCGGAAGTACCCTTACCCAGCAGGTTGCAGGCACACATTATGCCAACAGGAAAGATATTTCAATTAAAAGAAAATTAAAAGAATTATGGTATTCTTTCCAGTTTGAACGCACCATGTCTAAAGATGAAATTCTTCAGCTTTATATGAATGAAATGTATTTCGGTCATAACGCATACGGTGTCGAAGCTGCATCCCAGTTTTATTTTGGTCATCCGGCGAAAGATATCACCCTTGCAGAAGCTGCAATTCTTGTCATACAGTTGGCAAGCCCTGCACTTTATTCTCCTATAAATCACCCTGCTAGAGCTAAAGCGCGTCAAATTGATGTTTTGAATCAGATGGTCAACCTCGGATACGCAACAAAAGAACAGGCAGATCTGTCCCTACAGCAGTATTGGGATAATTATAACTACACACGTTCCAATATAGCAAGTGCGTATTTTGACAATAACAGTAAAGCGCCTTATTTCAGTGAGTATGTCCGGATTAAGTTAAATGATATGTTGTACGGTGCTGTAAACATAAATAAGGATGGCTATATTGTTCATACAACCCTTGATCTGGGATATCAAAAAATCGCTGACAAGGTGATGGACAAAGCTTTTCACAGTATTAACGAACGGTATAAAAACAAGTCTGATAAACGGTTGAATATTGCTGACAACAGCTATGTACCGATTATAGATATGCTTGGGCTTACCTTTAACCTGAGAGATATACAGGTTTCCGGAGCCAGACAGAAAAAATCTGCCCGTACGTTCTTTTACAACAATGTTACTCCTGCATTGAGTGTTGTGTCCATGATGTTCGGGATCAAAGATATAAATACCATTACCAAGATAGCCTATACGAAAGACCAACAGTCAGCAAAAAAAACAACCGTAGAAGGTGCACTTATTACAATTGATGACCATACCGGTCAAATTCTGGCAATGGTCGGAGGCAGTGATTTTGAAACAAAAAAGTACAACAGAGCGGTTGATGCCCATGTTCAGCCCGGTTCTAGTTTTAAACCGCTTTACTATTCCGCAGCAATATCTTCAAGGAAGGTAACGACTGCAACACGGCTGTATGACGGTCCGATTATATTTTATGATGATACGGGGAAAGCGTACACACCGACAAACTATCTCGGCAGCTGGGAGGGGTCTGTTCTCCTTCGTTATGCACTTGCCCATTCCATGAACGTTCCATCTCTTCAAGTCCTACAGAAGGTAGGCTTTGAAGCTGCGATAGACAGGGCATCACGTCTTCTCGGAAAATATGATCAACGCGAGAATAGAAAGCTTTTCCCGCGAAGCTTCCCTCTTGGACTGGGTATCACTTCGGTAGCTCCCATAGATATGGTCAGAGCCTTTGCTACTTTTCCAAATCATGGAAAGGCAGTTGTACCCAATGCAATTACATCCGTGATGGACAGATCCGGAAACATAATTCTTGATCCTGAAAAGGAACGGTTACGGGAAAGCCAGCGGCAAAAGAAGAATGATCAAATCATGTCTCCTCAGGTTGCTTACATAATGGTAAGCATGCTTCAAAGTACTGTTGAATATGGTACGCTGAAATGGCGCAGAATAAATATAGGAGGATTCGACGGTATGCCTATGGCTGGAAAAACCGGGACGACCCAAAACTGGGGTGATGCCTGGACGGTTGGTTTCTCTCCGTACTATACAACCGCTGTCTGGTTTGGTTTTGATACTCCGGGGAATTCATTAGGACGGGAATTGACAGGTGCAACGGCAGCAGGACCCTATTGGGCGGAATATATGAAAGAAATTCACAGGGGTTTACCAAGAATTCCTTTTGACAAACCGGAAACAGGACTCGTCGAACAGAAAGTATGTGCTGTGTCGGGAAAGCTTCCTACAAAATACTGTGATGACGGACTGCTGGATGAAATTTTTCTTGCTGGAACAGAACCAAAAGAATTCTGTAAAATACACACATTCAGAAAAAACAGGGAGACTGAACTGATTAACAGGCTGCAGGATACACTTACTATTCAAAACTTTGGGATTGACACGTATAACTCGGTACCGAACACGGATTCAACTCCGGTTATTCCTACTCTTGATAATACAAATCAGAACAGCAGCAGCAATTCCAATCCGCTCCTTGAATAGCAGTATGATTGTACGTATAGCAGAAATACAGATAAAAAAACGAGCCCGCCATGATCTTGGGGATATCAACGAACTGGCTAAAAGCATGAAAAACCACGGGCTCTTGAATCCCATTATCCTCACAGAGGAAAAAATTCTCATTTCAGGGCATCGGCGGGTTACTGCTGCTAAAAAACTTGGCTGGAAAACAATCGAATCACGAATACTCCCAGATTTAACCGAAAGAGAACGTTTTGAAATGGAAATTGATGAAAACCTTTATAGAAAGGATTTTACTTCTGATGAGATAGTTGAAGCTTTCCACCGTCTTGAAAAGCTCAAAAACCCTGGATTTTTACGTAAAGTAATCTCTGCCCTCAGAAACTTTTTCTCGAGGATATCGAAAAAACTACGGTAGAGGCTGCAGAGTATCATCTTTTAGCGGCTTTATCCTGCCAAATTTTGACTCCACGTATACTTTTCCGCCATCAAACGGCAACGGAGTAACAGGAAGGACTTCTGTTTTTGACCGGCTCTGTAACTCAAGTTCGGTATTAAAACGCCCCACATACCATTTTCCTTCTTTCCGGGTTACCGCGTAAAGTGAACCATTCTTAAGAGTAAGTACTGACTCACCATAGATGTCATCACTCCCCTCCTGCTCTATTTCAAGCGTATCTTTATTCATACGCATCAAACGGATCGCCTTTGGCGGCTTGTCAATTCCTGCTATAAAGAAGAGAGAGCTATCAATTAAAAGAAACGTTCTTCCCCGGACAGTATTTAATGAAGATTTTTTCGTTATTATTCCCGTTTTATCATTGGCAAGAACAAAACGGCCCATCAAATCAGGATCGTTGTCATTTACAAGAAGAAAGGGAATTACCGTTTCGCCTACGGCAGTTCCACTTTTAGCAGTTGTTTTTTTCTTTTCCAGAAGCTGTTTCTCATCCTTTGCAATCTGTTCACGCTCCTGCTGAACAGAGGCCTGGCGGTTATTATTCTCAGTTTCCCGGGCTTTTATATTCTGCTCTTTCTGCTTTATTTCTGCTTCTTTCCGGGTTGTTTCAGCAAGTGTCTTTTCTCCGGCGGGAGTCCCCGCTGCTTTTTCTGCTGCTTGCTTTTGTTCTACAACAGACTTTTTTTCCTCTTCGAGGGCTTTCTTTGCTTCTTCGATTTTCTTCTGTTCAGCAGAAATCTCTTTCTCTTTTACCTCTACCATTCCCTTACGGGGTTCTATACCCTTATCTTGCTTTGTACGTAGATCCTGAATAACTTCCTTGCTGCTTACCGTATCAATATTAACCTTCTTCCCGCTTTCCGGTAATAACGGTATAAGTATCTGGGTTTTACCCGGCCAATTCATGTATCGTGTTGATATTCCAGCCTTATCTGGGTCAAGAGCAGCTATCACCTTCCCCGCATATACCGTTTTAAAGTAATCAATATTTCTTCTGTAATACGCGTTATAATATGTAATAAACTCAGCAATCACTTTTGCATCTTCTGAAGGATACTTGTAAAATGTTTCAAGATAACCGCTGAGGATTCTACGTATATTATCTATATGATCCACAACTGCATTCTTTTCTATGGAAAATATATCGGCATTAAGCAGACCATTCCCCTTTTTATCTATAATATGCATTATACTGTATTTATTAAAATAACGGACATCTTCATTGCCGTTTTTAAGTTCTTTTCCAAGACTTCCGCCAATTCCCCTGATTTGTGCAGCAGTTTCAAATTTTGTATGAGGTCCTTCATAATTTAAGAATTCTACGGAATCTTTCTTAACCTTAAATAATTCTGTTTTATCGACACTTTCAGCTGTAAGAGCTATAAGTGAAGTAAAAAATACCACACACATAAATATTCGTTTCATAATTTTTCCCTTACCTTTAGTATAATACTCTTTAAGATTTTTTCCAGTTACTTTTTCATTAAATGCAGCAGCGTAAGGGCATCTTCTCTTACCTGCTTTGAACTGCTGTCCCTAAAAACTTGCAGAACCAGCTGCACTCCCTCATTCTTAAGTATTCCCGTGTAATGATATATATTCTTTACTGCTTCAAGAATAACCATCCGATACCCATCACCATAAACGCTTCTCGTAGCTTTATAATAATCAAAGAGTGCTTTTATTGTTTTATTTTCCTGATTATATCCGAGAATTCCTATGGATTTTATAATTTCTCTAATTGCATGAGGATCCCATTCATAGTTCAAAAGATTTATCAGTATCTCCTGAGTTTTAAAATCTCCTGCAACCCCCAGCAATGCGTCAGCTCTGCTTCGAATTACCGCAAAATTATTGACAAGAATAGTATTTCTGCGATACGGACGGGTAATACAATCCGAAGCAAGGTACTCAAGCATCTGAAGGAAAAACATTTTTCCGCTGTCATAATGTTCGTTTTCAATCCTAGCCTGAATAGTATCAAGAACATGGGACAGTGAAACACTATTGTATGAATCAGAAAGGACCTTTAAATATATAAAATCATTTGAAAAATTATGGAGGTTTTCAAAAGATGGCCTAATACTAAGATCTTGAATACGTCTGTTACCTTCACTGCGGCCGTTGACGAGAGGCCAGGTGTTTTCAAACTGCGCAATAACAGTATCAGGATATCCTGCATAAAAAATATTCCAGTCCTTTGATCCAACAACAATATCTCCTTTTGAAGTATATAAAAAAGGAACAGAAGGTTTTCCTGCTTTTACCGATCCAATCTGTTTTCCACTGAATGAATGAAAGGAAAGATTGCCGCCGCTGTCATCTGTTACAATCCACTCTCCGAGAACTCCCAATGAATCAAGAGTTCTCCTCCCGGAGAATTCCCATAATCTGACTCCAGCAGTATTCAATGCAGCAAGATTTTTCCCTGCAGTACAGTACAGCATTCCGGAATCTGATAGAATTATGGCCGTAACAGGAGCATGCAGTACTGAACTCCAAAACTTTTTCCCCCCCATGCTGACGGCGGCTACCGTACCGCTTGAAGTACCGCCGTAAAGAACCTTATCGGTACATACAGCAGATAAGATCCGTCCCGAAAATAGGAAAATCCACTTCAGCTTTCCCCAAACATCAAACGCGTAAAGCCGGTTGTCAGAACCGGGAACAAACAGGAAGGAATTATTGAGGAGGGGTGCCAATGCAGGCGGGGAAGGCAGTGAAATTCTGTACCGTATCATTCCACGATGACTTATCCCATACAGAGAACCTGAAACGGTAACGGCATACACTGTACCATCTTCAGCGGAAACAACATTTCCACGAATGGAGCCGTCAAGCTGAATACTCCATATCTTTTTGCCGTAAGGATTAATTGCTACAAGATGATGAGCTTTTGTTCCTGTATAGATAGTATGATCCTGTCCAACGGTGAGCGTTGCAGTTCCAGAATTTCCGATAGCATAACGCCAGATCTTATTTCCGCTGTCGGACAGTGCATACAGGAATCTATCTTCTGACACCGCATAGAGTACATGCAGAGCGGAATCATAAGCGGTGGCAATAATCCGTCCTCCCGTTGGATACTGCAGAGTTATCCGCGGTTCTGCAAAAAGTGTTATGGAAACATTGAGAAAAAGAAAAAAAAGAACTGCAACAGTACGTTTCATACACATCCGGCTTGTTACAGTATACTCTTTTTACATTAAATAGTCAGCCGTGTATGGTGGATGTACAACTTATCCCTGAGAGCTTTCACCTCTTCACTGGAAAGATAGTCATCAAATTTCATATACCGGTCAATAATTCCTCCGGGAGCAAACTCAATAATTCTATTCGCAATGGAATCAATAAACTGATGATCATGGCTTGTTAACAGGATTACTTCAGAGAAATCTATGAGACCGTTGTTTAATGAGGTAATTGCTTCAAGATCAAGATGATTTGTCGGTTCATCAAAGATTAGAACGTTCCCCCCCTCCTGCATCATCTTTGCAAGCATACAGCGTACTTTCTCTCCACCTGAAAGAACTGATGCCTGTTTTAGCCCCTCTTCTCCGGAAAAGAGCATTCTCCCCAAGAAGCCTCTGACGTACGATTCATCATCAACCTGGGTATACTGGCTCAGCCATTCTGTAAGATTGTAACGAGTATCAAAGTAAGCCGAATTATCTTTGGGATAATAAGAAGGGGAAATCGTCTGACCCCATTCATAACTTCCTTCGTACGTATCTATCTCGCCGGTAATAATCTGAAAAAGTGTTGTTTTTGCAAGGTGATCAGGCCCGACAAAGGCAATTTTATCCCCTTTGTTCACCGTTAAATTAAAACCCTCAAAAACTTTCTGCCCGTCAATACTGCAGCCGAGTTCTTTTATCTCCAGAATGTTCTTACCGCATTCCCGTTCAGCTTTAAAATTTATATAGGGAAACCTGCGGGAAGAGGGCTTTATATCATCCAGCGTTAACTTGTCAATTAATTTCTTCCTGCTTGTCGCCTGTTTTGATTTAGCAGCATTCGCGCTGAACCGCTGAATAAATGACTTCAGCTCAGCAATTTTTTCTTCCCGTTTCTTTTTATCGTCTTTCCGCTGTTTGTTAGCAAGTTTGCTTGTCATATACCAGAAATCATAGTTACCGACAAAAAGCTGTATCTTCCCAAAATCAATATCCGCGACATGTGTACAGACCTTGTTAAGAAAGTGCCGGTCATGTGAAACGACAATAACCGTATTCTGAAACTTGTAAAGAAACTCTTCCAGCCAGGATATAGATTCAAGGTCAAGATGGTTTGTCGGTTCATCAAGAAGCAGAATATCAGGATTCCCAAAAAGAGCCTGAGCAAGGAGAACCCTGACTTTCTGTCCGCCTTCAAGCTCTTTCATGGTTTTATCATGTAAATCGACTCCGATGCCTAGACCGTCAAGAATCTGGGCAGCTTCCGCTTCAGCTTCCCATCCGTTTAGGTCGGAAAACTCACCTTCAAGTTCAGCAGCTCTCAGACCATCTTCCTCGGAAAAATCTTCTTTCGCGTAAATTTGTTCCCGCTCCATCATAATGTCATACAGCTTCCTGTAACCCATGATAACCGTATGCATCACTGAGTATTCATCAAACGCAAAATGATCCTGCTGCAGCATTGCAAGCCGTTCTCCCGGCGTTATAAACACTTCACCTGAATCCTGGTCAAGTTCACCTGATAATATTTTTAAAAATGTAGATTTCCCGGCACCATTCGCCCCTATTACTCCATAACAGTTTCCGGGAGTAAACTTTATATTGACATCTTTAAACAAAACCCTTTCGCCAAAGGCAAGGGTTATATTCTGAGCACTAATCACGTATCTACCGCCTTATGAAAAAAACTGCCCGGTGAATCCGGGCAGCCTGTATCGTTATCTTTTTCCCGATTCCGCTATTTACCTGAATCTTCCAGAACAGACTGTGCCGCCGCCAGCCGGGCAATAGGCACACGGTAAGGCGAACACGAAACATAGTTTAATCCTGTCTTATAACAAAATTTTATAGAATCAGGATCTCCGCCGTGTTCTCCGCAGATCCCCATCTTCATATTTTCCTTTACACTCCGTCCCTTCTTAACAGCCATGTCCACTAGAGAACCGACACCAACGGTATCGAGAGTTTGAAAAGGATCTCTTTCAAGAACATTCTGGTCTAGATAATCACCAATAAAGCTGCCGATATCATCCCGTGAATATCCAAACGTCATCTGAGTTAGATCGTTTGTTCCGAATGAGAAAAAATCAGCTTCTTCAGCAATTGTTTCCGCCGTCAGTGCTGCCCGGGGTATTTCAATCATTGTTCCGATTTTATACTTTACTTTCATTCCCTTCTTTTTAAATACCTGCTTGATAACTCCCTCAGCATTCTTTCGAAGAAGTTCCAGTTCTTTTTTTGTTCCGACAAGAGGTATCATTATTTCAGGTTCAACTTTACCTTTTGCTTTTGCAATTTCACAAGCTGCAGTCATGATAGCTTCAACCTGCATGTCATATATCTCAGGATAGGTAATACCAAGCCGGCAGCCTCTATGTCCAAGCATAGGATTTAATTCATGAAGACTTTCCGCTTTCTTTTTAAGATCAGCCGGTTTAATACCAAGCTTTCCTGCAAGCTCTTTAATCTCGGCGTTTGTCTTGGGAATAAACTCATGAAGCGGAGGATCAAGAAGCCGTACTGTTACAGGCAGTCCGTTCATGGCTTTGAATATTCCCTTGAAATCTTTTTTCTGAAGGGGCAGCAGTTTTTTCAATGCCTTTTTCCGGGCATCAAGATCATTTGCTACAATCATTTCCTGAAAAATCTCAAGTTTCCCTGCATCAAAAAACATATGTTCCGTCCGGCAGAGGCCAATCCCCTCAGCTCCGAAGTTTCGTGCTACTTTCGCATCAGCAGGCTGATCTGCGTTTGTTCGGACAAAGAAACCCTTCCCTTTAATTCCATCACGGACAGCTTTATGGCGAATTTCATCAGCCCAGCCCAGGAATGTTGCAAGATCCCTGGTTACAACAGGATTGATTAATTCTACTTCACCTTCAAAGACTTCTCCAGTCGTTCCATCGATGGTTATGAGGTCTCCTTCTTTGTATTTCTTTGCACCCACTTTCATGGATTTTCCGGAAACAACAACCTCTTTACAACCGGCAACACATGGAGTCCCCATCCCCCGGGCTACAACTGCCGCATGGCTCGTCATACCTCCCGTTGAGGTCAGTATACCCTGCGCAGCATCCATTCCCCCGATATCTTCAGGCGATGTTTCCTGCCGTACCAGCAATACCTTTTTACCATCTTTTGCCCAATCCTCTGCGTCTTCAGCAGTAAAAACAATCTGGCCTGCCGCAGCTCCCGGAGAAGCGTTAAGTCCTTTCGCAATAACGTTCAAAGAACTTTTTGTTTTGGGATTTATCATGGGATGGAAAAGCTGATCAAGCTGACCTGGAGTAACCCGGAAAATTGCTTCTTCTTTTGTAATAAGTTTTTCTTTAACCATATCAACAGCACATTTCAGTGCAGCAGGTCCCGTTCTCTTTCCGTTTCGTGTCTGAAGAATAAAAAGTTCTCCCTGCTGTATGGTGAACTCCATATCCTGCATGTCATGATAATGATTTTCAAGTTTATCTTTAATTTCAACAAGCTGCTTGTAAGCTTTTGCATTTTTCTTTTTTAAGGAAGTTATAGTCTCAGGTGTTCTGATACCGGCGACAACATCCTCACCCTGGGCATTCATAAGAAATTCACCGTAAAATACCTTTTTCCCGGTGGACGGATCTCTGGAAAAACAAACACCGGTACCTGAGTCATCACCAAAGTTTCCAAAAACCATGGACTGCACGTTAACCGCCGTACCGAGAAGCCCTGTAATATTGTTTAGTTTCCGGTATTTAATTGCTTTCTCATTATTCCACGATCCGAAGACAGCATCGATAGCCGCATGGAGCTGCTCAATGGGGTCTTGAGGAAATGCTTTTTTTAATTTAGCTTTGTATGCTTTTTTATATTTATCAACAAGCTGTTGTAAATCTCCAGCATCCAGATCCGTATCAAGCTCAACCTTTTTACTCTTTTTCATATCTGCAAGGATATTCTCAAAAACATTGATATCCAGTCCCATGGCCACATTACCAAACATCTGAATAAACCGTCTGTACGCATCCCAGGCAAAGCGTTCATTTTGAGTAACTTCAGCAAGGCCGATAACAGCCTTGTCATTCATTCCCAGATTAAGAATAGTGTCCATCATACCGGGCATGGAAACCGCGGCTCCGGATCGTACCGATACAAGGAGAGGATCTTTGGCATCACCAAGCTTTTTCCCCATGATTTGTTCCAGCTTCTTCAGGTTCGTTTTAATCTGCCCTTCAAGTTCTTCAGGATAGTTCCTGTTATTTTCATAGAATGATTTGCACACCTCTGTTGAAATAGTAAAACCCGGGGGAACAGGTACTCCAAGATTTGTCATCTCTGCGAGATTAGCTCCCTTCCCTCCGAGAAGATCCTTCATTGCAGATTTCCCCTCAGCACTGCCGTTCCCAAAAAAATAAATCAGCTTAGTAGCCATAATCTGTATTTCCTCCACATATCTTCTTTTAAGACAAAAAAATAAAATCTTTTAGGCTAAATTAATAGAAAACCCCCGGTATGTCAATGGCAAACCGGGGGTAGAAAAGAATAACCTGTAAAACGTTATGCTATATATGCTTCAAGATACTGACTTCTTGAGGGATGCTGAAGGCGTTTAATTGCTTTCTTCTCAATCTGACGGATCCGCTCTTTTGTAAGGTTGTACCGGTCTCCTATATCTTTTAAAGACATGGGAGAATGTCCGTTCAGACCATACCGATACTGAATAATACTTGATTCCTTCTCTGTAAGAGTATCAAGAACTGCATTTATATCATCCCGTAAAGAGTTCTCAATTGCCTGCTCATCGGGAGTCTGGTACTCCTCATCCTGAATAAAATCCCCAAGCTCGCTCGAGCCTTTTTCCATAAAGACAGGAGTTTCCAAAGAAACAATGTCTTTTGAGATGGAAAGCAAATTCATTACATGATCGTCTTTCAAATTTGTCGCTTCCGCGATATCTTTTATCTCGTAATCATCACCTTTTTCACTCTGAAGCGATTTTTCCGCTTTCTTTATCTGAACAAGCTCGTTTGCCCGGTTAAGAGGAAGACGAATCATCCGTGATTTTTCACAAATAGCTTTTAACACTGCCTGCCTGATCCACCACACCGCATAGGAAATAAAATGATACCCTTTATCCACATCGTACCGTTCTATGGCATTCATTAAACCAATATTACCTTCGTTGATAAGATCAGAGAGGGACAGACCCTGATTCTGATATTTTTTTGCAACGTTAACAACAAAACGAAGGTTCGCCCGTACAAGTTTTTCCCTGGCTTCCGGATCACCGGCTGCCGCGCTGCGAGCATAACGGTCTTCCTCCTCTCTAGTAAGAAGCGGAATTTTATTTATTTCCTTCATATATATGGAGAGAACATTTTCATCGTCATAGGGAGAAGTCTTTGTTTTAATCATCTTTTTATCAGTCATATCTGCCTCCACCTCTATACAAGCAAAGGGCATGCCAACATTTTGTTTTTTCCAACTTTTTTATAATTACTTATTATATATATACTTACAAATTTTTAATATAATTTTGTCATCCCCTAAAAATAGCAAAAACTATGTAATAGGGTCAGAATAACCCAAAACTGTTTTTTAAGCCTAAAAATGGGGCAAAAGGAGGCATTATTTTATATACGAATAATTATTTTTGACGTAGATATGCAGGGACTTCAGTGTAGGGAAAATAAATCTTGAACTCACTGCAGATACACAGCTTCTCATCGATAGATTTCCCGTCAAGAATACCTGATTTCTCAATTTCATCCCAATATACAGAGAGCAGATCTTCCAGCATATCTTTCTCAGCGGATGATCGAATCCCCCTCTTCTTATAATGAAGATATAGAGACATCTGTACGGTAAAAAAAAGCTTTCTGTCCTCAACCGAAAGTTGTTTGTATGTATCAGGATTATAGAGGCTTAATCCTCTGGTGTTATACGTTGAACTCATGTAATAAAGATACAAAGCAAATCCGGAAATGACAAGTTTTTTTGCATGTTTTTGAAATCCTCTTGACGATTATTTTTTTCATGCGTATATTTCTTTTGAAGCAAGTATAGAGCTTAGAATGAACCTTAAAATAATCAGGAGGAAAGTATGAAGGTGAAACCCCTTAGTGACCGTGTATTAATCAAAACAGAAGTCATGGAAGAAAAAACAGCAGGAGGACTTTTTATACCTCAAACGGCACAGGAAAAGACCCAGACCGGCGTTGTTATTGAAATTGGTGATGATAAAGAAATGATCAAAGTCAAACCAGGGCAGAAAGTTATGTACGATAAATACGCAGGAACTGCAGTAACTATTGATGGAGAAGATCACCTCCTTTTACACATGTCCGATGTACTGGCAATAATCGATTAATTTTTAAAAAGCAGCTCACAGGAGCTGCTTTTTTTTTGCATAGAGAAAATCCTCAATATCCAGCAGCATATTCTCTTTCGATGTAATACTGACGGCCGTTTCCGGTAACGAATCCAGCAGAGCTTTTCCGTACCCTTTACGAATAATCCTCGGGTCGAGAATAGCAACGATACCATGGTCGTTTTTCCGTCGCATAAGTCTTCCAAACCCCTGTTTTAACCGCATGGCAGCTTCAGGAAGGGATAGATCAAAAAATGGATTCCCTCCCCGGGCTTCAATTCTCTCCATACGTGCTTTTACAATAGGATCTGTCGGGACACGGAAAGGGAGCTTGCATATGATAACCACTTTAAGCGATTCTCCGGGAACATCAACACCTTCCCAGAAAGAATCAGTTGCAAAAAGGACACTTGAAATATCTGTATTGAAGGTTACAAGAAGTTTCGACCGGTCGGCATCGCCCTGCTTCATTACGGTAATTCCCCGTTGTTCCAGAAATGAACGGGTTTCTGCATAGGTTTTTCTAAGCATACTGTAGGAAGTAAAAAGAACAAGACCTTTCCCCTCTGACAGTTCCAGTATATCCATGATAGTCTGAGACATAAATCCCTGAAATGCTTCACTTCCAGGATCCGGAGCATCTTGAGGGATGCTGAGAAGAACCTGTTTCCTGTATTCGAAAGGTGATTTCAACCGTACGTACGTTACCGTCCGGTCTGTACCGCTGTCTGCAAGATTAAGCCCTATCCGTTCTTTCCAGAAATTGAAATTTTTTTGTACGGTTAAGGTTGCAGAAGTAAAAACAGCAGTAGACTGGGGTTCATATACAGCAGCTTTCATCATACCGGAAATGTCAAGGGGGGTGATGAAAAATGAAGAAAAAGTATCATTCTTCCCCGTCCGTTTCTTCTCCATCCAAACTATTTTCTCATCATTTTCACCATAATGCTGCAGAGCATCAAGCACACTGCAAACTTTCTGCAGCCGCTGCAGAATAATTCTCAAATTAAACACATCGGTATTATCATCTGCCTCCAATAATAAATCGCCGGCTCCATCATGCAGCACCTGAATCAGTTTCGCCGTCGCTCTATGAAGATTGTAAAACGCATTGACAAGATTCTCAAGCAGCACAGAACTGTCTGAAGGAAGAAGCCGCTTTGTCGTGTCTTCTCCAATAAATGTCAGTGAAAACTGCTCTACAAGATCTACTAACTCTCTTATCTTTGAAATAAGGGATGGGACAGAATCAAGTTCATCAGGGGCATTAACAAGAAGTTTAATTTTCTCAAATACGCCATAGACAACCCTTTTCTTCCTCCCGTATAAAGCATTCAGGCTCTTAAGAAGTAAAAATTTATTGTAATTTTCAGAGAAGAAACTTGTCGCACTCTTTTCAATAGTATGGGCCTCATCAAAGATAACTCTACTGTAAGGAGGTAGAACAGCCGTCCCTTCAAAACCGGCACCGTGAATACGCATTCCAAGATCGGAAAAAAGAAGATGATGATTTACAACAAGAATTTGTGCAGAAGCTGTTTCTTTACGAGCTTTCATAACGAAACATTTTTCACGCTTTGGACATTTCATTCCCATACAGGCATCGGACTCTGAACATACTTTATTCCATAACGTCCTGTCGGGCATGAACGCAAGGTCAGATTTACTGCCGTCTTTTGTCACTCTCGCCCAACGGTTCAGGACATTTAATTCATCATTTTCCTCATTAAAAAGAGACTGCTCCTGAATGGCTTCTTCCAACTTCCGTAAGCATATATAATTTCCCCTTCCCTTAACAAGAACACCTTTGAGTCTTGTCCCTGTTATTCTCTGTAAAAGCGGAATGTCTTTATCAATAAGCTGCTGCTGTAAATTTATTGTTGCTGTTGAGACAACAACCCTCTCTTTATTTTGACGTGCCCATTGAAGAGCCGGGATAAGATAAGCGAATGATTTCCCTACCCCGGTACCGGCTTCGATTACATTAATCTCATTGTTATTAAAAGCGTCAATAACTTTTTCAAGCATTTCTACCTGAGAATCCCGCACTTCATAATATTCAAACTCTTTACTTAAAAGCCCGCCGGGAAGAAGAATGGAACACAGGCTTTCCTTATCAAGAAGAGTTATCCTTCTACCGGGAACAGCTTCGCTGACACAGTAAATTTTACTAACAAGATTATTCACAATGTAGAATCCGATTCCCTCATTTCCCAGTTTGGCGGCAATGGTAAGATCATTGGAACTTGGTTTTAAAACTCCCGAAGGATGATTATGAATAACAGCATCCCCTTTTTCCGCTGCTGGATAGATAAAAGGAGCAGCCGTGTCGTTTCCGCGGGCTGCTGTTACAACATCCATACCCATACCGGTTTCATCTGTCTTTATGACAAAAAGAACTTCCTGCCCTTCAGCATCACGTATAGCTTCCCTCATTTTAAGAATTACATTGTGGTGTAACTTTTCACTACTCTTCATCACTACAAAGAGGAATACACAGAAAAGTGAAATAATCAAGTTTTTCTCATGTTTTATATAGATATTTTTTATTTTCTTCAGTACTATTTCACTTAATGGAACTTGATTTTTATAAACTGCATATCTGCGGAAATGATTTCATCCTTTTTAATTTTTTAAATAAAGCACTGCTTTCTTCAGAACAATCAGCAGATATTGCAAAACGTATTTCTAAAAGGGGGAGCGGTGCAGGCTCCAACGGTGTTATATTTCTTTCCAAGGATCATGAAAAAAATGTGAGAATGCAGCATTTAAATTATGCAGGAAATGAACAGATGTCTTACGATGCCTGTATTTGTACCGCTAAATTCATCTTTGACTACGGGTTACAGGGCAGCAGTATTCTTACTTTTAAGACAGGCGGCCTTTCTGTTTCTGTTGAATCCATTGACAGCAGAACATTTAGAATTTCTACAGGAGTTCCTTTTCTCCGTCCGGAAGAAAAGCTTCGTATCAATGAAAAGCTATACTCCTACACCCCTGTTTATTTTACTGTTCCCGGTGCTTCTTTTTTCTTTCTTAACATGGAAAGAGGAGAAAAGAAAGATATAGCTGATACCTTGAATTCGGGAATTACTCCCGAAGAAAGTATACGGACTGTTTTTACTTCAGTATACAGCAATGAGGAAATTGAAATTGAACCTTTTATTAAAAGGAGTGTAAAAGACATGATTTTTGCCGCAGCAGTTGCAGGGACAGCATCCGTTACTAATAATTACTGTGATAATGAACTTCTTGTAAACTGTAAAGGCGGCAAACTTTTTTTTCAATGGAAGGGTAAAGGAGAAAAAGTATACCTGACCGGTAAACCCGAATACGTTTATAGAGGGACATACTACTACGATGAACCAGATACTTGACCGTTTTTACCGTCTGTTGCGTTCTGCTCATACAGAAACAGAACAGACCAACGAATATGACAATTCATATTTTTCAGAAGCGTGGGAAGAACTCAATAATTTCTTAAAAGAAGAAACGCCGCCACAGCAGGTTCCTGAAATACTTCGGCAGGATTATGAAACACTTGATATTCATTTCGGAGCTCCCTTCTCTGTTGTAAAAAGAAGGTACATTCACCTTGTAAAGAAATACCATCCTGACCGCTTAACCCAAGCCCCTAAAAAACAACAATCAGATGCGAATGAGAAAATAAAAGCGGTAAATATTTCTTTTCAAAGAATAAAAGCATGGGAATCAGCAAAAACGGGGAAGTAGACATAAAAATCACTATTCTGTGTTCTTCTCACCTTCCAGATTGAACTCTTTTATTTTCCGGTGGAGAGTTTTACGGCCGATACCGAGGATCTCTGCTGTTTTTGTCTTGTTCCCCTTCGCATGTATAAGGGTCATACGTATAATTTCTTTTTCAGCTTCTTCAAGACTCATCCCCGGACTAATTCTTATATATTCATCATCCCTTCCAGCCGCTACTGAAGGAGGCATATCATTCAGCGTAATAATATTCCCCCTGCACATAACAACTGAACTTTCAATACAGTTACGAAGTTCCCTGATATTCCCCGGCCAGTCATAATTATACAGAGCACGATAGGCCTTCGGATCTATCCCGTCAATTTTTTTCCCGTTATCCCGGGCAAATTCATTTAAAAAAGCAGCTGAAAGAAGTGAAATATCCTCTTTTCTTTCCCTTAAAGGAGGAACATGGATATTGACAACGTTAAGTCTGTAAAATAGATCTTCACGGAATGTACCTTTTCCAATTTCATTTTTTAGATCTTTGTTTGTAGCTGAAAGGATTCTTACATCAACTTCCAGAGTTTCTTCCCCTCCAACCCTTTCAAATTTCTTTTCCTGGAGTACTCTCAAAATCTTTATCTGTACACTCTGATTTATTTCTCCTATCTCATCAAGAAAGATCGTACCTTTATCAGCTAGTTCAAACCGCCCCCGCTTTCGTGCGATAGCACCGGTAAAGGAGCCCTTTTCATGTCCGAACAATTCACTTTCCAGCAGATTCTCAGACAGTGCAGCACAATGAACCTTGATAAACCGCTGGTTTTTCCGGGAAGAAAGGTTGTGTATGGCATCAGCAATAAGTTCTTTCCCTACACCGCTTTCTCCGGTAATGAGAACAGAAGCTTTTGTATCTGCAACCTGTTCAACAACTTCCAGTACTTTTCTCATCTGGGCGCTTTTCCCGATAATGGCACTGAACTTTTGACGCTTGCTTAACCGTTCTACTTCATCTTCCAGCTCCCGGTGCTTTAAAACAAGCTGCCTGTTTGACAGTGCCCGTTTTACCAAGAGAGAAAGACGGTCAAGATTTACCGGTTTCGTAAGAAAGTCAAAAGCACCGTTTCTCATGGCTGTAACAGCTGTTTCAATGGATCCATGTCCGGTAAGGATAATGACAGGAATATTAGGATTTGCGGATGTTATCTTTTTCAACAGTTCTTCACCGGATAACTCAGGCATTTTGAGATCGGTAATAACAAGGTCAATGTCTTCTCTGTTTACTGCATCCAACCCTTTTTTCCCGTTTTCGGCCAAAAATATTTTATATCCATCCATTTCGAGAGATGCGCCAAGACCTTCTCTTATATTTTTTTCATCATCAACAATGAGAATATTAAACTTCATTTTCTGCCTGCCAATCCAATAGTTTTTTATCTCTCTGAGGAAGGGGAAAATTAATAGTAAATGTTGTGCCCTCGCCTTCTTTTGATTCCAGAAGAATCTCTCCACTATGTTCTTTAATTATTTTATAGACTACGGTCAAACCCAAGCCTGATCCAAACTGCTTTGTTGTAAAGTAAGGTTCGAATATCTTTCCCATATTCTCTTCTGAAATACCGATGCCGGTATCTTTGATTTCAAGATGAACCAAGCCGTCTCCTTCTGATGTTTTTACTGTTAATGTCCCCCCCTGAGGCATAGCTGCTTCTGCATTCTTTATTATATTCAAAATAGCTTGTTTTACAAATTTTTCATCCATATATATTTTAGAAATATTCGGATCAAGGTCTGTATGTATGTTAATATTACTGTTTTTTAATTCATATTTTACAAAATCAAGCAGATCAGAGACAACAGAATTTATATGTGACAGTTTTAAATTTGTGTTCATTGGCCGTACAGCAAAAAGAAAATCAACAATTATTTCATTTAATCGTTCGATCTCTTCATTAATGATGTCAAGATACTTTCCCGCAGTTTCCTCTGTCAGTGATTTATTCATTTTCAACGATTTCTGCATAAGCTGAATATGTATTCCTATAGAACCAAGGGGATTCTTTATTTCATGCGCTACTCCTGCTGCCAGGGTAGTAAGCGATGCAAGACTTTCCGCCCGCCGCAGCCGTGCTTCTTTCCTCTTACGTTCCGTAATATCCGAGACAATAATAACGCTCCCCTGAATGCTCCCTTTTTTAACCAGCGGCATAATATCAAAACATATAGTCCGGATAGTACCGGAATAATTCAGCGTAAACTCCTCTTCAGTTACCCGTTCACCATTTTTTAATACATTCTTTATAAATTCCGCAATATCACGGTCCTCTACCGCATCCCAGATAATACAGTCAGAAGGATCATTCACCTTAAAACAGATTAGCTTATCCGCAGTTCTGTTAAAAGTTATGAGCTTATTGTCCAAATCCACAACGAGAATACCGTCGACGAGGGAATCAAGCACTACTTCCATAAGTTCATTTTCTGATGCAAGGTCAAAGAGCAGTGTACGAATTTGTTCTTTATCAAGTTTTGATAATTTATTTAATGCTTTTTGGATAAAATTTCTCATCGCGCGTTTTCTCTCATGGTAGTAAATAAGGACGATAAAAGCAATGAAGGATTCTGATTATACGATTCCCTGTTTTTAAGTACTTCATTAAGAGCAGCATACCAGGCAGCTAAAGTAGCCACGGATACATTCGTAGCAGGGTCCATCTCTTCATAAAGTATGTTCTGTAAAACGCGTACAATCTCATGAAGAAACGGGATAAAAAGGTTATCCTTCACCACAGATGCTATCACCGTTTCAAGACGGGCAGTATCACCTGCCCGTGTTCTTACCACGGAAGAAATCACTTGAACAGCATACTCATGAAGCAG
This sequence comes from Spirochaetaceae bacterium, assembly GCA_015493635.1. Taxonomy (GTDB): domain Bacteria; phylum Spirochaetota; class Spirochaetia; order B11-G9; family B11-G9; genus S145-15. The sequence goes on along the minus strand of WGCU01000055.1, from coordinate 18,051 downwards.
TTCTTCATTAACATTATTCTTATAGAGGAAATAACGTTCCAGATTTCCGGTAAAATCTTCTTTTTCCCTGAAAATTCTTTTGATAACCTCACTCTCAACCGCTTGGCTCCTTGACGCGAAAGAGTATGTCCTCACACGGGAAAGAATGGTAGGTATAATCCCTTCTCTTCGCGAACTGAGAAGAATAAAATATACCGAAGGAGGTGTTTCCTCAAGAACTTTTAAAAGAGCGTTCCGAGAACCTTCACCAAGTCTGTCAACATTATCAAGAATAACAATTTTACTGTTTTCATTGTTCGTTGTATGTACCCAGTATGTCACATTACGTATCTGATGTACCGGTATTCCATCACTTTTAACTGTATTTTCAATACCCTCAACAATTTTTTCAACTGAGGAAAGTATTTTTTCAAGCTTATCCTTCTCTGGCAGTTTTTCATTGGTAAAAACCGGTTCAAGTGTATCCTCAAGTTTTTCAAGAGAAGGATTGAGCTTTTTTATTTTCTGATCTTCATTCCTCCAGAGGACGTCATCAAATTTATGTATTAATTTCCGTACAGCACGGATATACATGAATCGTGCCGGTATACTCATGGTACGCATGAGGGTATCTCCGCAAACTTTAATTTCCCGAAGGAAACTTCTCGTTGTGAGTATAACCGTGTTTCCGCTTTCAAGAAGACGATGTTTAGTACAAGATGAACAGCTGCATCCCCAGGCTCCATTCTTCCTGCAAGAAAGAACCCGTGCAAGTTCCAGTGCTGTTGTCATTTTACCGGTAAAGGGTTCACCGGTAAAAAGGAGTGAAGGAGGAAGCATCTCCTGATCAATATCTTTTTTGAGCTGTGTAATGGTATTTTGATGGCCTATTATGTTCTCAAACAAAGTCAGCCGCTTATCATTGTATTTTTTTCGAATAATTCTTTTCCCAGAGGGATAACTTTATCAGCGACTTGGTAGGCAATACTGTTATTAAAAAGAGATGTTGTATCAAAAAGGGGTTGTATTTCAAGAATAAAAACGAGAAGTATAACAACGACTCCTCCTTCGAGAATTCCGAAGAAAAAACCAAGAGACTGATCAAGTTTTTCCAGATGAACTTTTTCAGTCAGAGAATTTAACGCATTTTCTAATAGTTTTACGATAATATATACAACAAGAAAAAGGATGAGAAAGGCAATAATGGGACTCCAGAACGTATTGTGAACGTACTTATCAACGAGTACCGCTGCTTTTCCGGTAAAAAGGACAGCTATAACAAGACCAAAAAATATTGAAGCAATGGAAAGAAATTCGTCAATAAAACCCCTAAATGTTGCCCGGACCGCTAGTATTAAAATAATGACAATGCTGACAATATCAAACGCTGCGATATGCATACAGACTCCTCCTTAGCTATTCTGCTGAATGATCAACGCTATTTTATCAGATGCGTCCCGATTACATAACCGTAAAGCCGCATCTCCCAATAATTTTATTTTTTTATCATCCTCCAGCAGTGTATGAACAGCATTGTACAGCATATCAGGAGACGGACTGCTTCCAAGCACAACTGCCGCATGATGATCCGCAAAATATTCCGCGTTTAGTATTTGATCCCCCCTGGAACTTTCCATACCAAGGGGAATTAAGAGAGATGCTTTCCCCATAACACCACTTTCCCACAGTGTTCCGGCACCCGCCCTGCTGACAACAATATCCGCAGCCGCAAGAACATGCGGCAGCATATCTGTAAAAAAAGGAGTCGTGTAATATCCCTCTACCGTTGATTCCACAAAATTCCGTTTACCCATCTGGTGAATAATATATACTTCAGGCACCAGCCGGGAGACGACTGATGCCATAATATCATTTATTTTCCGTGCTCCCTGGCTCCCGCCGAGAACAAGAACTATTTTCTTTCCCTGAGGAATTTTAAAAAAAAGTCGTGCTTTTTCAGGATCTCCCTGCAGAATTTCACTACGGACAGGATTCCCGGTAACGATAACCCGCTCTTTACGGGCAAAATTTTCCATGGATTCCCGGTAGGGGACTAGAATAATCCGGGCAAATTTTGCATTGATTCTCGTTGCCAGACCAGGATCAAGATCTGAATCATGGGTAATAACCGGAATACCCAAAACCCGTGCGGCCGCTGCCGGCGGAACAGTGACAAAACCACCTTTTGAAAAGAGAACTCGAATATGTAAGTGTTTCAGAATGTAGAGAGAAGCAAAAAATCCGCCTATAATCTTAAAAACATCCACAAAATTAAGAAGAGAAAAATATCTGCGTAGTTTACCCGCGGGAATTGCGTGAAAAGGGAGTTGATACCGTTCTACAATTTCCTTTTCCATTCCTTTTGAGGATCCTATCCAATGAATATCAACATCCCTGTTTGTTTTTAGAATCTGTTCCGCCACCGCCAGTCCGGGGAAAACATGCCCCCCGGTACCGCCTCCGGTAAAAGCGATTATTTTACGGCTCATCTTTTACAAAATTATTGTAATAATATTCTATACTGTCAACAAGTGCCTCCCAGGATGCCTCAATGATATTTTCGGAAACACCGACAGTATCCCAGTTTGTATTCTGTGCCGCGGAGGAAATAAAGACCCTTACCCGTGCAGCAGTTGCTTTTTCAGGATTGAGAACCCTGACCCGGTAGTCAATGAGATGAATAGCATCAAGGAACGGACATGATTGCGATAACGCATGCCGTACTGCCCTGTCAAGCGTATCCACAGGTCCTTCCCCTACTCCAGCTCCCATGTGCTCTACACTGTTACTTTTCAGAAAGATTCTTCCTACTGTCTTTGATATTTCTGTACGAGTTTTAAAAGATTCAAGATGATAATTCTGCAGTTCAAAGAGTTGAGTATATTTCCCAAGGACTTTTCTCATTAAGAGATCAAAAGAGGCCTCCGCATATTCGTATTCATAGCCGTTCATCTCTTTCTTTTTCAAAATACCTATAAGATTAGTAACAACCTCAGATTTTTTATCAAAATTTCCATACTTCTTCAGCTTTTTTACAACAGTTGAACGCCCGGCAAGCTCAGAAAGAAGGATTTTTCTGGAGTTTCCAACCAGGCTGCTGTCAATGTGTTCCATGAGCTCAGGATTCTTTTCTATAACATCTGCATGCTGTCCCGCTTTATGACTGAATGCGGCAGTACCAACATAGGGCTGCCGCTTGTCGGGAATAATATTTGCTTTCTCTGATACAAAACGTGAAAGTTCCGTTAACTGACGGAGATTATTATCAAGGGAAGTTTCATAATCCATCTTTAATGAAAGGTTTGGAACTATAGTACAGAGATTTGCGTTACCGCAGCGCTCTCCCCAGCCGTTGATGGTTCCCTGAACATGAATAACCCCGGCTTCAACAGCAAGAAGAGAATTTGCCACTGCATTTCCCGTGTCATTATGACAATGAATTCCCAGAGGAGCCAAAGTTTTCTGCGGGAGGGCATTGATAATTCGAACAATTTCAGAAGGAAGTGTACCTCCATTCGTATCACAGAGGGTAAGCACATCCACTCCGGCTTCAGTACCAGTTTGAAGCACCTTCAGTGCATATTCCGGATCGTCTTTGTAACCGTCAAAAAAATGTTCAGGGTCAAGAATTACTTCCCTGCCGTGACTTTTTAGATACTCTATCGATTCAAATATCATGGCAAGATTTTCTTCCAGGTCTGTCTTGAGGACCTCAGTAACATGCCGGGTCCAGCTTTTTCCAACAACAACGACAGCGGGTGTTTCCGCTCTCAAAATCGCATCGATATACTTATCCTCTTCCACCCGGACACCTGCTTTCCGGGTAGAACCGAAGGCGGTAACTTTTGCATGGGAAAGGTTAAGGTCTGGAACTTCCCTGAAATAAGCCGCCTCTCTCTTTGAAGCAAGAGGGAAACCGCCTTCAATATAATCCACACCTATACTATCCAGCTGTACGGTAATATCCAGCTTGTCTTTTAAAGTAAAGTTTATACCCGTTCCCTGGGTACCATCCCGCAGTGTCGTATCGAAAATATCTATTCTCTTCATAGTTTGTTACTCTACCAAATAGAAGGAAGAGAAACAAGTAATCGCAGCAATGTTAGAGAAAAAAAGCTGCCGCCGGAAATCCGGCAGCAGCCGATAGTAGAAAGATGAGCGTAATTTTTATTTTACCGGCAGATTCATCAGTACCCGTACTTTTGAACCGTTGTATTTTGAGAAATTAGGGAATACAAGATCTTTACCGTTCTTTCCGAGAAGGACAAGAAAATCTTCTGCACGTTTAATCTGGTCGACAGAAGCAAGATAATTGTCGATTTCCAGGGTATAGGATATTTCACCGACAAAGGGGGCATCATCCTGTCCATGGGCCCATGTAGCCATATCCATCTCAACCTTCTGTCCATTGATATCCATTGTGCCGACAACAACCGTGTGGCTGTATGCCTTATAACCGATCAACGGAGTATTCCCCGGCAGACCTGAATCAGCCAGCTTGGGATAGAGTGCGGTATATGAACTTAATACGTTGGGATAATTTTCTTTGGTTTTTATCTTCTGGGAAACATCGGTATATTCCTTCAAGTGGTCATACTTATCAAGAGACACATTTTCCTCAATATCCATGGAGGCCTTTACCCCGGGGGCGGCGGTAAAATTTTCAGCAACAACCTTATCAATACTTTTACTTGCAAACTTTCCAGTGTATTTAATTTTTCCGGTAGGTTTACCGTTTTTGTAGTAGCTCTTTTTTCTTATTATGAACCCAAGGTTCCTGAGATCATAATCCTTTGTGTCAAAGTATTCCTTGGTAGCAAACTTTTCCTTATAGGGATCTTCACTGTCGGCAACCGCGTATCCATTCTTTTCGGCCAGTGCTTTTACAAACGTCCAGACCTTTTCATACCCCGCTTTTCTGCTTTTCGCAAAAAGAGCAGGATCAAGCAGAAATTTATACTCTGCTGAATTCACCTTGTCCAGATGCGAAAATGTTTTTACATTTTTTTCTACAAGACTTCCTCCCGTTGTTGCACAGCTGCCGAGAAACAACAGAGCTACCGGTAGGAGAAACAATACATACCATAACTTTTTCATAACCACTCCTTATAATATAAAAATATATCACCTATCTTATTATAAAGGCGGACTGCAGCAGAGGCTAATTAAACTTTTCTATTGATGCCATAATCTTTTTTAATGCATAATGGCTTCATTTATCTTATCCCGCAGCTCCTGATCTGATTCGTGAAAAACCATGACAACATCAAGCTTTTTATACGGATCCGTTACCGGAATAATTTCATCCTGAAAAAATTTATGCGACAGATACCTTCCAACCTCCCGTTCGGTTATAATGGCATCAACTTCTTTCCATATCAGCTTAGCCATTCCTTCAATATCGTTTTTAACGTCAACGATATCACAGTTATACCGGGAAATGGCTTCGGTAACATAAGAACCGGTCTGAACGGCGACACGTTTCCCCTGTATAAAATCATTCCCATAGTTAACCGGTTTATCACTGCTTGTCTGATGAATGAAGGCTACCGGTTCAAAGACAGCATAAGGCTGAGAAGAAATAACCGGCATCTTGCTGAAATATTCGTTCGGCCATCCAATATTGAGAATAATATCCGCTTCTTTGCTGATAAGTTTTTTCACTACAACTTCAAATTGTTCTGGAATGTATTTTACTACATACCCGAGTTTTACAGATATTTTTTCAATTATATCGATACTGAGACCTGCTGATTTCCCATCCTCTATGAAAACCCACGGCGGATAGGCAACATCGTGTCCCACGCGGATAATACGCTCCGAACTGCCGGTCTCCGTAAGGCTGTCTCTCAGGAGTTCCTGTCTGTGTGCAATAGAAGCGGTAAGACCACTTCTCTCTTTCATACCGTTAATAATGGTATCCTGATATCCAAGATTATTTATTATATGCTTTGAAGTCGCGTTAAGGAGCATGGTTGATCTGCTTAAATCTTCTACATATTTATAGACGAGATCTATATTTTCAGACTGTCTATCGGCAGAATCAACAACGGTATGCATATTGCTGTCTATCTCATTCAGAGAAGTTTTTGTGTGATTGAGATCATCCTGCGTTATTTCTATCCTATGGTTTAAAGAGAGGCTGATCCGATCATACTCCACCAGCCGGGAATTTGACGATGAAATACTGTTTTCAAGCTCTTCTAAAAGCCCGGATATATTCCGTGTTAACCCGGTACTCTGTTCCGCAAGTTTTTTTACTTCAGAAGCGACAACTTTAAAACCTTTCCCATGTTCTCCCGCTCTCGCTGCTTCTATGGCCGCGTTAATTGAGAGTAAATTTGTCAGTTCAGAAATATCCTCAATAGCCCGGACCGCGTCAGTTATTTTTTTCGTTGAATCTTCTACTTTCTGAAAAAGAAGTTTAAAATCAGCAAACTGTTTTCCCATTTCTGCAAGGCCGACAACAAAATCTTCCATAACCTGTATTGTCTTCTCGAAAGAACGGGTACCTTCCTGAAGTGTACCGGTAAACCCCTGGAGGGTCTGTACAACCTCTGAAGATGATTTTTTTATATTTTCCAGCTGTATATGTATGCTGGAAACATGAGAATCGCTTTCCCGGGTAGAAGCAACCATTTCTTTAACGTAGGAACTGTTAAGATCTGAAACAGTAATAAGATCCCAGACACTGCTAATCAGCTCTTCCTGCAACCGGGAAAATTCAGAAAAAATAGCAAAGAGTTCTTTCTCTACTTTATCATTTAACTCCAATTTACACTCCTTATGTACCGTTATTTTCAACATATAACACAATCCCGGAAAAGTAAATTTAGTTTATGAAGTAATTGACATATTTTTATGTGAAGTTTACAGTTGTTATGTCGTGGGGTGGCTGCTGAATGGCAGTCTGAGAGAATACCCGTTGAACCTGATCTGGATAATGCCAGCGAAGGGAGCGTGACATTTTCAAAACCCACAGAACAAATGATAGTTTTTATAGGAGAAAATGATGAAAAAATCAACAATCCTTTTCGCTGTTCTGTGCATTTTTCTGGTTACAGATATATCTGCCGGCGGGACAAAGGAACAAACAACAAAAATAACACCTCAGGACAAGCTTGTCCTATATGCGTACGACTCTTTCGTTTCAGAATGGGGGACAGGTCCAAAAGTAATCCCGCTTTTTGAAAAAAAATACGGAATCAAGGTTACCGTTCAGTCAGCAGGTGACGCGGGACAGGTTCTGCAGAAAGCAATTATGGAGAAGGATCATCCTGAAGCTGATATATTGATCGGTATAGATAATAACCTTCTCTCAAAAGCTGTCAGTGAAGATATCTTTACGCCTTACAAGCCTGAAGGGATTAAAAACGTACCGAAGTCGTTAATTTTTGATCCTTCATACCGGGTAATCCCCTTTGATTACGGTTTTTTTGCCGTGATATATGATTCTGATAAAATTTCCTCTCCTCCTAAATCGTTGGAAGATCTCTGTGACAGCCGATTTAAAAAATCTCTGATCCTGATGGATCCCCGGACATCAAGTCCCGGACTTGGATTTCTTCTCTGGACAATTGCAGCATACGGAGATGCTTTCCCGGCATACTGGGAAAGATTAAAACCCTCCATTCTAACCATTACAGAGGGCTGGGATTCAGGATACGGTCTTTTCACCAGCGGGGAAGCCCCGATGGTCCTCAGCTACACCACAAGTCCTGCATACCATGTAGAAAACGAACATACAAAACGGTACCAGGCGGCTCTGTTCAGCAGCGGCCACTATATGCAGATAGAGGGCCTTGGCATTGTTAAAAACGCTCCCCACAGGAAAGCTGCTGAAAAATTTATCGAGTTTGCACTTTCTAAAGATTTTCAAAGTAAAATTCCTCTTACAAACTGGATGTACCCGGTTTCGGAGGAAGTAAACCTGCCAAAATCCTATGCCTATGCACCCATTCCGGAAAAAAATCTGCTTCTCCCTGCCCGGATGGTGAGTGAACATCTGGATACCTGGCTTACCCAGTGGACTAATGCAGCTTCAAAATAGGAGCCAAATGAAAGCAGGGAGGCTTCTCTCCCTGTCTGTTGTACTTCTTTTTCTTACTCTATTCTTTTACGTTCCTGTTTTTTCTGTACTTAAGAAAGCTTTTCTTTCTTCAACAGGAGCGTTTACCCTTATCAATCTTAAAACCATCATTATCTCCCCTTACTACCGGAAGATTATTCTGTTTACCATCGAACAATCCGCATTAAGCACCTTGTTTGCCCTTCTCCTCGGATTCCCTGGAGCTTACCTTCTTGCCAGAAAGAATTTTCCGGGGAAACAGGTACTGAAAGCAGCCGCAGCAGTACCTTTCGTCCTACCGTCAATTCTTGCTGTCCTTGGATTTGTTATCTTTTTTGGTAATAATGGGTATATAAATCGACTTTTCATGGGACTCTTTCTATTAAAGGATCCACCTTTTAAGATTCTTTACTCAATGAAAGCAATTATACTTGCACACACTTTTTATAATTTTCCCATTGCCATGAGAATAATTACAGCTCTGTGGGAAAGACTCAGCGTCCATCAGTCCCATGCAGCTCATTCTCTCGGAGCAGGCAGGTTCAGATCATTTTTTACCATAACTCTTCCACAGCTTATGCCAGCGGTACTGTCTGCAGCTTCAATTATATTCCTTTTTTGTTTTTCAAGTTTCGCCATCATTCTTGTCCTCGGCGGTGGACCTAAATATACCACTATTGAAGTAGAGATTTACCGGCTGGCAAAAGTATCTTTCAACCCTGAAAGTGCCGGCAGCCTCGCTGCAATAGGAATCTTCTTTTCTTTTTTGCTTATGTACATAACACTGCACTTTCAATCAAAGGTCTCACAACCCGAAGACTTCATTCTGCCTCCTCTCAAGACTAAAAATACCATTCCGGGAAATAAACACATAAATCTTTTTGTTGTTATTTACCTTTTTATCATTCTGGTACTTGTTGCCGGTCCCCTTATCTCTGTCATTATTAAATCCTTTCATTATCCTGTAAGCAGAGCAGGTAAAGATTTTCTTTCCCTGCGCAGTTACGCAGGGTTATTCCAGTCAGATGAAGGAACATTTTCATCTTTTACCCTTACAGCAATAAAGAATTCTCTCTTTTTTGCCTTTGCTACTGTTCTCCTTTCTATCCCGGCAGGAACAATTCTCAGTTATTTTTCCGTAAAGAAATGGATCAGAACTACCATTATAACAAGATTTATTGATACCCTTGTCATGCTTCCCATGATCGTGTCTTCCGTTATTATAGGGCTCGGATATATGTTTATAAGAAAGGTACTTCCTTCCGACGGTGGGAACGGACAACTTCTCATTATTCTTGCTCATACAATAATTGCCTACCCTTTTGTTGTACGATCAATAACAGGGATTTTAGAAAAAATAAAACCATCGTTGTCCCATGCAGCCATGAGTCTTGGGGCCTCCCCTTTCCGTGTATTTACCACTATAGAGATTCCTCTGCTGAAAGGAGCGGTAATGACTGGAGCAGCGTTTGCTTTCGCGCTGTCCATAGGCGAACTTAACGCAACAATTCTTCTTGCCCGGGGCAAAACCGTTACCATTCCTCTTGCTCTCTACCGTTTTATCGGATCATATCATTTCTATCGTGCCTGTGCTCTGGGAACTATTCTTATTATACTTACCTTTGCCGCTTTTGTTGCTATGGAAAAACTCGGCTCTGATAGAAGGAGGATACCATAATATGGGATTACAGTGCACAAACCTTTCAAGAACATTTAAAGATTTCAGCGTTACAACTAATTTGCAGGCTGATGATGGAAAGCTCGTAACACTTCTTGGTCCATCAGGATGCGGAAAAACAACAACGCTGCAGCTCATAGCAGGTATTCTAAAACCAGACAAAGGAAGTATTTACCTGCATGGAAACGATATATCAAATATTGTACCATGGAAGCGCAACATTGGTATTGTCTTTCAGGATTATGCTCTCTTCCCCCATATGAACGTTTTTAAAAATATAAAGTATGGATTGCAGTTCAAAAAGATGACCAGAGATGAAATCGAGGATTCGGTGCATCATTACCTTAATCTTGTACGGCTTAAGGGATACGAAAACAGAACTATTGAATCACTGTCCGGAGGTGAACAGCAGCGGGTCGCCCTGGCCAGAGCCCTGGCTCCATCCCCGAGACTGCTGCTCCTTGATGAACCGTTAAGTGCTCTTGATACCGGTCTCCGCAAAAAACTGCGCCGGGAAATCCGCAGAATACAGCAGCAGCTTTCCATAACAACTATCTACGTTACCCACGATCAAGAGGAAGCCCTTACCATAAGTGATAAAGTTGTTATCATGAACAACGGAAACATCGAACAGGCAGGAACTCCCGAGCGAATATACAATAACCCAGCGACAAAATTTACTGCTGATTTTCTCGGTTCTTCCAATCTGCTTCCCGGGATTGTTACCGCTGCATCAGATACAGAAGGTATAACGGTAAAATGCAGTAAACCGGATATCTTCATGCATGTTCCCTTTCAGGAAAATACAGCAGCGGGTGATCCTGTGTGGGTTTTTTTCAGATCACGGTACACACATCTCGTCCCGAAAGATTTATCCGGCAGCAACTGCTTTTCAGGAACTGTTACGTGTAAAGAATACTACGGGACGTACAATTTGTATGAACTAGATGCCGCAGGAATCACTATTCTGGCCGAACAGCCGGTTGAAAAAACCTTCCACATACGGTTTGGAAACAATAAAAAAGTATGTATACGGATCGCCCCTGAGCATTGCTACCTGATTAAAAGATAACCGGTTTCTACCGCGCATATAGGTTAAGGATAATCTGTGCCCCGCCAATAAGTGAACCTAAAAGAGCCCCAAAAAGATTTATCCATCTCAGCTGTTTTTTTACTACTTCGAGAATCAATTCTTCAACCTTTTCAATTTCCAGACTGTCTATCTTTTTAACAACGAGAGTGCGAATATCAACACTGGTAAGAATTTCAGGTATTTTACTATCTATAAGGTCAAGAAGTATAACTGAAGTACTTTTGCTTATTTTCTCCAGGAGTTCATTGTCAAGATTGAGAATTTCTTGTAAAGAGCCCTTCCCGTCATCTGTCAGTGCATTAAAAATTTCAGGTAACAGTGTTTTTATAACATAACTTTCTTTTAAGGCTGTCTCTTTCCGGCCTGGTAAGGTGCTTTGTAAAAATACAGATATCTTCTCTTTCACGGTATTCAGTGTAATACCAGTCCAGGAGTTAAGTATATATTCAAGAGTATAGGAGCCTTTTCGTTCGATGAATAATTTTATGTTCCTGACAAATCTGGTCCGCATTCCGGATGTAAAAATAAGCGATGAAACATAACCTGCTGCTGCTTCAACATCTTCGGTGAAATTACCTTCCCATGCGGCTGCAACTTCTCCCAGAGACAACAGGCTGATACGTTCGAGAAATGATAAAATAACAGCATGTAATTTTTCTTTATTCCTGGAGTCTGTTCCTGCATTCTTGAATTGTTCTATCACATCATTAATAATGGCACCCATATTTTCTTCCAGGGTTTTATCGTACTGTCCTACCGAAAGAAAAAAACGCTGGACCTTGTTTAATTTCTCAAGAATGTCTTCAAGAATAAACCGCCCTCTCAACTCAAGTTCTTTTTTTATATTCGGCTCCCGCAGCCACTCGATAAATTTCGGGAAACCCAAGTCATACAGTTTAAAAATAAAAGATATTATTTTTTCCGTATTGTCCGGACGAATGAACGATGAAAGTTTAACATTGTTGTAAATTCCCTCTTCAACCAACCTGCGTAAAAAGGAAGCAGCATTTTTTTTACTCCCCTCGGAAAAAATGAGAGCTGCTCCATTCTCTAACAACCCGGGGAAACTCCTGGCAAGATCATTGAGTGTTTTCCCTCCTGCATAGGTTATCCCCTTGTCAAGGAATTTATCAATAACTGCAAAAAGTCCTTCAGAAGAAAGGAAGCTGTTAATAATCTCCATGATTACAGAGAGGGTAACAGATTTATTCTCCACCGGTACCATTTTTTTTAACGAAAGGACTTCCTTAATTTCCCGGAGAGGAGTCGTTGAAAGTGTCATAACAAAAGAATGAACCGCTTTTTCCATTTCACTGGAAAAAGATTCAGATCCAATCTGTCCCCGAAGCGCATCCTCTGTAAGTAGTTCGCGTGAAACAAGCCGGCCTATACTTCCGGAAAGTTCATACCGCTGCCGGGGAATGATTCCCGGTGTCATGGGAATTTTTAATCCGAGAAGTCTTTTCTGCGTATAGGGTCTAAAGAGCATGGCAATAGCAATGGCGTTAGTAATGTACCCGATTGCAGCACCGATAAGCGGCGGAAGTATCCAGGGAAGATACGAAAGAAAGATACTTTTCATCGTCTCAATTCCCTGGAATTACGCTCAGCTTCCTCCCGGGTATCGAAAAACTTCAGATAAGCACTGAAAACCCATCCCTGAAGGCCTCTGTACGTTACCTGATACCAGTAACCATCAAAGTCATCAACAGTCTTTTTTTCAGGATTCCTTGAAATGATCTCCAGAATGTATCCCTTCCACAAGGTTGCCACTGGTTTACTCGTGCTGTCCGGGTTGCTTCTCATCCGCAGATATGCGGAAGTAATAACTCCCCACCTCGAAGTCATCGAAAGGATTGGTGTTTCTGGAAGCTTTATATCGGTAAACGTTTCTTCTTTTTTACATGAAAAGAAACTCAGGGAAATTACTAAAATGAAGAGCACTGTTTTCACGTTTATTAACCTTTTCATACTAGACAAACTGTTTCTTTATCGTTTCTATTTCATCCCTTACCACAGCAGCCTGCTCAAATTCAAGATTTTTTGCATGTTCAAGCATAATTTTTTCAAGAGCCTTAATCATTTTTCTGCGTTCTCCGGGTATAAGAATATTGTAACTGTTCCTAATAATATTTATCGTAACTTTTTCGCTGTTTTTTACCTCTTCTTTTTTTCGGACCAGAATATCCTGAACAGCTTTTTTTATCGTTGTCGGCGTTATTCCGTTCTTTCTGTTGTAGGCACTTTGGATTTCTCTCCGTCTTCGGGTTTCCTTAATAGCCTCTTCCATTGCAGGAGATACCTTGTCGGCATACATAAGAACCCTGCCGTTCACATTCCTGGCAGCCCGTCCAATAGTTTGAATGAGAGCTGTCGAAGAACGGAGAAATCCTATTTTATCTGCATCAAGGATGGCAATAAGTGATACCTCGGGCAGGTCAAGCCCCTCCCTTAAGAGGTTAATACCTACGAGTACATCAATAGTCCCAAGCCGTAGATCCCTCAAGATTTCCACCCGCTCGATAGTTTCAATTTCAGAATGCAGATACCGGACTTTTAAACCGAGATTAAGAAGGTAATCGGTAAGATCTTCAGACATCTTTTTCGTCAGTGTTGTAATAAGAATCCTCTCATTGCTTTTGATCCTTTTTCTTATCTCTGCATACAGATCCTCTATTTGACCTTCTACGGGACGGACTTCGATCTCAGGATCTAGCAGTCCGGTAGGCCGAATTACCTGTTCAATAAAGGTGCTGCATCTGCGCTTCTCGTGTTTTCCCGGAGTAGCGGATACATAGAGGACCTTATCAAGCAGTTCTTCAAACTCGGCAAAGTAGAGCGGCCGGTTATCAAGAGCCGAGGGAAGCCTGAACCCATGATTAACCAGATTTGTTTTCCGGGAACGGTCTCCTTCATACATTGCACCTATCTGGGGAAGCGTAACATGGGATTCATCTATAATGGTAAAAAAGTCCTTTGGAAAATAATCTATAAGTACTGCCGGACGTTCTCCCTTTTTTCTACCGCTTAAGGGGGCTGAATAATTTTCTATACCCGAACAGTATCCCATCTCTTCCATCATCTCGATATCATACTCGGTTTTTGTTTTAAGTCTCTGTGCCTCGACAATCTTGTTTTCTCCTAAAAGTTCTTCCACCCGTGAATCAAGTTCTTTCTTTATGACAGCAACAGCTGCTTCCAGCCGGTCTTCAGGCATTACAAAATGTTTAGCCGGATACACTATACATGAATCCATTGTCTCGATGGTACTTCCTGTTACAGGGTTGATTCGCGTAATACGCTGAATCTCATCCCACTCAAACTCAATTCTAAAGGCCTCTTTCAGATAGGCAGGATATATATCCATCACATCCCCCCTGATTCGAAGCCCCCCCCGCTTAAGGATACTGTCATTTCTATCATACTGAAGACTGATGAGATTACGGCTTAAATGTGAAATATCAACGATATCACCTGCTTCCAGTTTTAAACTCATATCCTTAAAGTTGGTCGGATTTCCCAGACCGTAGATACAGGAAACAGTTGAAACAACAATAACATCCTCCCTTTCCATCAGCGAGGAGGTGGCAGCCAGACGCATCCGGTCAATTTCATCATTAATTGATGCATCTTTCTCGATATAGAGATCACGGGAGGGTACGTAAGCTTCCGGCTGATAGTAATCGTAGTAGGAAACAAAATACTCAACAGCATTCTCCGGGAAAAAAGACTGGAACTCCCGGTACAATTGAGCGGCAAGGGTTTTATTATGAGAGATAACAAGGGTCGGACGCTGAAGTTTCTCTATTACCTTTGCCATAGTAAAGGTTTTACCAGACCCGGTAACACCTTTCAGGGTTTCAGCCGCTATCCCGTTTTTATACCCTTCAACAAGAGCATCAATTGCCCCTGCCTGATCACCAGCCGGCTCAAAATCAGAAATGACCTTAAATGATTTCATCACCTACATCTGAAGGTCATCGGGCCTTTTTGAAAGAACAACATGCACAGTCATCTTTCGTTTTCCCCGCATGAGCACAACAGCTACGGTATCTCCAGGTTTATTGTCTTCCAGTGCGCTGAACAAATCAGCCAGGGTTTCTGTTTTTACACCGTCTATTTCTATAATTATATCACCACCGAAATAGATAATTGATTTCCCGTACTGAACAGGATTGTTTATATCTCCCCCTCTTATTCCGGCTTTTGCAGCATTGCTGTTTTTCTCCACTTTTGAAACAAGAATTCCCTTGCTGACAGGTAATTTCCCGTATCTGACAATATTCTGATCAATCTGAACAGGATAAAAATTTATCCATCCCCGGTTCACGTGGCCGTATTTTATCAAATCAGGAACAATACGCCTGGCTGTATTGATAGGTATCGCGAATCCAATACCGACAGATCCTCCGGAGGGGGAATAAATCATGGTATTTATACCGATCATTCTGCCTAAGGAATCTATGAGAGGGCCGCCTGAATTTCCGGGATTGATGGATGCATCGGTTTGTATCATCCCCTGAATAATCAAACTTCCCGATGTACGCACCGGACGGCCAAGCCCTGAAACAATTCCCGTTGTCAGCGTCCGGTCATATCCGAAAGGGTTGCCAATAGCCAAAACTTTCTGTCCAACTTTCAGATGTTTGGAATCTCCGAAAGGAACGGTTATAAGTTCTTTACCTTTTGGGTCAAATTTAACAACGGCCAAATCATTTTCCCGGTCTTTTCCAATAACTTTACCAATAAACTGGCTTCCGTCATACAGATTGACGTAGAGTTTATAGGCATCTTTAACCACATGGTAGTTTGTAAGGATATATCCTCTTTTGTCAATTATTGATCCAGAACCGGTTCCTCCCTCTGAGGGGACCGGCTCAAGGAACCAGTTATATCGAAGAGTCTCGGTAGTTATATTAACAACACCTTTGTTTAGAGCTTCATAGATCCTGATATTTTCACGCTCTTCCGTAGTGTACTCCAGAGGACTGTCAGTACTGACAGGAGAGACAGCATCCTGTTTCAGCTCATTGGTCTGCAGAGAAAGCTGTGAACCGCCGGAGACAATCTTTTCTGTTTTCTCAGAATGTCCCCTGATAATGCCAAATCCCAAAAGAAGGAAAAAGACGAGGAGAGCTGAAGCTGTCGAAAAAAATATAACCTGACCTTTGCTGTAGAGTTTCATATTTTTTGTATCTCCTTAACGGTACTATACCTTCTCGGTAATGTTTTGCCAAGGCAGTCACCGTTTCCAGAAGTAATCTCCGTCACCATATCTCCGGTGCTGAACAGCTTCATAGATATGTTCCTTTTCTATAAGTGTTTTGCCCTCCATATCCGCAATAGTCCGTCCAACCCGCAGAACCGCATGACAGGCACGGGAGGAAAGACCGAGCTTCTCCGATGCCCGTGTAAAGGCTTCCTTACCCTTATCAGACAGTACACAATACTTTAAAAGGCTTGAAGCCGGTATTTCAGCATTTCTGGAAAATTCATGCCCCTGAAATCTCATTTTCTGTATTCCGGCGGTTTGTTCAACCCTTTTCCGGATAACGGAACTTGACTCTCCCGTCCCGTTTATAAGAGTAGCAGCTTCTACCGAACGGACAGGTATACGTACATCAATTCTGTCCATCAGTGCGCCTCCCACCTTTTTCCAGTATTTCTGAATCTCCATCATGCTGCAGAAACAACTGTTGTTCTTTTTACCAAGATTCCCGCAGGGACATGGATTAGCCGCCATAATCAGTTGAAACCGTGCAGGGTACCAGTAATGAATATCCGACCTTGCTATATCTATTCTGCCCCTTTCCATAGGCTCTCTGAGAGACTGCAGCAGAGAAGAACTGAATTCCGGTGCTTCATCTAAAAACAAGATCCCCCTGTGGGCAAGAGAGATCTCACCGGGCAGTTGATCTCTCCCTCCGCCGATAATCCCTTCACGGGAAGCGGTATGATGCGGCATCCGAAGGGGCGGCCTCGTTATTAGTCCTGTTGTACTGTCAAGGTTCCCGCCGAGAGAATGTATCCGTGTAACCTCAATTGCTTCATCAAGAGAGAGATCAGGTAGAATGGTAGGCATTCTGAAAGCAGCCATTGTTTTACCGCTTCCCGGAGGTCCGAACAGGAAAACATGGTGCCCCCCCGCTGCCGCCACTTCAAGACCACGCCTTAAAAATGCATGTCCCATTATATCCTTGAAATCTACGTCACCGGATGATTCAGGGGCCGCTGCCGGATCAGATGCGGTAAAATCGAGATGGCCCTGTTTATCTTTCAGATTGCCGCTGAAAAGATTCTGAATATCCGAGAGGGATTCAAGACCCAGAACACCCTCTTTATAGACACATGCAGCTTCTGCAATATTCTGCATGGGGACAATAATCGGGTTTATCCCCTCTTCTCTTCCTTTGGAAACTGCGGAAAGTACCCCCGGGACACCCCGGATACGACCTGAAAGTTCAAGCTCTCCCAAAAACATTATTTTTTTTGAAGATGAACACGATAACTGTCCCGACTGAAAAAGAATTGCGGCGGCAAGGGACAGATCAAAGGAAGCCCCCTCTTTCTTAACTCCCGCAGGAGCAAGATTGATAAGGACTCTCTCCCGTGGAAAAAGAAACCCCGAATTACGTATTGATACCCTGACCCGTTCTTTAGCTTCCCTGACAGCACTGTCAGGAAGTCCTACAATGTCGACACCGGGGATACCTCTTCTCAGGTCAACCTCTACATGAACAATATCTCCGTCGAAACCATGACTTACAAATCCTGCAATATCCATTTCTTCCCCCTGCCTTACTACTACGGGGAGAACAGCGGCAGTGATTTAAAAATAACTACGTATCAGCGGTTTTTATTCATTTCCTCTTTAACCATGGCATCACATGCTTCATTCAGAGGATCTCCTGCATGCCCTTTTACCCACTTCCAGGTAATAGGAAGGGGATCAGAAAGTTCCTTTAAACGCATCCAGAGTTCCTTATTCTTTACCGGCTGCTTTGAAGCTGTTTTCCATCCGTTTTTTACCCAGTTATGGATCCATGATGTTATACCGTTCTTTACATACTTTGAATCGGTATATATTTCTATCATTCTGTCTGATGGAATGCCGGAGTCAGAAATCTTTTCCAGAGAGTTTATAACTGCTGTTAATTCCATTTTGTTATTAGTGGTCGCCGGATCCCCTCCCGACTTTCTTATCTCATTTCCACCAGAAGAAATGATAAATGC
>WGCU01000054.1 GCA_015493635.1 Spirochaetaceae bacterium | reverse complement strand
GTACATATAATGGTATTATCTATACCTATTTATGGAATAGGTAGAGGGAATTATATTCCTATTCAGGGAGGGATAGGGAGGGGATCATTCTGTAAAAATATGTTTCCACCTTTTTAATGAGATTGCCCGGAATAGATATTAGGAGCGTAAGTTTTCCTTTTCATTTTATAGTTTGTATCTTGATGAAAGATAGGCATAATCCTTTCTATCCTTGTTGGTGAAGTACTCCTGGAATAAATCCTCATGGGTTACGTCTATAAGGTGAGAAGGATTTCTTAAGAGTAATCTGATGGAGTCATAAACGGTATCAGCTTCAGGTAATTCCCTGGTAGGTCTTTTTAGAATAGCTCTGTTACGTGATGAGCGTAAATGGAGGTTAACGAACTCATCAATTTCCGGATGATATTTCTGTATTTCTCTTCCCATTAGTAAGTGCCGTGCAGCCTGGTAGACCGGTTCATAAAAGAGATCATCAAGGTTATGGAGCTTGGAAATATCGATAGGACAGTTAGGATCATTTAAAAACCGGTTATATGTTTGTAATCGGTCTGTTCTATCAGGTCTGAAACGGATGTTGGATCTTGAATATGATTCTACAAACTTGAACTCACCAAGGACCATTCGGATTCTGGATTGTGTGGTTTTGATAAGGATAGCAAAGTCAATGGATGTATTTCCCAGCCCCCGGTGACGATAAGAACCAATCTTCGGATCTTCTCCTAAATAGTTCTTGGGGCCGATGAACTCAAAAGATATGTATTGGTTTGCTGCTTCGATGGGTAAGATCCTGTGAATATCCGGGAATATTGGAGATAAGAATATTTTTAAGTCATCTGGTTCATACATGAAAGGGAAAAGGCAATTTACTGCCATAACCTGTGAAGAGCAAAGATGATTAGTCGGGCCATCCATTTGAGCTGCAAGATGCCAGATAATATGGTTGCGTTTAAAATAAGCAATAGCATTGTCACGGATAGAAGGCTGGAGATTTTCTGAAGCGAATTCTATCGGAAGAGCCCAGGAATAAAGTTTTCCTTTGTAAAATCCAGCTTTCTTTGCTCCCTTTGATAAAAACTTGGTATAAAGTTTCCACTCTGATAAACGATTCTTTTCTGATGCAAGGAATGTCATATTAATCTTCCTCCGGCAGCATAAAGGTAATAACAGGTTCTCCAAAGTCTCCGGGACCAATATGCGCCTGGATTGTTTTACTTTCAGGAGCAGCGGAAGGTTTCATCAAGAAGAGGCATCTGAAAAGAAACTGGGCATCAGTTACACTTCTTGCAAAAAGGACGAAGAGGAAAAGAAGATCCCAGAGCCTCCCTTCTGTAGTTTGACCTATATCCCTCATCTCTTCTGACGGGACTATCAAGTCGTACCAGAGTGCTTTGGTTAGGGCTACAGGGTATTTTATTCCTGCTTCTTGCGCTGTTTCACTTACATCAATGAGCATACCATCAGCAATTGCTTGTGCTCTTGTATAGGAATAGATAAGGTTAGAGTTTAAATCTTTCATGGCGACTCCTTTTTTGTTTTCTGTATTCACACTATTTAATAGTCCGGGTGTATGAATATGTGTACAGGATTTAAGAGAATATTATTGCTTATTTTCTAAAGGGACTTGATAAACGATAATAATCAAGTATAATCGATTATGTCTATAAGTGTTGATATGTAATCACTAATGGAGGGTGAGTTGATGAATCTTTTCGATATGATTTTCAGGAATATATTGCCGAAGGAGGTAATTTTCTCATCGATTTATAATTATCTTCTTCAAGGAAATGAAACTCATGGAATGGGAAGTCTCATTTTTGACAGGATTATAAAGGGATTACCCAATGAAAAAATAGTTAAAACATTGAAGGAATATCCAGGATGTGATGATGTGGAACCGGAATACAGCCTGGGACCTGAGGTAGGAAGAGTTGATTCTTTGCTTAAGCTTGGACATTTTGAGAAAGATCATTCCATCTGGTTTGTTACGGAAATAAAAATTGATGATGCATCAGCCCATAACTGGACAAAAAACGGCCCTCAGCTAGAGCGATACGTAAAATCGCTTTATGAATTGAAGGGGAAGGATTTTATCTTTATTTTTCTCATTCCTTCAGCCAAGGCAGATGCTTCTGTTGTTGAGTTTATAAAACTTCTCCGGAATGTAGAGGAAGAGGTAGCTGAAAGATGTTTTTTGATGTTTTGGAAAGATAGTGATCAGAGCATTAAGGTTCCGGATAAGAATATATGCAAAATCAGTTATATTGAAATATTGAGGCAGATTCTGTCTGAAGAATCAGAAGGTAGAATAGATCCGATATCAACTGAAATGCGCTATATTCTTAAATCCACATGCGTAACTATTCAACAAGACTTCAAGCGGACAGTAGACGGCTATGAGGCGGGGCGGTTTCCGGATAGGATGCGGTTTTTATCAAATCTTCCCGAAAGCCATAGAGCTTTATATGGATATATTGAAGAATTGACAGGCGGTAAGCGAAGAATTTCAACGACAAATACCTCTATTGGTTTCCCCTACAGTGATCACCCTGTTGGCAATAATTATAATACGCTCTTTCGTGTTTTAACGATGAAGAATTGTAAAAGAAGAGCTTCTGAAATACAAGAATCGGATTATGCAAAGCAGCTTATTATTGAGTGTGATCATGATGTTTATCCCGATTACGAGTTTTGGAAGAATGTAGAGTCTTATTTTAAGGATTTAGCCGAGATTGTAATGGATAAGTATCATCCAAATGAATCAGGAAAGTTGAGAACCAATTGGATCATGTTTAACCCCGAATTGAGTGAAAATGACATTGAGAGGGGAAAAAGAGCTATTGATACTTTGATTAAAGATCTTCCTGTAGAGTATGAGGATTACTTACAGACTCAAAAGAATCTGCAAAGGTATAAAAATTAAAGATTATAGACAGAAGACAACACAGCTGTCTTCTGTCAAAGGATAGGCTTCTACTCATCCTTAAAATAAAGTTCTGTATAGCCCGGAACGATAGAAGTACCCGGAATGATCTCACCTTTCTTGGCCAAAAGGTTCTTTAGGAAAGATTTTGAGAGACTCTTCTTTACAACTACGGCATCGGGATGGTTAGCTTCACAAAAACTAAGAGCTATATCTGTATCGGTAATTTCTACTCTATCGGGTTTCTTCCTGAGCTGGATGCTGAGACCTGGATAACGGATTGTCTTGCTTTTTACTTGTCTTGAAATTTCCTGTTCGATGAACGGACGGACAATGGCTTTCAGATAATTAACACTTTCCATTTCTCTTTGGACAGCTTTCTGAAACCAGGAATCAATTCGCTTTTTATATTCTTTAGCCTGATCCGTGTACTGTTGTATACGATTTTCTCCATCTATGATTTTTCTTGCTGCCCAGGCTGATTTTTCAGGTGTGTCAATAATAAAAGGTTCTTTTTGTTCCAGAGAGCCGGGAATTAGAATATCTTCAAGTTCAGGTATCTCTAAACTATCTTCGATGACTATTTGTGCTGTACTCATGGGATAACTCCTTGTATTAAAAAATTAATTCTACTCTCTCTTCAGAGTCCATATTACGGGATGACGGTTGTTCCTCCTTCTGCCGGACGATGTTTCCTATTCTTTTTAACGGCTTGATCACTTGTGCAGATTTAATTACTTCCTGAACATGTGTTTCCATTTTCTGAATGTTCTCATCTGAAGGATTATTTTTTACTTGGCTCATAATCCAGTTGATATGATTTTCAGTGAAACACTCCTTGTTATCCTGGAGACAGTTGGACAAGGCAGTTATTCTCTGATCTTCCCTGGGTGGTTCAGGATCAGTTACAGTATGGTCGGTTGAAGATTTATTGGATGTCGGGTTATTTCCTGAAAGATCTTTATCAGTGGCCGGTATGGTCATTTCTTCCGGGAGTTCATCACTGGTGTAAGGGATACCGGCTAAGTCTTCCGGAAAGCAAAGGCGGAATCCTTGAGAGATACAGACCTTCCTCAGTTGATAGCGGGGCATCTTTTTCCAGAAATGGGAAAGAGTCCCGTCTTTTTTCCTTTGTGCCGCTTCTTTCCAGTATACTGTATGAGTGAACGGATGCTGCCAGTCACGGCGATAGATTTCAACTACGGCTTTAAAGTTTTCTTCTGAATCGCCCTCACACCATGCTTTCCATCCATCAAGTTTACCGGATCTCTCAGCTCTTTTAAGATATACTTCAAAGCCTGTTATGATTGAGAGTTTACGATAAGAGCCTTCACCATAGGGGACAGCATAAATCTCTCTTTTAAAGGGATTAAGCTGGTAGGCTTCAGCTATTTCAATAAATTGAGACTTCTCCCTATCGCTGAGTTCGTTTGCAAGACCAAAAGTATCAAGGTATTTGGCTATTTGATCTCTATTGACTTCCTGCCTTGGAAGATCCGTGTGATTTTCTATAGTAGCCTGAAGTGCTTGCATAAGTATTATCCTCCTATAATCTGTTTCTGTATAGAAAGTAGTCTGGCAGATAGCTTTTATGTATCACAATTGCTTCTGTGCCCGGTATTGGCACAGTTGTCATCTATTTATAGATATGGGGGGAAAGGAAAATGAAAGAATCAAGATTAACCGATTTTGTTAATGTACATAATCGTACGGAATATTCACTCTTAGACAGTATCGTTTCCATACGGGATATGGTGGTAAAGGCAAAGTCTTTGGGGATGAAGCATCTTGCCATAACTGACTACGGGAATATGTTCGGGGCTGTCCAGTTCTATAATGAATGTAAAGAAAATAATATAAATCCTGTAATTGGATGTGAGTTGCCCGTTAAATCAAGTACAGGAGACAAAGAAGATGAAGGAGATCGGCTGATCCTTCTGGCAAAGAACTATGACGGGTATAGAAATCTGATGAAGCTATCATCTCTTTATTCCCTGGGAAGGGATAATCCACAGGGAGAAATCAATAGTACCCTTTTAAAGGAATACTCTTTTGGCCTTATTTGTATATCCTCCTGTTTAAATGGGTACATTTCACGGAAACTGCTTGATAAGAGTTTTGAAAAAGCTGTAAAAAGAGCAGAATATTATCGTGGCATATTCGGGAAAGGCAGTTATTACCTGGAGATTCAGGATCGCTGCCTTAGAGACCATAAAATTATTGCCGGAAGAAGTGTTGAACTTTCAAAAGTAACCGGTATTCCTCTGGTCGCAACAAATGAAATCCATTATGTGGAAATGAAAGATGTAGATCTCTATGAAACTTTTACTTCCATGGATGATGATCGAAAAAGAAAAGTATTCATTCCGGATGCATACATGAAATCAAAGGAAGAGATGTTTGAAGTTTTTAAAGATATTCCAGAAGCTATAGAGAACACGGTAAAAATTGCAGAGCGATGTAAGCTCAGGCTTGAGTTTCCGGGTGTACAAATACCTGCGTTTCCTCTACCGGAAGGAATTAATGATCCGGATAAATATCTTGAGAGTATAACATACAAAGGACTTGGGGAGAGGTATTCCAGGATTAGTGAGGAGATAAAGAGACGTATCGATTATGAATTAAAAGTTATAGCAGATGCACATTATGCTGATTATTTCTTGATTGTCCATGATTATGTTCATTTTGCAAGAGTGAATGATATTCCCGTTGGTCCCGGCAGAGGCTTTAGTGCCGGCTCTCTTGTTGCATATAGCCTTAAGATAACTGATATTGATCCTTTGGAATATGGCCTTGCCTTTGAATGTTTTCTAAATCCTGAAAATATTTCTCTGCCAATTTTTAGTATTGACTTCGGTAATGAAAGGTATAATGAGGTTAGCAATTATATTTTTAACAAATATGGATCCGATAGAGTCTGCCGGATAATTACTTTTGGAAGAAAGAAATATAACAATACAAGAGGCCCCGTCTCTCATGCTGCAGTTCACCCCACTGGGATTGTTATAGGGAAAGGTAAACTTACAGACTATGTTCCCTTGTATAAGGATATTAAAACAGGCCGAGTAACAACACAGTACACTGAAGATCTACTCGGGCCATGCGGATTAGCACGGGTTTATATATTAGGATTGACAGAACTCACTATGATGAAAGAGGCTGAGAAATTAATTAAAGATAAGAATCCTGACTTTTCCATAGAGCGTATCCCCTTAGACGATAGAAAAACCCTCTCTCTCTTTGCACAAGGGAAAACATTGGGTATATACATGTTCCAAAATGATGGTATGAGAGAGATTCTAAAGCAGGTAAAACCGGATTCGATAGAAGATCTTATTGCACTTAGTTCCCTTTACCGGCAGGGGCTGCGGCAGTATATTCCGCAAATTATTGATGGGAAGAAGGGAAATGTTTCCTATCCTGACCTAAGTATGGTTGATTCACTAAAATCAACGTATGGTGTTATTGTTTACCGTGAGCAAATTGTAGAGTTTATAAGTCTCGTAAGCGGATTAACACTGGCGAGAAGTGAGATTATCCGCCGGGATATGGCTAAAGGTAAAGATTTACCCCATCTGGAGAAAGACTTTGTGCAGGAGGCGGTAAAAAATGGGCTTGATGAAAAGAGGGCGCATAATATCTTCACTATACTTAAAGAAAGATCACTCCGTGCTTACTGGAAAGCCTATGGCGTTCCCTCTACTTTACTAGCGTATAGAATGGCATATCTTAAGGCAAATTATCCAAGTGAGTTTTCCCTGGTTACGGGTTGTCAGGAAGATGGGAGATAAGTATCATGGGTATATGCATGGCCGGAATCTTGTAAAAATCCTTAAAGCAATTGACTGCTTATCCCGTTCTGGTGGGGTAAGCATTAAAGAATTACAATACGAACTGGGGATTTCGAGAAGATCAGTATATCGGTTGTTTGAAACGCTGGGGGATTTACAATTTCCTCTCTATGACAAAGAGTATCCGGGTGAGAAAGAGAAACGTTGGCATCTTCAAGAGGATTTTATTTATCGGTTACCGAACCTCCGTATGCCGGATATGAAACTAACTTCACGTGAGATGCTGGTTTTATACTTTCTTTTAAGTCAGGATCGTATCTTCAAGAACACCGATGTCAGCGAGCTTTTATCTTCAATCCGCCAGAAGCTTTCTGCTATTATGCCGAGTGATTATTTGTCCGCTGCACAGTCGGATAGAATGGATTCTCTGTTCATAGCAGGAAGTTTTCATACGAAAATCTACAAGGAGAAAGAGGATATTATAGATAAGATCCTGGAAGCAATTGTAGAGCAGAAAGTGTGTACTGTTACCTATAGAGCTTTAAGCCATGGTAAAGAGAATACTTATAGAATACATCCTTTGAGACTGTTTGAGCATGATGGCGGGTTATATATATTTGTATTTATACCTAAGCATAACACGATACGGATTCTTGCACTGGATCGAATAAGTAAACTTGATATTGGTAATGAGACTTTCGATGAACCCGAAGATTTTAATCCTGAAAGTATTTTATCCGGGACATTCGACCTTGTCTTGGGAGATCCTGTTTCAATAAAAGTGAAATTTACGCCAGAAGGTGCCCGCAGAGTTAAAAACCGGATATTCTCGGAGCATCAAATTATGGAAGAGCAGGATGACGGCTCTGTAATTCTTAGTATGACTACTTCCGGGAAAGATGATGTTTTAAGATGGGTGCTTTCTTTTGGTAATGATGCCAAGATCCTGTCTCCGCCTGAGTTGCGGAGTGAACTGAAATCACTGCTTTCTGAGATGTTGAATCAATATTTATAAGAAATCAGGGAAGAGGATATTTATGGATAGTACATCTGTAAACAGGGAATCAGTATCCGAAGAGCCGGAAGTAGGGATATTCTGGATTTATGAAGATGAACTCTTTCATCCCTATACTATTTCTGTATCAAAAGCTTCTGAATATGCCGGATTTAAGACATTGGAGGAAGGGCATTATAAAATATGGGATGTTTATTTTAAAAGAGGTATTCTTGACAGACTTCCTCCCTGCTATCACGAGGATTATGCGTTAATTCCCCGGGGGCGTGTTGTTTATAATATTGAGAGCAGCAGGTATATAGTGTACCACGGTGATATCTTTACGGAAAAGAACTTAAAGGATGTTGTAAAGCGTTTTAAATTGCCCCAAGGGGGCTATAAAACAGAGATAGATGAGCATTATATTATGGCTGACATTCTTGATGATTTGGAATATCTTTGTCCGTAATTTAAGAGTAAAGGGATTTGAAGAAATCCATCAATCCTATTTTTGTTTGTAGTTACTTTGCTCCTCTTCAAGACTTTTGCGGAAAAGATCCATGACCTCCTTTTCACCTTCTATCTTCATAATTGGTTCAAACCTGTCATAAACTGTAAGGATCTTAAGCTCTCGTATAGTTGTTTCATACTCGCTTGGCAGAATTATCCGGGATAAGTTAGGAACAAGATCCCTCAAGGACCGTATGATACCTGGTATCTCATATTTATTTTTCAAGTCTATATATCTCATCAATTATCTCCAAGAAGGAATATTTATCCAGTCATAAAGATAACGGCTTTGGAATGGAAAATCAATATTTTTCTATCTGTTCTTTTATCTTATCTAAAGTCCAGAGAGCAGCTTTTTTCTCTCTTTTTAAGATGGAGGTATAATCTTTATTTGTTCTTTTAAGATTGTCAAGATTTTTTAATGTCGCAATTAAAGACTTCAGTAATAGTTTGGTGTTGTATTTCACTATATCCCTCTGAGCAGATAATTTAAGTGTTGATTAAAATCTACACCAGTAAGAATATTTTAACAATATTTGTTGCTTATAAAGTATCATCTAATCTAACATCTCGGACAGTTAACCTTCCGGAATCAAACATTTGAATAATAGCTTCTGAGTATGAAATGAGCAGTTTAGTTTCGACTTTCAGTTTATCAACAATGAAATCAATCGGTTTAAGACCGCTATTGGGAGCAAGTACAACTTTAGATATATCTACTTCATAATTCACAAGCAAATCTTCAAATGCTTGCTTTATACTATTTGTTTTCTCTAAAAACCAGGGTTTAAAATCCCAAGTGGGATTCTCTCTATCAACGACAACAACTTCAGGTTCATCTGCTGCATCCGTGGCTGCCTTGTCAAGACCGAAGAATTCACCAGAACCAATAGAAGGAAAAGCAATTTTAGTAAGGTTTTGTACAGAAAGAGCTAATTTGATCATCAATCTGTCTGTTATCTGTTTCTCCCATGGTTTGTATCTGTTAAAAAAGGTACTTAAATCCGATGCAGAATCTATAATATTTGTACATTGCTCCTTGATAAACTCATCAAAGTTATCCACTATTAGTTCCATATCTACTCCCCATGCCGAGAAATGTAGTAAATTACAGGTAAAAAGTAAATAGAAGAAGCATCGGTTCTCATCTTTACATGCTTTGACTATTTGGTAATGTTTGTTTAGTGGTAATTTAAACTCCCGGGTTTTGAGGAAGAGAAAAATATTATAATACCTTTCATACGGGATGGTAAATGGAACCTGACAAACGAGATAAGGAGGGTAAAGAAAATGTGTTATTCAAAGGTAAAGATTTACGGGTAAGCTCTACAAAAGCAGGGATGAATGAGAAAACGGTGAGAAGGTACAGGGATATCGGAAAGCTGCCATGGAGATGAAAAAGACCAGTAAGCTGGGAACGGAATAGAAACAGATTTAATAAAACGACCAAAGGGAAGGAGAGGCAGACACGGTTGCAGATAAGGCAGGGAAGAGATTGGCCGGAAAAGTCATAAAAGTAATTACTTAATTTTGTAACCAAGTATTATTAATATAGAGCCTATTATCAAAGTACCTATGGCTGGTATAATATCCTTAATATATAAATCAGTACTTTTTATAAAGAAGCCAATACTTGAAGCGATTAAAATCAAACCAATAATTTTTAATAGTCAACAACCACCCCCAGAGGAGGTGGCTTGCGGCGGGCCTCTAAAAGAGGCCAAATTCTCTCTGCTGACTCTCTTCGAGCCGCTCATTCTCTTCCTGATATTTAACATATCTCCTTATTTTATCTTCATCCAAGCCTATTGTACT
>WGCU01000053.1 GCA_015493635.1 Spirochaetaceae bacterium | reverse complement strand
TTCAGGAGCCTAAAATCACAAAAAAAGTACTGATTTTACCTTTGAGAAGAGGAAATTCAATAAAATAGAGGTCATCTTGATACAACGGACATTCTATTATAAATATTGTCATGTATTATTTCGCTAAAATGGGGTATTTCGCAAAAAGCTCTTCTTCTTACCCCTTTGACTCTTTTCTTCAGGAATGGTATAATTGTCCGAATTTTACTGTTGCGGTTATTACCGCTGTGCACAAGGAGGAATATTGGCTGTTAAGGAATTGAAAATCAACGGGGCAATTAGAGCCAGAGAGGTACGCCTAATCGAGGAAGACGGAGATCAGAAAGTGATATCCATTGCAGAGGCTCTTGATCTTGCTTCTCAGAATGGAAAGGATCTTGTAGAGGTTGCTCCCCAGGCTAATCCCCCTGTTTGCAAATTGATGGATTATGGCAAATATAAGTTTGAGCAGGATAAAAGACTTAAAGAATCCAAAAAGAAGCAGAAGCTCGTTAAACTAAAAGAGATTAGAATGCAGCCAAAGATCGAAAAACATGATCTTGAATTCAAAACAAAGCATGTAACTGAATTTTTGGAGGAAGGTAATAAAGTAAAAGTCACCATCAGATTCCGGGGAAGAGAACTTGCACATACTGAACTGGGACGGGATGTCCTCATGAAAGTTATAGATATTCTGACTGAAAATGGTGTTAACTTTGTAATGGACAAAAAACCGCTCATGGAAGGCCGTTTTATGTTCATGATTCTTAGTCCAAAAAAATAAATAAACAAAAATCTGCCGTATGGCAGAAAAAAATATGGCACTGAGGGGTCTTGTTCCTTTGTCTGCCTATCATACTTTATAAAGAGGGAAAATATGCCAAAAATGAAAACAAGAAAATCAGCTGCAAAACGGTACAGAGTTACCGCTGGTGGAAAGGTCAAGTACAAAAAGCAGGGTACAAGACATATTTTGACGAAGAAAAGTTCTAAACGGAAAAGGAACCTTCGTCATCTGGATACATTAAGTAGTCCGGAAACAAAAAAAGTAAAAGTTCTTTTACCCTACAAATTTTAAGGAGAATACAGAATGCCAAGAGCAGTTGATGGAACGAGAAGAAAAAATAGAAGAAAAAAGATATTAAAAGATGCTAAAGGATATTTTGGAAGACGAAGTACCAACTTCAGGGCAGCTAAAGATGCTGTAGCTAAATCCGGGCAATATGCTTACCGCGACCGCAGGCGTAAAAAACGTGATTTTAGAAAATTATGGATTACCCGTATTTCAGCAGCCTGCAGAGCAGAAGACATGACGTATTCACAGTTTATCAATGGTCTTCATAAATCAGGAATCGAGTTAAACAGAAAGATTATCTCAAACCTCGCTATTGAAGACAAAGTAGCATTTTCAACACTTGTTGATACTGCAAAAAAAGCACTTGAGGCTTAATGATGATATCAGTTGAACAAATTCATCAGCTCGAAAACGGAGTAAAACAAGCTGTAGAAGTTATCAATTCCTTAAAAGAAGAAAATGGGCTTCTTAAAAACAAACTTTCAGGATATGAAAAAAGAATTGAAGAGCTTGAAGTGCTTATAAACTCTTTTAAAGAGGATCAGTCCAGTATTGAGGATGGTATCATTAATGCTCTTCATCAACTGGATGTGCTTGAAGATATGTTATCTCCTGAAAGTGCTGAGGGAAGTGATAGTCCGGAGGCCCAGGATGCGGTAGATGATACCGAAAATGAAACGCCGGATCCGGAAAAATCTCCTGAAAATGAATTAGACATTTTTTAATATTCTTCCATGTCTTCTAACGTTCAGAAAATCAGATTATTGGGGTCTTCTTTTTCGCTTAAAGTTGATGAAGACCCTGCATACTTTTCAAAACTTATAAAGTTTATAGAAACAAAATTTTCTGGAATTCAGGAAGAAATGTCGGTACATGATCCTTTACGGGTTGCGATTCTTTCGTGTATACTTATCACCGATGAGCTGTTCAAAGAGAAAGATAAAAATCGGAACAGTCTATCTGACAAAGAAGCTGCGGAAGTTGAGAAGATGACACTTGAAATAATAAAACTTATCGACAGCGCACTATAGTAACCATTCCTGCGGTGAACGGGAGGGACATACATCTCTTGGGTCAAATAATATAGAACGGGTTATTATATACTGGAGTTGAATTGCGCGGTTTTACATCGCACACGATGCTTTAGTGAAATTACCCACTTGAACAACAGAGTTCAAGAGATACCTGCTCCCAAGCGTCACCGCGGGTTTTTTTGTTTTAAGGAGCCTTGACAATTGACTTTTCTGAAGATAACATTTACCCATCTATGAGTATTTTAACGAGTCAGCAGATTAATAGATACTATGACCTCTATAAAGATATTGAAGTAACGTTCACCAAAGAGGTTATTGAGACAACACATCTTTTACGTAAACGTGTATACCTGAAGTGCCTCGGAACCCAATGGCCCTGTATTATATATTCAACATCCATGACAGGAGCCAAAATAATAACCAATCTTGATACATCTGCTTTTGAGTTAATACGAAAGGCTAATAATCTCGTTTCTCTCCGGTTTGCTTTTCAGGTTGAAGATAAAAAAGATACCCTTCTTTTTTTTGTTTCTGCCAAAGTCACCGGCTTTAACCAGTATAATAAAGAAAATCCCACCTTGAATTTTGTCAATATGGCATATACAAAACGTCCGGCTGATGACCTGATTGCAATCCTGGGACAGATGCTTGAAATAAATATTAATTCAAAAAAACGTACTGAGGAAAGAATTACCATTACCGATGATACAGCCCGTCTGGTAGGTCTAAAATCTAAAAATGGCCGTATATCAATTGAATCAATTCCCAGGAACTGCATTCTAAGAGATATTTCCTTTTCAGGAGCTAAAGTAATAATACAGGGCATCGGTAAATTCCTTGTTCAGAAAGAATGTGTCCTTGCCCTTCTGTCATCCGACAGCGAACCGCTCCTGTTAAAGGGTAAAACTGTCCGGTATGAAGAGGTAGAAGGCAGAAAAGATCTCGCTGCCGTTGCAATACATTTTTATGAGGATAAACTCCCTATGCGATACAAAAAGATGATTAATAATTTTATTACAGTTAAGCATAATCAGGGATCTGTTTCATAATAGATGGAAGAAAACCGGACATATCCTCTGCAAAGGATTGTTTTCATATCCATCCCGGAGGGAACAGCAGAGAAAATTAAAAACTTTCCTGTAGATACATCAAAACTGCTGCCGGTAGAGATTCCCCAGGGAGAAGATGCCTGGACAATTCAGGATCCTTCCTGGGAAATGATTATTTCCGCAATGTTGAAAATATTCGCCTGGCAGCCTGAACATGAAGATTGCGGCTACTATAGAAAGCTTATCTATGCTCTGGAACCCGACTTGGAATTCACCATGACAAAAGTTGGAATAGATAAAGCAAACAGCAAGGATTTTTCTGTAGCTGAGGAAATTTTCAGGGCACTCATACATTTTAATGACGCAAACGTAAACAATTTTATCAATCTGTCACTTGTTCTGGAAGAGCAGTCTGATCTTTATGAAAAACTTGGAAACATTGAACTTTCAGAAAAATACCTTTCTGAAGCTTTTATAATCTACCAGAATGCATTGAAAATGCATGCTTCATCTCCTGACCTTCTCTTCAATCTCGGAAACTTTTATATAAAAAGGAAAAATCCCGGCAAAGCCCGCAGCATACTGCAAAAATTTGTCTCGCTTGAGCCTCCCGGCAAACGCAAAAATTTTGTTCTTGAAATTCTGAAAAAAATCCCGGCAAACACACCTGAGGAAATACTTCTTCTTGAAGCTTATGATTTTATACAGTTGGAACAGGAAGAAAAAGGAATCGAGAGACTTAAACTATTTTTAAAAAACCATAATAATGTCTGGAATGCATGGTTTCTTCTTGGCTGGGCGTACCGGAGAAAAGAGAAATACCGCGCCGGGAAAGAAGCATTTCTTAAAAGTATAGAATATGAAGATACCCATACTGATTCTTACAATGAACTTGCCATCTGCCTCATGGAACTTGGTGAATATGCCCTCTGTAGACAGTACCTTAAAAAAGCATTGAAACTTGAAGGTGAAAATACAAAGACCATTATAAATTTTGGGATTCTTGCGCTGAAAGAACAGAATTTAAACGAAGCGGCAGGATTTTTCAGGACAGTTCTTGTATATGAACCGGAAAATGCAATAGCTCAAAAATATTTACAACTAATCACAGAAAAAAAATAATTTTAAATTTTTTCTAAAGGTATGCATACTATCTGCCGATGAAAAGCAATGAGGGAAGTTGTATCCGCGGAAATGGTTTATAACCCTTCTTCCCCCGTCTACTCTGAATATCGGAGTAATTTAACATCCCTTAAGGAATTTGTTTAAATTTCTTAAAAAAAGGGAAATTAAGAAGCAAGGATGCTTCAAAATCGTTTTCATGGAGGAAACAAATGATAATTAATCACAATCTGAGTGCCTTGTTTGCACAAAACAGGCTTCGAATTACCAACGGCAAACTTTCAACGAACATGGAAAAGCTATCATCAGGAATGCGGATCAACAGAGCAGGTGATGATGCTTCCGGACTTGCTGTATCTGAAAAAATGAGGGCTCAGATCAGGGGACTCAAACAGGCTTCCCGAAATGCTGCAAACGGTGTTTCATTTATCCAGACAACAGAAGGATATCTGCAGGAAACTCAGGATATTCTGCACAGAATGAGGGAACTTGCTGTTCAGGCTGCAAACGGGGTATATACGGATGAAGACAGGATGCAGATCCAGGTTGAGGTAAGTCAGCTGGTTGATGAAGTTGACCGGATAGCTTCTCATGCCCAATTTAACGGGATGAACATGCTTACAGGACGGTTTGCGCATGAAACCGGACAGAATACGGTAACTGCTTCCATGTGGCTGCATATTGGCGCTAATATGGATCAGCGTGAACGAGTTTATATTGGGACAATGACCTCATCCGCGCTTGGAATCAGAAATTTGGGGACAAAACAGATGATTTCAATTGAAACTCCTGAACAGGCAAACCAGGCAATAGGTTCTCTCGATATGGCACTGCAGAAAGTAAGCAAACAGCGTGCAGACCTCGGGGCTTATCAGAACAGACTGGAAAATGCAATAAATGGTATTGATGTCGGAGCGGAAAATCTCCAGGCTGCCGAATCAAGAATCAGGGATACTGATATGGCCAGTGAAATGGTTAAGTTTACAAAAAATCAGATTCTGCTTCAGGCAGGTACTGCAATGCTTGCTCAGGCAAATGCAAAAACACAATCAGTCTTGCAGTTATTGAAATAGAGGGTTATACTGTACAGTACGACCGTTGATCTTTGAAAAAGTACTCTCCTTATAAAGAGGATGTTAGTGCGACGGGAATTCTCGATCTGCCGTAACCCGGCAGGTCGAGGTAGTTTCCTCGTAAAATGGGAGAAATGAACGGGGCAGAAGAGGCGCAGTAAGAAGATCTTCTGTTTTCTCCTACGTGACATTCAAACTGGAAGGCAAAGGATGCCTTTTATAACCTATCAAGGAGGGTTTATATGATTATTAATCACAACATGAGCGCATTGTATGCTAGTAGAGAACTCAATATTCACAATGGTTTAATTCAGAAGAATATTGAGAAATTAAGCTCAGGTATGCGTATTAACAGAGCAGGCGACGATGCTTCGGGGCTTGCGGTATCTGAAAAACTTCGCGGTCAAATTCGCGGACTTAATCAGGCAAAAAGGAACATTCAAAACGGTGTTTCCTTTATTCAGACAACAGAAGGATATCTGCAGGAAACTGAAGATATTTTACACCGTGTACGGGAATTGGCAGTTCAATCAGCCAACGGCGTATACACCCAGGAAGACAGAATGCAGATTCAGGTAGAAGTCTCACAGCTTGTTGACGAAGTAAATAGAATTGCTTCCCATGCTCAATTTAACGGCATGAATATGCTTACCGGTACATTTGCTAAAGATTCAGTGACAAACGGTGTTATGCAGTTTCAGGTCGGCGCAAACATGGATCAGAGCGAACGAGTTTATATTGGTACAATGACAGCTCAGGCACTGGGTCTTCAGGGATCTCAGGGAGGTACGGGAATAATCTCTATCTCTACTGTTCAGTCTTCGAATCAGGCAATAGGTACCGTTGACAGTGCATTGACACAGGTTTCCAAGCAGAGAGCAGACCTCGGGGCATACCAGAATCGTTTTGAAATGGCAGCAAAGGGTGTTGCAGTAGCAGCGGAAAATCTTCAGGCAGCAGAATCGAGAATCAGGGACGTTGATATGGCCGATGAAATGGTTCAGTACACGAAAAACCAGATTCTTGTTCAAGCAGGAACGGCTATGCTGGCACAGGCCAACACCGAACCCCAGTCCGTTTTAAAACTGCTCTAGAAAACTTTCATCCGTTCTTATAATGTAAATAAGATTTCTGGACGTTATCTTATTTCAATTGGTATTTGCGGGAGGGGTCGCGCCCCTCTCCCGTATTTTTTTGGAGGTTTGCCATGGATCTGGGAGTAGAAAAATACTCGCCGTATCAGGCAAGTACAAAAGCTATAAAGCAAAAGAGAGAAGAACTGTCCATAAAGCGGTCCCGTCAAAAAAAGGAACGTGCGATTTCACTTCAGAAAGAGGAAGAGCGCAGACAGTTATCAAAGGTACAAACAGAAAAATATTTAAAAGAAATTCTGCATATTACTTCGATATTTGACCGCGAGCTCAGATTCTCCGTTAATAAGGAACTCGGTCAGGTAGTTGTAAAGGTGATTGACAGCCATACCGATAAAGTAATTAAAGAAATACCCCCTGAGGATATAATACGTCTTCATTCACGGATGAAGGAGGTGATCGGACTTTTGTTCGATAAAAAGATCTAGGGGCATCAGGAAGCATAATGTCTGATTTGACTATTCCAGGAGTCACCAACAAGTATAACACCAAAGAAATGATAGACAAGCTGATGAAGGTGGAAAGAATCCCCCTTAACAGGCTGGAAAAACAAAAAAAGGATTATGCAGAAAAAAAACTTGTCTGGCAGGATCTCAACCGGACTTTTAATAAATTCAGAGACAGCGCCAAGCTGATGTATGGCTTTGAAAACCCTTTCGAAGAACACACAGCACATTCAAGCGATGAATCTGTGTTTACTGCTACCGCTTCAAGAGCGGCAGATAATGAAAAACTTGAAATAAAGGTAAAACAACTTGCTGACAGAGACAGATTTCTTTCTAAATCAATAGGAAAGGACTACGAAGTATCTGCCGGAACCTATGGTTTCTCAGTAGGGAAAAGCAAAGTTTCCTTTAGATTTAACGGAGGTACAATTTCCCGGTTTATTGAAGTATTGAACAAAAGGAACAACGGCCTTGTTAAGGGAAAACTCATGAAAGATACTGCTGAAACTCAGGTTTTTCTTCTTGAATCAACAAAGACCGGAGCTGACAACAAACTGACTCTCAGCGGTGATTTTGCCAAACTGGGAATAGATATAGGACTTATAAGGCCTGTAAATACAAGCAGCAGGAAGATAACCCTTTCGAGCAGTACCATTTCTGCCTCACCTGACACCTCAAGTCAGGCCTTCTTAATAAGGGGACAAAAACTCACCGTAAAACCAATGGAAACGGTAAGTATCCCCTTTAATCCTCCTCTTAAAATGGGAAATAATTTTATATTTGAATATGATGTTGCCATAAAAAACCTTGATAAAAAACAGTTTACTCCTCCCTCACCTCCTCCTGGACCATCTATTACGAAACCTGGATCGGTTACCTTTGAAGGAGTTACCATTCAGGATGCAGGAAGCCAGGTTATACTCCCAAAATGGACACCCCCTCCAAAACCAGTTTTCCACGAAACATTACAGGTGCTTACCGTAGACGGGAAACCGCTTCCTGTATTGAAAGATATAAACCAGGTTCAGCATTTTACCATTAAGGCATCTGATCTTGGCAGCACTCTTCAAAAATTGACAATTCATAACAACAATACCTCCAGGGAAATTACCATATCAAATATAAAAGCATCTGACCCAAATGCCAGAGGAGGATATGCTCCCCTTAATCCGGTAAGTAAGGCCCGGAATGCTGTTATAGAAATGGAGGGTATAACCGTTATCCGCCCGGGGAATACCATAAAAGATCTTCTTGACGGAGTAACACTCGACCTTCACGCAACAAGTCCGAAAAAATTGACACTTAGTATAGAGCCTGACAGAGAACTTATAAAGAATGATATTATCAGTTTCGTAGGAAATTATAATCAGGTAATGCAGAACATTCAGATACTCACAAGCAACGATGAGAGTATTATTAATGAGATTAATTATCTGTCTGATGATGAAAAAAAATCCGCAAAAAAACACCTTGGAATGTTTCAGGGAGATTACATGTTTATTCAAATGAAAAATAGACTCCAGCAGATAGCAATGGCTCCCTACCCCACTTCAAAAGGGAAAGCACTGGATCTCCTTGCCCAGATAGGGATTTCCACGAATTCATCGGGATTCGGAGGAGGAATTGACAGAACCAAGCTCCGGGGTTATCTTGAAATAAATGAAAATAAGCTGGATGATTCCCTGAAAAACAATATTCCGGCAGTGAAAGAACTTTTTGGGAGAGACACTAATAATGATCTCATTATTGATTCTGGAGTTGCCTATTCAATGAATACTTATATTTCAGTTTACACAAAAGTCGGAGGTGTTATTGCTTCACGTATTTCAAGCATTAACAGCAGAGTCTCCCGTCTGGACAACAGTATCCTTACCATGAAGAGCGATCTTGACCGGAAAGAGCAGGACCTAAAGCTTAAGTATGGTAAAATGGAAGGCGCCTTGCAGAATCTTCAGGAAAGCTCTAAATCAATAGATAATTTTAGCAAAAGGAATTCATCTAATTAATAACCGGAGAAAGACACATGGAAATTATGATAAATAATACAGTTCTTGATACAACACTTGAAAAAGAAAAATACCTGGGCGAAGTTGTTGAAGCTATAACACAATGGCTTGCTGAGTCAAACATGAATATCAAGGAAATCTTTCAGGATGGCGAGAACTTGTCCATGGATCAAACGGGAACATGGTGGAATAGAAATATTTCTGAGATTACCAAGCTTGATATTGTGGCTCTTACAAATTTCGAAAAATACACAGAAGATCTCCAAATTGTATACCAGTACATAACCATGTTGGGTAAAGCAGTTCAATCCCAAAATTTCCCCCTGGCTGCTGACTTGATTATAGACTCCAAAATTATAGGAGAAACACTGGATTATTTTTTCCCAAAACGAGGTCATAAAGGAGAATATTCCAGCAAGCTGGAAAAACTGATAGAAAAATCAAGCATACGCAAGGCACAGGAGTCACCGGAGAACTTAGAATTGGTTGAGTTTCTTACAAAAACCGCATTCCTCCTCCAACAGCGTATAAATGAAGTTACTGATCCTGTGGGTATGCTTCAGGCTTCTTCACAGACACTTTCCGATCTTATTCCAGAGATCTCAAATGTATCTGTCCTTCTTCAAACGGGGAAAGATAAACAGGCGCTCAATTCTGTTATCACTTTTGTTGAATTATCGGAAAATATCATTCGCCTTTACTCCATTATCAAGGAAACACAAGCCATTGATCTGAATTCCATCACTGTAGATGGTATTGCTTTCAATTCTTTTTACGAAGATTTCAATGATATTTTAAAAGAACTTGCCGATGCTTTTGAATCTTCCGATACTGTTCTTATAGGAGATCTCCTTGAATACGAAATTGTACCTAAAATAGATACCCTCCTTGAGTATATCTCGGTTATAGAACATAGTAAGGAGTAGATTTTGTTCTATCTGATTATTACAACCATTCCAACGCTTAAGAAGAGCAATCCTACATCAATTTATGTAGGTCTTGGATTATTTCTTGCGTTTATCATTTTTATTATACTCAGCGGCAAATCATCAACTTCCTCTTCCTCCCGTACTAGCAGCAGAAGGAGGACTCCCCATTCTTCTGGAGGAACGTACAACAAGAGAACATTCAGAAAAAGGGCGGCTGCTCTTGGATTTTCAAAACCGGAAATAAATACTCTTGAGTATCTTATTAAAACATTTAAAATTAAATATCCATACAATTTGTTAAAAAACAGTGCCACCCTCAACAGTACCCTTCGTAAAGCAATTCTCAGGATTGAAGAAGATGTTGCTTCAAAAGAAGTAAAAGAAGGGCAGAAGCTTATCCTGTACCGTATAAAACAGAAAGTAGAACTTAATTCAGAAAAAAAAGAAATTATGTCAGGTACGAAACAGCTTAAACCGGGACAAAAACTTCATATATCAACACCGGGAAGAACACGGTATCCTTCTATGGTAACTTCCAACCTGAACAATTATCTAGGTACAAAAATACCTGTTGATGAACACGGGAACCAGATACGATGGAGGAAAGGAACTAAAGTCCTTGTTTTTTTCTGGAAAAGCAACGGTCAGGGCTACTCCTTCGATTCGAAAGTTGCTGGATATAATAATGTGCGTGGAGTACCATCCCTCTTCCTACAGCATTCTAAAAGTATACATCAGGCGCAGCAGCGGCGTTTTAGACGAAAACAACTCGGTAAACCCGCATATATGTACACCATTAGAATTATTACGAGCGGTTTGGGTAAAAACGCGCAGAGAAAAGCAATCGTTGATACAAAAAGCGGTGCTCTTGCAACAATTCTTGAAGTATCAGCAGGAGGCTGCTCTTTAAAAAGCACCTACCCTCTCGGAGCCGGAGAACTGATTAAAATTGAATTTGAGACATTCCACGGGCAGAAAGTTACCGCCTACGGTAAAGTAAAATCCACCGTAAAACTCAGACCCATCGGAGGAATAATGCATATCCAGTTTACAAAAGTTTCACGGGACAACATAAATAAAATAAACAATTTCATCTATGATTTTTCATCATAATTTTTATAAGAATCACTCTCATTTTCTTGACGATTTTAACTTTTTCCCTTAAAGTGAATCATGGATTTAATAGAGATAAAGAATATTTTAAAGCGCGACGTACCTTTACACTACCGGGAGGATTTTTCAGCTCTTGCTGTTTTCAGAGATACCAACACACAGCAAAATCTTGAAATTCCAGTAGAGTTTTCTCTTGAAACCAATGCTTTCGGCAATAAATCGGTTGAAGTATCTCTGAAAACATCTGTTGATTATCCAGTAGATCCCCTTGTGGAACTGATAAAAAATCATATTCTCTCTCTGGACAAGGTAAGGAAGATACGCTGAAAACTTATCTTTCTCATTCTTCAGAAGAAACAGAAAAATACGGAGAATATATCGGTCAAATGCTTAAACCTGGATCGGTAATAACACTGGATGGTCCTCTCGGCGCGGGAAAGACAACCTTTGTCAAGGGAATAGCCCGGGCATTAGGTATCTTGGAAGTAGTAACAAGTCCTTCATTTACCATTATTTCAGAATACCATGGGACAATTCCCCTATATCACATGGACTTGTACCGTATTGACAGTATTGAGGAATTTGAACTTATCGGCCCGGAGGAAATGATAGACGGTGATGGCATTTCAGTTATAGAATGGGCTCACAAAGTTAAAGATTTTTTCCCGGAAAGGACTATTATGATATCGATAAAAATAGAGGACGACAGGAAAAGAACAATTACAGTTGAGGGGTCAGGATGGTAAATGTTCTTGCGTTTGATACAACTTCTAAACTGCTTAGTATAGCTCTTGAAACCGGGAAAGGTCTCTTTGAACATTTTATTGCAGAAGGATTTAAACATTCTGAAAATCTTGCTCTTGAAATTAAATATATCACACAAACTGCCCGGATCAATATGGAGGACATTGATCTTATCGTATGTCCTGAAGGTCCAGGATCGTTCACCGGTCTGCGTATCGGCCTGTCAACAGCAAAGGGTATCTCTTTTGCCTTGAATAAACCTTATGTTACCGTTCCAACCCTTGATATGATGTCCTACGGCAAGAATTATTTTGAAGGAATCATTCTCCCTGTAATCGATGCCAGAAAAAAAAGATTTTACACCGCACTATACAAAAAAGGGGAGAGAATATCAGATTTTCTTGATATTTCTTACGATTCTCTTTCATCTCTGTTATCTGAACATTCCAACGTACTGATAACAGGGGCAGACGCTGATATTTTCAACAAGGTCTCAAAGGAGAAATACCTCCTTGATCCTGATTTTAAAAAGGGATATGCCCGCTATCTCCTTCCGTTAGGAAGAGAACGTTTCAAACAGGCAGGCCCAGCTCCTGACGGGCAGGGACCACTGTATCTGCGAAAGAGTGAAGCTGAAATAGGAATAACGCGATGAAAGATGATAATGCTGCAGAACTTCTCCCCATCGATTCATCTGATAAGTCCGTTACCAGTTCTCCGCCATCACGCAAAGAACTGCGGACAGGGTTTAAAACCAGTATAATACCTGTTGTCATACTGGATGCAAGATTAAATATTGTATGGGAGAATAGAAGTTATCATGATCTTTTTTCTCCCGGAGACAGAAAACTCCCCTGGAATCTCGTTGAAGATTTTGCCCCTTTCATAGATACAGTAAAACTAAGGCAGATATACACATCTCTAACCAGCCCGGAAAAAGGATTTTCCTACAGGGGGCGTCTGGAATCAAAGAAAAAGGACCGGTTACCCGTTATAGCTAATGTCATTATTCTCCCCCTTTTTCAGCAGCCCGGCATAGAAAAGGAAACTCCGCCGTCATACTACACAGCTTTTTTTGATGATCTTTCACGGGAGCAAAAGAATCTTCTGCAGAAAACATTTACAAGCCTTCTGGAAGCTTCAAAGCTCAAGGATAACGATACTGGTAATCATATTAAAAGAGTGGGAGAATACTCCAAAGTATTGGCCGAACATCTTTTCGGAAACCCTGAATACCCTGAGGTAAGCAGAGAATTTGTTGATAATATTCTTTTCCTTGCCCCGATGCATGATGTTGGAAAAATCGGTACACCGGATGACATTTTGAATAAAGCAGGACCTCTTGATGAAAAAGAATGGGTTATCATGAAAGAACACACAAAAAACGGTGCGTATATTCTCCAGGCATATCCAAATCCAATGGCTAAAGATATCGCCATTTTCCATCATGAAAAATGGGACGGTTCCGGATATCCCTATGGAATAGACCATGAAACAATTCCGCTCGCTCCCCGAATTGTTGCCATTGCTGATGTTTATGATGCACTCAGAATGAAAAGAAGCTACAAGGAACCCTTCACACACGAAGAAAGTGTCTCCATTATAAAAAAAGACTCTGGATCTCACTTTGATCCTGCTCTTGTAGCTGCTTTCCTCACCATGGAGAACCAGTTTAACAGTATTTTTGAGAAACTTAAGGATTCTTGAAAATTTCGATATCCGGCAGGTTGGAACTTGTTTTCACCGCTTCTTTATTTGCCTGCTGAATGGCCCGGTATATTTCCTGTCTAAAGATCTTTACAGACCGCGGTGCGTTAATACCAAGCTTTATCTGATCACCCTTTATCTCAACAACAGATATTTCAATATTATCATTGATGATAATACTTTCGTTTTTCTTTCTGGATAGGATCAGCATACACTATCCTTGAGAGCAGCAAGTTCATCAAGAATAAAGTGCTGGGTTTGCCATTTCGCATTAGTCGATATACATTGCCGGGCTATACGCTCTTTTCTGTTTATTATGACTGGACCCTGCAAATTTGCCGTCATCCGGGACTGGTCTTCCGGAATAGTAACAATGGTGAAGATTAATGAATTTTCCTTATCGTCAGCGGTAAGATTAATCTCCTGCAATTCAGCAGCAGATACATCGGGAGTATAATCCGGCCTAAAAATCAACGGGTTGATAAGAACAAAGGCTATTTCAGACATATCAAGTGACTGAAGCCAGTAAAATGGCTGCTGGGACGCATCGAGGAGCGCATATTCTTTTAAATTCTCAAAACCAAGAATGCCGGTAGGAAAAATTATTTTCTGTCTTTCATCAACATCAATTAATCCGTACGCTTTCGTTTGTATTTCCATCTGTTACCTCAAAAAGTCCAGCAGTGTCGGCTGCAGAATTCTACTTGCTGTTTGCAACGCTGCTTTATGTGTGTATTCAAGCATTTTTAAATCAGTTATTGCTTTTGTCATATCGATATCTGTTTCTTTGGAGTTTCGGTCCTGTACTTCAGGAATTTCATTTGCAAGACGCTCACTTACAGTCTGAAGACGCTCATTCTTTGCTCCCAGTTTGGAAATGGATCCAATAAGATTATCCTGTGCCTGAGTAATCCCCTTTAATCCGCTGCTTCCAATGGCCAGAGTGTTTCCTTTATACAGCTGATCCCGCATATTTATGATCATGTCAAAAAGTGATCCGCCTCCGACAACAGCATCACGGTTAATATTGTACGGAGGTTTGCCTGTATCAGCAATAAGTCCGAGATCCTTCAGAACTGTCCCACCCTTACCGTCTTCCAGCCAAATCTGATGAGGCGTTGTTGTTTCAAGAACAAGTGAGTTTTTTACAGGATCAATCGATGCTTTTACCGCCGCATCGGAATTGTTTATCTTTGCAATAAGAGCATAGACATTATCTCCCGCTTTTATATTGATATACGCGTTGTCAATACGTATTCTTGAATCAGCAGTAGCTACATATCGCTGAGCATCCTTATCTGCAATAATCTGCTGCTGTTCCGCCCAGAATATCCTGTCGCCGGCAAACCCGTTGTCAGTATAACTTCCATCGGATATCTCCACTTTAGGGCTGTTGATCGTTCCCCGATACTCAACAGCGGTGATAACATTCCCGTTTGCTTCAGGAACATGAGATGAAAGGACCCTGAACGCCTCTGTATGTGTTCTGTCTCCGGCAAACATACTCGTTCCATCCGGTGTTTTTGCATTTGCTATGGAAACCAGCTCATTAAGAAGCTCGTTAACCTCATTACCCATTATCCGTTTTTCTCCGGTTGTGTATGTATCGTTTGCTCCCTGAATGGCAAGGCTCCGTACCCGCTGAAGAATATTATTGGCACTTTTCATGTATCCTTCAGCAACTTTATTTTCACCAAGCACTGAATCGATATTCCTTGTGTAACGCTGCATACGGTTTAACTTTGAAAGATACCGTACTGAATGAGCGGCAGCGACTGGATCGTCGCGGAGTTCATGTATTCTCGTTTGTTCACCCATCTTGTTCTGCAGATCATTCATTTCGGAATTACGCATTCTCAAGTAATACTGCATGTCATTATTAGACATATTTGTACTTACACGGTCCATCTATTTTATACTCCCATCCTGTTGATAATGGTATCCAGCATTTTATTTATCTCTGAAACGAACCGGGAAGCTGCGTTATATCCATGCTGGAACTTTATCATTTGTGATAATTCCTCATCTATGTTTACACCGGAAATAGAATCCTTCAGATCGTAGAGTTTTTTCATGATGAGATCCTGCGTGTCATGTGCCTGGGCAGCCGCCTGCCCCTTAAGCCCGGCATTTGCAACAGCTGAAGCAAAATAGTCGTCAAATGTCGGCATTTTCCCCACCATAACATCACTGTTTCTCAGTGCGGCAATTGCTACTGCAGCAGAACCGTCGCCTGAATTGGCAGGATGTCCGTTTACACCGAACCCGGCAGCTATGGAATCAGGATTTTCCTGTAATGCTTTATTCACTTCCAGCCAGGCTGCAGGATGAAGCGTCGGAGTCACAGCATACCTGAGTCCCCCTCCCCGCAGCAGGGCTACTGCATTTGGCTGATTGAAATTATACGCGCCTCCATTCCCGGAATTGATTAGTATTCCGCTGTACCCCACAAGGAACTGACCTGAATCTTCCACATGACGGATAACAAAATCAGGATTTTTTGCATCTTCCGCAGCCGATGCTTTCAGCTGCAGTTTCCCATCTTTATTAAGCCGGGCAACAACCTCTGAACCAGACATATTGATCCGCTTGATAACATCTTCAACGGTATCTGTGGGGAAATAGTCTATGGAAATGTTCCCTTTCGGCCCGGAAAGGGTCATTGTACCTTTTAAACCCACCTGATCCTCAGGTTTGAGACTGTTGTTTCCTGTAATTCTAAAAAGATAAGTGGAATCAAAAGCTCCGTCACCATTACGGT
This sequence comes from Spirochaetaceae bacterium, assembly GCA_015493635.1. GTDB lineage: Bacteria > Spirochaetota > Spirochaetia > B11-G9 > B11-G9 > S145-15. The sequence goes on along the minus strand of WGCU01000053.1, from coordinate 56,346 downwards.
CATAATTTCCTGCAACATTATTGACAAACGGGTATTCCGTGAAAAAATCCAGACCAGTTTTTCCATCCAGTCCAAATCCTGCACGATGATTTTCATTCACAAGATCAATAAAATTTATCGTCATGGTATCCAGATTCTGGATTTCCTTTTTTACATCGTTATCCCTGAGGTCCAGAAGCGCAGCAAGCTTACCACCGGAGAAATAGGCCTCTTTCCCGCTTTTTGCCCATGCTACGGTGGAATACCCTTCATCATCCGGGTTTGGAATCCCTTTCAGTTTTGAAATAACACGTCCCTGAATAAGATGAAATCCGCCGGTTGTTACGGTGTATTCATCAGGATCCCTGTTATCAACACTTATATTAATCAAACCAGACAGTTTTTTGACAAATAAATCCCGTTTATCCAGAAGATCATTAGGATTATCACCCATGGCTTTAACTTTAACAATCTGCGCATTGAGAGCACCAATATTTGAAAGCAGTGAATTTACCTCTTTTACCGTAGCACTGACATCTTCCTCAACCATATCCCGGATTTGCTTAAAACCATTGTACTGCTGATGAATTGAATCTATAAGTGTTTTTCCCCTCGTGATAACCGTTTCCCGTGCTGCCGTTTCCTCAGGATGAAGGGACAGCTCCTGCCATCCGCTCCAGAATTGATCAAGCCTGGTACGGAGAGAAGTGTCTTTTGGTTCATTATGCACCTGCTCAACCATCAGAAGGTATTTATCTTTCGCATTCCAGTATCCCTGACCGCTTGCCTGGCTTACTATTCTTCCTTCAAGTATCTGATCATGGACACGTTCAATTCTCTCTACCGTTACACCCTGTCCAATCTGACCCGGCGTTTCCTCTCTGTTTAGTTCAGGCGCATAGATAGGATCGTAGGCAGTCATTATGACCCGCTGACGACTGTATCCTTCAACAGAGGCGTTACTGAGGTTATGACCAACTGTTGTCAGGCCGGTGTTGTGAGCAACAAGACTTCTTTTACCAATCTCAATTCCTGTAAATGTTGACTGCATATACTTCTCCTGTAAAGAACCCTAAAGTTCTCTGTTAAGTACAAGAGGATTGTTATCAGCTTCTCTGATTACACCCTCTTTCGAATACATCGTCCCCTTCCGGTGAGGAAACATACGGTTCAAGAACTCTTTCATGGTACCTCCCGCTGAAGCAACGTACGTTTCAATCTTCCAGTTCATTCCCTGAGCCTGCAGTAGTGCCAGTTTAAGCTCCCGGAACTGACTTATTAAGCTGATCCGGATAGCTTCCGGAGATTGTTCCACAACCTGATAAAAATTAGCACTTTCGACCGCATCTGTTTCACTACAGAATTTTTGATACAATCTATTACGTTCGAATTCCAAGTTTTCGATAATTTTGCTGAGGTTTTGAGATACCGTAAGATGGATCTGAAGATCTTTCCAATTCATGTCAGTCAGATCTTCCATAATTCTGCTTCCGTTTAGTGCAAATTTCTTGAGTAAATCCGCTTCCCTGCGCATACTGTCATCAAGCTGTTCAACGGTTTCAAACGATGTTTTCATATAAGCAAATTCCCCTTATTTCTATAGTCGGAGTTTTACGGCAGGAGTTTAGGAGAGGTTTATTTCTCTTGACTAAGTATTGGTTTTTTCTTACCTTTCCTGATATTATAACCACGCAGGAGGAAGATAGAATGGAACCAGATAAAGACCTTATTATAATAGGCGCCGGCCCCGGAGGTCTGGCAGCCGCACAATATGGAGCACGAGCAAATCTGAAGGTACTGGTTATTGAAGAAATGGCTCCCGGAGGGCAGGCTCTTGTTATTGATGATCTTGAAAATTATCCTGGTGTAAGCGGACCTGTTTCCGGTATTGATTTTTGCCAGGTTATGGAGAAACAGGCACATGATTTTGGAGCCGAATTCATTACGGCAACAGCACGGAGCATAAAAAAGGAAAATAACACTTTTCATATAGAAACTTCAAAAGGAAGCTTTTCATCGTACGCTGTCATTCTATCAACCGGTTCAAAAAATAAACTTCTCGGAATCCCCGGAGAAAAAGAATTTACTGGCAGAGGAGTATCATACTGCGCGACATGTGACGGTCCTTTTTTCAAAAACAAGAAAATTCTCGTTGTGGGAGGGGGAGATGCAGCATGTGATGAAGCTTCCTATCTATCAAATCTCAGTGATAAAATAATAATGATACACAGAAGAGACAGATTCAGAGCTCAGAAAGCTCTTGCGGACCGTGTTCTGCATAATGACAATATTGAGGTTCGGTTTAATCATATTTTAAAAGAGATAAAGGGAACAATGAAGGTCTCGACAGTCCTGTTTGAAAATACAGAAACCGGAGAAACCTACGAAGAAGAAGTCGATGCTGTATTTATCTTTATCGGTACCATGCCCCAGACAGCTCTTGTTCCGGATCTGCCGAAAGATGAAGCTGGATACGTTATTACCAACCAGCGGATGGAAACAGAAACAAAGGGACTGTATGCAGTCGGTGACGTAAGAGCAACACCTTTCAGACAGGTTGTTGTAGCCGCCGGTGAAGGGGCAGTAGCCACACATTGTGCATCTCAGCATATTGATGATATTAAAGGTATGAGCTACATCTAGGGATGCTGAACAGCCGTGCACCGCAGAACTGCAGAAGGAGAAAAGGAAATATTCCTTTTCCCTTCGCAATGTTTTTTTTGCTGCTCCTCTTTTTTACACTTCCTGCCGGAGCAGTAACTTTTTATGATAAAACGGATAATACCACACGTATTAACGAAATAGTTGCATCAATGAACAACACCGAACTTCTCGGGCAAGTCATGATGCTCGGCTTCTTCGGAACGGTTCCGTCTGATTCCATACTTTCATGGATAAGCAGAAGGAACATTGGAGGGGTCAAACTTTTCGGCTGGAATGTCGCTGACCTGCCGACTCTTGGGGAAACCATAGGAGCTCTCCAACATGAAGCAGCACGGACCCATTTTAAAATACCGCTGTTAATTGCTACTGATCAGGAAGGGGGATGGGTACGTCATATAAAAGGCAAGACTTCCATTACGCCGGGCAACCTCAGTATTGGTGCGACTGCCCTCCCTTATGATGCATACATGACAGGTCTCTACATTGGAAAAGAACTGCAGACGCTGGGAATAAACATGAATTTTGCCCCTACGGTGGATGTATATACTAATCCCGAAGCCGATGTTATCGGTCCCCGGTCATTTTCCCACGATCCCTTGGAAACAGCTTCCTTAAGTGTCGCATTTTATAAAGGACTTGATACGTCAGGTATTATCAGCACAGCAAAACATTTTCCCGGACACGGTGATGTTACCCAGGATTCCCACGGGACACTTCCCATTATTGATGTCAACTTTGATACGCTCTGGGAAAGAGAACTTCTTCCATACCGGTTTCTCATAAAGAGAGATATTCCTGCAATTATGAGCGGGCATCTATCATTTCCTAAAATTACAGGGAACAAGAAACCCGCATCCCTGTCCCCCTACTTTCTTCGTACCGTTCTTAGAAAAAAAATGGGATTTAAAGGTATCATTATTACTGACGACATGAGAATGACCGGTGCAATTATCGGTACGGGAAATACCCCAACCGCCTGCCTTGATGCCTTAAAAGCGGGAAACAACATGATTATGATTTCACATGGCACTGATATGTTTGAAAGGATCTGGAACAAACTCTTTTACGAAATAAATCATGACCCTTCGTTTAAAAAAGAAATCCAGTCATCAGTAAAGACAATTCTTACCATAAAGATGAAGTACCTAGGCCCCGGTTCTTCCGTTCCGCTGTACCCTGATATAAAAAAAATAGAAAAAGACATCCCCGCACCGGGAGCAAAAAATTACTTTTTTAATGAGGCCTGCCGGTCAGTCAGTATTATCAGGGACGAACATCTCCCCCTAAACCCGGGGGAAACAGGTAAAGTACTTGTTACCGGACCGTATCATCTTTTTTTAACCACCGGCAGCAGCTACTTTCCCGAAGCAGATACCTATTACTTCCCTTTCAGTCCTGAAAATAACAACATGGAGAAATACAGCACGTATCTTGCCTCTATTGCCGAAAACTATGATACTATTATTTTTTCTCTTGCAAACAGAAACAGTTTACAAATGCTGGAAAAACTTAAAACTACAGATGCTCGTATTATTGTCATTTCATCTTTAACACCTGTTTACCTGAAAGATCTTCCCTGGATTAAAGATGCCATCGCAGTTTACGGAACAGGAGTGGAATCTTTTACTGCGGGATTCTCAGCACTTCTCGGCAGTTTCGTACCGTCAGGAAAAGTTCCCATCCCCCTTACCCCCCAGTGGACTGCTGAAGAATGAAATGGGTACATTTTGCACAGATCCGTTTCCCGGAGTTCATAAAGTTTATTATTCGAAACGAATGGAAATCAGTATCTCTCAGTTCACGGTTTGTAAACAGTGACGACTCAATAAAACATCCTTCGGATATTACTGACACCATTTTCTGTCTCATAGGCAAAACCCCGCAGATGGTAAAAGGGATATTGCTGCTGTCAAGGGAAGGACTCCTCCTTCCTCTCTTTGATGATGATATTTCAGATATAGTACACAGTGGTTTTGAAAATATTCATAACCTATTCCAAAAAAAAGGAAAAGTCTTTTGTATTCTCGGCTACACTCCTGATGTCCTGAAAATACTGGATAATACTGGACTATCTATAGACACAGAAAGGAAATACAATCTTCTTGAACATATAGCATCTTCTCCATTCCGGAATCCGGAAAATTTACCAGTAAAAATAAGAAGAGCAGGAATTGAAGATACCGAAAAACTCTATCATCTTGAAAAAAAATATATGCTTGAGGAAGTGCTTATTCACAGAGAAAACTTTAAAGAGAAAGCCGTTCTCAGGAATCTTAAAAAGACATGTACTTCACAGATTGTTTTCTACATTGAACAAAAGGGTGTCACAGCTTCAAAAGCGAATACAAACGCAATAGGTATTAACTATGCTCAAATAGGAGGTGTTTTTACCGATTACATATACAGAAGAAAGGGGTATTCCTCCCTTGTAATGGAAAGACTGATCTTTGAACTTGCCGGGATGAGAAAAAAGAGTATCCTCTTTGTCCAAAAATCCAACCTGCCGGCAAATACTCTCTACCGTAAACTTGGTTTTTCAAAAAAGGGAGATTACCGAATTACCTATATACAATATTGACTAGAAATACTGTTTACCTTCATAATCAAAGAATGAAGATACTGATGGTTTCCAGTGAATGCGCTCCCTTTGCTAAATCCGGAGGATTAGCGGATGTGGTGTTTTCCCTTTCAAAAGAATTGAGTAAACGGGGTCATGATATAAAGATCCTCATTCCGGGATACCGTTTTATTCCCGCCGACAAGAGAAGTTTCGTTCAAAAGACACAAATTCCGCTTGGTTTCAACCGGGAAGATGTCACTTTTTCCACAGAGAAACTCCCCGAAAGCAGCGTAATGGTGTATTTTCTGGAACACCCTTTTTTTTCCCGGAGGGAAGGGATGTACGGCAGCCGGGAAACCGGTACATACAGGGACAACCACCGGCGTTTTACCCTTCTGAACAAAGGCGCCTTTGCTCTCTGCCGTATCCTTGCATGGATTCCTGATATTATCCACTCCCATGACTGGCAGGCTTCACTGACAGCAGCGTATATAAAGTCGGGAATAGAAGGGAAAACGTTTCAGTCTGTAAAATCTGTTCTTACCATTCACAATATAGGATACCAGGGAGTTTTTTCAAAACATGATATTCATGTTACCGGACTTTCATGGGACAAAACAAGCGAACAGGATGCCGGCTACAATGACCACCTTAATTTTCTGCGTACCGGCATTCTGAACAGTGACCGGATAACAACGGTTTCCCCTCGCTATGCCGAAGAAATACAAACCCCGGAATATGGTGAGGGAATGGAAAATATTCTTGCGGAAAGAAAAGATATTCTTTCAGGTATTCTGAACGGTGCAGATTATTCCGAATGGAACCCTGAACATGATGCGTATCTGCCTGTTCATTTCTCAGCAGAAAATCCGGCACCGAAAGCACAACTGAAGGCAATGCTCCAGAACGAATGCGGTCTACCGGTACATCCCGATAAACCGCTCATTGGGATGGTAAGCAGACTTGTATCCCAGAAAGGTTTCAATGAACTTTGTGATACCCGTAAGAGTACGCTTGAAAGAATATGTAAGGAACTTGATGCACAGATAATCATTCTTGGAAACGGGGAAAAAAAGATAGAAGAATTTCTTGAAGCTCTTGCCGGAAAGTATTCTGTGCTTAAAATATTTGTAACCTTCAACAATACGCTCGCCCATCTTATTGAAGCTGGATCTGATTTTTTTCTTATGCCAAGCAGGTATGAACCGTGCGGGCTGAATCAGATGTATTCCCTGAAATACGGAACTATTCCCATTGTCAGCGAGACAGGAGGACTTGCTGATACTGTAACCGATTACGCAGCTGACAAAGAAAAGGGGACCGGCTTTCTTATAAAGGATAAGACACCGGAAGCCATTTTTAACACCGTAAAAAAAGCTGTTTCACTCTGGTATCAAGATAAACAAGCTATTAAAGTACTACAGCACAGGGGAATGGAAAAGAATTTTTCCTGGGATATCTCGGTACTGGAATATGAAACGCTCTACAAAAATCTTACCGGATTATAGACCGAAGCGATCATGCTTTCTCTTTAACCTCTCAAGGCGGTATAGAAGTTCCTGATTACGGTTTTCATTTTTCTCTCTGTCAGCAGCACGCTGAAGGATTTTTGTATATTTTAATGCCTCGGGATAATCTTTCAATGCATGCTCATAGAACTTTGCAAGTTCAATACCTTCAAAATATCCGTGATCTACCTTCCACATTTTTTTCCAGAGATCAACAGCCAGAGCAAGCCGGCCGGTCCGCTTGTAAAATATACTTAAAATGCTTCCTGCCTTTAAAGAAAACTCACCCCCTTCCTTCCATATTTCCTTCAAAAGCTGTTCCCCTTTCTTTTCTCCTTCATAAAGAAGATATTTTCCCAGACTGTACCGATCATTACCGGTACAACGGGAAGGAAAATGCAGAAGACTGTTTATATGAATAGCGAGAAATGCCAGTGACACAATATCCTGTCGATGGTGGTAAAAAACTTTCTCAAGGAGGGCACTCTTTCTTAATCGTAGAAACATAAAATATACATCAGGGATATCTCTACCGGGAATATCTCCTGTCCGCTGAATACCGAGAATACGGTGTTCTACCGTAGAAAGAGTACAGTCAGGAAGATGTTCCTTCCATAACCGTCTGGCAGCATACAGAAGATCAATTTCCGGAATATCAGGGAACCGCATCCCGTTCATGAGAAAACGGCTTGTAAGAAGGTGACGGTCAAAGGTTCTGCCGTTATAGGAAACAAGCACTGTTTCAGGTTTCAGCTCTGACATAACTGCCTGCAGGAACTCATTTTCACCCGGGAAATCATCCAGAAAGTACTGCTTTACCGTAAGAGAGCTGTCAGTTATTTTTCCAAATCCCGCAAGAAAAGCTACAACCCCCGCTCCGGTGGAAAGACCTGTCGTTTCAAGATCATAAAAGAGAAGATCTCTCATTCTTACCGGCCTGCCCTTTAAAAACAATGACATACGGGAAAGCGTATCATTTCCCGCAGAAGGAGGCAGATCATACACCGTTGTCCTTGAATAAACAAATTCGCTTTTCCTCTTCCATTCCGAGGATAACCCGTTTCCGGCTGTAGATAAAGGTTTACGGACATGTTTCTTTCCGGTCTTCCTGAGATACTGAAGCCGTGAAGAAAGAGACGAGCCCCCTACTCTTTCCGAAGCCATCGTTTTAAAAATGCAGCAACTTCCTCTTTCACGTTCTCTTCTTCCGCGGTACCTGCATCTTCGGCTCCGATACATGACGGGCAGCCTCTCTCACAGGGACAGGAAGAAACAATATCAAAGGCTGCCTGGATAATCTCATCAAGACGGTTAACAAAACCTTCCGAGAGCCCCGATCCTCCAGGGGCGGAATCATAAAGATAGAAAGACGGATCCCCGCTATGGGGATCTTTAAGCCGTTCAGCAATTCCGATATCATGAATATCACAGAGAAGAAAAACAGGTGCTGAATTCTTTATCAAGGTCCCTGCGCCTGCAATAACTTTCTCTTTTATCTGTTCCGGGCACAGAGCAAAGGCAGCTCCTGCCGGAGTCTCAGGTTTTAAATACAAAACAGCGGAACGGGTGTGCATCTCTTCTTCCGGTAAAAATATTTCACCATATCCAATATTCTCATGAGAACCGAATTTAAGTTTCTTGTACTTTGCAACCTGGCTCCTTACAAGAACATCCCCCAGAATATAGGATACGCCGGAGAGTATCCCGCCGTTATCAACTTTAAGTAATTTTATATCTGTTTTTACAATGGAATCTGTATAGTAGTTAATCTCCGATTCTTCAACATAGCAGCATTTATTTTCAAGGTCGAGCTGCTTTGACAGATACTGCTCTCCCTGATGAATATAAACCGCATTTTTAAAAAGCAGTTCCTTGGCCGAAGGAAGATCCATCTCTCCGATAACCTCATTTTTACCCTTCGTTGTATTTATAATAACGATGTTCTCGGGAGTTGAACTGCGGAGGCTGATTTGTTCAGCAGGATATGAGCGGTCAGCCCAGAACCATTTCCCGCCGGCATACCGGACAACCCCTTCTTCCTCCAGGAGCTCCATAAACTCATCAACTCTTCCGCTGAACTCATCTCCCTCACTGAAAGGCAGCTCAAAAACTGCACACTTTAAATGGTCGGAGAGTACAAAAATATTATCCGGATTGATCCACCCTGATTCCGGATTTTTTGAGAAAAAGTAATCGGGATGTTTTACAAGATACTGATCTGTGGGAGACGCGGAAGCAACAATGACAGCAGCGGAAAGATTATTTCGCCGTCCCGCTCTTCCAGCCTGCTGCCAGACGGATGCAATAGAACCAGGAAACCCTGCGAGAACAGCTGCATCAAGGCCTCCAATATCAATTCCAAGCTCAAGAGCATTTGTAGAAACTACCCCGTGGATCTTTCCCTCGCGGAGCCCTCTTTCTATTGCCCTTCTCTGTGAAGGAAGATAGCCGCCCCTGTATGCCTCGACCCGGATCCTTTTATTGTCAGTAAATAAATTTTGCAGTGATGCATTTATGTAGGAAGCTATAAGCTCTGTACGCACCCTCGATTTTGCAAAAACAATTGTTTTAATTTTTTCTTTTATAAAATTCAGCGCGATATGCCTGGATTCAAGAACAACCCCCCGGCGTATCCCCTGAATGTGGTCCACCAGAGGCGGATTATAGAGAATAACCTGTTTCGCCCCGGAAGGAGCACCGTTTTTGTCTATCCGGTGGACAGCCTGTTCAACAATACCTTCAGCCAGTTCTCCGGGGTTATGGATCGTCGCTGAGCAGCAGATAAAAACGGGTGAAGCTCCATAGAACTGTGCTATCCGTTTTAATCTGCGCATGAGATTTGTCATGTGGGATCCAAAAATTCCTGTATAGGTATGAATCTCATCAATAACAATGTACTCAAGATGGCTCAGGAATTTTATCCACTTGGGATGATTGGGAAGCACCCCTGTATGAAGCATATCAGGATTCGTAATAACTATTCTTCCGGTATTCCTCGCTGAAACCCTCACCGATGATGGAGTATCACCATCGTACGTGGAAACTTTCAACGGCAGCCGGCCGGAGGTGATAATAGTATTCAGCTCAGACTGCTGATCCTGACTGAGTGCTTTTGTGGGGAAAAGATACAGTGCCCGGGCCTCAGGATTTTTTAACAGACTCTGTAAAACAGGCAGATTGTAACAGAGACTTTTCCCGCTGGCAGTAGGAGTAACCACAACAATATTTTGTCCCTGCATAACCGCATCATAACTTTCCCTCTGGTGTGAGTAAAGTTTTGTTATCCCCTTACCGGCGAGAGCTGATGCAATGGCCGGGTCCAGTGTTTCCGGGAGGGGAGCATACACCCCTTCAGACGGCGGAATCTTTTCCCAGCGGGTAACGTTGTCCATAAATCGTCTGTCAGACTCAAAAAAATCAAGTACTTGTTCAAGGGTTTTCATACTAAGCAGTATACCATACCTGTTTCAAATAATTGATAAAAAACTTTCAGTCCGGGATAAATTCTGGTATACTGAAGTATCGGAAGAGAACGCCAGGAGGAAAAAATGGCCAAACCACTTGCTATAGTACTGGGCGGCGGAAAGGGGACCAGACTCTACCCTCTTACAAAAGAACGTGCAAAACCCGCAGTACCATTTGGAGGAAAGTACCGGCTTGTCGATATACCTATTTCAAACTGCATCAATTCGGGGATCAAGCAGATATACATCCTTACACAGTTTAATTCCGCTTCTCTGCATAATCATCTGGCCAACACCTACATCTTTGATGTATTCACAAAAGGATTTGTTGAGATACTTGCTGCGGAACAGACGTTCCAGGGATCAGAATGGTATCAGGGGACCGCTGACGCTGTCCGGAAAAATCTGGTTCACTTTAGAAGCCAGCACCCCTCCCACTATATAATCCTTTCCGGCGACCAGTTGTACAGGATGGATCTTGCCGACATGTTGAACAAACATATCGAAAGCAGTGCTGAAGTAAGTATTGCTGCGAAACCTGTTACACGGGAGAATGCGGAAGGTCTTGGAATTATCAATGTGGACAAAACCGGCAGTGCAACGGAGTTTATTGAAAAACCTTTTGCTGATACTGATATTACCCATTTGAAATATCCAAAAGAAATTATTGGGAATTCCGGAGAAGTTGCTGACAGAGAAGACTACCTCGCATCCATGGGAATTTATATTTTTAATGCTTCTGTTATGGAAGAACTTCTCAGCAATGATCTTACTGATTTCGGTAAACACATTATTCCGGATGCTATTAAAAAGAGGCACGTTAACGTCTATCCCTTTACCCGTTACTGGGAAGATATCGGAACAGTTAAAGCATTCTACGAAGCGAATATAAATTTGGCATCTTTGTCACCAAGTTTTAACTTTTATGATGAAACTATGCCGGTTTATACTCATAGACGGCATCTTCCTGCTACAAAAATGAATTTCTGCACCGTATCCACAACCCTAGCCGCAGAAGGGAGTATTATAACAAATGCTTCAATTGGAAACTCGATAATAGGTATCAGAACCATTATAGAAACAGGAGCAAATCTGGAAGGGGTTTACTGCATGGGAGCAACATACTATGAAACTCCAGAAGAAAAAAAGCGCAATGAAAAAATGAGAATTCCGAATCTTGGTATAGGAAGAGGAACACTTATAAAAAGGGCAATTATCGATTTTGATGCCCGTATAGGCGACAGCTGCAGAATAGGAATTGACCACATCCCAAGGGAAGACGGGGAATACAGCAACTATTCTATAGAAGACGGTATAATCATTATTCCTAAAAATACCATAATTCCTGACGGAACGGTTATATAGGAAAAAATTTACGAAACAAGGCTGCTCCTTTTTTCCATGAGACACCGGGCAATCTGTTTATCTGAAGCCGCCATGGGGAGTGCGGGAAGCTCATCAATAGATACCCAGCGGTATTCACTGTGCTCTTTCAGAACCGGACTGCCACCCTTAAAGTATATTTGGTACCCAACAAGGCGGTACTCGTTATCCCCGTTATTAAAACTCCCTTCACAAAGCTGATCTCCCACGGTTATTTTCAGATCAAATTCTTCAATGTATTCCCGCTTCAGTGTATCTGCAGGGGTTTCTCCCGGTTCCGCTTTTCCTCCGGGAAACTCCCAGCTCTCACCTATCGTTGTACCGGGTTTCCGCAGAGCGACAAAAACCTTCCCTTCTCGTAGAGCTATTCCTGCTGTAGAAATTCTTCTGCCATCTGTCATAAAACCTCCCTTGATCTAAAGAAAAAGTACACCGGGGAAAATAAAGTGAAGTACTCCAACAACAACAGCAGTTACACCGATTACCTGACTGTTTTTTACAAGTACACCTTCAAGCTTGTGAACCATCGTTCCCTCAACACTTGACTTCTCTGCAAAAAAATCAACTATCAGAGTCAAAGCAAGTAAAAAAAGACTTAAAGCAGGGATAAGATCACCTACAATGGGAACATCACCTTTCGTAACACTTAAAATTTTAAAGAGACCGGTAAAAAGAAGAAGGAGAACAAAAATAACCCTTCCGGACTGTTTTCCAACAAGAGCTTTTTTCATACTTCCAAGAAAAGGCATTTTCTCCTGGAAATAAGGTGCAGCAAGAATAAGCCCTCCAATAATATTGAGACAAACTGCTAAAAAATAAAACTGGACCATTATTTTACCTCCTGTCTATACTTTAAAATAAAGAAAAGCAATCAATGGGTCAATCAGAAAAAAATTATTCTGTAACTTTTACTCTCAGGATCACGGTTTTATTTCCAATACGTACCTTTGCATACACCCGTTTGGCAGAAGACTGTGAAAAAAAATGGGAATAACTGGTTGACTTCCCTTTTTCAGGGAGAGAATCCGAAATAGTCCAGGAATCTTTTTCATCAGATATATAAAATTGAATAGAAGCAAGCGGAGCAGCATCCTGCTCTTTCTTACCGTTGTCAGCAACATCAAGAACAGCATAAACCTTTCCGCTGGAAATAAATGATGTAAGTTTCAGACTGTACCCCTCAAAATTTTTTACACTGTACGGTTTTCTGAGCAGCGGCAAAAGGATAACAGCAAAAAGGAAAATAACACCAAGGTCAAGGAGAATTATCCAGAGTGTTTTATTATCTTTAAAGGGACGGGATTTAGCCGGTACTTCCACGCGGGATATCCGCCGGTGATTATATTCTTCCTTGTTAAAATAGTATGTAAACTCATCTTTTCTCTTAAACTCATCTTTTCCCATTACATACCAGCTTCCATTATCAGCTTTGAAAGATAGGGGAACAGATCTTCGGATAAAAACCATCCTCTTTGTTTAAAACATCTCGTACCGGCTTCCTGATGCAGCAAAACTCCCTGTACTGAAGCTTCAAAGGCAGGAATACCCTGAGCAAGAAACCCGGTTATTATTCCTGCAAGGATATCCCCTGTCCCGCCTGTACCCAGTGCAGGATTCATTCCATCGACAATACCTACCCTTCCGTCAGGAGCAGTTACGTAGGTAACATGAGATTTCAAGACAACAACGAGATTGTACCTCTTTGCAATTTCCTCAAGAAGAGGAAGCGGGTTTACAAGAATCTCTTTCTTCGAGATACCGGAAAAAAGGGCCAGTTCCCCAGGATGCGGCGTTATGACACATTCAGTTCCATGGATATTCCCCTTCCCTTCCCCTTTCAGGAATATGTTCTTCAAATGCCGGATACCATCCGCATCAATGACACCGGGAAGAGAACTTTTCAATAGAACACGCAGGTACTCTTCCCGGGAAGGGTCCATCCCCCATCCGGGACCTGCCAAATATGCGGAAAAGGATGACAGGTATTCAAGGGGAAACGGACCGGGAAGGGGTCTGACCATGACGGAATCCGCCCCGGATACAAGCGAGGGGTAGAGATTGTCATCAACATGCAGTGTTACAAGACCGGTTCTGACCCGTGCGGCAGCGGAAGCGGAAAGAACTGCTGCACCGGTAAACCCGACAGACCCGGCAAAGACGGCGGCATGCCCCCGGGTGTTTTTATACGCAGTTTTTTCTATACCGGGCAGGGAAAAATCTTTTAATGAATAGAGATACCCGGTGCCCTGCTCATCCTGAAGAAGCTTCTCAGGAAAACCCGGATTTATTACGACGATATCTCCACAGGCTGAGCGGCTCTCCGGCAGAAAGAGTGAAATCTTCGGCAGACCCATGGTAAGTGTTACATCCGCATTAAAGTGGGGATATTCCCGGCTGAACCCTTCGGTAACACCGCTGGGGATATCAATTGCCGCTCTGAAAGCTGGAGAAGCATTGAGCAGCGCAACCAGTGCCGCGGTATGGTCACTCAACTTTCCCCTTAAACCGGTACCGTTTAGACCATCAACAATGAGTCCAGCGGTATTAACAATTTTGGTTATCTCCAGCCTGTCTTTCGGCCAGTATAACGATGGTATACTGTGAGAACGGATCATTTTTGCCTGGAGGATACAGTTTTCACTCCGGCTTTCACCGGAAAAAATAACAACAACTCTTTCCGGATACATACTGAATGCATGACGGGCCGCAGCAAGAGCGTCTCCGCCGTTATTTCCTGAACCGGCTGCAAAAAGAAGCGGTTTATCAGACTGTAAAATAACTTCCAGATTTGCAAGGTACTGCCATGTTTTTAACCCGGCATTTTCCATAAGAATACTTCCGGGGATTTGGTACCGCTGTTGTGCTTCCTCATCCAGTGCAGCCATCTTTTTTGAACTAATTATCCGATGCATCCTTCACTCCCGGTATTTTATCACTTCTCCACCATACAACATCAGCTTTCTTCTCTTTACCAAGGAGTGCTGTTAACAACCCGTCTTTAGTAAGATAAAAGCTGCTGTAGGAAATATGCTGATCGTCCATGGTAAGATCTCTTCTTGCAAGAACAGTTCCATTGGGAGACAGGATAAGCATCTGAAAAGTATTAAGTTTAACATGAATGAGTAAATAAAGTTTCCCGGAAATATCACATCCAAGAAACTGATATACTTCATCGGTAAAATTTGTCCCGTTTTTTACTTGACCGTACATCTCTGCCGTAATCGGAGGGATGGAAATGCCCTTTGTAAAAGCATTTTCAGGAACTGAGAACTCCCAAATTTTTGATTCTTTATATTCAGGGGTACCCTTCCCCTGAGCACCCTCACTAGAAACAGGAACGTAATAATCAATTTTTACATACAGCATCATCATATTTCTGTCTGCTGTCATGGTATCTAAAAATGCAATCGGGTTAGATGTTCCCTCCGGAAGAGGAAGATCATTCAGCCGAATTTGTACTTTATAAAGCAGTGTTCCTTCTGCATCAAACCAGAATATAATACGGGAAGCTGTTGTCCGGGTAAAAACAATAATATCATTATGAGCGTTTACTTCAAGTTTTTCTATATACGGGAAAGGGGTTCCTCCAGGTCCTTCCTGCCCCAAGTACCCGATTAGCTTTCCGTCTTTGGAAAATCGCAGCACAATTCTATCCAAAACAGACCCTGTTGTATCATCTTTTTCAACCCTTCCTGCTGAAACCGCGTCATCAACGAGAAGTTCTCCGGTATTGGTAACTTCAATTTCACCAATCGTGTTAAAGGGATATTTAAATGCTTTCTTATTAGAAACTGTATTTGCCCCCAGAGAAGAAGAAAGCATGATCGGCTCGGGGTTTTTCTTTGCATTGTAGTACAGATTGATGATATCACCATAACTGGTAAATTCCATAATCTTCCCTGTATTTCCGTTACTTATAAAGAAAAGACCGTTTTTCATAACAATACGGCTTTTTCTCTTAAAAGGGATCCCCGGCAGCTGAATAAGATCAATCTGATTATCCGCTTTTCCCATAGCCAGATGGAACAGGACTTTTTTCTCAATAATATCCGTTTTTTTACTCAAACAGGCGGTAAGAACAAAAAGAACGAATAACAACAAAATTATTAGTTTTCGCATTGTAGACCGAGTATATAATATACGATTGAGCTTGTACACCGGGGTATATTTACAGTATATTGATAAAAAGGAAACTCTTATAAAATAAGGAACGATACGATGTCTGAAAATATAGTAACAGCTCTTTTCGGGTCAAAACATGAACGGGACCTGAAAGAATTACTCCCCATCCTCCATAAGATAAATGAACTTGAAATATGGGCTATGGAACTCGAAGATGAGGACTTCCCCAAAAAAACAGCTGAGTTTAAGGAACGGCTCAAAAAAGGGGAAACTCTTGATGACCTTCTCCCCGAAGCTTTCGCTTTAACGAGAGAAGCATCACGGCGGACTCTCGGTGAACGTCACTATGATGTACAGATCCTGGGCGCCATCGTTCTGCACCAGGGTAGAATTATGGAAATGAAAACCGGTGAAGGGAAAACACTATCATGTGTACCTGCCGGCTATTTAAATTCTCTTGAAGGGAAGGGAGTACATGTTGTAACGGTAAATGACTACCTTGCTGAACGGGATGCTGAATGGATGAAACCTGTTTATTCCTTTATGGGAGTAAGTGTCGGCTCCATTCTTTCCCCTATGGATAATGAAGCACGTAAAATAAACTACGGCAAAGATATAACATACGGTACAAACAATGAATTCGGGTTTGATTATCTCCGGGACAATATGGGTTGGGATCTTAACGAACGGGTCCAGAAAAATCACCATTATTGTATTATAGATGAAATTGACTCCATTCTCATAGATGAAGCGAGAACCCCTTTAATTATTTCAGGTCAGGCAGAGGATGACACAAAGAAATTTCATGAGGTAAACAGACTGGTTGAGTATTTAAAGGAATGCAGCAAGGATCCTGCAACAAACGACTACTATGAAGAACCTGACGGAGATTTTAAAATTGAAGAGAAAAGTAAAAGGATAACTTTTACCGAGCAGGGAATGACCAGAATAGAGGAATTACTCCTTAAACACCATATTATTTCAGGGTCGCTGTACAGTGATGAAAACTTTGAATACGTTCATTACTTTACCCAAGCTATGAAAGCACATCATCTGTTTCAAATTGATGTTGATTATGTTATTCAGGATGGAAAAGTAGAGATTGTAGATGAGTTTACCGGACGGGTACTTCATGGCAGGAGGTATTCTGAAGGTCTTCACCAGGCTATTGAAGCAAAAGAGGGAATAAGAGTAGCGCGGAGAAACCGCACTCTTGCTACCATTACATTTCAGAATTTCTTCAGAATGTACGACAAAATCTCGGGCATGACCGGTACAGCGGATACCGAGGCCCGGGAGTTCGGCAGAATATACAACCTCGATGTCATGGTTATTCCCACAAACAGGCCTTTGGCCAGAATAGACGATCATGATGTTATCTATCTTAATGAAGAATTCAAATACAATGCTATTTGTGATGAAATAGAACATCTTCACAAAAAAGGACAACCGGTCCTTGTCGGTACCGTTTCGATAGAGAAATCAGAACATATAGCAAAACTTCTATCAAGACGCGGAATTAAACATAACATTCTCAACGCAAAAAACCATGAACGGGAAGCCCTTATTATTGCGGAAGCAGGTTCTAAGGGGTCTGTAACCATTGCTACCAACATGGCTGGACGCGGAACGGATATTAAGCTGGGGGGAAACCCGGAGTTCAGGGCACGTAAACGCTGCGGTACAGAAGCTACTGACGAAGAATACCGTGAAGCGCTTGCCGTGGAATATAAAAAATGGCAGAAAGACTATGAAGAGGTAAAAAAAGCAGGCGGCCTTTTTATTCTTGGAACCGAGCGTCATGAGTCACGGCGGATTGATAATCAGCTCCGGGGACGTTCAGGACGGCAGGGAGATCCCGGCCAATCACGTTTTTTTCTCTCTCTCGATGATGATCTCATGAGACTCTTTGCGCGGGATAATTTAAAATCACTTATGGCCCGGGCTGGAATGAATACCGGTGAACCGCTCCATCATTCTCTTATTAATAAAGCTATTGAACGTGCTCAGGGCAAAGTTGAAGAACGTAACTTTGAAATACGTAAGCACCTGCTTGAGTATGATGATGTTTTAAATGAACAGAGAACCTTTATCTATGAACAACGCAATTCCATTCTTGCTGACAATCACCTTTATAAACGGGTTCTGAATGCAGTAAAAGAAATTATATCAGACCTTGTTACTGACTTCTTTGACAATAAAGATGATTACCGAAAAGCCACAGAAACGCTTACTAACGGTCTTAAAGAAAACTTTTTCTATTCCCTGACCATTCCATTCAAAGAAATGAGGGATATGGGAGATGAAAAACTTACCAACACCATTTTTTCGGAAATGGAAGCTCAGCTGAAAGAGAAGATTGAGCAGGTTGGTGAAATACAATTTAACGATTTTATCAAGTTTCAATACCTTAAAAATATAGACAACAGGTGGCAGGAACATCTTGAAACCCTTGAAGCTCTCAGGGAAGCAGTATACCTCCGTTCATACGGACAGAAAAATCCGCTCCTGGAATACAAACTTGAAGGGTTTGATATATTTGACAAACTTATTCTTGAAATAAAAACAAATATTGCCCGAATGATTATGAAAGTTCAGATTTCGGAATCACCGGCGGACCACTACAGAAGAAGCGGACACCGAGGAGCAACGGCAAGCCATAATGATATAAGCCAGTTTACAGGCGGCGGGGGACAGCACCCGGAAGGATCAAAGCCTGAGGGAGCACAGGTAGTTCGTACATACCCGAAAGTTGGCAGAAATGATCCATGCCCCTGTGGAAGCGGCAAGAAATACAAGTACTGCCACGGAAGATAGATTACCGGTAAAGATATCCTGCAAGCGGATTAACCGGGACATGATTCTTATAGATGGAGAAGTGCAGATGCGGGCCTGTACTTCTTCCCGTTGTTCCCATAAGACCAATTTTCTGCCCCTGAGCAACCCGCTGCCCTTTGTGGACAAGTATGGCGCTTAAATGCCCGTACAAAGACTGATAACCTCTTGCGTGCCGTATAACGATAAAATTCCCATATCCCTGAGGATGATTAGCAATAACAACGACAACCCCGGCCATGGTAGCACGCACAGGCGTACCAATCCTGTTTGCAAGATCAATTCCGTAATGCATTCTTCGTGTACCGGTAAAGGGATCAGTGCGAATTCCAAAAGGAGACGTAAGTCTCCCCCTTGTTGGATAGATAAAGAGCGTCCCTGTTGCTTTTTTATATTCGTAATCGCTTATCCGCGCGCCGGGGATAAAGATGCTTTTCCCGGGGTCTAGAATATCAGAGACGAGATCATTTGCGTCAAGAATTGAATTGAGGGGAACATTATACTGTTTCGCAATTTTTTCAAGCGTATCACCGCGCTTTATGGTATAGGGAACACCATCAATATCAGGTATTTTAAGGGTTGTACCGGCCATAACCCGCCGCACATCAGGTATTTTGTTAAAACTGATAAGCGTTCCAACATCAAGGTGATAGATTTTTGCAATACCGGAAAGAGTATCTCCCGGTTTGATAACATAGGAAAGTGTTTTCACTACCGGCATCACTGTCCCCGCGCCGGCAATTGCCGCGGCATCACCGGACCCTTTCCCGTCAAACGACAACGTTGCGTATGACAGAAGGTAATCATTTACAACTGTACGCGGTGCTGACAGGGGAATATCAAGGGAAACGTATGAGTTATGATACCAATCATAGCCCACGGCAGAAAGGAGAAAGAAAAGGACAACTCCTCCTGATATAAGTTTCGCAGGTGTAAGGGTTTTAAACAGTTTATAATGAGTTCCCTTCTTTTGGCGTTTTTGTACCTTGTTTATGAGCATGAGCTGCGGAGTTTCTTGTGCTTTGCTTAATTTCATTTTTTTCGCTGTATACTTAGATGTGTTCATAATGTATTATACATATCGACAATTTCCCTGCTTCATATTACTATAAATTATTCCAGAAGATATAGAGGAGTACATGCCGGTTAAAAAAACACGTTTCATTTTTTTTGCAATTCTAACCTTAATCTTTGTATTCCTCCTCATTTTCCGGTATTTTCAGATAATGATTTTTTCTCCTCCGTCCGGTTCGCCTTTTAAACATCAGAAGCCGATTGTAGAACGAGGCCCTATACTAGATAGAAACGGCAGAATTCTTGCCATACAAACCAGATTGGATTCAGTGACCGCATGGATGCCAACTGTAAAGGATAAAAGGAAAACAGCACAGATCCTTGCCGGAGTTCTTAATCTTTCGGAAAAAAATATTTTTGCTACCCTTAATTCTCATTCAGGCTTTGTATATATAAAAAGAAAAATCACACCTACAGAAAGTAAAAAAATCACCATACCCATTGCACAGGGGATGCTTCCCGGTATTTCACTCGAACCGGAATACGGACGGACATATCCCGAAAAAGAATTGACAGCACACATTACAGGATTTACGGGAACAGATAATATAGGTCTCGCCGGACTTGAATTGACATTAAATGATATCCTTTCTCCCAAAACCGGGGCTGTTGACGGTGTAATATATGGAAACCAGGTTTTCCTTACCATAGATCTGGCAATACAGTACTTTACAGAAGAACTTGCCAGAGAAGCGTATAAAAAATACAATGCCGATAATGTCATGATTCTTGTAATGGATGCCAGGAACGGAGATCTTCTTGGTTACTCATCAATTCCGGAATTTGATCCGAATACCTTTTCCCGTGCCACAAAAAGTGAAAAAGATGATCGTCCGGTAACCTATGCCTATGAACCGGGTTCTGTTTTCAAGATATTCAGTATATCATCAATGCTGGAAATCGGCGGGATAACACCAAACAGCCACTTTTTTACAAACGGCGGATACAGGAAAGTATTTCCGGATGAAACGGTCACAATTCATGATCTTGGTGTTTATGGTGATGTCACCCCCCAGAAGATCATCCAGTTTTCCTCCAATGTGGGAGCAGCTTTTGCATCTGATACTGTTTCTGCTATCGATTTTTATCTTAAACTGAGTGATTTCGGTTTTGGGAAAAGAACGGGTCTACCGTTACCGGGAGAAACATTCGGACTGTTGAAAAAACCGGAACTCTGGTCGGGAAGAACAAAACCCACTATAGCAATCGGCCAGGAAATATCCGTATCCGCTATTCAGATGATAACCGCCGCAACTGTTCTTACAAACAGGGGAACACTTTTAAAGCCTCACATTATAAAAAAGATTGTTTCTCCCGAAGGGAAACTGATAAAAGAATATACCCGTACGCCTGTCAGGGCTGTCATAAGTCCTTCTGTTGCACAGGAAATGCTTCTCTATATGGAAACAGCAACATCGCCTTATGGTACAGCACGGCGACTCCGCATTAATGGTTTAAGGATATCAGCAAAAACAGGAACAGCACAGAAAATAGATCCCCATACGAGAAAATATTCCAAAGATGCGTTTGTAGCTTCAACAATGGCAATTTTTCCGACAGATAATCCCCGGGTCATCATCTATACTGTCATCGACACCCCCCGGGGACGGGAGTATTACGGCGGAAGGATCGCCGCTCCTCTTGTAAAAGAACTGATAGAAAAACTAATCCCGGTAATGCGAATCAAAAAATCAACTGACACGGTTATAAAACACTCGGGAGAAGTAAAAATTTCATTACCTAAAAAACTTGCTATTGGAACGATGCTGCCCGATTTGAAAGGATTATCCAAAAAACAGCTTCTTCCTCTTTTTTCACTTGAGGGGGTTTCTGTCGAAATAGATGGTGAGGGATGGGTAGTGTCTCAGTATCCTGATCCCGGTACAAAAATAACAAAAGGGATGTCTATTAAAGTACACTTGAAATGAAATATCTGGACCATAACATCTCAATCATTCAATATTCAAATACCCCGCTGTTTAATAAACTTACTCAAATTCAAACAGAGGAAAAAGACCTGACCGTATCACCTTCTGCTTCAGGGAAAATAACAGCTCAGATTGACGGAAAGTTTATTCATTCCAGCAGAGATCCGGTAAAAGAAGCAAAAAATATTACGAAACACCATCTTGTCCCAGGCGTAACAACCTGTGTCATTGAAGGGTTCGGTCTGGGGTATTATGCTGAAGAAGTTTTACTCGCATCGGCCACAGTTCAGATTATTATTATTGATCCTTCTCTTGAACGTTTTAAGCAAGCTCTTGCTATACGGGATTTATCCGCTCTTCTGGCTTCTCAGCAGGTGACGCTCCTCATTGGAGAAAATGCGGAAGTATTAGCTGCT
The DNA here is from genome assembly GCA_015493635.1 of Spirochaetaceae bacterium. GTDB lineage: Bacteria > Spirochaetota > Spirochaetia > B11-G9 > B11-G9 > S145-15. Next base: position 34,413 of record WGCU01000053.1, on the reverse strand, counting down.
ATCCTTTTAAAAACCAATCCGGGTGATATTGCTGTTATTCGCAACAGAACACTCTATATGGCAGATACTGAATACTATAAAGAAACAGAAAGTTACATTTCCCGGTATACAGCAAGAAAACAGGTAAATGAAGCTACTTTAAAAAGATTCGGCCAGATTTGGATACGCAATCTTATTTATAACATGAATATTCTACCTGAATCCGGAGCTTTGCAGGACCTTGAAAATCTCTTTTCACCTATTCCGGTCCTTCTGCTTGCTGCCGGGCCGTCACTCACCGCAATTCTTCCCTATCTGGAGGAACTCAAGGAAAAACTAGTTATCGTCGCTGTCGATACCGTGAGTGAAGCTCTTGTACAGTATGGAATAACACCGGATTTTCTTATTGTCATAGATCCCCAATACTGGAATACGCGCCATGTTGACCGCATTGATATGTCAAAAACCATTCTTGTTTCTGAAGCTTCCACGTACCCTTCTGTATTCAGGAAAAATCATCGTATACAGTATCTTTCAGGCTCACTCTTTCCATTAGGACAGTTTATGGAAACATTCACTGGATTCCGGAAACGTCTTGGTGCAGGGGGATCTGTTTCCACCTCAGCATGGGATTTCTGCCACCTCATAAGCTCCGCACCGGTATACTGTGCAGGTCTTGATCTCGGCTTTCCCGAAAAGGAAACTCATTATAAAGGAAGTTTTTTTGAAGAAAGAGCACATATCATCTCTTCACGACTTAATCCTGCAGCACAACAGGCATTTTCGGCCCTCCACAGCGCACAACCTTTTCCCGCAGAAAACAACGAAAAAGGAACGACCCTTACCGATCAACGTCTTATTGTCTACAAACAATGGTTTGAAGAACGGATAGAACAATCTCCGGAACGAACAACCTGCAACCTTTCACCAAAGGGAGTAAAAATAAAGGGTATCCCCTTTTTACCGGTAGAAGAGCTACTCTGTTTTCCCCAAAAAAGGGATACTATAAATACACTGTTAGAAACACTGTCTCCCCCTCCCGAAGCTGTAAAAAATCAAACAACTGAAAATCTTCTCAAGGGAGTAAATATTCTCATAGACGAACTGGAAAAACTCAGCTCACTGACCGGGAAAAGTATAGAAACCATTAATTCCCATCTTAATAACCCTTCAGGATTACCTTATAAAAAAGCACTATCCATTCTTGATTCCCTGGACCGTGAAATAATAAATATGAAGAGCAAAAAAATATCAGGATTCCTTATTCAGCCTCTTTTAAGAGATGTTATGAAAGCCAGTGGAGTAAACCCTCTCATGACATCCAAAAATCTATATAGTGAAATAAAAAAATCATCGGATTATCATCTGGAACTGCTTAAATTATTTGTAAAAAACTATAAAGAATCTTCCCGTTACACCGAACTATAATATAGAGAGACTGATTATATTGGTCTTAAAAATATATTCTTAAACGGTGTGCGTAAAACGTCCAGGCACACCGTTTTTTTATGTCTATTTCTTTCTTTTCAAATTTAAAGCAAAAACACTCTCCCTCTTGTTAGTAAAGGTAGTGTGTATTATTATGAAAGGAGGAAGGTATGGCTATGGCTTTAAGAAAGGAAGAGATGGAATCCATAGGGGAATATGTTCAAAGCCATCTATCGGAATGGCTTCCGAACAGGTATCCATTCGAACTTGGTGAACGGATTGTACGTGTTGAGGAGGAACTTAAAAACCAACGGGAACTGATGAAACAAGGTTTTCTGCAGATGGATAAACGCTTTGAGCAGGTTGATAAACGCTTTGAGCAGGTGCAGGCAAGTATAGAACATATGCAGGCAAGCATAGAACATATGCAGACCAAAATGTTTCATTTCATGATATGGTCCTTCGGATTTACCGTTACCATTGCCAGTCTCATTATCGGGATTATTAAATTCACCTAAACATTCCCATAAAGGGTCAAACAGCCCTTCCCGCTTGTCTTTCAGAAAGGGCTGCTCATAATTTTACAGCCCCCCGAAAGCTCCGGGAAAATATCCGGTAGGTTTGGACCCCACAGCCTTGATGGACTGATTTATTAAATCCATAAAATCACTTGATGAGAAAGTAAAAATTGAAAAATCAGGCGAGATATACACATCGATCCAGACACCCTTCTGTTTCATTACCTGATTAATTACCTGGTTATTAATTATTTCTGTTTTATCTGGAATTGTACTACCTGCAGCAAGAGACACGGGGTCAGTATAAGATCCAATCATTGACACCCAACCATACCCTTCGGGAGAAACAGTATCTTTGTATGTTGAAGCCAACCAGGCCTTGTCTTCATCTTCATAACCGTTACCAGTCGAATCATTCAGAATAGATATCTTGTTATTATCAGTTGATGTTGCTTCACCAAACAGTGATAACCTTACTTCGATCTTCAGATCTTTTGAGGAACTTTTATTTTTCAATGTATAATTATAGACAAGTTTTGAAAGATCAATCCCCAAATCACCAGTTTCCACATAAGTTTCAACCTTTATAGTGTAACCACTTCCAGTCAAAAGTGAAAGATCAATATCCTTTACATCCGCAGGTTTCATTGTAACATCAAATCCTGCCTGCCCGCAGGATGAAACAAGAAGGACAAAAGCCGCAACAGGAGCCAGGAGCATCCATTTTATATTTTTATTATGTTTCATTCTCTCCTCCCTACAATCTGTATGCTATGTTAAACAGGGGAATAACCGGTAGATTTAATACTTTATTCTCCCCTGTATCAGCGTCCGTCCCCAGAGGAATATTCATTCCGGGATAGATGGCTCCCAATTCAAGGTTAAAGTGGTTCCCCATGTACAGCCGAAGGCCGCCATCCGCATAGAAACTGCTTACAAGGGTGTTATAGTAGATTGACTGTGCTCCGGTAGATGCCGTAGATACCGGCAGGTTAAAATACATACCGCTGTTGGCAAACACTGAAAGATGGTTGTTAAAAAAGGTTTTTTCAAGACCGAGAGTTGCTTTTGAAAACCATGTCTTTGCATCGGTAGTATACATCCCATAGTTTGCATGGATATTAAACCCGAACAGAGGTAGCATTGCCGCTGCATACACTTTCTGGCCCTTTATTCCGAGGTCCATACTGTTTACCGTTATCCCGGAACTTTCTGCAAGGTTGTTGACAATACTCAGCAAGACCTGATTCTCATTTAAAAAAAACCAGGTATATCCCGCTGCCAGACGAAGGTTCATCATGCTTTCAAACCGGTATCCGGCCTTTACTCCAATGTTATACAACCCGAGTCCGTCAAATAACAGGTTTGATTTAATGGATACAACCTCAAAAAGATTTGCGGTGGTATCCATTAACCCGATATTTGCATAACTGCTGTCAATATATGCCGTTTCTGTTCCCGCAAGCTTTCCCGAGGAACCGGGAAGAGCCATAATGGGGAGAGTACTTGCTATCAACAGCAACAATACTGTTACAAATTTGTTACTCATATATCCTCCTACATAGTATTTCCAATATAAAACCAAATGCGAATATATCACTGCCAAAACAAAAAATCCAGATCATAAAGCGGATGAACCAATTCAACTATTGTCGAACCGTTCTTTTTCCCTTATTCTTGCATCTATGAAACTGACAAAGAAAAACACCCGGCCGCTCCTTATTATTGTTATCCTTACAACGGTTGCAGGGGCATTTACATGGGCACTGCTGGTTAAAATACTTCTCCTGGAAGGCATTGACATTTCTCTTACCACCGGCCGAATAGGGTTTGATATTCAGGTCATTGCATTTTACCTGAGTATTAACCCGGGAACTGTTCTTGGTATTGGAGCAGGATTTTTTATTTTTATGAGACTGTAGCATCATGCAAAAACTTATTCTTGCTTCACAATCCCCCCGGAGAATGGAAATTTTAAAAAAATTTTCTATCCCCTTTTCTGCTGTCCCTTCTCCCCTGAAGGAGGAATTCACTGATGATCCTCCCAAGGAGCAGGTTATACGCCTTTCAAAAGAGAAAATTGATGCCCTCCTGAAAGAAAAACCTGAATTATCTGAATCCCTTATTCTTGGAGCAGACACTTGCATTTCATTTCATCATACAATTATGGGTAAACCTTCAGATTCCGCCCATGCTGAAAAGATGCTGAAAGACTTTTCCGGGAAAACCCATCAGGTTATTACAGGGCTTACTCTTTACAACGGACAAACCCTGAAGTATACCCAGAAAAGTGAACTTTCTGATGTAACGTTCGCTTCTCTCAGTGATAAGGAAATTGCCTGGTACCTGTCTACAGACGAATGGAAAGATGTTGCAGGGGGATACCGTATTCAGGGGAACGGAGCACTCCTTATCGAATCTATTTCAGGTTCTTACTATAACATTATGGGGTTGCCAATACGGCTGTTTTATGGCATGTTAACAGAGCAGAATCCGCAGTTCACACTGTGGAATCTGTAAATTTTCCACCAAATGGTGAGAATAAGAGAAGGATTACGGCTTTTAAAAATAAGCAAAGCCGTAAACAGGAGGACACATTGTCAGTAGTTACTATGAAAAGTCTGCTGGAATCCGGAGTTCATTTCGGCCATCAGACAAAACGCTGGGACCCCCGTATGAAAAAATATATTTTCACAGCGAGAAACGGGATACACATCATCGATCTTCAAAAGACCGTTGTAGCCATAAAAGAAGCTTACGAAGTCGTTCGTAAACAGGTAAAAGACGGAAAAGCCATTCTTTTTATCGGGACAAAGAAACAGGCACAGCAGGCTATTGAACGTGAAGCAAAACGGTGCGGCATGTACTATGTAAATAACCGTTGGCTTGGCGGAATGCTTACAAACTTTAAAACAATTAAAAAATCAATTCATCGTCTTAAAAAAATTGAAAAGATGGAAGTAGACGGGACATTTGAAAGCCTTACCAAAAAAGAAGTTTCAAAACTCAATAAAGAACGGGCGAAACTTGAAAAAAATCTCGGCGGAATAAAAGAGATGAAAGACCTTCCCGGTGCAATTTTTATTATTGATACCCGGAAAGAAGCCATAGCTGTAGCAGAAGCTAAACGTATGGGAATTCCCATTATTGCGGTAGTAGATACTAACTGTGATCCTACTGATATCGATTACCCTGTACCGGGGAATGACGATGCTATTCGTGCAATAACACTGTTTACCCAGATTATTGCGAACGCGGTTGTTGATGCTGATAATGAAGTCGGAATCGAAATTATCGAGAACCTTCAGGAAGAAGAGTTAGCAGAAACGGATACCCCTGCACAAAAGCCAATAGAGGAACCTGCGACAGAATCTGTTGAGGCACCTGTTGAGGCACCTGCAGAAGAGTCTGCCCCTGATGATAATACTGAAGTTTCTGAAGAGCCAACTGAGGATAAGGAGTAAATTGTGGGAATCAAAGCAGCAGATGTAAAAAAACTGAGAGATAAAACAGGGGCTGGAATGCTTGACTGTAAAAATGCGCTTGCCAAAGCTGACGGGGATTTTGATAAAGCTGAAAAAATTCTAAAAGAACTTGGTCTTGCTGCAGCTGCAAAGCGAAGCGGAAGAGCAACGAATCAGGGCCGTGTTTTTACAAAAATTACAGAATCAAAAGCTGTAATTCTTGAAATAGGCTGTGAAACCGATTTTGTTGCCCGAAATGCCGATTTCATCGCTTTGGGAAATGACCTTACCGCAACCATACTGAATAAGAATATCACAACCATAACAGAAGAACTTGAAACTGCCGTTAAAGAAGCGATAAGCACTATTAAAGAGAATATGTCAATAAAAAGATTTAAAGTTATTGATATAACGGCGAATGATCTTGTTGTTGACTACATTCATGGCGAAGGTTCTATCGGTATTTTACTAAAGCTGACTACTGACAAACCGGAAATTCTTCAGAAAGAGGAAGTTAAAACCTTTGCTTTTGACTGCGCACTGCATATTGCGGCATTCAACCCGCAGTATCTCTCAAGGGATGATGTTCCCGCTGATTATGTTAATGAGCAGAAGGAAATTTTCCTTGCTCAGGCGAAAAACCTGGGAAGACCCGAAAAGGTTCTTGAAGGTATTGTCAAGGGGAAATTAAATAAGCATTTTTCAGAGATTTGTTTTCTCGATCAACCTTTTGTCAAGGATGATAAACAGAGTGTAGCAAAAGTTATGTCTGCGGTAGCAAAGGAAGCAGGCGGTTCACTCGCTATTGGCGGTTTTGTATACTACAAAGTCGGCAGCGAGGAATAATATTCACTACCCGCTCCATCTACGATGGAGCGGTTTACCTTAAAGGAGACCACTATGAAATCAGTAATACAGGATGCGGAGACACGGATGAAAAAGAGTGTGGCAGCCCTCATTTCCGATTTTAATACTATCAGAACAGGAAGGGCGTCAGCGGCACTTTTTGATAAAATCAGGGTTGACTACTATGGACAGTCTACTCCGCTGTCCCAGGTGGCAACTATTTCCATACCTGAAGCCCGTCTTGTGGTTATTCAGCCATGGGATAAAGGTATTCTAAATGAAATAGAAAAAGCGATACAGAAATCAGAATTATCAGTTAATCCTAATAATGATGGGAAGGTGTTACGGATAAATATTCCGCCTCTTACCGAAGAACGGCGGAAAGAACTGGTTAAAGTCGCCAAAAATACCGCAGAACAAGGCAGAGTTGCAATACGGAATATTCGCCGGGATGCTAATGACGAACTGAAAAAAATGGAAAAAAAACATGAAATTACCGAGGATGATGAAAAAAAAGGAGCCGAAGACATACAAAAACTAACGGATTCATATATAAAAGAAATAAATTCCCATTTGGAAAACAAAGAAAAAGAGATAATGGAAATTTAGTGCAGTGAAGGAATACCCTGAACATGTAGGCATTATTATGGATGGAAACGGCCGGTGGGCACAGAAACGGTCGTTACCGAGAACTGCCGGACACAAACAGGGTATAACGACGGCAAAAAAGATTATCAAAGAAGCAATCAGGCTTCATATTCCCTATCTTACCCTGTATGTTTTTTCAACGGAAAATTGGTCAAGAACAGAAAAAGAAGTAGGTTTTCTTATGAAGCTTATTGTCTATCATATGAAAACTGAAGCTTCGTTCTACAGGAACAACCGGATACGTGTAAGGCATGCGGGCAATATGTCCAAACTTCCGAAAGATGTTCAAAAGGAAATTAATAAATCAATAAAAAATACTGCTGATTTTGACGCAATTACGGTAATCCTTGCCATAAATTACGGGGGACGGGATGAAATTGTCCGAGGAGTAAACCGGTGGTTATTGGAAAATGATACTTCCCGCACCTCTTTTACGGAAGAGAATTTTAATACGTATCTTGATAACGGTGATATCCCTGACCCTGATCTTATTATCAGAACAGCAGGTGAGCAGCGTTTAAGCAACTTCCTTCTCTGGGAAAGCGCCTATTCGGAATATTATTTCTCAGATACACTCTGGCCGGATTTCACCGAAGAAAACTTTAAAAAAGCTATGGAAAGCTATGGACACAGAAACCGTAAATTCGGAGGTATTAAATGAGTGAACTCTCAAAAAGAATTCTTCTCGTTATTATCAGTATTCCCCTTCTTATTGTTATCATACTATTCCTGCCCTTCGGAAATTATATTCTTTTTTCCCTGGTGGTAACACTTTTTTCATACTTTGGTACCATTGAATTTATTTCACTCTCCATGCAAATTAGTAAAAAAACAAAGTGGATTTATCCATTTGGGTTACTTGGTGTTACGTTTCCGCTTCTATCCTATTTTAAAAGTATTGGAATAATTTCCAGAGATCTTTCAGAAGCTTTTTTTGTTCTTGTAGCAGGAATTATTCTTTTAAACGAATTTATTAATTTTGAAAAAGGAAAAACGACCCGGTCTATCGCCCGTTTAACAACAGGGATGACTGCGATTCTTTATCCCGGCCTTTTCCTGGCGTATCTACTCAAGTTAATCAACCTCCCTCATACATCGGGGCTTATTATATTTTTTCTTCTTGTTGTTTTTACGAACGACACAGCAGCGTATGTTTTTGGGCTTCTATTCGGACGCAAGTCGTGGAAACCTTTTAAATCAAGCCCCAAAAAGAGTATCGTCGGATATATTTCAGGATCATTATCAGCCGTTTGTGCCGGTATGATATTTGGATATTTCTTTCCGCAAGTTATTTCCATACCTCTCTGGGCTACGGGAATATTTTCATTCCTTCTCTCCATAACTGCGGATATTGGCGATCTTATAGAATCTGTTTTGAAACGATCAGCACATGTCAAGGATTCAGGGAAGCTGATGCTTGGCAGGGGTGGAGTACTTGATTCAATAGATTCTATTCTGTTAAGTGCTCCTCTATTCTATTTTTTGTTAACAGTACTTTTAAAATAAGAAAGGTTTTTTGTGAAAAAAATAATAATTCTTGGAGCAACAGGCTCTATTGGAAAAAATACACTGAGTGTTATCCGCAGCAATAGAGATGATTTTTCAATTGCAGCAATTTCAGCTCATACTAACGAAGAAAAACTTCTAAAGTGTGCTCATGAATTTAATATCTCTCACCTCTGCCTTTCAGGGAAAAAACCTGATTCCGACCACATTGATTACACAGGGGAAAAGGGACTTCTACAGATGATAGAAGAAACGGAAGCAGATATTGTGGTAAACGGAATTGCGGGATCTTCCGGTCTGCTTCCTTCAACAGCAGCACTACGCAGCGGAAAACATCTTGCCCTGGCCAACAAAGAAACGATTGTTATGGCAGGCAGACTCATAAACGAATTAGCACATAAAAATCGGGTAAACCTTCTTCCTGTTGATTCTGAACATTCTGCTGTATTCCAGCTTCTTAGAAATAAAAAACAAGAGGAAATTGCCGAAATTATTCTCACCGCTTCAGGAGGACCTTTCAGGAAGACAGCAGTAGATGATTTTAAAAATATCACGTTAAGGGATGCACTGAAGCACCCTACGTGGTCCATGGGCAGGAAAATTTCCATTGATTCAGCAACAATGGCAAACAAGGGACTGGAAGTAATTGAAGCTCATGAGCTTTTTAATATCAAGGCCAAAAACATTAAAGTTCTCATACATCCAGAAAGTATGGTTCACTCTCTTATTCGTACTCTTGATGGAGAAATGTATGCACAGATCAGCAGTCCTGACATGCGCATTCCCATTCAAAATGCCCTTACCTATCCGGATATTAAATACAGCACTTTTGGATTCCTTGATCTTGCACAATCTTCTCTTTCTTTTTACAATCCTGATAAAGAGAGATTCCCTCTTCTTTTTCTGGCATACCAGGCACTTGAATTGGAGGGAAGTTATCCTTTAGCTTTTAATGCTGCGAATGAAATTGCTGTTAATGCTTTTTTGAGAGGAAACATTGGATTTACAGCTATTCATCAAACAGTGATGGAAGCTTTAAATGCGGATTGGTCATTACAGGCGGAAACACTGGATTCTGTTATGAAAATTGACAGAGCTGTGCGCACACATACTGCCGGGATTGTGAAGAGATTAACTGAACTATGATTTATACTATACTTTTAGGTGTTCTTGGCCTTGATATTGTTGTTCTCGTCCATGAACTTGGACATTTTGCGGTAGCAAAACTTTCAGGAATTGAAGTTGAAGCTTTTTCCATAGGGATGGGTAAAAAACTTGTCTCATTTATTTTTAAAGGAACTGAATACCGGATTAGTATCCTTCCCGTCGGCGGATACTGCAAGATGAAAGGAGAAGAACAATTTTCCAGGGCTCTTAAGGAAAAAGCAGACGTAATCCCCTATGAACAGGGATCCATTTTTTCCGTATCTCCTTTAAAACGTATTGCAACCTACTTTGCGGGACCTTTTGCAAACCTGTTATTTTCCATTATCGTTCTCTCTATAATCTGGTTTTCCGGATTTGCCATACATACCTACAGCAACCGGATTGTACTTATTTCAGATTATCCGGAGGTTTTTCATTCTATTGATAACCCGGCTGATAAAGGCGGATTAAAAACGGGTGATACTATTCTACGTATCGATAATCACACAATAAAAACCTACGCTGACATTCAGGATATTGTGTACAAGTCTCCGTCAAAACCTCTCATCTTTACTGTTATACGTAACGGCAGGAAGATAAAACTCACCATTACACCGGCCCTTGACAAAGACTCCGGAGCAGGAAAGATAGGAGTCTCTCCCTATATTCAGCCTGTTGTACAATCAGTAAAAGAACAGTCTGCTGCGGACCTGGCCGGTTTGCGGGCCAACGACAGGATTCTTTCTGTAAATGGAAAGATTGTTCGTACCTACCTTGATATCCTTGCAGCCCTTTCAGCAAAACCTAAAATTCTAAAAATGGAAGTGTTATCCGGCAGTAAAAAAAGTGAGAAAACCGTTATTCCTTTTTATACGGATAAAGGTAATACCCCGCTCGGGATAAGCTTTGCTTCAGAAACCATCAAGCAGAGGCAGTCGAACCCTTTTAAATCAATTGCTAAAGGTACCGAAGAAACGTTCAACAACTTTTTTCTTACCGTAAAAAGCATGGGTATGCTTTTCTCAGGGATTAACCTGAATAAGGCAGTTTCAGGGCCTATCCGCATAAGCTATTTTGTTGGGGAAGTAGCTACACAGAGCTTCAAAGATGGGTTTAAAACGGGAACAACAACACTCTTCAGGTTTTTAAGTATTATCAGTGTGGCATTATGTTTTGCAAATCTTATTCCCATTCCTATATTTGACGGGGGACTTATTCTCTTTACCTTTCTCGCCATTGTTATTCGTAAACCAATTAAGCCAGTTATTTATTATCGTTACCAGTCTATAGGGATATTTATACTCCTTATTCTCTTCTTCTTAACGACGTTCGGCGATATTAGTTTTTTATTTTCAAAAGGCTAGAGGAGAAAAATGCAAGAAATTACCTGTTTTTGTGAACATACTTTTTCTGTTGAAATTCCTGAAACGATCAATCTACATGATCAACCGGAAATAAAAACAGAAATTCTTAACGGAACATTCATGACCTACACCTGCCCTAAATGCGGCAATGTACTGAAGCCGGAATTACCTGTTCATCTTATTGATAATGAAAAAAATATTGATCTTTTTTTTATTCCGGAACGTGAAAGGAATTCCTTCATGATGGGAAAAAACTCTTATTCTGCCAGAACTATAGTTATAGGCTTTCCTGAATTACAGGAAAAGTTTAAAATTTACGATGCGGGTCTGGATGAACGGGCTGTCGAGCTCATCAAAGTTTATTTCCTGGAACGGGCTGAAACTTCAGAAGGGATTCATATCTACTTTGGTAAAAAGGAAAACGATCAGCTTTCTTTCTATATTGAGGGTTTGAAAGATGCTGAAACTGCGGTTACACACGTTTCTTTTCAGATATATGCCACATTTAAACATGAAATTGATACAAGAACCTATGATAAAGCCTTGGAGAAAATAATAACTCCTCCATATATTTCAATAGAGAAAATTAGATTTGAGGGTAAGTAAGTGCGAAAATTAATCATTCTTTTCATTACATTCTTTTTGACAATGCAGATAAATGCAGCAGAACGAATTCTGATAAACAGCGGTCACAGCAGTTCTGTAGAGGCACTTGCCCTTGATAATTACAACCAAAAACTATTTTCTGGTGATGATAACGGGACGGTAAAGATATGGGATCTTTACAAAAACCAGCTGAGCATGAATCTCCAGGTATCCCATCTGCCCGTTAAAGCGATTGCAGTAAACCCTGCAGATACAACAATCGCAGTATTGACAACAGACAGCCTTTCGAACTTTAAACTAAGTGTATGGAACTGGAAAACAGGAAAAAAACTCTTTTCTCATCGGCTTAGTGAAATGCCGCTCTTTTTTAGATATTCACCAAAAGGAACATATCTTGTGTATGGAAAACCTTCATGGGACAGTGTAACCTTTCTTGACGCAAAAAAAGGGTACAGAAAGCAGATGCTCACCGGGGGTACGGGAATTGTTTCAACCTCATTTATTTCCTCATCTGAAAAAACGATACTTCTCTATACCCCTTCAGGTACTATTCAATACTGGGATTTAAAAACAGGAAAATCTAAAATTCATCCAATTCGTACTATCGGCAGTTTGTCATCAGTACACATACTTAAAAATGGTAAATACATGTCTGGCTATTATGATGGACTCTATTATCTAATAAATCTTGTTTCAGGGCAGGTACAAGATACCATCCCTCTCAATAACGTTGAATATGCGGCACTCGACTCCGCTACCGGCGATATTGCACTCGTATCAAAAAAAGAGGGAACATACTATCTGTCAATTTACGCAGTATCTGATAGTCCGGCTTTTTATTTGATAAAATCAATAAAACTTACTCTTGCTCCGTCTCAGTCTGGTATAACTTTTAGCAATGGATGCATCTATTTTTCATTAAAAGATGGATCTCTCTATAAGACAACGGTACAAACTGGCAGAACGGCCCTTTTTTCCAAAAATATCCTGCAGACAATTTCAGATATTGGAATTATACAGGGAGCCATGCTGATAGCTACCAAAGAAAACATTGTTAAGGTTGAATCGGAACTATTTAATGGCAGTACGGATACACAATCCTTTAACCGGTTTTCCGTTTCTTCATTCCAAAATAGTCTTAACGGTCCGACAGGGATTGTTACATCACATGACAATTCATTTTTTCTGTACTCCAAGGGAACCACCCCTGGAGTACTGGAGAAATTTTCTCCTTACGGAGATATAAAGTTTTCCAGTAATTTTTCGTCGCCTCTTATTTCGATACAGAATATTGATAATACCTTCCTTTCTCTTGAAAATAATGGCCGTTGTTCCATTATTGATGAAGATACAGGGAATACGCTTTTTTCATATACGTCATACGGAATTCAATCGGTAACCCGTATTTTTAATGGAAATATTGTCGCAGGAAGAACACAAACAGGACTGATAAAAGATCCGCTCCTCAAAATAAATATAAAAACGGAAGAGGTTGTTCCTATTCGGGATACCAATATACTGTCTTTCATGGTCGGCTACGATCCTGTTACAAGGACGCTGTATTCACTAGGCTTTGAACAGAAAGGGGACTCACTTAAAACAGTACTCAAATCTCACAGGGGTTCTTCATTGGAGATAACGCGTACACTTCTTACCTATCCTGGAGAAGATTCGGCAGCCTCTTTTATCGTTGATAAAAACAAATCACGGGTATTTACTTCTCTTGGCTTTGGGGGTATCAGCATGCTTTCCTGGAATGGCTTTACTTCGCTGGAATCGTCATCGCATATTCCCAGGAAATTGCACCTCTATAAAAATATACTATTTTCTGTTAACAGTGACTCATCTGTTACCCTGTGGGATACAACAAGAGGAACCATTATTATGGACATGTATCTACTTAAAAATGGAGGCTGGGTAGCGATACGGAAAGACGGAAAAGTTTTTGCTTCTTCGAATGCCAAGCCGGCAGTTATAAGATTAAAAAACTAATCATGTGAAGGATTAGCGGCTACCTTTTCAATTGCAGTTCGAACCGCTTTTTTCACCTCTTCTCCGTATTCAGTAGTATCAAGATTATGGGCGTACAGTGTTCCAATAAGTGAGACCCGGTAAACAGGTTTCAGTGAATTAAGGGCATAGGCGGCCATATCAAGAACACAATCCTGACATTTACAGATATCTTTAGCAAAATCTTCCTGCAGCTGCACCTCTAGCTGTTCCATTACAAGACGCTCAGTTTCATTAACAAGATTCTGGAAATCATAACTATCTTTCAGACTCATTATTCAACTCCTCACTGTATCATATACAGCTTATGTGATTATTCAACTGCTGTCACGGCTTAAATTTTCGAAACGGGTATACTTTGGTATAAAAGCAATTTCTATTGTCCCAATTGGTCCGTTTCTTTGTTTGGCAACAATCAACTCTGTTACGACATTGGTAACTTTACTGGAATGCTCCACATCTCTATCGGTTTCCCGTTTTCGATGCAGAAACATAACAACATCCGCATCCTGTTCAATGGAACCTGATTCTCTCAGATCTGCAAGATTCGGAGCTTTACCTTCTGATTGCCTGCCAACCTGTGAAAGGCATATAATGGGCAATTCCAACTCCCTCGCGAGAGATTTTAAAGACCGGGATATTTCAGCAACTTGTTCATGTCTCGGTACATTGGATTTCGATTCAGGTTCAATAAGACCGATGTAGTCAATAAAAATAACCTTTACACCCTCTTTACTTTTCAATCTTCGTGCCTGAGCTCTTAGATCGAGAAGTTTCATATTTGGTGTATCGTCAATAAATAACGGTGCTTCGTAAATTTTCCCGGCGGCATCAGTAAGGCTCTTAAAATCTGAAGATTTCAGGAGGCCCGATCTGAGTTTTTCTGAATTTATTCTTGACTCACTTGCGATCAAACGCATCATAAGCGCATTTTCGGACATTTCAAGGGTAAAGAAACCTACCGGTATTTTTTTTTCGATAGACATATTTGCTGCCATGGTAAGAGCCAGAGCTGTTTTCCCAACTGATGGACGTGCACCAATAATGATAAATTCGGAATTCTGAAACCCGCTTGTCATGGTATCCAGTTCGCCGAAACCGGAAGGTATCCCCGTATAGCTGCCCTTGCGTTTGTAGAGTTTCTCTATCGCTACAACAGTATCCTGTATAATTTCCTTCGCTGCACGGTACCCTCCGCGCTGCTGGTTGTCAGTAACTTCAAAAACCTTTTTTTCAGCTTCTTCAATAATGGCTCTGCTGTTAAGCGATTCATTATGGGCACTGGAAATCATCTCACTTGCTATACGCAGCATGAGCCGGCGTATACTGTTCTCCTGCACGATTTTAGCATAGTACTCTATATTGGCACTGGTGGGGACAACAGATGTAAGGGAAGAAATATATGCAGCACCTCCAGCCGCACGAAGTTCACCGGTCGAACGGAGCTCTTCTGTAAGGGTTAACAGATCTATTGCTTCTCCCCTGCCGGACAATCCCAGAATAGCTCTGAATATCTTTGTATGTGCGTTTTTAAAAAAATCATCCGGACGCAGATACTTGAGAACAGCGCCCAGAGCTTCAGGATCAAGAAGAACCGCCCCCAAAGTAGCCATTTCGGCATCATTACTGTGGGGCGGTATTTTATCTTTCAGACCATCAGAAGTCATACAGCAACGTCTGCTATTCCTGCTCTTCTGCCGGTTCTGACGGTACTTCTGTTTCTACCGGTTGTTCTTCTTTTTCTGCTTCTTTAACTTCTTCAACTTCTTCAACTTTTTTTACCGGTTTCTTTTCTGCAGAGGTAACCGTTTCCTCTTTGTCACTTTTTACCGTAACTTTTAAATCGGCAGTTTCATTTCCATAAAGTTTAATCTTGGCTGTATAGGTGCCGAGCATTTTTAAAGAATGTTCAGGTAATTCTATTTTTTTTCTTTCCAGGGTAATTCCCAGAACTTTCAATTCTTCCGCAACGTGAGCATTGGTGACAGAGCCAAAAAGCTTACCATTATTACCACTGGGAACTTTTAGGATAACTTCAGTATTTTCAATTTGTTCCTTAAGGGAGAGAGAAGCTTTCCGTTTTTCTTCTTTTCTCTTTTCAATAGCAGCTTTTCTACTTTGAAATATCGCAACATTCTGCTTATTGTGTAAAGCAGCCAATCCCTGAGGTATAAGATAGTTTCTGGCATACCCGCTCGTAACTTCACATACATCACCCTCTTCACCGAGGTTATAGACATCCTGATTAAGAATGACTTTCATATCATTATCTCCTTCTCGAATTATCGATATCGTACCCAGAGCTCGGAAATACCCAAACCTGGAATTCCAAGCAGAACAATGAGGTTCAAACCCGGAATAATCAACAGAATAAAAATCAGCATATACAAAGATCTTTGTTTTTGCTGTGTAATCTTATATTTTTTAAACAAATGCTTTATCAGTCCCAGTCCATTTATACCGTATATAAACAGCAAAATCAGTGAACTGTTCCAGAATAAGTATCCCCACATTCCCAACGTGAACAAATGATCAGCAAGAACACCGGAAAGGGAAACAATAAGCGCCCATATAAACTGTTCCGGGACAGTAAAATATGCAATAGAAAACCGTTCTGATTTATTTCTGCGACTTGAAAACAAATCTGCAATATACCATGTTCCAGCAAGCAGCAAAAAATAAGCTGCTATAAAATCCCTGAAAAATATAACTTTAATCATCTCCATTAACTTTGCAGGCTGAAGCGCATCAAGAAGAACCGATGCATCTCCTGATGATGATTTCGAAAGCCCTTTTGTAAACATCCCGGCTACATAGGAGATCTGTTCTCTCAGGAATGAAACAACTTCGTTATTCCCCGAATATATAAGAACAACAGGTATACTGACAACCGCAAAAAGAGCGGTTGCTGCAAGGATCTTCGTCAGGGATCTACCTGAAAACATTGCAACGATCAGTGCTCCTGCCAGAAGCATTACCGGATATGACAATCCGTAGATAGTTACAAACCGTCTGAGTGTTGTACTTTCCACAGTCCTGATTCTTAAAGTAAGCTGAACTGCTATGGCAATGAGCAGAACGAGAGCCGCAATAACTGCCGCATGCCAACCTCTCTTACGGCCTATGTAAAACACAGGCACGACAAAAAGGAAAAAAACAAAACTCAGTTGAAAGAGCAGAAAGGAAACACCAGTTACAATGATGAGTTCAACTATTCTGTCCTTTCTGAGTAGATCCTCCATGGTTCCCCTACTGTTTTACAAAGGGAAGATACGCAAGAACTCTGGCCCGTTTAATTTCTCTTGCAAGCACTCTCTGATGCTTCGCACAGGTACCTGTTATTCTCCGGGGGAGTATTTTACCACGTTCCGTTGTAAAACGGCGTAAAGTATCAGGATCCTTGTAGTCTGCAACAATTTTCTGGGTACAGAACCGGCAGACCTTTTTCCTGAAAAATTTATTTCCACCTGAATTCCTGTTATATCCACCTCTGTTTCCGCCGGAAGGGCGTCTATTTGGGGCAGGCCGAGGACTTTCAGGTGCCGCAGGCGCAGCATCCGCAGACCTCTGCGGTGCACTTGCTTCATTTATTTCTTTTTTATCTTCATCAGACATACTGTTCTCCTTGCTTAAAATGGGATATCATCTTCAAAATCCTTTGGGCTGCTTGACGGGGCCTGCTGACTGAAGTTCTCAAAAGGTGCTGAATTCTGATCTTTTCTTCCACCTGAAGAAGCACTGGTGCTTCCTCCAAGAAGCTGAACATTTGAAGCAGTTATTTTAACCTTACTCCTGTTCTGTCCGTCCTGCTCCCATCGATCCTGCCGCAGCTCACCGCTGACAGCGACTTGCTTTCCCTTGCCAAGATACTGATGGATAGCTTCCCCTTGTTTTCCCCAGAGTACTATATCGAAATAATTCACTTCATCCGTCCACTGATCCCCCGACCTCTTTTTTCGGTTCACAGCAAGACTGAAATTACATACAGCAGTTCCGGTATTGGTATATTTCAGTTCCGCATCTCTCGTAAGTCTTCCCACCAGCATGACCACATTGATATCATTAGCCATAGACTTAAAGACCCCCTGTTTTTATTTTTCTTTTTTAACGAAAAGATATTTCAAAAAAGGTGCCGAAAGGCGGAATTCCTTCTCCATGGAAGCAACACTTTCCGGATCAGCTTCAATTTCGAAATAGTTGTAATGACCTTTAGCTTCTTTTTTAATTTCATAAGCAAGATCTTTTACTCCCATATCCTCATCTTTGATAATTTTGGATGAAAGTTTCTCACTTAAGGTTTTAACAAGTTCTTTTCCCTTGTTATATGCATCTTCATCTATGCGAAAGATGCACGTTAATTCGTAGGTTCTCATAAACCCTCCTTATGGTCTTTTTGATCCGTAGTAACACGGATAAAGAGGTCAACGCACGCTACCACAGCATAGAATCATTGTCAAGTAAGAAGCATATCGTACCGATTAGTACAGTATGACACAATGTATTCATTACGAAGATAATATTTTTATGGTTCTTGATCTCCTGAAACATATTGAACGAGGCTTAAAACTTGACATAGATGAAGATTACTTTGGAGAGAAAATAGTTTCAGACCTTCTTTTTGCTGAAACAGGACTCCAGAGGCTTTTCCTTGCCCTTAAAGAGAGTACGCTTCAGCTGGATAAAGACCAGTATTTTAGATTACTTTTTAAAACAATGGAACTGTTCACTTCCATCGGAGAACAGATCGTTAACAGTGAAACCGGCCGTTCCATCAATTTTTCCGGTCTTGTTCCCCGCCTTAAGGAAAGTATTGCAGTTAAAAAAGAATCCATGGACGAAATCAAAAATCTTTTAAATACTGATAGTGATTCAGAAGAAAATGCCGATCAGATAAGCCAGGAAGAAATGACATTCCTCATGACAGACACAGAAGACAATGATGAAGCAAATAGATAAAACACTGACTTTCACCATACTTGAAAAATATAATTCAGGTATCTTGAAGGCAGTGCATCAGGATACTGACATTGAAATACCTGAGATAGATAACAGTACAATCATCGATCGTAGAGTAATGGAGACCTTTTCTTTCCATAAGGAGACATTTACTCGTAATTTCGAGCTCCTGCTTCCGGAATATTCTATTCACGCGTTTGGAAAGCATAGTGGAGATTCACTTCGTTTAACAAAAAAAGAACTGGAAACCATAGGGGTTCTCCTGTACCCTCAAACAGTTTTCGGTATTCTCAATGGAGGTTCAGCAACAAGTTATATCGACCGGAAAAAAAACAAATCGTTTAATCCTGAGCTTTTTGCAGAGAATGAAGCACTTTTTAACAAACTATCCGGTCTTTCGCAGGGTAAAGCAAAGGGGATTACTCCCGCATTTGTTCAGTTTAACGGAGAACCCGGTCCTTCGTTCATGGAATTAAAGCTGCGGGCCCTTTTAATACAGGCACTCCGGTACCAGATACTAACTGGTAAAAAAGACAAAGCGCTCTTTCCCTTTTTTCAGATGACAAGTACCTACAACAACAACCAGATTCAGAGGGAACTGGTAAAATACAAAGAAAGCCCTCTATTGAATGACCTTATAAAAGAAACCGGGATTGATATCACAAGAGCAAAAACAGGGGTACAGCCTCTCATAGCAGCTTTCAAACCTCTTGAAGATAATAAACCACTGGAAATATTTACAACGGCATGGGGTAAAGAGAATACACTTCTTCCCCTCCCCGGCGGGCATGGACAGAACTTTTCGGTCCTTAAGGATATTTATAAAGAACTGTTTTCCAGCGGAAAAAGGTTTGCCTATCTCGGAAATATTGACAACCTCGGAAGTACGGTTGATCCGGTATCCCTTGCCATTCTGGCAATGACAGGCAGGCAGGCCGCCTTTGATTTTTCATATAAAACCCCGGTAGATGTGAAGGGCGGTATCCTTATCCGGGAAAAATCAGGGAAATTAAACTGTGTCGATATTGGTCCGGCAATATCTCCGGAAAAGGTACAGCAAAACGAAAACTCGGGAAAGGCGGTACTTTTTAACTGTGCTACCGGATTATTCAACCTTGAATATCTTGTAGAGCATATTGATATGATTATAGATCAGCTCCCTGTGCGGTTCAGCAACCAGGATAAGGATGCGGGACAGTATTCCCAGGCGGAACAGGTAACATGGGAAGTTATGGGGATCCTGGATGATTTTATTGTATTTGCAGTGGATAAATACAGACGGTTCCTTGCAGCAAAAATACTTATGGAAGGCCTTCTGACCAGTGGAATAAAATCTGAAGCGTTACAAGCCTCAGCATTAAAAATGACTGCAGAAAATCTTAACAGAGGATTAACCTCCGTGCTTGAACTTGATTACGGTTTCTCAAAGGAAAGCGGCTTCTGGGTTCCTAAACCGGTAGAACAGCTTATACGGGAATATACTTGATTACTCCTGTCAAATACAGTAACCTTTTTACCGGGAGGCACAATGGCATTAAAAAAAGCCCTGGGAACGATTGATGTTTTTTCATTAGCCAGCGGAGCCATGATAAGTTCCGGATTGTTCATTCTACCCGCAATTGTTTACTCCAAGGCAGGACCTGCAATTATTCTCTCGTACATAATCGCTGCATTTATCATTATACCGTCCCTTGTATCCAAAGCAGAACTTGCAACAGCAATGCCGAAGGCTGGAGGAACCTACTTTTTTGTAGATAAAAGTCTTGGTCCTCTTTTCGGTACCATCGCGGGGTTTACAAGCTGGATTTCTTTAATTTTGAAGGCCTCTTTCGCACTTATTGGTATTGGTATCTTTCTTGGTTCTTATGTATCACTTCCTTATGTTACGCTGAAAACTGTTGCTGTTTTTTTTGCCGTTTTTTTCGGAATCATAAATACTGTCAGTGTCAAACACACAAGCAACCTTCAAATTATACTTGTTTTTGTAATGATTTTCATGCTTGGTATCTACATTTTCTTTGGAATGGGAAAAATAAATGTTCACAACTTCGTTCCCTTTATTCCACAGGGGAAAATGAGCATCATTTCCGTTTCAGGCATCATATTTATATCTTTCGGAGGCCTTACATCCATTGCATCTGTTGCCGAGGAAGTAAAAAATCCGGGGAAAACCATTCCCCGGGGAATGTTTTCAGCCTTTTTTGTTGTGACACTCCTGTATGTCCTTATCGTTTTTGTTACTGTTGGAATTTTAAAGCCGGATAAATTTTTGACTACACTTACACCTATTTCTACCGGTGCTGAGGTTCTGTTTGGAAAACCAGGATTCATACTTCTGGAGCTGGCAGCCCTTATGGCATTTCTCACTACCGGAAACGGAGGGATCCTGTCAGCTTCACGGAGTCCGATGGCCATGGCACGGGACGGCCTTTTCCCTCATTTTTTTTCTCTGGTAAACAAGCGTACAAAAACTCCTTTAGTATCAATTATTTCAACAGTGATTGTAATGATTTTATTCATTGTTTTTCTTGATCTTGAACACCTGGTAAAGGTTGCATCAGCCATGATGCTGCTGCTTTTCATGCTTGAAAACGTGTCACTCATCCTTATGAGGGAAAGCAGAATTGCCTCATATCATCCGGCATACAAATCTCCATTCTATCCATGGATGCAGATAACGGGAATTGTATTCTACATTCTTGTTCTTACTCAGATGGGATCCTACGTTTTAATACTTACAGGAATATTCATTATCCTTTCTGCTCTCTGGTTTCTTTTCTATTCCGGTATTAAGAATAAAAAAGATTCAGCTCTTATTCACATTGTCAAGCGAATTGCTGCAAAAGAAATTCAAACTGACACACTGTCAGATGAGTTAAAAACCATCCTTATGGAACGGGATAACATTATCGAAGACCGTTTTGACAAAATTATTTCTGAAGCCAGGATTTTTGATCTTAACGGCCTTTATAGCAGAGCGGATCTTTTCAAGCTTCTTGCTCAGGAAATTTCAGTCTACTTTACTGAACCTGCTGAAAAAATACTGCATCTTCTTGAAAAACGGGAAACAGAATCGACAACAGTTATTCATCCGGGACTTGCCATTCCCCATATCATTATAGGAGAGAAGGATCAATTCGAAATCATCGTTGTCCGTTCAAAAAAGGGTATTGTTTTTACAAAGGAAATGCCGCCGGTACATACCATATTTGCTCTGGCTGGAAGCAGGAAAGAACGGAACTTCCATCTCCAGGCACTCATGGCAATTGCCCAGATTGTCCAGAGTTCCTTTTTTAAAAACCACTGGATGAAAGCCCTTCACGAAAAGGACCTGAAAAATATAATTTTGCTCGCAGAGCGTTCCCGGAAAGGAGATTCAACATGAAATTGCCTGATATTGATTTTAACAAAATGGGAGGTCTTGTCCCGGTCATTGCCCAGGACTCGGATACCGGAGAAATTCTCATGCTCGCTTTTGCAAATAAAGAAGCGGTAAAATTAACGCTGCAAACAGGCAGAGCACACTACTACAGCAGGAGCAGAAAAAAAATATGGGAAAAGGGAGCTTCATCAGGGCATATTCAGGAAGTTGCAGAGGTGCGTCTGGACTGTGACAACGACAGTCTCCTCTATAAAGTGCATCAAAGGGTCGGGGCCTGTCATACCGGATACTACAGCTGTTTTCACAAAGTTATTGAAAAAAATGGAGAACTGAGAATAAGCGGGAAAAAAGTTTTTAATCCGGAAGATATCTATAAGAAGTATTAAACCTTTACTTTCACTGCTGATAAAACTGAATTCATGATACTTTTCGAATCTATACCGCAGAATGCAAGAAGTTCAGCCCGGGTCCCCTGGGGAATAAAGAGATCGGGAACAGAGAGATAACGGAAATCAATATCCCGATTATGCTTTTGAATGAGGGAAGCAATATATTCTCCAACACCGCCTTTACCGGAATTTTCTTCAATAAAAAAAACTTTTTCATACTGAGAAAGAATACTTTCCAGATATTTTTCATCAATTGGTTTGATAAACCGCAGATTATAAATATCAGTTTTGACACCCCTTGCCGCAAGGCCTTCAGAAGCACTCAGCACCTCTCCAACAAGACCGCCGGTAGCAGCAAGAAGGATACTGGAAGTATCTTTTTTAATAAAAACGCCCCTTCCCCGTTCGAGAGGTTTATCTGTCCCTGAAAATTCAGGAGGACAAACAGCTTTTGGGTATCGGATCAAAACCGGCACGGAAGCATCAATACCATACGCAAGCATACTCTCCATTTCATCTTGAGAAGCGGGAGCCAGGAACTCTATTCCCGGAACAGCCCGGAATATCGAAATATCAAAAACTCCCTGATGGGTTTCACCGTCTCCCGGAACAAGGCCCGCACGGTCCATGGCAATAACTACCGGTAACCCGGGAAGAGCAACATCATGAATAACCTGGTCCACAGCCCTCTGCATAAAAGTTGAATAGACAGCTGCTACCGGTTTCATACCCGATACTGCCAGCCCCGCGGAGAAGGTAATTCCATGCTGTTCGGCAATTCCGACATCAAAAAGCCTTTCAGGATATTTTTCCTGAAAACGGGTCAGACCGGTACCCTTTACCATTGCCGCTGACACAGCGGTAATCCGTTCATCCTTGTCTGCAAGCTTTACAAGGGCCTCAGCAAAGGCCTCTGTAAAGGTTACCCCCAGTTGCGGTTCAATTTTACCATCAACAGAAGTCATTGGCCCTATACCGTGATACCGTACAGGATTATCTTCAGCCAGTTTAAACCCTTTCCCTTTTTGGGTCACAACATGAACAACAACCGGTTTATGGAGTTTTTTCACCCGCTTGAGTACCCGTATAAGCATTGAAAACGAATGCCCGTCTAAAGGCCCGACATACTCAAAACCGAGTTCAGAAAAAAATGTTTCGTGGAGGAACACAGCTTTCACGCTCTTTTTCAAACGCATGACAGCCTGAAAAATTCTGTAGCCGAAAAAAGGTGTTTTAAGCAGCCCTTTGTCTATCATGTCCCGTATACGCTGATAATTTCTTGTAGCGGTAACACGGCTGATATAGGAAGCACTTCTTGAAATAGTGGAACGGGAGGAGAAACCTCCGACATTTTTGTTTATGGACATATTGTTATCATTATAGATAACAATTAAATCATCCTTAAGCTGCCCGGCATGATTCAGTGCCTCGAAAGCGATACCGCCGGTTATTGCCCCGTCTCCGATTACCGCAATAACTTTTCCTGAATCTTTTTGGAGTCTCTTCCCCCGTAATATTCCCAAAGCCGCTGAGATTGCAGTTGAGGCATGCCCTGTTTCAACAGGGTCATGTATACTCTCATTACGCTTGGGGAAGCCGCTTAAACCATTTTTAAGGCGAATAGTGTCAAAGCTGTCATTTCTTCCCGTTATGATTTTATGAGTATAGCACTGATGGCCGACATCCCAGACAAACTGATCCTGCGGGGAATCAAACACACGGTGCATCGCAATGGTTAGCTCAACAACACCAAGATTAGAAGCAAGATGACCGCCGTTTTTATGAACAACATCGATAATCCGATCACGGATCTCCTGTGCAAGAAAGGGGAGCTCTGAAGGGAGAAGAGCTTTAACATCTTTTGGTGATTTTATACGGGAAAGAATTGTTTCTGATTCCATTTCATTTGAACCAACTCACAGGATAAGAGATAGTGAAAAAAATCAGGATTCCATAAGAACCGCTTACGAGATTCCAATGAAATCCTTTTTGTCTGAACATAAAAACTATTTATTCTTATGTCTGTTCTTTCTCAGTTTCTTTTTTCTCTTATGAGTAGCAATTTTATGCCGTTTTCGTTTTCTTCCACAAGGCACTACAGTCCGCTCCTTAGCTGAATATCAATATCTTCATAGGATTATGCAAATAGAAGGCCAGGTAGTCAAGGGGTTTACGCCCCTTTCATTGATTATTTCCATGTTGCAATATTGGTACTGAGGGGGTATAGTACTTGTAATGAGGAAGATACACAATGAAATTACTGTGCATTCTGCCAGCAAAGAAATAAATGATGTTTTAAAAAACAATTATAAAATGAAAAAAGTCCATACAACTCATTTTAACCAAAATGAAGAGTTTTTCCTCAAGCTGCCGGCGCCTTTTACCATCTATTCCTTTCCTATTCATCACGATGTAACCATTCCGGTCCCCGGCAAAACCTACATTTCCGCCCTTAAAGACCTGCTTCTGCAGCTCCTGCCGGTACTTCCGTCAGTTTTCAGCAGAGTTACCTATTTTTTTGATCCTGCTGAAATATTTCATCCCTCTTTTTACCAGATACTCAAGATAAAAGAGCAGATGTATTTGTATCTTCTAAGGCTCGATTTAAGTTTCAGACCAAATGATGGGAAAATACTGATACGGGGTACAAATGATACTACAAATCGTTTTAAAACACGAAATATCTTCCTCGAATCTGACCTCATGCCCTTGAAGGATGTTGTAACAGAAAAAGGAAAGGTTAAAAAATTTATTATCGAACAGAATATATCGCAGACATGGATTGGTGAAACAGGGAGAGGTTATTACATAGAAGGGATATGGATAGATTCCGAACTTACAAAATTTCTTTCCAAGCTTTTTATTCCGGAGGGAAAAACCCTCTACCCCTACTATCCCTTTACCTGTAAGTACAGAACACTGTGCAATACCCTTATTGATCTAAGCCCTGAAGGGAGGAAACAGCACCTTATCTACCTCCATAAAGCAAGAGAATTTGTTCTTCCCGCACTTGATCAAATTCAACAATCGCTGCATCATACTCCGTTTAGTTCAGATCTACCGGAATTTAAAACTTTAAAATCAAAAGTACCGCTATTCTGGAAAAATGTATGGCGGTCTTTTACCGTACAAGCGTACCTTAATGATTTTGATATGAAGGAATACTCTATTGAATTTTAATATAAAAGTAACCGTTATGGGACTTGGCCTTCACGGAGGAGGGCTCGCCTCCGCTCTTTTTTTCGCAGAACACGGTTCCCGTGTCACAGTGACAGATCTGAGATCTGAAGAAGTCCTTGCCCCATCCATGCAAAAACTTGAAAAGTACCCGATATCTTATACTCTGGGAGAACATAAACTTTCAGATTTTGAAACAGCGGACATCGTTATTAAAAACCCGGCAGTACTCCCTTCATCCCCCTTCCTGAGAGCAGCAAAACAGGTAGAGACAGATATATCAATTTTCCTTTCTCTGAACAAACGGCCTTTAATAGCTGTTACCGGAAGCAAGGGGAAATCAACAACCGTTTCAGCCATATACCATGTATTGAAAAAACATTTTCCCGAAACAAAACTTGGAGGAAATATTACCGTCTCTCCCCTTACTTTTGCAGATAAATGTACCGTAGAGAGGGAAGATCCTGTTATTCTTGAACTTTCCTCCTGGCAGCTGGCGGATCTCAAGGATAAGCATCTGCTGTATCCCAAAACAGCAGTTATAACAAATATAATGCATGATCACCAGAACAGATATTCAAGTATGCAGGAATATATTGACGACAAAAAACTAATATATCAGGATATGAACAGTACTAGTCATCTTATCTGCAATTTCGATGAACCAACAGGAAGAATTTTTGCCTCTGAATCAACTGCAAAATCTTTTTTTGTTTCAAAGGACCCCCTGCCCCCTTCTATTGACGGTGCGTTTCTGACAGAAGAATCCGGTTTTATTCAGGAAAACGGAAAGGTAAAAAAGGTTCTTCCTGAAGAAACAAATATCAAGGGGAAACACAACAAACTGAACCTTCTCTACGCTGCCTCCGTTCTTAATTTTCAGGGGCTGGATAACAATTTTATTGCACAAGAACTTTCCGCTTTTAGTGGTATTCCGCACCGTATGGAAAAAGTAACGGTTATAAACGGGGTTACCTGGTACAATGACAGCGCTTCAACGATTCCTCAGGCTGCGGCAGCTGCCGTCGAAAGCATTCAGGAGCATGTTCTTCTTATTTGCGGGGGGACAGACAAGAATCTTGATTTTACCGGATTTGCCGAAGCCGCACGAATACCGGAATCCATTTATCTTCTGAAAGGCACAGCAACAGACAGAATGATACCTCTTCTTAAGGCTGAGCACATCTCTTTCCAGGGACCCTTCGTACATCTTCAGGATGCTGTCTCAGCAGCTTATAACGACAGCAGACGGGGCGACTCTGTTATTTTTTCTCCCGGCGCAACTTCATTCGGTATGTTTTTAAACGAGTTTGACCGTGGGGATACCTTCCGATCCATGGTATTGAAACTGAGCGGCTCCATTTAATCTGTACGTGTATAAATTTCTTTTTCTCAGATACCACACTATTAGATATCCGTTAACAACCTTAAACTCCCCACTTATAGGCGGATTTTTATTACCCCAGCAGGGGTAGCAAAAAGTTAAAAAAAATAATTGACATGGTCATATATTCATGTTATTATCATATCATAACAACCGTATAATTTGATATCATGTTGTTATTTGGACTAACTGCCTTATTTTTAAAAATATATAGAAAAGGAATGAGAGTATGCTTAAGAGAGTAATTATGGAGTTATTGTGAAAAAATATATACTTACTATTGATCAAGGCACAAGCTCTACAAAGGTTATTTTGTATGATACTTCCGGCAGTAAAATAGCAGAATCTACAAATATTATCCGTTTTGTTGAAAGTTCTGAAAATTTTATAGAGCAGAATCCTGAAGAAGTATTAGGAAGCATTCGAAAAGGTATTGAAGATGTTATTAAAAAGTCAAAAATTCATCCTGAAACAGTATGTGCTGTAGCTATTGATAACCAGGGAGAAACGATTATTCCGTTCAGAAAAAATGATTTGTCTCCTTTATATAATGCAATCAGCTGGCAGGACGGAAGAGGAGAAGATCGGATTCAACAATTAATCGAAGATACCGATTTAAATGATTACGTCAAGAATAGAACAGGATTGTTTGCAAGTTCATATTTTTCAGCTGCCAAAATGGAATGGTTAGTTCAAAACGTCAGTAATGTAAAAAAAGAGATGGATAATAACAATCTTGTAATGGCAACATCAGAAGTATGGTTAATTAACAAATTAATCAGCAAAAAAGAATTAAAATCTGATTTTACAACTGCTTCACGGACGATGCTGCTGGATATTGAAACATTGCAATGGGATAATAAGATACTTAATTTTTTTCACCTTAATAGTAAGAGTATGCCGGCTATTTCCCCGGCCATGAATAATTATGGTACAACTGATCCTGAAATGTGTTTCGGGGTCAAGGCTCCCATTCTGGTTTCTGTCGTAGATCAACAGGCAGCGCTTGTTGGGCATCGATGTTTCAGAAAAGGTGAAGCCAAATTAACCTTGGGTACCGGTGGATTTTTACAAGTAAACAGTGGAAAAGATTCCAAAAATAAAAGCAGTATAATTATAAAATCTCTTTTTCCTCAAATGTTTGATCAAAAATCATATATATATGAGGGTCAAATATATTCAGTAGGCTCAGCAATAGAATGGCTTAAAAAAAACGACCTGTTAGAAGAATATTCTGATATTGATACTATTGAAAATATCAAGCCTGTTACACAACCCTTCTTTATTCCTGCTCTTTCCGGCGTTTCAGCTCCCTACTGGAAGAGTGAGCCTTTTGCTGCATTTCTCGGCATGAGTTTACAAACTACCAAAAGTGATTTGGTTCGTTCTGTTCTGGAGGCAATTGCTTTTAGAATAGTACAAAACATTAAACTTATAGAGAAAGAAACAGGTATTGAAATAAGAAATCTTTCTGTTGACGGCAGAGTCAGCAAGTCCCGTTATATTCTTAAGACCATTGCCCAACTAACTGGTATTAAAATTATTAAATCTAAGAATGAGGATCTTACTTCATTAGGTTGTTTTTTTCTTGCGTCTTTGGAAATGGGGCTTCTGAAAAGCTATGATGATATTTTAGCCTTTAATTTGGATTCAATTGTTTTTCAAGAGCCGTTTGATCCTTTCCTTGATGAACGTTTTCGTATCTGGGAAAAATTATTTAAAGTGATTGGAATTTTGGAATATCGGACTTAAATATTAAGTTCGTAAAAATATTATCAGATTTTACACAGGAGGTAAAAGTGAAAAAAAATCTTTTTAAGCGACCCTTGGTTTTGGGACTTACTGCATTGGTAGTAATGGCTTCCATAGTGTTCATTAGTTGCGGCCAAAAGGCAGAAACAGGAGGAACTGCGCAGGCTGCACCAAAAAAGAAAATGATTAAGTGGAGGCTGCAAACGTATGCCGGCCCATCAATGAACGATGAAATCTTTGGCAACAAGGTTAAAGAATTTAACAAGATCGCCAATGGAGAAATGGAAATTGAATTATACGGAGCTGATCAGCTGGTCCCTCAAGGGGAAATGTTTAACGCTCTTCAAAAAGGAACTTTAGATATGGTTGTCAGTGATGATGAGTCCATGGGTTCACCTGCTGATGTTGCAATATTCTCCGCATATTTTCCAGCTGCAGGGAGAATAGGACTTGATATTGACGTTTTGTGGAATCGTTATGGTTTGAATGAGATCTGGAAAGAGGCTTATGATGAGATACCAGGTGTAACCTGGCTGGCTCAGGGCAGCTGGGATCCTTGTCTTATTGCCAGTAATAAACCAATCCGTCATGTAAAAGATCTTAAAGGATTAAGACTTTTTACATCCCTTTTCAATGGCAAATTTCTTGAGGAAACATACGGTGTTGTACCTGTAGTAATGCCGGTTGAAGATGTACAGATGGCGCTTCAGACAGGGATGCTCGATGGAGTATCCTGGTCAGGTGCCACAGAACTTTACACTACCGGAGTAGCTGATGTATGTAAATATTTATTGACTAATCCTATTTCAGGTGCATGGTCCGGCGGATTCTTTGTAAATACAAAATCATGGAAAGCTCTTCCTGATCATTTACAGAGGCTGCTGATGATGACAATTCAGGCATCAAATTATTATAGATTGAACTGGTACTGGTGGGGTGAAGCTAAATACCGGACGAGTGGTGACAAAATGGAACTTACATCAATCCCGGCAAATGAGTGGACAGGCGTTGACAAACAGGCTGAAAAGTACTGGGATACACTTTCCAAAAAGAGTCCCCGTTCTGCTAGAGTAATTGCAGCTTTCAAGAAATACGCAGCAGTTAGAGCAAAAGCGGGTCCTCCCTATACGTGCGGTAAATAATAAGTCAGTAGTTTTATTCTGCTAATCCTTGATTTATTTCAGGGTGGCTTGTTTCACTGCCATATTCTGCTGTTTCACACAGTAGATATGGCAGCGTTTGATACTAATTGAGTAAGGAGAGAAATGGATTTTATGATTAAGCCATTAAAAATTTACGTACGTTCTGTAGACTCAATAAGCACAATAGTAGGTCAGGTAATAAAATATCTGATTCTGGTGATGATAGGTGTTTTGACTTATGAAGCCATTTCAAGAACGATTTTTAATCATCCAGACAAATGGGCTTTGGAAATGACCGAATTTATCAACGGTACCTATTATCTCTTGGGAGGTGCTTTTGTTCTTCTCATCGGCGGTCATGTCAGAATGGATGTTTTCTATGATAAATGGTCACGAAGAAAGAAAGCTATTGTTGATGTTATTACATTTGTGTTCAGTCTTGCGTATCTAACAGGACTCTTACTTGGGGGAATAAGCAGTACCTCATTTGCAATAAAATATGCGCAGAAAAATTATTCGGCTTGGGGTCCACCAATAGCACCAATGAAGTTAATTGCAACAGTAGGAATTTCATTAATGTTATTGCAGGTTATATCTGAACTTATAAAGGATATTACCATAGCACTCGGTCAAGATACTTCGTGGATCAAAAATGTGGAGGAAAACCTGTGAGTTATTCATTTATCGCATTATTGATGTTTCTTACCATGTTTGTTGTACTCCTGTCAGGCCGGCATATTTATGCTGTTATAGGAGGGGTTGCTTCCATATTTGCAGTCATTCTCTGGGGACCCGGTGGTATAGATATGGGGTTTCATTCCGCTTTTACCCTTATAAACTGGTATCCTCTTGTTACGCTGCCTATTTTTGTATTCATCGGTTATCTTTTTTCTGAGTCAAAAATATCGGAAGACCTGTATAAACTAATTCATATTTTGATGGGCTCCCTTAAAGGCGGTTTAGCTATCGGGACCATTATACTTATGGCAATAATATCTGCTATTAATGGGTTGAGCGTTGCCGGTATGAGCGTCGGGAGCAGTGTTGCACTTCCTGAAATGCTAAAAAAGAAATATGACAAAAAAATGGTAACAGGAGTCATTCAGGCTGGTAGTTCCTTGGGTATTTTGATACCTCCGAGTGTTGTACTGGTGCTTTATGGCATGATTGCCAGACAGCCGGTAGGACAACTCTGGCTGGCCGGTGTTATGCCGGGTCTTTTAATGGCAACATTATTTGTTATCTATATTGTTGTCCGGTGTAAGATCCAACCAAAATTAGGACCGGCATTGTCCAGAGAAGAATGGGACGTACCGTTTAAAGAAAAAATTCATGCACTGCGCGGCGGGATTCTCCCTCTCTTTATTATCTTGATGATGTCAGGACTATTTTTCATGGGAGTAACAAGCCTGGTTGAGAGTGCTGCTACCGGTGCCGTTGCTACCATTATTGCTGCCGCGATAAAAAAGCGGTTAAACTGGAAGGTTATGAACAAGGTCATGACCCAATCGTTAAGTGTAAGTGCCATGTTTATGTGGGTTGTTATGTCAGCAATGGCTTTTGCTGCAATTTTTGATGGTCTTGGAGCTGTGCATGCTATCAAAACGCTCTTCCTTAGCCATGGATTTGGGCCGATTGGAACGATTGTCTCCATGCAGGTTTCTTTCCTTCTTTTAGGAACTTTTCTTGATGATACTGCTATGCTGATCATCGTTGCTCCCCTGTATATCCCGTTGGTAATAAGTTTAGGATTTAATCCAATCTGGTATGGTGTGCTTTATACCATCACATGTCAGATAGCTTATCTGACTCCTCCTTTCGGGTATAATCTTTTTCTTATGAAAGCTATGGCCCCCAAAGAAATTACAATTGGAGATATATATCGATCAATAGTTCCCTTTGTATTTATAATGGCAGGAACAATTGCAATTTTGATTCTGTTTCCGGATATTGTTACATGGCTACCTTACAAGTATTTCGGTAATTGATACATCTCAAAATGGTCATAACCCCAAGGGAGAATGAGAGAATGAGATCCAGGGATTATGACCTATTCTATTTTTCGTAGAAAAAACTTCTGCTGGCTTACTGCAGAAGTTTCATTAAAATATCATGAGAACCTTTATGTAAGAATTTCTTGACTTGTCATTTAATTTGTGTTATAAGGTTATCATAACAACTTGACAACTAGATATCATATTACCTAGTTTAGCTATATCCAATCGGAGGAGAGACAATGCTCGAAAGGAAATTTTTATTTGCGCCAGGCCCGGTATTAACGGACAAAAGAGTAAAAGAAGCTGCTTTAGCACCGGATCTATGCCACAGAAGGCCCTCGTTTGAACATGTATATGGAGAGGTTCGGAAAAAACTCATACGCCTCTTCCGTGCAACGGAAGAAGAATATACCACCGTTGTTGTAAGCGGCTCAGGAACATCTTCAAATGAAACAGTATTATCGTCGGTTGTTGGAGATGGGAAAAAGGTACTCCTTATAACAAACGGTGTATTCGGTAACCGGTTGAAAGATATCATTGAATGTTACCACCTCGGTTTAAATCTGCTTGAATTTGAATGGGGAACGTCTCCTGATCTAGGAAGAATAGAGACAGCCTTAAAAAATGATCAGGATATCAGTCTCATTTCAATGGTATTTCAGGAAACAAGTACGGGAATGGTAAATCCTGTTCATGAAGTAGGAGATCTAGCGGTAAAATATAACAAAATGTACCATGTCGATGCAATAAGCGCCATAGGAGGCGAAGAGGTTAATGTTGTCAGAGACCACATAGATTTCTGCACCGGAGTTCCGAATAAGGCAGTTGCCGGGCAGCCCGGTGTTTCTTTTATCTGCATTAACAAAAATGCCTACAAAAAAATAGAAAATACGGTACCTCCCAGAAATGTCTATTTGAATTTACAACATCATGTAAGAGAAGCAGAGAAACATAATCAAACACCTAACACCCCTTCAGTCGTCATGTTTATTACATTGAATAAAGCCCTGGATGTACTTTTTGAGGAGGGTCAGGAAGAGGTAATAGCCCGATATAAAAAAGACGCGGAAATTATACGGCAAGGGGTCAGGGATCTTCATTTAAAAATGCTCCTCTCTGATGAGCATACTATGTCTAACACAGTGACCTCTGTGTTTTTACCTGAAGATAAGAATATTGATACTTTTATCAGTACCATGGAAGAACGGGGGTATGTGCTCTACTTGGGAAAGGGTCCGCTTCTGGAACAGAATATGTTTCAGATTGCAAATATGGGTCAAATATATCCGCAAGACTGTAAAGATTTTCTAAAAATAATGAAAGAAGTTCTTGCTTAAAAACAGCAGCTTTAGAGGGAAAATGATGGGAAGAAATTTTCTGACAATACCTCAAGCCTCAGATTTTCATATATGTAGAAACGGTATAAACGCATATGAAGTATCTGATTCTTTGCAGAGTTTAAAGAATTTTATACGGCATATAAACAAACTGCCGTTTAACGTAGATTTTCTTTGTATAACCGGCGATGTAAGTGACGACGGAAGTATCTCGTCCTATGAGATTGCAAAAGATTTACTGTCAGGGATTACCATCCCCTACTACATTATCCCGGGAAATCACGATAATAAAGCAAATATGGCAGAGGTTTTCAGTGAACTTTCATACCTGAAAAATTATAAGGATAGCCGAATATTCCACTCGTTTCAGGAACATGGCAAGAAAATAATTCTCCTGGATTCTGTGGAACCCGGAAAAGCATCAGGAAGTTTGACAGATGGTGAACTCGATGCACTTGAAGATGAACTGGCATCAAACCACGATACGATGGTTTTTCTTCATCAACCTCCTTTTCCCACAGGGATTGGATTTATGGATAACCAGTCGTACATGAACAGAAATAGATTTTTAAAAATACTTAACGAAGCTGAAAATGTTCTGTTTGTGGGGTGTGGACATATTCACAGAGTAATAATGTCGAGAATACGAAAGATAAATTTTGTTATTGCACCTTCTACAGCTATGCAGCTTGATTTGAATTTGAATGATGATGCTCCCGGAGATTTTGTATTTGAAACACCCGGATACCTCATCCACCGCCTGAGCCTTACAGAGAGTATATTCCCGGAAGTAATGACTCACGCGGTACAAATTACGGACAGGGAAGAGATTACCTATCCGTTTAATGATAACAATTAATCGTTTTAACGGTTATTGTATATATTTCATAATTTTATAGGAGGCTTGAAATGAAGCTGAAGAAAATGTTTGTGCTGGGAGTTGTAATGTTAGCCGTGGTTACTTCTCTTACCTTTGCGAACGGTCAAAAAGAGACAAAGAAAAGGTCTTAAGGATTCTCACGTGGGAAGGGTACGCACCTGCCGACCTTGTTCAAAAGTTTCAGAAAGAAACGGGCATTCAAGTCCAGCTGGCTTATATTGGTGATAACAATGAACTTATAGCCAAGCTTGCAGCAACGAAAGGTGCAGGCTTTGACTTGATTCAGCCAACCTACAACTGGGTTCTCACCGCTCAAAAGCAGTACGGTGTCTATCAACCCCTTGATATGTCAAAAAGTCAACAACCACCCCCAGAGGAGGTGGCTTGCGGCGGGCCTCTAAAAGAGGCCAAATTCTCTCTGCTGACTCTCTTCGAGCCGCTCATTCTCTTCCTGATATTTAACATATCTCCTTATTTTATCTTCATCCAAGCCTATTGTACT
>WGCU01000052.1 GCA_015493635.1 Spirochaetaceae bacterium | reverse complement strand
TTGGAGTATAGTTTTTTTGTATACCTTCCGTGATATTTTACTTCACTTCCGCAATGCGGGCAGGAAAAGTCAGTAAAATCATAAGTTTTAATAAAGTGTGGATACTCTGTTTCCGAAATATTGAGTAGTATTATTTTGGGTAAGCCGGGATTAAGCAGAGCTCTAACTCGTACCTTTTTCCCGGTTTATCCTCCCTTTTCAAATCCTTTAACAAGAATTCTTTTCGGGAAATTTTCTCCTATTATTTAATTTAGGTGCGGGAATCAACACCCGGTACTTATGGTAATCCTGCTGTTGGATTCTCCGGCTTTGAGGTTTTTTTCAATATTTTTTCTTATTCTTTCTACAATATCATATGCAGCATTTTCGTCACTGGCAGGGAGGAGGATGATAAATTCTTCGCCTCCATATCTGCAAATTATGTCCGAATCACGCAGGTCATCCTTTATTAACGAGACAAGATCTTTCAATACTTTGTCTCCTGTCTGGTGTCAGTATTTATCGTTTATTTTCTTGAAGAAATCTATGTCAATCATAATGAGAGAGAAGACAGTGCCGTAACGTTTATAGATCTTATCTTCCTGAATGGCGAAATCGAAAAAAGCGCGGCGGTTTTTTGCTCCGGTCAGGGGATCAGTCATGGCTCGGGCTTTTGTCTGTTCAAAGATACGGGAGTTGTGAAGCGCCACAGCAACATGACTCGCAAATACCGTTCCCAGTTCCGCATGCTTGCTGCTAAAAAAGTTCTCTTCATTTTTATCAAAGGTCAGGAGCCCTATTACGCTCTCTCTGAAGATGAGCGGTATTCCCAGCCAGGATTTTCCGGCATATTCATCCGGTAGTTCCTTAAAAGAACTGTACCTGTCCGGGACTTTTCTGATAATTAACGGTTTTTTAGACTCAATAACAACGGTATTCGGATTATCGCCCGGTACAGGTAAGGAGTATTTAAGAATAGTTCCGAGGTCCTTCCATCCTCTTCCTCCGATATTTTGCAAATAACCATCCTCTAAAATCTGAACGGCGGCTGTATCGAAGGGAATTAATCGCTTAGCCTGATCAAGTATCGCGTCTATTGTCGAATCAAAATCAAGAGAAGAGGATATAATTCTGCTTATCTCTCTCATGGTATCAGCTTCGAGAGCATGAGCTTCAGCTCTTTTTTTTGCCGCCTGAGTTTCTTTAAGGGCCTTTTTAAGTTTTTCTTTCGCTTCCTTTTCTTCCGTTATATCCATATCAAAGCCGATATATTGTTTTACCCTGCCTGTTTCATCTTTAGCAACCGAAACAGCAGTGGAAAGGATCCATCTCCAGGCACCATCTTTAGTATGAAATCTGAATGCGACATTACTTGATTCGTGCCCTACGGTATCCTGTACAATCGTCAGATTTTTAACCTCATGAAGGTCTTCCGGGTATATATGCTTGAAAAACCTTTGCCCCATCATCTCATCTTCTCTATAACCCCATTCGTACCAGTATTTATTTGGATATACCTTTCCGTTCTTGGCATCATCCTGAATCCGTATCAAAAAAAAGCTTTGGTATCAAAATAAGCCCAAAAACCAATTTTGATCGAAGGCTATGAACAAACTTGAAAAGAATAGCCACTGCGTTGGTTAAAAATTGCACAATTTATGATGATTTACTGTCATTTGAGCACTTTTGCAAACCATTTGAAGACAGCTATCCCGTAATGTGTTCTACTAACTCCTTGAGTATTGGGAAAACTTACAA
Source organism: Spirochaetaceae bacterium (assembly GCA_015493635.1). Taxonomy (GTDB): domain Bacteria; phylum Spirochaetota; class Spirochaetia; order B11-G9; family B11-G9; genus S145-15. Next base: position 327 of record WGCU01000052.1, on the reverse strand, counting down.
ATTGCAAACAGTCTTGTATACCTTGGAGAAGACCAACAGCCATGGATCCTGTTTCCAAATCTTAAGCCACCAGGTACGGGCATGGAAAACAATCTTGCATCCTACGCGGATAAGATCATCTATCACTTTTCTAAGTCGTTTGCGCTTTACCTTATGTTCATAGGGTAGATCAGTTTTAAAAAGTAAGGCTGTCTGACCCATGAGGCGTAAGGCATTAAAAGCAACCATGGCTATATGAAGTACAACAGCATTTACAGCAAACTTGCCCGAGGGGAGCCTTTCTACTCCCATATCAGACTTGAGTTCACTGTGAAACTGTTCACTTGT
>WGCU01000051.1 GCA_015493635.1 Spirochaetaceae bacterium | reverse complement strand
TCAGGAGCCTAAAATCACAAAAAAAGTACTGATTTTACCTTTGAGAAGAGGAAATTCAATAAAATAGAGGTCATCTTGATACAACGGACATTCTATTATAAATATTGTCATGTATTATTTCGCTAAAATGGGGTACTTCGCAAAAAGCTCTCCCTGAGAACACATTGAAAAAAAACGGATATTCCCTTATGGTGAGTTCATGGCAGCAGCGTATGAAAAAGTTTATCAAGTCTCTGATATAACGTATCTTATTAAGGAAGTTCTTGAATCCTCATTACCAACGTTGACGGTAGAAGGTGAATGTTCAAATTTTAGACCTTCAAGTACCGGTCACTGGTATTTTTCTCTGAAAGATGCCTCTGCAATGATATCGTGTGTTATGTTTAAAGGGAGGATACCATCTGTCGCATTCTCACCGGCTGACGGCCAGAAAATTATTATTCGCGGGACCCTTTCTGTTTACGCAAAACGGGGGACCTACCAGATTATCTGTACATCCATGGAAAAATCGGGTGAAGGAGATATCCTTGCCATGCTGGAACGGAGAAAAAGGAAACTGGCAGCCCGTGGATATTTTGACGAGACCAGAAAGAAATCACTGCCTTCTTTCCCCTCCCGGATAGCTGTTGTCACATCGCCGACCGGTGCCGCCCTGAAAGATATTCTGCAGGTTCTCGGGAGAAGAAGTTCAGGTATTGACGTTGTCATTCTTCCGGCGCCTGTTCAGGGGGACGCGGCGGGAGCTGAAATTGCCGCGCAGATCCGCAGAGCCAATATGCTGCATCTCGGAGATGTCATTATTGCAGGGCGCGGCGGAGGCTCGCTGGAGGATCTCCTTCCCTTCTCGGATGAAGAAGTTGTACAGGCCATTGCTGAATCAGAAATTCCTGTAATCTCTGCTGTAGGCCATGAAATTGATACATCACTTTCCGACCTTGCAGCAGACAGAAGAGCACCGACACCTTCTGCGGCTGCTGAAATTGTTAGTGAAAGCCGGTTACAGCTTATTCAGCAGGTTGAAACCTACCGGAGGTCTCTCACAGAAAGTTTGACTGCAATGATTGAAAGGGTCCACTTCCTGGTAGAGAGATTTACTCCTGAAAATCTAAAAATTTCTTTCTTTCAAATAATGCAGCCGATAATGCTGCGGCTTGATGACAGTAAAGAGACACTTCTTTCCTCTTTTAGTAATGTGATTATTGAGAAAAAACATTACATAGAACTGTTGAAAACTGAACTTACAACCTACTCTCCCATGGAGCTGCTAAAAAAGGGATATTCCATCGTAACACAGAAAGGAACGGATACCCTCATTACTTCATCACATCAACTAAAAGGAGACAGCAAGGTCAGCATCCGGTTTTACACCGGTAAAGCTGCAGCTGTGATCAAGGAGATAGAAAAATGAAAACTTTTGAAGAACGTCTTGAACGGCTGGAGAATCTGAATACCACCATGAGAGCGGGGAATCTTCCACTGGATAAAGCTGTTTCTCTTTTTGAGGAAGGAATTAAACTGGCAAAAAGCCTTGAAAAGGATCTGAATAAAATTGAGCGGAAGGTTGAAATCCTCGTTAATAAGCCGGAAACACCTGATGAATCTCCAAATCTTGAATTATTTGACAAACCTGATACTGAATAATCAACAATTTTGAATCAGGATTCCCTTTCATCCTGTAATTATTTATTAAAAACTTGTATAATGAAAGGAGAAGGGTATGGCAATGGCATTAAAGCAGGAAGAATTACAGGTAATCGGAGAATACGTTCAGAATCATTTACAGGAATGGCTTCCTGATCAGAAGTACAGTTTTGAACTGCTGGAAAGAATGGTCAGGGTGGAGGAAGAACTTAAAAGTCAACGGGAGTTGATGAAACAAGGTTTTGAGCAGATGGAAAAACGTTTCGAACAGGTTGATAAGCGTTTCGAACAGGTTGATAAACACTTTGAGCAAGTTGACAAACGTTTCGAACAGGACAGCAAACAATTTATACAGATAGGCAGACAATTTGAGCAGATTGGAAAGCAGATAGAAGCTATCCAGACAAAGATGTTTCACTTCATGATCTGGTCATTCGGATTTATCGTTACGGTAGCAGGATTTGCCGTGGGAATACTGAAACTAACATAACCCGTGATGGTATCCGTATCATCTGGCTGCGGCTGGAATGGTAATACAGTCGCCTATATGCACCCCCGACCGTACGAAAGAACCTTTCGGTAATTCAAGAGCATACCGCACAAAATGTTTCGAATTTACCGGAGCCAGTGATTCAGGAACCATTGTATACATCTCCTTCACTACTCCGTCAGAGGAAAGATACGCTATGGAAAGAGGAACAAGAGTATTTTTCATCCAGAAGCTTAAACGCCGGTCGTTATCAAAAACAAAAAGCATTCCTGAGTACGCCGGTAGTGTTCTTCTATCCATCAGCCCTTTCTGCAGCTCTTCCTGTGTCCGGGCTATTTCAATAGAATACCGGTCCCGGCCAATAATCATGGTGGTTTTCTCCATACTGCTTCCACAGGAAGCAAGTATAGAAACAAGCGCTGCCAGAAACAGGTACCTCATCCTAAACATATAAATCCTCTGTTGCTTGTAAAATTATTAAAACACTTTATAAAGTGTAGTACCGGTTTTTTTGAAAATTATCAAGAGGCCCTGTATGACAACCTAAAACTGCTGCATGAACTGCTCACGGGAAAGTTCATGGAGAGTCTTTTCTGTCCTTCCCGCGGTACGGATTGTATCAAGAACCTGCCGATCCATATACTTTACAGAGAGCGGCCTTTCAAGAACAAGAATGTACTTTTTTGATTTCCAGACTGCTTCCTGAGGACTGAGTGATTCGGGACTCCCATATTTACCGCTCAGTGTCGTAAACATACCATAATGGTCAAGTTCATCAGTATCAAGTGATAAAATAATGGTATAGAGTTTATCTTTATAAAATTGAAAAATTCCTCTGCTAATAAAATAAGTTCCGCTGCATTCAATAAGTGTTTCATCAGGCCGTTTCAGGATACTTATATCCGGATCTCCGGTAAAATTAAAATTAGGATCACTTTTCAACGCTTTCTTTACCTGATCCATAGTCATACCCAGATATATTTCTCCAAAATGATCCGGAACTTCACCACCGGCGTTTACACTTTGAGCAAAAGAGTCTGTTATACAAAAGATTCCAATAAACAGCAGGAAAAAGATTCTTTTATGTATCTCTTTTAAAAACATTTTCATACTTTTCTATCGGCACAATTAAAAAAACTGTTGATTTTTAAATTTTTGTGATAATACTTAAGAGTATGAGTATGAAATATTTCACAGTATCTTTTCTCTTCATTGCGATAATTTTATCCGGCTGTGCTACTTCAGGAGGAACCCTATTTAAAGATGTTGTTAAAAAATCAGCAGCAGAGCCGGCTGGACAATCCAAAACATGGACATCATCCTCTTCCAGCAATACAGATGACACAGCAGACGGTCTAACGGTTACCAGTGACCCGACAGGGAGTAATGTCTATATTGACGGTGAATTTATGGGAGTAACGCCGCTAAGTCTGAACCTGAAAACAGGACAATACAGGTTAACAGTCAAGCAGGAAGGATATCATAAAGAAACACGGTGGATTGACTATACAGAAGGAGACAAACGGGGAATAGATATCACACTCAAACAGATTACAGGATATCTCTACCTGGAAGCAGTACCTCCCCATGCAGAAATAACAAGTAATGGGGCACCCCTTCAGAGGGGGGTGAATGAACTTCCCGTAGGAACATATCAGATAGAAGCCCGGCTCTTTGGATATATTCCCTATACTACCTCTGTAACAATCAGAAACAAAGACACAACAAGACTCTTTATCAACCTTCTGCCGGCGCCATTTACCCTTTCAGAACTCTCTGTTTCACGCAGTATCCTTAACCCCGGGAACCCCTCCGGACTCGGTCAGAGCAGTATTACCTTTACTGTTTCCTCGTATGGGAGAGGTAAACTTTCCATCCTATCACCGTCACATTCCACGGTACTGGTGCATTCTTTCCGGCATTTCGACAACTGGAATCAGCGTTTCACCTGGAACGGTACGGATAGCAGTGGAAAAAAACTCGAAGACGGTACATACACCGTTATAGTGAGCGGAGAAAGTGAAGACGGGACAGCGCATGACCGTAAAACAGCTTTCATCACCATTGACCAGTCGTTTATTATTAAAGCACGGAATGTTTTTTCAGGGGTCTCGGGAACCCTTTTCACACCCACTCCGGATATACTTCCCCGGGGAAGCTTTCAGTTTTTATTAAGCAGTCTGGGACACGCAGATACCTCCGGCTACCGTTTCCCTTCCGCTGTGTCTTTCAGGGCAGTACCGGCCGAAAAACTGGAAACTGATATTTCCGGAGGTATTATCATACAGGCCCCTGCTGATACTGTCTATTTCATCTCTCTTGCGGCAAAAAACAAAATTATAAAAACAAAAGGTACTGTTTCTTTCGGGTTATCAGCCCTTGTTAAGGGAACGTACCTTTTTGGAACATCTCTTGACACGATGCATAATTTTACCGGTTTTACGTTAGGTATTCCTTCGGGAATCACCTTTGGCGCCTTTTCCCTCTTTTTCACCCCTGAACTGACTGTTTCACCTTTTCAGGTATCATCCGTAAATGAAACTTCTCCTTTGGGAATATATGCCTGGGGGTATGCCCGGGGAGGAATTTTGCTTGATGCAGGGCCGGTCTGGACTGCTGTTTCCGCTTCAGTGAGAACACTTCCTTTTAATGAGGGTTTTTCAATGGACTACCCTGTATCTGCAGGATGGGAAGTAAACTGGATTCTCCCCGATACGGGAATTATCCTCTCAGGGTATCTAACAGGTGCTTTCGATCCGGACAGAGGGTACTATCTGAACGCGGGAGGAGGCGTAGGCTTTATCAATTGATCTTGATCCCCTGACGGCCCGTATAATCAACCCTCGTCAACAGGATGGGATCATGTTCGAAGTAGTCATCCACAGCTTTCTTTGCTCCTTCAAAATGACCGTAATCATCAATAACCAGAACACCTCCTGTTGACAGAAGGGGGTACAGAACCTTGAGTTCCTTTGCTGTCGAAGCATACCAGTCTGTATCCAGACGCAGAAGAGCTATTTTATCAGGAACAGTAGTAGAGAGGGTTTCCAACACATCACCTTCAACGAAGCGGAGCATATCCTGATTAACTCCTGCGGAAACGAGATTTCTGTATACCCTTTCTCTGCTCACTGCCCAGGACTTAAAGTCGTCCCGTTCCCATTTTTCACGCACATGTTTCCCATTCCATGCAATAACATCTTCATCAGTCGGCTCACTCATTCCTGTGAATGTATCGTACAGATAAATATTCCTGTCCACAGCATCCATCTGCATAAGAGTCAGTGCCATAAGAAGACATGAACCGCCCTTCCATACACCGCATTCAACAAAATCACCGGGAATCTTTTTTTTTACAATATATTCAACACTTTTGTAAAGCGTATACCCCCGCTCAATGGAGATCATCGTATATGGTTTAATAATGTCCCACAGAGTTTTAAAAGAATCTTCCATATCAATACAATACTGCTGAGGCGGTATAATCCCCCACCCTTCCTCTTTTAATTTTCCGACAGCTTGTTCAGTTTCCATTGCTGTCCCCCTCTCTATTTCTGAGCATCTTGATAAATACCTCTTCGGAAACAACCGGAATAGCCAGCGATGCTGCTTTTGACAGCTTACTCCCGCCGCCGGATCCTGCAAGAAGGTGTGTTGTCTTTCCTGTTACCGCAGAAACTGTCCTGCCGCCCCTCTTCTCAATTTCATCCGCTGCCAGAGACCTCGGTTTAAAGTTCTTAAAACTTCCTGTGACACACCATACCTGCCCGGAAAACGTTTGCGGATATTTATCAGCAGCAGTATCCTCCGCTTCAGAAAATGAAAGCCCCTTTTCTTTGAGAGCTGCTATCATGGAACGAAAGGCCGGATTTGAAAACTCACGGATTATAATTTCGGCTGTTTTTTCTCCAATACCTTTCACTTCAGTGAGAACTTCACTATTACCCCTGTCCGCAGCTGCAAGAAGCGTATCTATATCCCTGAAACCCGCATTTATGAGAAGAGAAGCAGCTTTTTTGCCTACTTCCGGAATACCTAATGAGGGAAGAACTCTGCTGAAGGGCATCTTCTTACTTTTCTCAATACCCTTCTTCATAAGTTCAATTTTTTTCTCTCCGAATCCGGGAAAATCCTTTAGGTTATCATAGTTAAAGGAATAGAGATCCGGAATATCCCGAATAAAACCGTTGTCTAGAAGAAAATCAACCGTTTCGGGACCGAAATTCTCTATATCCATCTGATCTCTACCTACAAAATGGTAAAGCCTCCCCTTAATTTGAGCCGGACATTTAGGGTTACGGCAGAAATGATGAGACCCAATCCGTACAAGAGGAGTTCCGCAGGAAGGACAGATAAGGGGCATCTTCCAGACAGGGTTCCCTCTGTCATTTTTCTCCAGGACCTCTTCAACAGCCGGGATAACATCACCTCTCCGGGAAACAGAAACGGTATCTCCTATCCCCAGCTCAAGCATATCAATATAATCCTGATTGTGTAGTGTTACATTTGAAATAGTTGAACCGCCGATACGTACCGCATCAACCCTGGCGACCGGTGTTACCCTTCCAGTTCTGCCGACCTGTACATCAATTGCTTTTATTACCGTCTCTCCCTTTGGTGACACAAACTTGTAGGCAATAGCCCACCGGGGATGATGCCCGGTATAACCAAGTGCCTCCCGTACATCCAGTTCATTAACTTTCAGTACAAGGCCGTCAATTTCATAAGGGAGCTGTTTTCTGCTTTCTACAGCTCTTTTTATGTACGATTCCAGATCCTCAAATACCCCGCGGGTCCAGAGGGCAGGAAGATTTCTGTTTTTTTCCTGATTATTCCGGGATGAAAAAACACCGATCCTGCTGCTGACTTTAAACCCGAGGCGGGTTAAATACTGAAGTATTTCTATATGATCCCCTACATGCTCTGCCAGAAATCCTTCATACACAAAAATATCAAGAGGAACCTGCGCCGCTTCAGAACTTTTCTGCCGTCTGAGTGTTCCCGCAGCAAGATTTCTCGGATTAGCGTAGGGCACATCCATTTCCGTATTGATCTTTTCAAAACTCTCCAGAGGGAGAAAAATTTCACCCCGTACTGCTATATCTATGGGTTCGGAAAGTTTTAAAGGCACCGAACGGATTGTCCGTATATTGGGAGTAATATCATTACCTACCGTACCGTTCCCCCGGGTTACTCCCCGGACAAGAAGACCTTTCTCGTAGTAAAGAACAATGGAAGCTCCATCAATTTTTTCCTCGACGACAAAGGTAAGGTCTCTGTTACTTTTCCGGGCAGTTCTCTCCATCCAGTCTAATACATCATCGGAAGAATACGCTTTATCAAGGCTGAGCACCGGTATAGTATGCTCTACCTCCGGAAAATCACTGTTTAAATCAGAACCTACACGGGAAGAAGGAGATTCCGGAAAGCGGTACTGCGGATACTCATGCTCCAGTTTTACCAGCTTGTCATACAATCTGTCATATTCCAGATCACTTACTTTCGGGGCATTCTCAACATAATACGCATGCTGATATAAAGTAAGGAGATCAGAAAGTTCTCTGATCTCCTTTTTTACGTCTTCAACTGACATAAGCCTACTTGATACCCCTTCTTAGAAATGCATCTTTATACCCTCTTGCCCTGAAATTGAAGAGAAGAGCACCCCCTTCATCCTGATTCAAGGGACCGACCATAACTTTGTACCTTGATTTCTCAGGTTTGGAAGCAACGAGAACGGTTACAGGATAGTGCCCCGAAAGTGTTACGGCAAGATCTTTTGCAGAAAACTCTTCATCATACACACCAAGCTGAAGATAAAACGCACCCTTTTCCAATTTTGTCGTCATGGTATACGTTGATCCCGGAGCTATAACTTCTTCCGCCGGTCTGTTCGCTGCTTCAGAAACAGGAGCGGAGGGTTCAGGTTTTTCTTCGGAAGGATTAATCGTTTTAACAGGAACCGGAGGTTTAGGTTGAGCCGGTTCAAGTACAATGGCTACCGTTTTCATTTTTGAGGGTATAACCGGAGGAAGCGGCGCTTCTACCGCAGGATGTACTACCGGTTCTTTTTTCGGAACGGCTTTTACCGTTTCAACCGTTTCTACTGGTATGCTTTCCGATGCAATTTCAGGGAGAGCAGAAGGTTCCGTTATCCTGGCAGGCTGTACTGCTTTCGGCTCCCTGGCAATGATAATATCAGGTTTCCCGGCCGTTTGAGTTTTTCTTTCCGCAGCCACTATGGGAAGACTCATTTTTAAAGGAGTGAATTTTTTTTCTTCAGGACGGGCAATCATACTTAAGACAAGGGGGGTATCAGTTTTTACTTCTGAAAGGGCTGGAAAAGCATTTTCCCTGAATGTTTTTTTCCCGGTTAGTTCCGGAATTGAAACTGGAAAATCATACACAGAAGGCTGTTCATTTTCCTTGATTGCTTTCTGAGCTATAAAGGGAACAGGGAAGGGAACAGGTTTCCCCGTTGAACCGGCAGGGACACCCTGTGTCAGTATGATAACATCAGGAGAAGAGGATGATACTTCTGCCGGATTCTTTTCAGGTGTTTTCTTTATGGGAGGCTGATTCATTTTCTTAACAACAGCAGGTTCCGGGCTTTTTTCAGGGACGTTTGTTTCCGGGGATGGTTCTATCTTTTTCTGCACACTTTTCCCACTCAATTCAGTGTCTATATACTCCTGGATGAGGGACAATTCTTTATCTTCTCCCCCTGCAGGGTTAACTTCAGGATCTCTGCTATTCACCAGCTCAGATTGATTGCCGGTTTTCTCAGGTGTTTTGACAGATATTGAACCGTTTATCATTTTACCACGGGTCAGACCGATTTTTTCTCCAGCTTCAGAGGAAAGAGCTATAAATACATTCGCAGTATCAAGACGTTTTACAATTTTTACTTCAACACTTTTCCCGTTTTCTGTGTTGGTTACAATCACATCGGTGTCAGGAGGAAAGGCATTCGATGCGCCGTAGAACCCTGTATTCGGTAAATCACCATAATTCGCAGTCGTAACCGAACCTTCCCAAAAAGAATCCGCAAAACCAAACGCGGATACACATACTATCAGAAGGAGGGCTGTCAGTATCCTGTTACCCCCGGATAACCTTTTCATCATACATAACACCTCTGTATCCATTGTCGGAGAATAGTATACCCGAAGTTAGGAAAAATTACAAAAAGCCTAAAAGTCCCTGAACCATATTCCGTCCCATATCAGTAAGTTTTTCTTCATCAGACTTTTTTTCACCGGGGGGATCTTTTTCAATTCGTATCTTTCCATCCGTCAACAACTTACCTGAAATAACGTTAAAGAGCCGGTAATCCGCAAATTCCGGTACTTCTTTCTTATCCTTTTCCATATAATGCATCGCTATTTCCAGGAGGTATGAGGCACCGCCGGACTTTGCTGTAAGAAAATCTTCCGGTTCTTTGTAGGAAGGGAGCCCTCTTTTTTTAACAGATTCTGTAGAAGATGCGTTAAAAACAATATGCCCCGCATCAAAAAGAACACTCAGGACGCCGTCCTCCAGATAGGGCACAGCGTTTTTTAACGTTTTTTCTGTACCCTTAGAAACGGTATAGACGAAAATTGTTTCTCCGTACATAAACAACGCAGGGATTAAAAGCAGTATTCCAAGCAATAGTTTGTTTTTCATATCATACTTATCGGCATAATATCCTTTCTATTTATGGATTGTACCGGGAGTTGAAGACATTTCTATTTAATGATAATTTGACAGGATATGAACTTCTATGTTTTTCAGGTACTAACCGGTCAGGAAAAAAAATATATTCGCCTTGCAGAATATAATTTTAACGTACATCATGTACCTGTGGAAAAAAGGGGAAAAATAATCTGGCCTCAAAGGAAACTGACCCTCCGAAAGAGGGGAAAACAGCAAGAAACAATTGCTCCCATCTTTCCCGGATATCTTTTTTTTGATAAGGATACCCTTGACCCTGATATTTACTGGATTTTAAAAAAAACCTCCGGGTTTATCCGGTTTTTAGAGAGTAACCAAAATATTCAGCCGATAGTCGGTGAAGATAAAAAACTGCTTCTGCATTTCCTGTCCTACGGTGAGATTGTGGAGAAATCGACTGTCTGGTTTGATAAAAATAACCGTATCCGAGTCGTCAATGGACCGATGAAAGGGCTTGAAGGTAAAATACTAAAGGTAGACAGAAGGAAAAAACGTGCTAAAATCAAACTATCGCTTTATAAAGAATCTTTTAAAGTGGATTTTGGTTTTGAAATACTGGAAAAAGTAGAGGATGATGAAAAAGATACAGAAAGATAAAATCCTCATTATCGGCGGAGGATTTGCAGGAAGAGGAATAGCAGCTGAAATTTCCTCCAAGGGTATTCTTGGCGAGGTTGCCGCTTTTGTGGATGATGACGCTGCAAAAATCGGTACCACTATTGAAGGCATCCCTGTATACGGTCCTCTGTCCACTATAAAGGAAATCCAAACCCGGACTAAAGCTGATGAAGCTATCATCGCAATCCCACGGGCAACAAAAGAACAGCTGAGACGTATATATTCAGCCCTTAAACAGTCGGATATAGAAAGAATACGGATACTTCCCGGTGTTTCCCAGATAATAGAAGGGGAAGCACATCTTATTCAGACGAGAGAAATAAAAGTGCAGGATCTCCTGGCCAGAAAACCTATTCGTTTGAATCTTAAAGAAAGTCTTACCTACCTCCGCGGTAAGAGGGTCCTCATAACCGGGGCAGGAGGAAGTATAGGAAGCGAACTGGCGCGGCAGCTTCTGTACGGAGGCGCTGAGAGACTGTACCTTTTCGATCACAGTGAAAACAATGTGTATGAAATTAATAAGGAACTTACCATTCTTCAGGAAGAAGGTGTAGGAGGGGCAGCTACCATTGTTCCGATTGTAGGAGAACTTCAGGATAAATACTTTATCAAGTTTATTATAAACCGCTTGAAAGCGGATGTTATTTTCCATTGTGCAGCATACAAACATGTTCCCATGGGAGAAGCAAACCCTGTGGAGGCAGTGAAAAACAACGTTTTCGGGACAAAGAATATTATTGAAGCCGCACAGGAAGCACATGTTTCACGTTTTGTTTTTATATCTACCGATAAGGCTGTAGAACCGAAAAGCATCTATGGAGCCAGTAAACTTATTGCGGAAGAACTTGTCCTTTCAAGTAATAAAGGAGAAACTGATTTTATGGTTGTCCGTTTCGGTAATGTTCTTGCCTCCCGGGGAAGTATTGTTCCTCTTTTTACCCGGCAGATTCTTAAAGGAGGACCGGTTACCATTACTCATGAAAAGGTCAAACGGTTTTTTATGACAATCCCTGAGGCAGCCTCTCTTGTTCTTAAAACAGGAGGGGTCGGAAAAGGCGGTAATTTATATATCCTTGAAATGGGAGAACCGGTACTGATAAAGGATCTTGCTGAACAGATGATCCGGTTTTACGGATTTGTACCCCAGAAAGAAATCAAACTTACCTATATCGGGCTCCGTCCCGGAGAAAAGCTGACAGAACGTCTCTGGACAGACGACGATACGGTTATAAAAACCGAATACCCGGGTATTATCCAGCTGAAAAACAGGAGCAGACTGAACGGCCAGCTTGACAGTCTCCTGAAAGAACTGCATCAGGTATGCTTTCTCTCAAAAGATGAACCAAATACCCATTACAGAAACCGGCGGTTTTTACGGGCTTCGTTAAAAAAAATAATCAAGACCATTCCCATGATAGACAATGAACCGGAAATCTGATTTTATTCCTTTTGCCCTTCCTTCTCTTGGTGAAGAGGAAGAACAGGCTGTGCTCCGTGTTCTTCGAAGCGGATGGCTGACAACGGGAAAAGAAGCAAAAGCTTTTGAACAGGAATTTGCAGATTATGTCGGAGCCCGCTATGCCCTGGCTGTAAATTCCGCGACGGCCGGACTGCATCTGGCTCTCGAAGCAGCAGGAATTGGTCCCGGAGATAAGGTGGTTACAACACCCTACACCTTTACCGCGACAGCAGAGGTAATCCGGTATCTTGGAGCAGATCCTGTTTTTATTGATATCGATCTGTCAACGTACAACATGGATCCCGCTGCCCTGTCCCGCGCTCTCGCCGAAAACCGAAAGATAAAATGTATTCTTCCTGTGCATATCGGGGGAAAACCTGCGGCAATGGATGAAATTCTCAAACTGAAAAAGAAATATACTATTCCGGTTATAGAAGACGCCGCTCACGCGTTTCCTCTCTCCCTTAAAGGAAAATTTCTGGGGACCCTGGGTGACGCAGGGGTTTATTCTTTCTACGCGACAAAAACAATTACCACTGGTGAAGGCGGAATGATTGTTACGGATAACGATGAGATTGCAGGCAGGATAGCTGTTATGAGGCTTCATGGTATTGACCGGGAAATATGGGACCGCTATACATCGAAAAAAGCGTCCTGGCAGTACCGTGTTGTTGAAGCAGGCTTTAAATATAATATGCCGGATATTCTAGCCGCCATGGGAAGAGAACAACTAAAGAAAGGCGCAGCATTTCTATCCCGGCGCAGACAGATAGCAGCTTACTATGAAAAAGAACTGGGCGGTCTTGATTTTCTGATACTCCCCCCCCCTTCAGAACTTAACGCATGGCACCTCTATATTGTCCGTCTCAAAGAAGAAAAATGTACTATTGGGAGAGATACATTTCTTCGGTATATGAAAGAAAAAGGTATTGGAACATCGGTTCATTACATTCCCCTGCACATTATGCCGTACTACAGGAAAAAATACGGATTTAAACCGGAAGACTTTCCCCATGCTCTTCATGTATACCAAACCGTCTTCAGCCTTCCTATTTATCCCGGGCTTACCGAAGAGCAGTGCAGCAGAGTTGCAGCGGCTGTCCGTGCCATCGGGGAATCGCATTACAGGAGCACCGGCCGTGGCTCGTGACTATCCCGGTACGAAAGTACTGGATGCATACATCATCGCTTCAACAATTCCCCGGGGAAAACTGCAGTCCATACAGTTCCCGCTTCTGCCTGAAGGATATTATGGCATAACCTATAAAGACATCCCCGGCCGGAATACCCTTACCGCTTTTAAGGACTCACGGCCCCTGCTCTGTGAAAATATAATCTCCTATAAGGGTGAACCGCTGGCGGTTATCTGCGGTCCGGACAAACAAACGGTACTTTCGCTCTGCAGACAGACAAGGGTTGAATACGAAACAGACTACTCACTCCTTGGTTTCAACAAATACACTGAGGATCAGATTGCTGCTGAAAAATCCTTTACCAAAGGAAATGTTGACAAGATATTGGGCGGGGCATATCAGACAGTAGAAGGGAAATATCATGTCCATTCTCAGCCGGCTGGATTCTCCAGTTTTCAGGGTGTAATTGCTGCTGTATCTAAAGGTATTGCAACGATACAAGGCGAAACGCAATGGCCTTTTCAACTACGCCGGTGCGTCGCGGCAGTCTGTAATTTCCCCCTGAAGAATGTACGGGTAAAAATCGGAAAATTTAATCCCACCTATGATGAAAAACTTGTTATACCATCGTTGTACGCTTCTTTAGCCGCCGTTCTTTCGCTTAAAGCTGGAAAACCGGTCAGTCTTATACCTGGAGAAGAAGATCATGCAGTGTATGCGGTACAAAGGCCGGAAGTAATGATAACCCGGCTCTCGGCTGTGGATGAAAAGGGCAAGGTTCTTGCAGAGAAAGCCGTTATTGAGGTAAATATGGGTGCTTATCCTCTCTTTACTGATGAACTTTTAAGTCAGATACTCATTGGTGCAGCCGGATCATACATAATCCCTAATATGAAAATAACCTGCAGGGGGATTATTACCAGTGAACCTCCCATGAATGCTTTTAAAGGGTTGAGTTTTTCTGCCGGTACTTTTTCCGTTGAAACCCATTTTTCAAGAATAGCAGAGCTTTATGGGAAAACTCCGGGGCAGTGGCGTCTTTCCTTTCTTCCAGGTAAAAAAGCATACCTTCCCACCGGGGGAATTCTTAAAGATTTTCATGGAAAAACACTTCTTCAAAAGGTTCTAGACAATTCAGATTTTAACAGAAAATATGCAGCATACGAACTACTCAGAAAAAATAGAAAACAGGGTCCCATTGGAAAAGGAAATATCCGCGGGATTGGTCTCTCATTCGGGTTTACCGGTAATGGACCAACCATTAAACGGGAAAAAAATGAAACATACTCCATAAAAGTCAGATTGGACAGGGATGACACTGTTACCATCCTCAGCAGCGCGTACGGTTCACAATCTACAGCTATATGGAAAGAAACAGCTGCTGCTATTCTCGGAACAGACCCATCATCGGTAATTGTACAGCAGGGAGATACGTCAAATCTGCCGAATTCGGGACCTGCATTTCTATCAAGCGGGATCAGTATTATTACAAGTCTTGTGGAAAAATGCTGTATTGAAATAAAAAAACAACGATTCCATCATGCTCTGCCGATTGTTGTAAAACGTTCCTACCGTATGCCCGGAACGAGACGGTGGGACCCTGAAAAGTTCAAGGGTCTGCCTTTCCATTCTCTTTCATGGGGAGCGGCAATAGCGGAAATAGAGATTGATCCTGTTTTTTTGAGAGTTCTTGTACGCGGTATCTGGCTTATTATTGACAGTGGTAAAATTTATAATAAGAAAATAGCTGTTGATGCTCTCGAAACCTCAATTCTTGAAACCCTCACGGAAACCCTCATCAAAGATGATCTAACACTTCCATCCACCTTTGATACCGGTTTCAATGTACCGTTGGAACGGCATTTGCCCCTTATTTCAATAGAGATCGAAGAAACAAGGAAAAATACACCCGGAGGAATATCAGGAATACCTGGTTCACTGCTACCGTCCGCTATTATTTCAGCTGTTACCCAGGCTACAGGAATCTACTTTGATACACTTCCTCTTACCCCCGAAGTTCTTCATACGCACATGGAGGGAAAATGAAAATAAATTTTTCATTAAACGGTAGAAACGTTGATGTAGAAACTCCCTCTGAGACAAGACTTTCTGATATTCTTAAAGATAACGCGAAAATAGGCAGTGTCCATACTGCCTGCAATAAGGGAGAATGCAGAAGCTGCACCATACTCTTTAATGGTGATGCTGCCGCCTCCTGTCTCATACCCGCTTTTGAGGCCAGGTCTTCAGAGATTGTGACCCTTGAAGGCTTCAGTAAAACGGATGATTACCATGATATAATGCAGGCCTTCGAGGAAACAGGAACCACTCTCTGTGACTTATGCAGGGGGGGGACAATACTCACGATATACTCCATTCTTGAGCGGTTTGCCGAACCGGATGAGGGACAGATTCTGGACGCGTTCAGAGGAAGTATATGTCCCTGTACGAACATAAGAATTATAATACAGGTAGTAAAAAAAACAGCACTGTACAGGAGAAGGAAACGTTTTGGCAGAAAATAGAACCGGACGAAACATTTTTGCCCCAAAATCGGTAAGTGAACTCCTTTCTATAAAACAGCAGCACCCTGATACCCTTCTATGGGCCGGAGGAACGGCTCTGATGAGACAGCAGAACATCCATCCGTCATTTTCAAAAGATATTATCCAGCTTTCAGGAATACGCGAACTAAAAAAGATACGGCGTACAGAACGGTACCTGGAGATAGGCGCCTGTGTCCCGATAAAAAAAATACTTAACGTCGGGCAGCATGTTCTCCCTTTTGCTCTCTCGGAAGCTTTACGGAGTATTGCGCCTCCGCATATCCGGAACAGAGCAACCCTCGGCGGTAACCTTTGCTGCAGAAGCAGAAGACTTAACACGTACAGTGTTCTCATCCTGATGGATGCAATTCTTGAAATTCGGAAAAGCGGAAAAAGCAGATGGGTGGGGCTGAACAGGCTTTTCACCAGAAAAGGCAAGGACAGTATTCAGGATAACGAGGTGGTTACCCGTATACGTATCCCCCTCAATGTATGGAATTTACAGTATTTCACAGCGGTGGGAGATCCTTTTTATGACCCGTTCAACGCAATTTCCTTCAGTCTCTTAATGGAAACACACAAAGGGCTTATCTCGCAGGTACGGTTTGCCGTTGGAAACATCGGGAAAACCATTGTACGCAGTATTGATTTTGAATCGTATCTCACCGAAAAGAAACTGAAACTCCGGCCGAAAGAAATTGATAACGCGGTTGAATATTTCAAAAAAGCCATGGAGCAGACAGAAGTACTTACTTCCTTTCAGAAAGAGAGAACAATACGGTTCATACTATGGTTTCTTCATGAATTGAGAGACTATAATCTCTTTACAGAATGACTCCTACACGGTATATTCTTCATTAATGTCACACGTACCTGATTTTGTTCACCTGCACAACCATACCGATTACTCTCTTCTGGATGGAGCGGTTCCCATAAAAAAAATGGTGGAAAAAGCTGTTTCTCTGGGAATGAAACATCTCGCTATCACTGATCACGGGAATATGTTCGGCGCCCTGCGCTTTTATAAAGAATGTAAAGCCCATGATATCAATCCTGTCATAGGCTGTGAGTTTTATGTATCCTCAACCAGTAGAAAAATTAAATCCGGATTGGATAAGGGAAACAGATATAATCACCTTATCCTTCTTGCAAAAAATATTACCGGGTACCGGAATCTCCTCATGCTATCTTCCCTGGCATATACTGAGGGATTTTACTATAAACCTCGGATTGATAATGAACTTATAGAAAAGTACCACGAGGGACTTATCTGCTCTACGGCCTGTCTTGTCGGAATTGTTCCAAGAAAAATCCTGGAAGGCAAGATTGATGAGGCCAGAGAAGCGGTACTTTACTACAACAAAATATTCGGTGACGGTAACTTCTACCTGGAACTTCAGGACCACGGTATTCCTGAGCAGAAAATTGCCAACGAGCAGATACGTTCCCTGTCCCGGGAAACAGGGATTCCTCTTATAGCAACGAACGATATTCATTATCTTTCAAAAGAAGATGCAAATGCCCAGGATATTCTTATCTGTATTGGAACAAACCGTAAAAAACATGAAACAAAGAGAATGAAGTTCAGTTCCAGTGAATTCTATATGAAAAGCCGCGAAGAGATGTACGAAGTCTTTAAGGATGTCCCTGAAGCACTGGAAAATACGGTAAAACTTGCGGAAAAATGTCATCTTGAAATAGAGCTTCCGGGTCCGCTGCTTCCTGATTACGAAATTCCGTCTCAATTCAAGACCCCGGATGATTATTTACGGTCGCTGACAGAAGAAGGTCTCAAAGAACGGTATCCGGTTATTACGGAAGAGATCAAAGCCCGGGTAGAATATGAGCTGGATATTATCATTAGTATGAAGTTTACCGGCTACTTCCTCATTGTCTGGGATTTTATTCATTTTGCCAGAGAAAATGATATTCCCGTCGGCCCCGGCAGAGGCTCGGGAGCAGGCTCCATTGTGGCCTACTCCTTAAAAATTACGGATATTGATCCGCTGAAGTACAAACTCCTCTTTGAACGGTTTCTTAATCCTGAACGGATATCCATGCCTGATTTTGATATAGATTTCTGTTTTGAAAGGCGCCAGGAGGTAATAGATTACGTTACCCGGAAGTACGGGAAAGACAGAGTCGGCCAGATTATTACCTTTGGAACATTAAAAGCAAAAGCTGTTATCCGTGATGTAGCCCGGGTTCTTGATATTCCCTATTCAGAGGCGGATCAGATATCAAAACTTATTCCCTCAGAAAATAAAATAACTATTGAAGAGGCTCTGGAGAAGGAACCGAAACTTAAAGTCTACGAAAGCAGAGGAGAAATTTACCGGGAACTGATCGATACGGGTAAACGTCTGGAAGGGCTCTCCCGGCATGCCTCAACCCATGCCGCGGGGGTGGTTATCGGGAAAAGTAAACTAACCGATTATGTTCCTCTATACCGTGATGCCAAGACCGGATCCATTTCAACCCAGTACACCATGGATCAGCTTGAAGAGTGCGGTCTTGTAAAGATGGACTTTCTCGGGCTTAAAACCCTTACCCTTATAAAACATACTGAAGACCTTATCAGAAAACGGGAAGCAGATTTCAGCAGTGAAGCTATTCCTGAATATGATAGAAAAACATTCAAACTCCTCGGCGAAGGGAAAAGTGTCTGTGTCTTCCAGTTTGAGAGCTCAGGGATGCAGGGAATCCTGAAGCAGGCAAAGCCTGACTCCATAGAAGACCTTATTGCGTTAAATGCATTGTACCGCCCCGGCCCCATGCAGAATATACCGCAGTTTATTGACAGCAAAAGGGGAAGAACCCCTATCCGTTACCCTGATCCCAGTCTTAAAGAAGTTCTGGAACCAACCTACGGTGTTATCGTCTATCAGGAACAGGTCATGAAAGTGGCTCAGATTATCGGCGGATTCAGCCTTGGCAAAGCAGATATTTTACGCAGGGCCATGGGTAAGAAAAAAGTCAAAGAAATGGAGAAAATGAAGGTAGAATTCCTTGCCGGGGCAAAAGAGAAGGGATACAGTGAAAAACTGGCTTCGGATATTTACGAAATGCTTAAACCCTTCGCAGGATACGGCTTTAATAAATCCCATGCCGCTGCATACTCAGTAATCGCATACAAAACAGCATATCTGAAAGCAAATTATCCCGCCGAGTTCATGGCTGCCAACCTGACAAATGAAATTAACAACCCCGACAAGATGACCCAGTATATCAATGAAACAAAGAGTATGGGGCTTGCTATCCTTCCCCCGGATATCAATCTGTCAGACAAGAATTTTACCGTTGAACAGGGAAAAATTGTTTACGGCCTTGTCGGGATAAAAAACATCGGAGAAGCCGCAGTAGACGAGATAATCCGTTCCAGAGAAGAAAATGGTGCTTTTGAATCTTTTCTTGACTTCCTCTATAAGGTTGACCTGAGAGTAGTAAACAGGAAAGTTATAGAATCATTACTAAAATGCGGAGTTTTTGATTCTTTCAAGACAGGCCGTGCAACACTCATGCACAATCTGGATACGATGCTTGAATATACCACGAAAAAGAAAGACGGAGAAAAATTCGGTCAAACATCACTTTTTGATGAAAATGATGAAACCATGATACCCCCTGTAAAGATAGAAACGGTTGAAGAATGGCCTCAGATGGACAATCTCAGAAATGAGAAAGAACTTCTCGGATACTATTTTTCGGGACACCCTCTGGATAAATACCGGAAAATCTGGGAAAAAGCAGTATCACTGGATCTTTCACATCCTGATTCCATCCAAACCGATAGAAAGTACACCATTCTGGGAACAGTACATGAGCCACGGGTTATCACAACAAAAAAAGGCCGTCCCATGGCATTCGTGCTGCTTGAAGATTTCAAGGGAACGATAGAGCTGACATTTTTCCCCAAGATCTGGGAAGAGAAAGGGGAGTTGATCCAAAAGGATGCAATTTTGGGATTTTCCGGAAAGGTTGACCTCTCCCGGGGAGATCCGAAGTTCCTTGTAGATGAAATAATTCCCCTGGAAAAGCTCAAAAAGCTGAAAACATCTGAAGTGCATATAAAAATAAACAGGGATATCTGCCAGGAGGAAGATCTTGTGTCCTTTAGAGAATACCTGATGGATTTCTCAGGAAACTGTGCGGTGTATCTTCACCTTCATTCTCCTGCCGCAGGAAATGATACTATTATCAGAGCATCAGGGCAGATAAAACTGGAGCCATCCGGTAACGTACTGAGTTTAATTAAAGAATATCCTCATATTGAGGATGTCTGGACAGCGTAACAGAACATAAGGAGAAAAAACACATGCTGCTTTTTATTCGATTGACATCAGGATTAATTTCCGCATACATGCTGCTGATATTTATACGAATTTTGCTTACCTGGTTTGGAAGAGGAAGTTTCGGCAGAGCTTCAGAGATGCTTGGTGCTATTACAGACCCCTATCTGAACTACTTTAAACGTTTTACCTTTCTCCGGTTCGGGATGATTGATTTCTCACCTATTGCCGCTATTATCATACTCGTAGTTGTACAGAATGTACTGAGTACTATTTTAGTATTCGGAAAAGTTACTCTCGGTATCATACTTGCCATTCTTCTTCAGGCTTCATGGTCAGCAGTGTCTTTCCTTTTAACCTTTTTTATTATTCTTATTGCCGTAAGACTGTTGATGGAGCTTATAACACCAACATCTTACTCTCCGGTAAAAACAACCCTTGAAGCAATTATCAATCCGGTTGTAACCTACACTAAAAATCTTATTGCCCGGAAACAGTTTATCTCCTACAGGATGCAGATGGCTATGGCAGGCGGAATACTTCTCGGCCTTTCCCTTGGCGGAAATGCACTCATACAGGTACTTTCCGGTCTGCTGCAGCGGATTCCCCTGTAACTCTTTCCATGTATGCTGACGAGCTTAAATATTCCATTAAAGATATCAAAGGTATCGGCAGCGTAACAGCCGGAATCCTTTCCAAAGCAGGTATAATAACTGTTGCGGATCTGCTCCGCATGCTTCCCCGGACCTATGAGGACAGAAAAGAACAGGTACCCCTTTCAGATTTTGCTTCAGGAAAGGCAGTTAACACCATCGTTGAGGTACAGGCACATGACTTTATAGGTTTTGGAAGAAAGAAAACACTAAAAGTATACATTTCGGATTCATCCGCAACAGGAGTACTTATCTGTTTCGGCAGAAACTTTCTTCAGAATAAACTTGCTGTCGGTAAACGGTTTTTCCTCTACGGTGTTTTCTCTCATAAATACGGAGAAATTCAGTCAACCCAGTTTGAAGTAGAGGAATATTCTCCCGATCCCCGGCATTTTAACATAATACTCCCCGTGTATCCCCTGTCCGGAAATATAAAGCAGGGAACCATGCGCAGAATTATGAACTATGTTATTTCAACGTATACTGCTTCCATAGAAAACCAGCTGCCGGAAACAATTAACCGGAAATACAGCTTCCCTTCACGGTCACAGGCGTTAAAGAATATTCATTTCCCGGAATCCATGGAAAAGCTTCACGCATCCATGCAGCTCTTGAAGTATGAAGAGCTTTTTTATCTGCAGCTTATTATCGCCCGCCGTGCTTTAAAATACAAACGTAAAACAAGAAGCACCCGAAAGCTGCCTTTTTCCCTCAAGAATAAGCTGGTTCAGTCCCTTCCCTTCTCTCTTACTCCTGATCAAAAAACGGTCCTTGGCGAGATACAAAAGGACATGGAATCGGAAGCACCGATGTACCGGCTGCTGCAGGGAGATGTAGGATGCGGGAAAACCCTCGTTGCGTTTATAGCCGCTTTAGGCATTATTGAAGGAGGCGGACAGACGGCATTTATGGCTCCCACAGAGCTGCTGGCAAGACAGCATGGTGAAAATGCCGGCAGACTGCTGGCTTCTCTGGGAGTGCGGATCGCTTATCTCAGCGGCAGTATTCCGGCAAAACAGCGCAGGCTTCTTCTGAAAGCACTGAAAGAAGGCAGTATAGATCTTCTTATAGGAACTCACGCACTCTTTACCCGTGATGTAACCTTTAAAAACCTGCAGTTTGTCATTGTTGATGAACAGCATAAATTCGGTGTTCTTCAACGACTTGCGCTTCTTGACAAAGGGCAGACACCGGACCTGCTTCTTATGACTGCAACACCAATTCCCCGGACCCTGACAATGACTGTTTTCGCGGATCTTGACATCTCTGTCATTAAAACAATGCCTGAAGGGAGGAAAGCGGTCATAACCCACCTTTCAAAGATGGACAACCGGAGAAAAGTATTTGAAGCTGTCAGAAGTGAACTTAAAAAAGGTCATCAGGCTTATTTTGTTTATCCCCGGATAGGACAGACAGAAAAAGAAGAACCGGCGCAGCTGCACGACGCGGAAACGATGTTTTCATATCTTAAAAAGAAAGTATATCCCGAATTCCGTCTTGGTCTTGTACATTCCAAAGTACCTGAAGACCGCAAAGAAACGGTTATGGAAGGATTCATTTCCGGCACTATTGATATCCTCGTGGCCACAAGCGTTGTAGAGGTCGGGGTGGATGTAAAAAATGCAACCTGTATGGTTATAGAGCATGCTGAGCGGTTTGGTCTATCCGGACTTCATCAGCTGAGAGGAAGGGTCGGCAGAGGGGAAGCACAATCCTACGCTTTCCTTATCTACTCTGATCTGCTGGGTGATGAGGGAAAGGAACGTCTGCGTGTGATGATGGAGCACCGGGACGGCTTCTCACTGTCGGAGGAAGATCTCCGGATAAGAGGCCCCGGAGAACTTGCAGGAAGGCAGCAGTCGGGATTCCTGAAACTTACCTTTGCTGATATACTGCGGGATACCCGTATACGCAATACCGCCCGGCAGGATGCGGCGGCTATCCTGAATACTGACCCGGGATTTATTGAGAGTTCTCACCGGATGATACGGGAAGTTTTTGAGAGGTGTCCTCCTTTCGAGGACAACCTTCTTTCCAGCGGATAAAGGAGTTCTGTAGATGCGTATTACCGGAGGAAAATACAGAAGCCGTAAGGTAGCATGTCCCGCGGGAATTATACGTCCTGCCATGGACCGGATGAGAGAATCCCTCTTTTCCATTTTGCATGATATAGAAGGGCTTTCTTTTCTCGATCTATTCTCAGGCTCGGGGCTCGTCGGTATTGAAGCAGCATCCAGAGGAGCTGAACCCGTTGTCCTTGTGGAACGGGACTATAAAAAGAAAAGTACTATCCTGAAAAATATGGAGATGGTTGAATCCGAAATAACCCTGAAGATGATGAATGTACAACGGTATATTGAATTGGCCAAAGAAAGTTTTGATCTTATCTATGCTGATCCCCCGTTTATTTTCTCCAAAAAACAGGAATTAATCGAAAAAATAGGAAAATCCCGGCTTGTAACAGCCGGTACCATCGTTATGATCCACCATCCCTCATCAGATATATGGGAAGAAACAGCAGGAAATATGGAATGCTACGATATAAGAAAGTACGGAGGTTCCATCGTAAGATTTTTCAGAAAGACAGGCTCTACCCTTTAACAGCTTTTATCCATTGATCCCATCTATCTATAAGACTTTCAGGATACTCGACGGATTCCAGGGACTGAATCTGATCAATTTGCGCATCATCCCTCTGCAGGAAGAAGAGGTCTTCAACTTTGTATTCATCACTCATAATCAACAGTGTACACCATTTTTTATTTTTTTCAACAAGAATCAGGTAATTGCCACTGATACCCTATTCTGATACCATGAAAGACAGATACAAGGAGGCCATCATTGACAGGAAAAAAAAACCGGCTTCTTCAGCTGCCCCAGGGTACTGAAAGTCTCTACCTGGAAGAAGCATATCGGCATCAGCAGGCAGTAGCCCGGCTGCATAATCTTTTCACAAGCTGGGGATACCTGCCGGTGGAAACACCGCTGTTTGATTTTTTTGATATTTATCAGGATATGATTTCCGGCCGGGAAAAGGATATATACCGCCTTATAGACAGAGAAGGTGACCTGCTCATGCTGCGGTCAGATATTACGCTTTTTCTGGCAAAGCAGATAGGCCTTCTTTCCGGATCTACCGATCTTCCCTTACGGGTTTACTATTCCGGGGCCATCCTCCGCCATCAGAACCAGGAGGATATTTCCAAAAATGAGTTTTTCCAGACAGGAGTTGAACTGATAGGGAAAGAAGGGAAGTATGCGGATATGGAAGTTCTTACCCTGCTTATCGCGACCTTCAAGGCTCTTGATCTGAGTCCCCGTATTCATCTTGGGTCAAGGGACATTCTGGCAAAGTTATTTGCTGATTTTTCCGGGGAAGAGTTTTCACATGTTATCAGTCTTTCCGGAAACAGAAATTTCGGAGAACTTGAACACTTTATTAACGGACGCATCAGCGCTGATAAAAAATCTTTCATCCTTGATTTGATTTCTTTTATCGGAACAGCTACTGATTTTGAGAACTTGCTTAAAAAGAGTGCCTACAAACCGGATATGCAGGAACAGGAAGCAATTAACCACCTGCTCTCTTTATGGGCTATGCTTACTGAACTTAACTTGGAGAATCATTTCCGCATTGACATGTCAGAAACCGGAAGCCAGCACTATTATACAGGCATTGTTTTTCAGGGATATCTGGAGGGTGTTGATTCAGCTGTGGTGTCCGGGGGGAGATACGATACGCTGCTGAAAGAGTTCGGTTTCGATTCGCCTTCCATAGGGTTTTCAATATTGCTGAGAAAAGTTGAAAAACTGATGAGTTCTGATTTTTCAATACCGGATCACACGGCTCTGGAACAGCAGGATTTTACCTCAGCATACAGGGAAGCTGATAAACTGCGGCAGCAGGGAAGGATAGTACTGTTATGACACCATTAACACTGGCACTGCCGAAAGGGCGGTTATTTGAGGAAGTTAAAAAACAGTTTTCCTTAAAGGGTATGGGATTTTCATTTGATAACCGGAAACTTGTTGCTCATGACGCTTCAGGTCTTTTAAAAATATTTCTTGTAAAAAATTCAGATCTTCCGACATACGTCAACCACGGAATAGCCGGTCTAGGAATTTGCGGTTCCGATGTTCTCTATGAAACAGGATATAAATTTTTCAAACTTCACACCTTTGATTTTGGCAGTACATCAATGTGCATCGCCGGCAAGAAAGGACAAACCCTGGAGAAAAGAGGAAGAAAACTGACAATAGCGACCAAATTCACCCGGTTTACGAGAGACTATTACCACAGTAAAGGTATTCCGGTGGAAATTGTCAAACTTAACGGCTCAGTGGAGCTTGCTCCGGTACTGGGCCTTACCCGCTACATCGTTGATCTTGTGGAAACAGGAAATACTCTGAAGGCAAATAATCTTGAAATATACGAAAAATTAAAAGACATAAAGGTTCATCTTATAGTGAACCCTTCTTATTATAAGCTGCACTATCAAGCAGTTAATAATTTTGTCGCAAGGATTACCGAATGAGTACAAGAGAAATAAAGAAAGAAAGAGTAACAAAAGAAACGTCCATTTCGATGGTACTGGATATGGACGGGGATAAGATTTCCATTGATACAGGCATCCCGTTTTTTGACCACATGCTCCACGCTATGGCTTTTCATGGGAATTTCGGGCTTACCATACAGGCATCAGGAGATACGGACGTTGATCCTCATCATCTTGTTGAAGATACCGGGATAGTCCTGGGAGAGGCTTTAAAAGATACCGTTGCAACATACGGATCCATTATACGCTTCGGACACACCGTTATCCCTATGGACGAATCACTTTCTGAAGTTACGATTGATGCGGGAGGAAGAGGGTATGCTGTTATAAAAGCAGTTTTTCCCCAGGAATATTCCGGTAATTTTCATATGCCGCTTCTCCGGGAATTCTTTATTGCTCTTGCTTCATCCGGAAGCATCACGCTTCATCTTGAATGCCGGTACGGTGAAAATAGCCACCACATGGCAGAATCTCTGTTTAAAGCATTGGGGAAAACACTTTCTGCTGCTTTTTGCCTCAGTAAAAGAGAGGGAGTTCTTTCAACAAAGGGGAAAATATGACTACACATGACACTTTAAACTTGATACATTTGTTTTTTTCTTTTATGATGACCTTTTATGAGTAGTTATGTCTGAAAATGTCAGAAGTACGGGATTTCTAAAAGTTGGAAGTTCTGAACAAAGTACCGTAACTCCATCACAGCGTTCGGCACTCATCCGGAAGGGCAACGAGCTGTTCAATTCGGGTGAGTATGAAATTGCGAGAAAAATTTTTGTTACAACCTCGTACAGTGATGGACTAATACGGATGGGCGATTACTACAGAAAAAAGGGAGACCCCCTGGAAGCACTTAAAATGTACAGAATCGCCCCGGCAAAAGAAAAGCTCAATCTTTTACTTGAAGAAACAGCTGAAATTCTGAGAGGATGGCTGGAAGAGGAGTGAAATGACAATGGATGAAGAAAAAGAAGTACCTTCAACAGAAACCGATATATCCCCTGAAAAACTAAAAGCCGACAAGATCGCTGAGCTTTCTAAAAAAGGGTATCAGTTATTGAAAGAGGATAATCTTAAAGAAGCGGAAGAATGCTTCTCTTCAATCCTCAACATGGAAGAAAATAATAACTATGCCCTCGTAGGACTGGGAGACGCTGCACGGAAATCCGGACGGTTCAATGATGCCATTAAACACTACCGGAAATGCCTTGATCTCTATGAAGCAAATAATTATGCCCTTTTCGGCCTGGCAGACTGCTACAAGGCCATGAATCAGTACAATAAAGCAATTCAGATATGGGAAGAGTATCTTCTGCAGGATCCTGATAACATTACCGTCCTTACCCGGGTTGCCGACGCATACCGTAAAGTACGGAGTTTTATCAAATCAAAAGCCATTTACGAACGGGTACTTGAGCTTGAAGAAAATAACGCCTACGCGCTCATTGGTCTTGGGCATCTTCATTATGATTTTAAAGAGTATAAAGAGGCTCTCTACTACTGGGAGAAGATGGTCACATTGCATAAAAACAATGTTGATATCCGGGTACTGACCTCCATAGGAAACTGCCACAGAAAGCTGAGAACCTACGAAGAAGGTCTTACTTATTTTAATATGGCGCTTGAACTTGCTCCTCACAATTTCTACGCGCTTTTCGGCCTGGCAGACTGCTACCGTGGCCTTAACAGAAACGAGGAATCCCTGGAATGCTGGCAGAGCATTCTGGAAAATGATCCGGATAACAAGGTTATATTAACCCGTGCAGGCGATGCATACCGTGAGATGGGAGATTACAACAACGCGGAAAAATACTATCAAAAAGCGTTGAATATAGAGTTTGATTCCTTTGCTGTCATCGGGCTGGCGCTTTTAAACAAAGCACGGGGAAACTACCGGGAAGCTATTGAAAGCCTTACCTCTCTCATACTGAATGATCCGAGGAATCACCGTCTCTATACTGAAACAGCGGAATGTTATCTGGCACTGGGCGATAAAAACAAGGCGCTTGACATCTTGAGCGAATATCAAAAAAAGGGCATGCATAACTCCTTTGTCAACCATCTTATTGACAGGATACGGCACGAAAGATAAATAATGAAAACAATTATAACAGGATTACTGCCGGAAGAAATTTCAGCAGAACTGGCACTGCCTCAGAAATACCGGGGAAAACAAATATTCAAATGGATCCATTCAGGAGCCTTGTCCTTTGATGAAATGACAGATCTCCCTGTCAAACTCAGAGAAGAACTAGCTGAAAACACCATGTTGTTTTCTTCCGGGATCTCCCGGGAGGTTATAGACAGTGACGGAACAGCAAAGGTTACGCTGAAGCTTTACGACGGCCATTTTGTGGAAGCAGTACTTCTTGAAGATGAACGGGGAAGGAAAACAGCCTGTATATCCAGCCAGGCAGGATGTGCCATGGGATGCACCTTCTGCAGAACAGGAACCATGGGATTAATACGAAATCTTGATCCCGGTGAAATTGTAGAACAGTATATTCTCTTATCAAATAAATACGGTAAAATATCAAACATCGTTTTTATGGGGATGGGGGAACCGCTGGCAAATCTTGAAAATGTAAGAAAATCCATAGAAATTTTTCATCATCCCGAAGGTCCTCATATCGGTCTTAGAAAAATAACCATATCAACCTGCGGTCTTGTAGAGGGTATCGATGACCTTGTCCAGCATGGACCGCTTGTTAAACTTGCTGTTTCCCTTGTCAGTGCCGATGAAGAGACCAGGGAACGTATCATGCCTGTTACCCTGAAGAATTCCCTTGACCACCTTAAAAGGGCATTAAAACGGTATCAGGAGAAAACAAACCGGAGATTTACCCTGGAATATGTTCTTCTCGGCGGCATCAATGACCGGAGAATCGATGCGGAAAAAGTAAGGCATTTTATAGGAAATCTAAAAGCGGTTGTAAATGTTATTCCGTGGAATCCCGCAGAAGGGCTCCCCTACAAAGAGCCCGGCGAAGAAACAACGGCAGCCTTTACCGAACGTCTTGAAGAACTTCGGGTTCCTGTTACCCGGCGGTACCGCAGAGGCCGCGGAATAAACGGGGCATGCGGACAGTTAGCTGTTTTCGAGAACAGCACGGATCCTTCTGACTCCGGCCGATGATGACTGCTCCTTTTTAATTCTGAAGTGCCCCATCTTTCCTGTACGTTCCACATGGGGCCCTCCACAGACTTCCTTGGAAAAATCTCCGATAGAGTACACCTTTACCTGTTCTCCGTACTTATCTCCAAAAAATGCCAGGGCACCCCGGGCTTTTGCCTCATCAAGGGACATAACCTCCATGGTAACCGGAAGATCAGCTTCAATCTGCGCGTTTACAATATCTTCAACCTCCTGAATCTGTTCAGGCGTCATTTTTTCCGGATGGGTAAAATCAAACCTGAGCCGTTCCACAGTGATATTACTCCCCTTCTGCTGTACATGATCACCCAGAACGGTTCTGAGAGCCTTATGGAGCAGGTGTGTTGCTGTGTGGAGGGCTGTTGTCATTTCCGAATGATCCGCAAGCCCCCCCTTGAACAACTTATCCGCGCCCTTCTTTGACAGCTCCTGATGTTTCGCGAAGGCTTTCTCAAACCCTTCCCTGTCAATACCAAGACCATTCTCCCGGGCCAGTTCCTCAGTCAGTTCCACCGGGAAACCATAGGTATCATACAGCTTGAACGCTGTTCTTCCGGGAATAACGGGATTTTTACTTTTTAAAAGGTTCGGAAGCATCTTTTCAAACTCTTTCTCCCCTTTCTTGAGGGTAAGAGAAAAGCGTTCCTCTTCCGCAGCCAGTTCTTTCAGAATAAAGGCCCTGTTATCTTCAAGTTCGGGATATACATTTTTATACTGTTCAATAACCACCCCCGCCAGTACAGGAAGAAAGGAACCTTCAATATCCAGCTTTCTCCCATGCCTGATAGCCCGCCGTATAAGGCGGCGGAGGATGTATCCCTGCCCAAGATTTGACGGGAGGACTCCCCGCTCATCACCAAGGATAAAAACTGCAGTCCGTATATGATCGGTAATAATACGGATGGATGTACGGTTACCGGAGCTGCTGTAGGACTTCCCTGAAATGGTTTCAATCTCGCTGATAAGCTCGGTAAAGTATTCTGTTTCGTACACCGAGTCTTTACCCTGCAGCATTGCGGCTGTTCTCTCTATACCCATTCCCGTATCCACACATTTCCTTTCCAGCGGGACATAGGTACCGTCTTCCTTTTTTTCATATTCCATGAACACATCATTCCATATTTCGAAATATTTACCGCAGGAGCATCCGGGTCTGCACGTATCTCCGCAGGGTTCCTTTCCCGTGTCAATAAACATCTCCGTATCAGGACCGCAGGGTCCCGTGGCACCGGCAGGCCCCCACCAGTTATCTTTCCGGGGCAGAAAGTAAATACGTTCATCGGGTATACCGAGGGACCGCCATACATCAGCGGATTCCGTATCCGCGGCAACCTCACCGTCTCCTTTGAAAACGGTAACAGAAAGGGATTCCGGGGAGAATCCAAGCCACTCGAAAGATGTAAGGAATTCATAACTCATGGTAATCGCTTCTTTTTTGAAATAGTCTCCCAAGGACCAGTTGCCCAGCATCTCAAAAAAAGTCAGATGGCTTGCATCGCCGACTTCATCAATATCACCGGTCCTGATACACTTCTGAAAGTCCACCAGCCGGGTCCCGGAAGGATGTTCTTCTCCCAGAAGATACGGTACCAGAGGATGCATTCCTGCCGTGGTAAAGAGAACGGTAGGATCATTTTCAGGAATAAGGGACTTTCCGTTTATCTGCCTGTGGTTTTTTGAAACAAAAAATTTAATATATGCGGTGCGTAATTCTTCAATAGTCATGTGTAATCCTTTTGACAATAAGATTGTGTGAGTTGAATTATACGTAACGGTACGATCAATTACAAGGGAGACCCTGCCGGATTTACCGAAAATCGGATACCTCCAGAGGAACGGTTAAAAGTCTTCCAGATCAGGATGTATTCCCTTTGAAAACTCATGAAAAAAGTAAACGTACATTCCTGACTTTTTAACCCTGATTTCCGCATATCCGTTTGATACTAGTTTTTCGAGAGCTCTTTTTGCTTCGTCAAGGTCAAATCCACCGTCCAGAGCCACTTCCGAGGGCGTTACAATACCGTTATTCTTTTTTGCGACCTTTAAAATGACCTGCTCCAGGGTTTCCCGCTTTGAAGATGCTGTCTGATGCGGAGTATTTTCAGAAAACCTGTTGAAACCGCCTGCTCCCCATATAGCCTGCCGGTACCCTGCCCTTAAATTTGCCTCCTGCACCTGCAGCGGAAGTGTGAGAAGATCATAGATTGAGCCTATACCCGCAAGCCCTCCGGTAAACATGTACAGGAGTCCTGTTCCGAACTTGCCAAGATAAAAACGGTGGAAACCGAGAGCACCAAACCCTGAAATGAACCATAAAAAGTATGCAATTCCTGTCGAATACAATACAATTTCTCCTTTTACTGTTAAATATACTGATCTTTTTCCCTGTCGAACAGTATTGAACCCTGAATTTCACATTCCCGGAGGTAATCCAGAAAATCCTTCATGGCTTTATCTACTTCAGAGCGAAGCATAACACCGAGAGCCTCTTCCTCCAGCCGGATAAACTCTTTTCTCCGCTCCGATACATTAGAAAGAATTTTCTCCCGAAGGTTCATCTCTCTGCCTTTAAGAAGAACCGCAACCTCTTTATCACTGAAATCACGCAGTACTTTCTGAAGATCCTTATCCCTCATATCAAGAACAGTATCAACGGTAAAAAGCTTTTCCCTGATGGAAGATGATAATTCACTGTCCTCCTGGGAAAGGCTTGAAAGGATCCTGTCCTCATCCGAAAGATTCATATTTTTAAGAATTGAGGCAAGAACACTCTGCCCGTCTATTTCCTCGGTAACCACCTTACCCTGGGTACGTATTCTTTCTATCAGTGTGGCCTCTATTGCCCGGATAGCTTCAGGAGCAATCCGGCGGATTCCAGCCATACGGGTAATAAGCTCCTTCTGCATATCCGGGTGAAGTGTTTCCAGCACCACCGATGCCTTGGCAGGGTCAAGATACGAACAGACAACAGCCAGGACCGATACACTTTCCTTCCGTAAAACCATTATCAGCTGTTCATTCTCCAGGTCCTCCAAAAACGCAAACGGTTTCTCACCTCCAAAGGGAAGCACTTTATCCAGTACTTTCTGACCTTTTTCTTCTCCGAAAGCATTAACAAGCATCTCCCGGGCTGCTTCAATACCGCCTCCTGATTCATGCGGTTTTTTCGGTTTCAGGTAACCGAACTCCTGCAGCAGCACCTGGGATTCCTCTTTGCTTATCTTTTTAATGGAGGCAATCTCTTTTGTAATAATCTGAATTTCTTCCTCTGAGAAATGACTCAGCACCCTGGCAGCTTCTTTTTTCCCCAGAAGGAGAAGAAACTTTGCCGCTTTCCGGTATCCCTGCTGTCCTGTTTCTTTTACCGCTTCCTTGAAAAACCCTTCCGGTTTTTTTACAGAAGCTGACTGATATGCTTTGGCAGCCATCTGGCGTTTATCCATGGAATAATAATACCCACACAGCGTAAGGAGGTCAATGAGACAAATACCGATCACCATCCTTGTCATTATCCACCGTTTGCCTTATAATGTAAGTATTCGTTAAGCATACTGAAACTCATTGTAAACTTTAAGGAGCGTTACATGGCAAAATATATCGCCATTGATCTGGGAGCATCTAATGGACGGGTTATTGTAGGGGATCTTGAACAGTTCACTGTGGTAAACCGGTTCCCCATGAAAAACGAATATATAAACGACATCTATTTTTGGGATATCATATATATTTTTTCTGAAATAAAAGCAGGCATAAAGGAAGCCGTTAAACTTTTCCCCGGCGAAATACGCAGTATCGGCATTGATTCCTGGGGAGTGGATTACGGCCTTCTGGATATACACAAACGGCTACTCGGCAACCCCTGTATGTACAGGGATCACAGAACTGATACCTCTATGGAAGAGGTGTTTTCCCTTATTCCGAAAGATGAAATTTACCGGCAGACAGGCATTCAACTCGCTCAATTCAATACTCTGTACCAGTTATGGGCCGATAAAAGGGACAACCCCGGACTTTTGAAAGCAGCACGCTACTATCTATCGATTCCTGATCTTTTGAACTTCTGGCTCTCGGGAACCATAAAAAATGAGTATACCCATGCAACAACAACACAGCTGTACAATCCGTTACAAAAAAGATGGGCAGAGGAAATACTGGAGAAACTTGATTTACCGAAAGATATTTTTCAGGAAGTTATCCCTCCGGGAACTGTCCTTGGCCCGCTGAAAGAAGATATCCGCTCTGAACTTGGTATTACACAGGAAAACCAGATAATGGTACTGGCTGTTGGATCCCACGATACCGCATCTGCTGTAGCCGCAGTCCCTGTCACCGGTGGAGAAGAAAATCTTTTCTTAAGCAGCGGTACGTGGTCCCTCCTCGGTGTCGAATCCGAAAAACCGGTAATAAACAAGCAGACCATGGAAGCTTCTTTCACCAATGAAGGCACCGTTTCAGGAAAGATACGCCTTCTAAAAAATATTATGGGGATGTGGATCCTCCAGGAATCAAAAAAATGGTGGGATGAACATGAGAAGCAGTATTCCTGGGAAGAGCTGTCCGCCATGGCTGAAGCGGCAGGGCCGGTCCCGTGGCAGATACATCCCGATGACCCAATATTTTTTCACCCCTCCAGTAAAGCGGATCCCATGCCTGAGCGTATCCGGATGCAGTGTATAGCCAACGGAGAACCGGTACCCGGATCCACCGGAGAGATGGTCAGAGGCATTTTCCAGGGCCTTGCCCGGACCTACGCGGATACAATAGAAACACTGGAAACCATTACCGGAAAGACCTGTCAGACGCTCCACCTTGTCGGAGGGGGAAGCCAGGAAAGCCTTCTCTGCCGACTAACCGCTGAAGTATCGGGAAAAACTGTTTCCGCAGGGCCTGTGGAGGCAACAGCCCTTGGAAATATCCTTGTACAGGAGCTTGCTGCAGGGGAAATAAGCACCATAGCAGAAGGGAGGGAAATTATACACCACAGCCAGAAGATTACTGTCTACAGCCCCGCATGAGAAATTTTATTTTCAAAGGGATATTGACAGTTTTTCTCTTTCAATGTATATATATCAAACAGTGCCGCTGTAGCTCAGTCGGTAGAGCAGAGGACTGAAAATCCTCGTGTCAACAGTTCAATTCTGTTCGGCGGCACAGAAAGTACAAGAGGCAGGTAAATCCTGCCTCTTTTTTTATAAAAACCTTTCCCGTATCTGCCCTATCGAAATATGGCAAGATAGAGGGCAGTAAAACTTGTAGGAAGGCTTGCTTTTTCTTTTGCCAACATATCTATTTCTGGTCTCATTTAGTCAATATCAATATCATATTTACTCAAAAGTCCTTTTGCACCCAGGCCGCTATGGCGGTCTATTCCGCGGCAGAGCTGCGGGGTATAACCTTTCGTTCTCTGCACTCCCTCGGGAACGGAACCAACAAGTTGTCCCGCTCCACTCACTCGTTTGAGAATAAAATTACAGACTTCATAACGTTAAAACAGTTTGAGGTTACTTACATTAAACCAATTCAACAAAACTTACGGCTTATGTATTCCTTCTATTTTATTGCCATCAACATTGTATCCGGGTTTATTGGCCAGGTAATTAAACTTATACATACCTGCTATTATCACGATGAGAATAACTGATGCTATACCGATTATTACCCTTTTTATTCTTTTATTCATATCCTTGTCCTTAGTTTAAATTATATCCCTCAATTTCGGGAAAGCAAGAATAATTGCATAATCTGTAAGTTATTGGAAAATCGGTACTTTCTAAAGTATAAAAGGAATTATGGCCTTTCTGTTTTTAGGATAATCGGGAAAATTTTTATGGTACCACTTGTGGTACGTGATGGCACGGGGTATCAGGTTTGCCATTGTCCAGAAAGTAAATATCAGGCCGATCACCGACCACGTAAGAAGTGCCCAACCTGTCCATTCCATGATCTCGCCCAGGTAGTTGGGGCTTGTTACGAACCTGAACATGCCGCCGTAGGGGATGTAGTAGCCCGTGTCTCCCGGTTTTCTAAGATTTCTAAGAATGTAGTCGGAGCGGAGGTTTATGATATAGCCCGAAATGAAGATGATAGAGCCTGAAATAAACCTGATGTCCGTAAGCCAGCTTAACGGATAGGGACCAGAAAGTGCAAAGAGGTACCTTCCCTGAAGGTAACTGTTAACAAGGTTGAAGGTCATGCCCATGGCAACTATCGTTATGGGGATTGTTTTGCTGCTCCGAATCAGCAGAGGGTATATGAAGGCCCGCTGTACATAGTGAAGCTCCCATATCAAAAGAAAAACTATGGCAACCGTATTGCCGGTTCTGTCTCCTGCAAGAAAGAGGATCAAAAAGACGATTGGTGATACTGACTCCATTACTACCCAGCCGAGCCGGTTGTCCATCTGCGGGCCCCATTTCTTACTGTTGAACCTGCCGTAGCCTGCTGCCACAAAGAAGAGCGCAATGAAGGCTATTCCTGCAATGGTGGAAAAAATATATTTAATTATTTGAAATACTTGCAGTTCAATCATACTCTGGCGACTACATCTTGTTTTTCAGATTATTGTACCAGCTGCCCGTAGTAGAACCTGTTTGCCTCTGAGAAAACGAATGTTCCATTATCAATTACATAGATGCCGTTGCCCTTGTTGTATGAATGTATGGGATTTTTAAACTTCAGGCTCCATATTAATTTTCCGCTATCGTCATAGATCTTCGGCCCGTATCTGTCGTTGAAGGCAAGGTATTTTCCGTTTTGAGATATACTTATGCAGCCGGGACTATCGTTTGGGTCTGCATCTACGGAAAAAACCGGCTTAAGAGATTCAATTTTATTACCGGTATCATTGGAAGCCGGGATCTCAAAGTAGCCAAAACGGGTAGAATGTTTGTAATCGTAATAGCCTGCAAAGGCATTGCCGCTGCTATTGATATCCAGCCTTGAGAATCTCATTCCGGTCTTTTCCCACATCAGGTTTAATTTAATAGTACCCGTTTTATCCACACCGGCAATGTTGTGGTCCTGTATAATGAGGGTGAAACCTTTGTCTGAAACTTTGACAGCCCCCGGTTCAGCACTGTCCCCCCAAAGATTAAAAACACCTCTTTCCCACGGGATTTCCTTGTTTTCTCTATCGTAAAGCAGAAAGTAAAACTTATATTTCTGGTCTTCCGGCCTTGCGGCAAGTACGATAAATCTGCCGTTTTTTGAGATACTTACAGGTTCGTACGAATGCTCGATCTTAAGCCATTCCTTGTGGAAGCTTCCCTTTGCTGCATTCAGCAGTGCAGGATAGTTTAGACCTGGCATTTCAACATTTTCAGGTTTCTCTTTCTTTATTGTTGCCAGGTCCTTCAATTTTCTCACGTTATCTATAAAATACGTTTCTCCATAGATACCGTAACCGTGTGTGTACTGGTACAGATGGTTGGAAACATTCATGTTGAAGGTATCCAGAGAGTCGTATGTTGCAAGGAACAGTCTTTCTCCATACACATTCAATATGCCGAGAACGGATCCGTCTATAATGTATTTGCCGTCGGGTGTTATTGCAAGGTTGCTGATAAAGCGGCCGCTCTCCCCTCCAAAAGGCTCAAAACAGTAGGACCACTTTATGTCTGCTCCTCTCAGGTCAGAATTGTCAACCAGGTTCCCGTACATATTAAGAGACCCGCTGATTTTATCTGCAGTTGGGGCATCATATTCAAGTTTTCGGGCTTTATCCAGTTCTTTAAAGTAAAGGAGTACCTCTCTTTTTGTACCGTCCCACTTACCATTTCCCGTAACATACTGGAATATATGCAGTGAATGAATATAGCCTATAATATCCCGATAAATATTGGCAAGGTTTTCAGCATTCTCTGCATAGAATGCTTTGCCCCCGGATATTTTACTTATACTCCCAAGTGTATTCTTGTCTACATTACTTCCAAGTCCTATCGAGTATACAGGAATCTGGGAAGATTCAAGGAGGTTTTTAAGTTGAGAGAAGGATGTCTTACTTCCCGGTCCTCCACTTGCATTTTCATCTTTTCCATCTGTGAGAAGAACTATTAGATTGAGCCCGCCATTTTTGTCCGGATTTGTAAGTAATCTATTAAGACCGATAGTAATAGAATCGTAAAGCGAAGTTGCACCACCAGCCTTGATTCTGGACAGGTTATTTAAAAGATCATCCTTGTCTTTGGTAAAATCTGTAAGCGGTTTTACTGTTGAATCAAAATCTACGAGCATTATTCTGTCGGCATTGTCCATCTTGTTCAAGAGCCTGGAGGCTGCAGAGAGCACCTTGTCCATTACACCTCGCATGCTGCCGCTCGAATCTATTATCATAACAATATTGGACTTTGCATGATCGTAATCACCATCTCCCCACACTTTATTGTACATCTCGTCCTCGAATAACTTAACTTCATCCTCAGAAAAGCCATTCTGATACTTGCCGTTTTTGTCGGTAGTGTTGTAGAAGAGCTTTACAATGGGATATTCGGATAGATCGAGAGATTGTATTGAAACTTTAGAAATCTCTTCTGAACTGATTGGGGAAATGTTTAAAAGAAAAAAGAACCCTTAAAGCAAAAGCAAGAATGATTTTTTCATTGTTTTCCTCCTTTTTTTGATACTTTATGTTATTGCAAGAAGTGAAATTATACAAGTCCATCACCGGACGCGCAGCCTCACAGAGGGGGTGGCGGAAGACTTGCCCGGCTCCGCCCGGCGGCGCGTAAGCAAGCCGGGAATGCGGAGACGGAACCAGCAGGGCTGAAGACAGGGGGAAACTTCCCCCTTTAAATACAGATTCTATGTAACAATTACCCGGAAGTACCGCTTTTTTCCGCTTTAAGAAGAAGCTTCTCCCCAACAAAGTAGGTATCAACCGCGATTTTTATATCGTTGACCTTTTTACTGGTTCCCGAAACTCCTCCCTGGGTTACCAGACGGCGGACCTCGCTATTGCTGTAACAAAGGTTAGTCATTGCAAAGAGGTCCATTACATTTATCCCATATCCAGATCTTCCTGTTTCAGATTGATAGAGGTTTCTGGAGAACTCCAGAGTAACTGTCCGTTTTAACCGAAATCTGTAGTTATGCTCTCTAAATTCTATGCGCCGATCTTTTCCTTGTTTTATTAATTCATTGAGTAAAGATTGAAAGAGACATCATAAAATTGGAAAATATTTCAAAAATCGTGTATCATCTTTCTTGACATACTCCGTCTTACTACCGGTTTTTGTCATAATCCATATATCTTCTAACTTTTTGCGCAGATCTTGAATTCCAATCAAACTCAGAAGAATCAAATGTTTTAAGAATCACTTTAGCAACTTCTGTACCCAAAGTAAAAGCTCCCATACATAAAATATTTGCATTATTACTTTTAATAGCACGCTCTGCTGAATATACATCAGAGACATGTGCAGCAATTGCACCTTTTACCTTATTGGCAGCTATACTCATTCCTATACCAGTACCGCAAACAAGAACACCTCTATCGAATTCACCAGAAGCAACTGATTCGGATACTTTAATCGCTACATTTGCATAAATTTTATCCTCACTGCCAAAATCAGTAACTTCATGGCCCAATTTAGTAAGTTCTTCTGCTACCAGTTTTTTTAATGAGCTTGCATTCGGATCACAACCTATTGCATATTTCATTTTACTTTCTCCTTTCCTGTAAATTGTTGAATTGCCTGTGCTAATTCAAAATGTTCTTTTGCATATTCTTCCAGGGATACACCCTTTTCAACAGCCTCCCAACCTTGATGCAGGCTTTTTGCCCCTGAAGCAGGTCCTCCAGGATGACTAAAAACTGCCCTGCCTGGAACTATAGCAAAGTCAGTATGTCCTACTCTTTTACTTAATGGGCCCAATGAACCTGCCCACTGGCTTCCTGCTGGAACTGGCAGGGATGGTTTAATTGGACCCATAGGATCTAAACAAGTATTAACATTTTCAAAAACCTCTATTTCAGGTGTTTTCATGCGACTACCAAGACCAGGGAAAATTATCATATCGCATCCAGAAAGCCGTTGCAATTTTGTAATCACCCTGGAATGAATTCCATAGTAAGGAGCTTTTACTAAAGGAGCTATAAAATCAAAATGAGCAACCAGGGGAACCTCCGTATGTTTCCGAACCATTCTTACTCCAGAAAGGCCAGTACACATCGCATTTATCATCAGCATATCAGCACCATTCTTTACACCAATATCATGAAGTTCAATCATACGATCAACCTCATCGGTAATATTTGCTAAATACACACATCTTTTACCGGTTTTCTGCTCAGCTTGAGCTCTAAGTTTTCCTAAGACCTTAGTCCTTTCTGCAAAAGGTGACCACTCAGTATCACAAAGAAGCTCATCATCCTTTGCAATATCCAATCCACCCAACCAACTTTGATAGGCCAGATCACCAAAGGGTTCAGGAGCAAGGCCAATGTTTGGTTTAATTACTCCAAGGAATAGAGGTCGATCAAATACATTTGTCCATTTCCTTAATCCTTCCACTCCAAATTTTGGTCCTTCAAATTGATCCAAATAACTATCCGGGAAAATAATATCATGGAGCTTTATTGTATAAATTCCAGGGCTGTAATATGCACCTTCACCACCTACCGCGGTGAGCATATTTGGTATTCGGGGACCAAAATTAGCAATAGGGTAAGCTATTTTTAACCGAGTACCCCACAATTTTTCCCATTTATCAATTTGAAAAGGTAGAGAAGGGGTTTCTAGTTCCCGCTCTACCTGAAGATCTATAATCTTTGATGCAAATTCAGGTCTTAAATCTTCATCAACACCTACCCTCTTCCATTGTGCAGTTGACTGCTCCTGACATAAATGAGCTGCAGCCTCATGTGGATCAATTGTAGACTCAAAATAATAATCCAGTATCAGGTATTTCTCCTGATCCATTTTCTCCCAATCTTGATAATAAATTTTATCATAACTCATTTTCATTCCCTCCAATATAGTGAATTGTAATCCTAGTTCGGTGAAGATATTTTTGAGAGCAAAGCTATTTGTGCAGCTTCCTCTATCAATTCGGCAGTATGCTCCGCCTTTACAATATCTGACGATAAACTAAAAATTCCATGTCTCTTCTGAATAAAAGCCTTTATCAAAGGATTATCTTTTAATAGTTCTTTTACAGTAGCAGCTACTTCTTCATCTGCATGACTTGCACCAATATTAAAAACAGGAACCCTGCCAACTTTCATTTCCAGGGGAAGTGAAATTGTGGGTAAAATTTCTGAAGATTGAGCAATAGAAACACTCCAGGGAGAATGACTGTGAAAAATTGCTGTAACATCTTTCCTTTGTGTGTAAATTGCGATATGTGTCAAAATCTCTCTTGAAGGTTTCTTATCTCCGCTAACCAAAGTTCCATTAAAATCAACCAGAACAATATCATCATCTTCCAAATGACCAAATGAAGCACCGGACGCTTTAATAAGAATCAATTCCTTTCCATCAATTCGTACACTCAAATTACCCCCATCCCCCGATTGTAAACTTATATCATAAGCTCGTTTAGCAGCCTTTTTCATCTCATCCTTTAAATAGCCATATTCACTCATTACATATACCTCCTATTTTACTGTATCTTTCTATACAAAATTAGTTATTTTTTAATTGATCCCCCATAATGGCAGTAGCTGTTATACTATCTAATACAAGAGTTGTCGGAATACCACCTTTAAGAAGAGCTTTTGTACTTTCAATTTTATGCCATCCACCAACAAGAGCAATTCGTTCAGGAATCTTCATAAAATCATCCCATTCTATAGCTATGGATCTTGTCTTATATTTTGTATCAATTTCCTTTCCAGCTGTATCCATAAACCGGCCAATAATTGAACCGATTACACCAATATTTTTTAAATATTCCATATTCTCTTCACTTAACATACCTGAAACTTGAAGCATTGAACTCTTTGTTAGATTAGCAACACCAAATATTGCAGCATCGCTTTTTTTTGCCATATCAATGGTTCTGTAAAGGCTTTCATCTGATAATATACTTTTAGCAATCATATCATCACTTGTAATAATTGGCGCGTGCATTTGGAAACAGGAAGCCCCAGTCTTTTTTGCAAGTAATGGAGCCAAAGAGCTTGATTGGATGTTAGTATTTATCATACCGTATCCTCCAGTTAGTTCATTAATCTTCTTTAAATGAATTGAAGCATACGGAAGATCCTCAACCATATGTGCTATTGTTCTTCCCCAAGTTATCCCGATGGATTTTACATCTTCCATTTCTTTTAGAATCTCAGAACCTTTATGACCTACAGCTTTCCTTACTGTTTCAGAATCCATTTCCGGTGTAACAGGAACAATTTCCACCCGTTTAATTCCAAACTTGCTCTCAAGACTCAAAGCCAATGTCTCATACAGGATACCCGGAAAATTAAATTTAATCTGAACATACCCTTTTTCTTCAGCTTTCTTAAGATAGCGGGATACTTTAAACCTCGAAATATTAAGTCTTTCTCCTATCTGTTTTATATTCATTTTTTCCTGATAGAATAAATATGCACATCGTATTGTTAGCGACTCTCGGTCAAACCTTATCATCTAAAATTCCTGTAGGATCAATCATGCATTTGAATGAAGTAATTGTTTTACCTCATTCTGCACTATTACACTAAATTCATCATCATTTATATTAGCATTAACATCAATTACTTTTGCTTTATTTTCTAAACCTGATTTAAGTATATCAAACAATGCATTATCTACTTCAGGGTCATATAAAGCTCCACCCTTGGTAGAACCAGATCGCATTCCCTTTAAAGGAAGAATAACAGTTACAGGACCTTTTGATTCTTTCAATCGTTCAACAATTATTTTTCCTACTTCGACAATTTCTTTCCTTGAGAGTTTTAAATGTACTAAATCAGAATTATGATAAATGTGTTTCCTCTCCAGCATTTTTTCTGATACTTCTTCTACTCCATAGTCAATAAAGTCACAGGCACCGGGAATTACTATCTGAGGAATACCTTTTCTTGAAGAAGCAAGCAACCTGTTTAAAACTCCGCTGGAATATCCTCCTAATAATTCCCCTACAATTTCATGCAAAGAAAACTCAATAGTTGCCTTAATAATTCCTTGAGTTACCAACTTATCCAGTAATTGACCACCAACCCCAGTAGAATGAAAACTTACAACCTGGAAACCTTTCCTTTTTAGTGTTCTGATCAAATTAGAAGATCCTCGCTCTACTACACCCATAGTTGTCATACCGATTAACATATCAGGAACCTTTTGCAAAGTTTTCCCAGCTCTTTCAGTCATTCCTGTTATCGCTGCTACTGCATTACTTAAAACTTTATCTGTTATAACATTACTTCCCGAAAAATCCGTGAGTGATGGGATAACTACGGTATCTGTAATTCCAACAATTGAGTCAAAGGACCTTTTCCCACTGGCTACAGTAGACACAATAACTTTAGGAAATCCAATGGGTAATACTTTCATAGCACTTACAGCGATAGTGGTATTTTGTAATCCACCAATAGAAAGAAGCCCATCAAACAACCCTTTTTTATATAGTTCTGGTATCGCCTTTTCAATTCCATATTTAAGAATATCAATCATCTTACTCTTTGAAACATCAAATGGTGATTGCCAGTTGTACCTCGCTTTTTTGGCAATGTAAAGCGCATCTATATCTGGTTTTAGGAAACTGTTTCTACCGGCACCTATATCAATAATAAAAGGTGAATACCCAAACTTGTCTAACAAGTTTTTTATAAATATAACTTCTTCACCCTTTGTATCCAGACTTGCAATAATTCCAATAACTCGTTTCATGTATTTATCACCAAAAGTATATAGCGTCTTTGAAAATAGTACTTATTGTCGTCTTTTTGAAACAACATCAATAAATACAGTAAAAATAATAACAACTCCCATAACTATAGGTTGGAAAAAAGAAGAAATACCAGTAAGGTTCATTATATTAACAACAATCGTTAGAATCAAAGCACCAATAACTGTTCCGAAGGCACCTCCTTCTCCTCCAAGGAGGGATGTCCCCCCAATAACTACTGCAGCAACTGTCTGCAGACCAAAAACATCAGTCATGGCAACTTCAGCAGCATCAAGACGTGCTGTTAGTATTATTCCGGCAAATCCTGCAGTTAATCCAGATATTCCATATATTAAAATAAGATTTTTATCAACAGGTATTGAAGAGTAGCGTGCTGCAGTCTTATTTGCCCCTAAAATATACAGCTCCGCCCCAAATACAGTTTTTCTGAATAA
The DNA here is from genome assembly GCA_015493635.1 of Spirochaetaceae bacterium. Lineage (GTDB taxonomy): Bacteria > Spirochaetota > Spirochaetia > B11-G9 > B11-G9 > S145-15. The sequence continues at coordinate 7,667 of WGCU01000051.1, read as the reverse complement.
AATAATAAAAAATAATGAAACCAGAAATGCTAGAACTACAGGTATAGGAATAGAGCCCATATAACCAACTCCAAGCCAGGTAAACTTTTTTGGAAGTCCATATATAACAGCTCCCTGCATCATTATTAATGATAAACCGTTGACAACCATCATCATACCATAAGTTGCTACGAAAGGCGGCATTTTTAATTTTCCTACTAATATACCGTTAAATATTCCAATAACACCCCCGACAATTAAACCTATACCAAAGACCAGAGGAATAGACATACCACTTTTCAGCAACTGTGCAATTGTACAACCAACAAATGCAGCAATTGCACTGATTGAAAGATCAATACCGCCCGTTAATACAACACCAGTTAGACCAAGGCTTAGAATTAGAAGAATACTGGATTGTCTTAAAATTGTTATTAGATTTTCAATTTTAAGAAATCGTGGAGAAAGAATGCTCGAAATTATTATAATAGCAATCAAACCAAAAAGACTAAATAGCTGTTTAAGACTATTTTTTAATATATAATTATCTCTCATGAATTACACCTTGACTCTTTCAGCTTTGTAATTAGATATATAAACATCAATGATTATTGCAAGCAAAACCATACCTCCAATTAATCCACTTTGGTACATTGGCTGTACTCCGATTACATTTAATCCATTCCGTATAACGACGAGTAGTAATACCCCGAGAATTGTACCTTTTATTCCTCCCTGCCCTTCCGTGAAAGAAGTTCCTCCTATCAAAGTTGCAGCTATAGCATCGAATTCCCACCCCGCTCCTGTAGTAGGATTTCCTGACTCAATTCTGCTTGCAATTATCAATCCCGTAATCCCAGCCATTAAAGCAGAATAAGAAAAGACTCCTATAATACTTCTACTGTCGTCAATACCACCAAGAGAAAGAGCATCTCTGTTACCGCCAAGACCAAATATTTGTGCCCCAAATCTTGTTCGATATAACACAAGCCAGGAGATAGCATATACAACAATTGCAAGAATAAGTGGAATAGGAAGAAACAGTATTTGCCCATTTATAAATGCTGAAAATATTTTACTGGAATAATAGACGGAAGATCCCTGTGTTATTACTAAAGCAATACCTGATGCTATACTAGCAACCCCTAATGTTACTATAAACGAAGGGACATTTCCTTTTGCTACAATTATCCCACTCACAGCACCAATAGAAGATGATGCCAAAAGTGTCAGAATTATCGCAAAAAACATTGGAATTCCCAAATTCAAGAAAGTTATCCACAAAACAGTTGAGAGTGAAATAATTCCTCCCACAGAAAGATCTATCTCTTCCGACAGGATAACCATGGTTGAACCTATAGAGAGAATAAGAAGAGGTGATGCCTGGATCAAAATATTTTTTAAATTATTAATGCTCAGAAAGCTAGATGCAAAAAAAGTAATTATTATTATTCCTATTCCCAGCATCCAAAGAACAGGTGGGATATTGTAAAATTTAAAAGATTTTTTTCTCATTAGTTTACCGCCCTGCTAGCATTTTCATGCCAATTTCCTGTTCGCTGAGTTCCCCTTTTTTACTTTCACTCACAATTCGTCCCTCATACAAAATATAAAATCTATCAGAAAGTCCAATAACTTCCTGCAATTCAGAAGATATCATCAAAATTGCCTTCCCGGCAGAAGCAAGCTTATCCATAAGACCATATATTTCCATTTTAGCACCTACATCAATACCTCTTGTCGGTTCATCAAAGATAATAATGTCTGGATCAGGTAACAGCCATTTTGCTATAACCACTTTCTGCTGATTTCCGCCACTTAAATATTTAACAATACTATTCACAGAAGGAGTGACAATATTTAGTTCCTTTATATACTTATTTGAAATTTGTTCAGTCTTTTTCTTGTTTATAAAATATTTTTTAAATAATTGCCGTAGACTAACCATAACTATATTTAATGCAACCGGTAAACTCAATGCTAATCCTTGTTCTTTTCTGTCTTCCGGCAACAACCCGACTCCAAGTTTCATCATGTGAGTTGGTGATTTTGGGATTACTTTTTCCCCATTAACAAAAATACTACCTTTCTCTATTTTATCTATCCCGAAAACCAACCGTACTAATTCTGTACGTCCGGCTCCTACTAAACCGGCCAGTCCTACAATTTCACCTTTTCTTACATATAAAGAAGCATCAATAACATTTCCTTTTTTATCAAAAAGATTCTCTACTCTTAAAGCTTCCTTTGAATATTTATTTTCAGTTCTTGTATATATTTGAGAAACTGATCTACCAACCATCATCTCAACTAATTCATCATCACTGACGTCACCTATATTGACAGTGCCTATATATTTACCATCACGAAGCACTGTTATCCTGTCGCCAATAAATTCAAACTCATGCATTCTGTGAGAAATGTATATAACAGCGATACCGGATTCTTTTAACTGGTTAATTTTCTTAAAAAATGCGTCTACTTCTCTACTGGAAAGAGGAGCAGTAGGTTCATCAAAAACAATAATTTTAGGATTTGTTGAAAGCGCTTTTGCAATTTCAACCATTTGCTTCTCTGCTACATCAAGATCTTTTACTTTGGTTGCAGTATTAATATAATCAACATTGAGTGATTCCAAAATCTTTTTTGCTTCATTATGCATTTTCTTTTTGTCTATAATTCCCGGAATTTTAGACATGTACTCTCGATTAAAAAATATATTATGGGCAACATCAAGATATGGAACCAAATTAAATTCCTGATAAACAGCCGAAATTCCTTTTTCTATAGCATCCCGAGAGTGTTTGAATTCCACTCTTTCACCATTAAAATATATTTCACCTTTTTCGGGAATATAAGCACCAAGAATACATTTAGTTAATGTGCTCTTCCCAGCACCATTCTCTCCAACTATTATGTGAACTTCACCAGGATACAGATCAAAATTTACACCATCTAATGCCTGAACACCTGGAAAACTTTTACTTAGCCCTCTTACTGAAAGAATCGGCTCCACTATAACAACCCCTTCCTAATTAAAAGAAAAATATTCTACATCACAAAATTTTAACAAAAAAAGTACCCAGTAAATACGTTTGTTTTTTACTGGGTACTTATTTACTCTTTTACAACCACCAAGCCTGATTTTTCATGAATTCGTCTACATTTGACTTATCAATCAGAGGATGTTCCTGAGTATCTGGAAATGGGATAAAATATTGAGGCGGGTAAAATGAAGGATCATTTAAATGTTTAACAAGATAAACGGTTGCTAAATAGGTAGACCCAAAAGGATCGGTATTGTAACTAACAAGCATATCTCCATTCTTTATAGCTAGGCATCCATCTTTATTTGCATCAAACCCTGCTACAACAACTTTATCAGCAATCCCTGCAGCTTTTAAAGCCTGAATAGCACCTATGGCCATTTCATCATTACATCCAATCACTGCATCTACTGTATCAAACCGTTGAAGAAGATTTTCCATAACCTGCATACCTTTTACACGATTCCACCTAGCAGTTTGTGAGGCAATAATTTTAATATCAGGATATTTGGCAAATTCATCTTTAATTCCCTGTAACCGTTCCTGACCATTCTGTGCTCCTGGAGCTCCTTCAAGAACAATAATGTTACCTTTGTCACCAAGCTTTTTGGCAACTGCAGCTGCTACAACAACACCTGTTTTATAATAATCAACACCAGATCTCAAATAAGCTACAGTGGGATCAGCAGTTGGTGTTCCAATTGTTGCTACAGGAATATTTTTTTCATTGGCTTTCCGTACTGCCGGCATTATTCCTTTGGAATCACTTGGATGTAGAATAAAGCCTTGAACTCCTTTCTGTATCAAGTCTTCTACTATACTAACCTGTTCTTCAATATTGTCAGCCTTTGAGGGACCAAGTACTACCATTTTACAACCCATATCTTTTGCTGCCTTTTTTGCTCCATCCAGCATTTTTATCATGTAGGGGTTTGTTGCGTTCTTAACAACACAAGCTAGTGAATATTCATCTTTAGCAACAACATTGGTACTTATTTTTGTACCTACACCGGTTGTTGGAAGTTTAAAATTTCTTTCTCCCGGCTTATTGGAATAATAGTTAGCACCAAAATTTTTCTTGGAAACTGAAGTCTTTGCTTTACTTTGTTCTGCATTTCCATTTGCAAAAACAAAACCAACTGTAAACATAACCAACGTAATCATTAATAAAAATTTTTTCATTTTCTTTACCACTCTCCTTCTTGTCATTTTATTTTTTCTCTAACAATTTTATTAAACCTTTTAACCTCCTTTAAAGTAATTTTGTGAACAATGAATTATCCTATAATTTTTCTTTCGAGAACTTTTATTTCATGAGTAGGCAAAATATGATCAATACGACCATCCACACGTCTTTTACAGTCCTCTATACTATTCCAGAGACTCACAATGTCCTGAAACCTTGATGGTGGAGTAATCGTATATTTTATTTCAGGGATTGCTTTAAAATTATCATATGTAAAAACCAAGTCGCCACAACAATGATATTCTCCATCCTTTGTATTAACGACAACAGTTTGATGCCCTACTGAATGGCCTGGACTTGGATAAACACTGATTCCATCAAGGATGTCTACTTCTCCATTAAGCAATTTAAAATCAATACCGTAAAACTGTGGCGTTAGACCAAGAGAAGGTTCCTCATATGATTTAAAGTATAAAGGAATGGGCTTATTAGCAAAATCATATTCCTTTTTCTGGACATAGAATTTTGCATGTGTAAATTTTGACAGATAGTAAGAATGGTCCCAATGTAAATGTGTTAAAACCACGGTATCAATCTCTTCTGGTTTCACTCCAATCTTCTCAAGCTGTTCATAAATAGCAAAACCTTCGGGCTGTGTTGATCCAGGATGATGATATTTATGTGCAATTTCAGTTGACGACATACCCGTATCTACAAGTATTTTATGATCATTCCCTTCAACAAAAAAAGCAATAACGGGCAAATCTTGATCTCCTGTGACATCATAATATTTGTGAGTGCTGTGATGATAAATGTATGTTGACCTACTGGTTGTAGCATACCCAGTATTTAATGGCTGAATAGTATATGTATTCATGTAAGCTCCTTTTAGAGAAATGTTTCCTTTAATAAAAAATTACTAAGTTCTTAATAATTAAAGCATACAAAAATGCACAAGTCAAGAAAAACTTTATTTTTTTGCAGTAGGTGCACATATGTGCATTTTTTAATCAATAAGCCCTTAAAATAAGGTAACAATCCGATATCTAAAGATAGAGAGGTAGAAAAACTTTTAGGAATAGTCATCTGTTATGCATACACCGACGCAAAGCAGATAGCTATTCCGGAAATAAACGGACACTTTTAGCAGGTGCTCCAGAATTATTTTCAAGAAGAAAATGATCAATAATATTCACCCCCGGAATCAAGCTATAAGGAAGTTCATATAGCAAGGGTAAGGATAAGCGTGAAGAAAACTAGAGAAATATTAAAACACAGCTGTACCGAAAAACTTAGGATACAGCAAATAGAAAAATTAACCAGTATTTCCAAAACGGTAGTGGTGATTAGCTTCTTACAAAAGAATTAAAACATACAATCGTTCCCGGCAGCTATTGAGGAAAGAGTGACGTAAGAAGAATCCAAACACTGTAAAAGTCATGCACTATTCACATACCATTCCTTTTATACAAGCTTTTACAGGCAAAACTATTCTGTGTGATAATTTGAAGAAGTTCTAAAATCTACGTTCCTTCTTTAATATTACTGTAAATTTAGTATTAATCTTATGCCGTAATCGACCTTGGCCATGGTACCCGGGGATAAAACACAAACTTTATCAATAGGAAGTTGCTTTATTTTTTCTTTTGGCCTTTTAACAAACCGGCAAATGGATTATATGTATCTGATTCCGGTTTCATATACTGTTTAAAAGCTTCTTCATCCTGAGCTTCTACTGCTGGTTTCAATGAAATTCTTTTCTTCCGGGTGTCTATACTATTAATCTGCACAATTATCCTTTGCCCTTTTTTTAAAGCTACACGGGGATTAAAATCTCTACTGTTACCTTCAAGATCTGAGATATGAATAAGTCCGTCAAGGCCTGGTTCAAGAGAAACAAAGGCACCAAAATTGGTAATTCGTACAACTTCTCCGGTGTGTCTGGAACCGATCTTATATTTTTGCTGGGCTTTATCCCAGGGATCGGCCAAGAGTTTTTTCATACTTACCGTGATACGGTCATTTTGCCAGTCCAGTTTAATAACAGCAACCTCAATTTCCTCTCCTATAGACAGTACTTGATGGATATCATCCACCCGGGATCTGCTAATTTCGGAAATTGGCAGTAATGCCTGTACGCCGCTGATCTCAACAAAAGCTCCAAAACTCTGCAAAGATTTTACAACACCTTTCACATTCATATTTTCATGTAATGTCTTTTTAAGTATTTCTTTCTGAGCATCCTGTTCTTCTTTCAATATAGCTCTGTTTGAAACAAGGATATTTCTCCCATTTTCACTGTACTCTAAAATTTTAAAGGTAAGAGTCTTACCAATATATTCTTCAGGATTTTCTACTCTTTTCTTTCCTATTTGAGAATAGGGACAGAAAGCCCTGGAATCACCAATTTTTATTTCAAACCCGCCTTTAATCTCTTTTTCTACCGTACCCTCAACAGGAATTCCACTTTCAAAAGCACTTTCCATTACGGCCTTTCCGGCTTTATCTCCGCTGATTTTGGTGGTAAAATGCAGTTCACCATTTTTTGAATATAGAAAAAAAGCTTTTATGGAATCTCCCTCTTTTACAGTAAGATTACCATTTTTATCAATCATTTCTGCAGTATCAAGCTGACCTTCGCTCTTACCGCTTAATTGCAAAAAAATACAATCACCGGAAATAGAAACAATTTCAGCTTCTATTAACTGTCCGGGTTCAAATTTATCAGTTCCGGAGATACTATTTTCTAAAAGTTCAGCAAAATTGTCTTCAAAATTCTCTTTATCCATTTTCCATTTTCTCCATATTTTTGTATGATCCCTGTCAATAGTATAGTGAATATATTGCTGAATGTCGATTAGTAATTAATAGAGCTTTTTGCGAAGTACCCCATTCTGGCAAAATAATACATGACAATTTTCATAATAGAATGTTTTTTTGGACAGAGGTGTTCATTGTTTTATTGATTTTTTACTTCTCAAGTGTGAAATCAGCTCTTATTTTGTGATTTTAGGCTCCTGAAAAACTATCAGCAGACACCTCTCCCGTAAAACGCTCTATTTGAACTCAAATTTATACTATCCGGCTCTTACAAGGGACCTGATAAGGTCACTCCTTCCTTCTTTTGCCCGCCCCACAGCCAAACTGAGCATGATGATAAAGGCAATAGTTACCCGCACACTCATTTTCTTCTGTCCTCGTATTGTGTGATGCTCAAATCCAAATGATACATCCAGCCTGCTGTTAACCCTCTCAACCGCCGTTCTTTTCTTGTATAGCGTTTTCCACTTGTAAGTTGATCTTGCTACAGGAGTAAACACTCTTCTATCTGTTGCAAGCGGTATTCTTATTCCTGATTTTACGGGGCATGTATCCTTTCCTTTGCACTCAATTCCGTATGCTTTTGCAGGACATTTATACTTTAATGACTGCCTGTCTTTCTCAAACCCTCCATA
>WGCU01000050.1 GCA_015493635.1 Spirochaetaceae bacterium | reverse complement strand
TACTCTTGACCGCTAAGGCCGCTACTTCGCCACTGCTTTAAGTGTTTCTCTTTTTCTTCTTTGCTGTATTTTTGCATTTTTATCTCCTTCAATGGGAGATCTTACTTCAACTTATTCTTTGGCAAAAGGTGCGGTTAAATTGACGCTTACTTTCTTTGATGAGAAAGATGTTGTTCATCATGTACGGAAGTATTCAGCACATGTCAGTTCTGTTTCAGGATATGTACCGGGAGATTTTACCATTATCGCGGAAGTATCAGGAGAATGAACATACTTTCTCAAGGTAGTGAACAAGGAATGATGCGGGAAATACATAGGCGGCTTCTTCATCGGTAACTCTGAAAGCGGGGTTGTGAAACTTGCCGTTGACTCCGGGAAGCCCGAGCATTATTGTTGGTTTCAGCTGGGATATATTCCCCACATCGGTAGACGCGGAGCTGTATGCCTCATCAATAAAGGGAATTCCTTCCGCCTGCGCGGTTTCCTGTAAAAGGGTGTGGAGCCTCATATCAGCTCTAAAGGGTGCATATCCGGGAATGGTTTCCACCGTTACCCCGGCTCCAATTGCCTGTGCGCATCCTTCAGCGGCGTTCTTCAGTTTTCTACTTACTTCCTGTATGGTTTCCGGATCAGCACTTCGAACGTAGGTTTCTACAAACGCATAGTCGGGAATAAGGTTTACCGACTGATTTTCCGCCAGTTTAAGGATGGGATGAATGCGTACGTGCATATCCTCATTAAAGCTTTCTCTCTGGAAAGCGCATGCCTGGAGGAACAGTACCGCGGCATTCTGAGCGTTGATTCCTTTATGGGGGGAGGCTCCCGCATGGGATGCAGCTCCTGTAAAGGTAAAATGCATTACATCGAAACCGCTCATGGCACGGACACTGCTGATATAAAGAGGATTGCTGAATGCTGCTGAGTGCATGGAAATAATTACGTCCGGGTAGTTGAAAACTCCCCGTTGAATAAGTTCCAGTTTCCCGCTCAGCTGCGAAATTTTACCCTCCTGCCGTAATGTTTCCCTCTTTTCCAAATCGATATATTCTTCTGCCGGTATCGCCATGAATGATATATGCTTAAGAAGTTCCGGTTTGGATTTCTGCAGAGCAGCAGCAGCTCCCGCCAGGGCGGTTAACTGAACATGATGCCCGCAGGAATGGATGTATTGCCGGGGTTCTGAACCCGGGAGGGGAAGAGCATCCATATCAGCAATAAGGGCTACTTTCTTTGTACGGTAATTACCGTCTACTGTTGCGGCAAAACCCGGAAAATTACCAAATTTTTCCAGGATAAATCCTGCTTCTGTAAACGTAGCTGTGAGTATTTTTCCTGTTTTAACTTCATGAAAACCGGGTTCCGCCGCATCCCACAGTTTTCTGCCAAGCTGTATCAGATATTCCATGATCTCTCCTTATTTAACATAATTGTATATGATAAATGCTCCAATAAGGAAGCTTAGCCCCTTGTACGTACTGATATTTTCTGTTTCCAGTCCGGTTGTAAGAATATTTCTTACTTTCCGGTCAACGGTCATTGTTTCAAGAAAGGCGCTGGCTTTGACGATAAAATCGACGGTACCAAGATTAGATTCAGAAAAAAATGAAAAATCTATTCCTTTTGATACTCCTTTCTGTTCAAGCTGATCAAGAAGCATTTCGATACCTTCTTCTCTGTTATCCCGGTAGATAATGTAGAATCGGTAGAACCAGTCTTCAAAGTTCAGCAGGCCGGAGAGAGATACAAATATTTCTTCCCGGAGATAGGTAGGAATGTCCGGTCGTGTCAGTACTGAAAAAAGTGTTTTTATTGATTCGGGATTTGAAAACAATTTCAGTGCGGAAATTCCATGAATAAGAACCATCGGATTTTCCGATATCCGGACAATTTCTTCTATCTGCAGGCGGCTCTTTTTATCCTCAAGTTGAGCAAGAGAAAGCATAGATTTCGAAATAAGGAGATAGTCGTTGCTTTCCAGAGATGAACGGAGTACGGGGATTGCCTCTCTTATCCTTTGCTGCCCGCATATCCTGGCGGCAATGGAAGCTGTTGTATAGTGGTAATGCTCTATCTGGGTTATAAGTGCTTCCCTGATTCCAGAGGTTATTCTCATTTTCGAGAGGGCGTACAGAGCTTCTGAACGTACGGCATAACTTGGTGCTGTCAGCTTTTTCAGAATCTCTCTTTCAGGAAATGATGAATGGGAAACACCGATTTCCCGTATTACTTTTTGTTCATCCTCGACTGAGGCAATATTATCAAGTTTGTTCAGCAGACTGATAGCTCGCAAATCTTTGACCGAGAACATTATCCGGAGGGCTTTCGGAAGCGGTTGGGCTCCTTTACCCGCAAGTCTTCCCATAAGAATTATGGCGATAAGGACGAAAAGCAGGATTGTTGAGAAGAATATTCTATAAACGAGAGATGAATCTCCGGGAAGAGAATAGCGGAGCAGGTCGAGGTACCAGCCTCCGATATTTGCACCGAGAGCTCCGGTAAGGCCCATGATAAAGAAATAGATGATACCGAGATTAACCTGATCCCGTTGAGAGATAATGCTGTAAAAATATGTCTGACAGCCGTTTATTGCTCCCAGGGATCCAAGCTGAAAAAAGAAAAACATGAGACTGATCAGAAGAAAGAAGTTCAGAAGAACGGTGCCTGCGGGTAAAAGTCCCGGCAATAGACTAATTCCCGTTAAAAACGCGTATACGATAATTAGCGGCTTTGCACCGATACGATCCAGAAAAAAACCGGATAGAATGCCCATAACAATAGCACCGAAGGTGCCTGATATTGAAAGGATCATGGCCGTTCTGTCCGATATAGAGAAAATTTCCTTTGCGTACACGAGGATAAAGGGCCGGGTCATGGCGCTTGTAAAGAGAAAAAAGGAAAAAGGGAGAATGAATCTCCTGATAGCCGGTGATTTCAAACTTTCACGGAATGAATCAAACAGTTTGTCTTCCGCTCCTTCATCTCCTCCTTCCGGTTCCGGAATGGCAAAGAGAAACATGGTTCCTATGAATCCTGTAAGGATACCAAGAGCAAAAAAAACAGAGAATATGTACAAAGGAGCCTTGTCTTTCAGGAAAATAACAATCGTTACACTTGCCAGGAGAACAGAAAGATTTACAAGGGTCTGGTAGGTTGATAAAAATCTGCCCCGGTCTTTTCCTGCAGAAAGTTCCCTGACCAGAGGGCTGTTCCCCACAAGGCCGACTCCCCTGACGGTGTGAAATAAAAGAAGGCTCATGAATATAATGGCGGCTGCTGTCTTTGTATTACCCCGTACGGCAAAATACGGGGAAAAGATCATCGGCAGCAGGACGGTGTTTCTGAGCAGCCAAGTCCACCCCATGGTTTTTACAATTTTCAGCCGTTTAATAACTTTTTTACCGAAAATTATAAAGAAAAAGGAGATATAGCTGAAGGATGATATCAATCCTATAAAGCTGTTTGAAGCATGAAGCCGGATAAGGTATAGAATGATGACATTCCCGACAATCAGAGTATATGAAAACTCATTGAAGAGACCAAAAAAGTTGTACTTTCTTCTTCCTTTCCTTTTTTTTGCAATACTGTAGCCCACCATACTCTTCTGTATAGAACAAGAAGATAAATATTACAACAAAATATTGCAAATAAACCTCGACAAATAAAAAAAATTACTTCACTATACAGATATGAAAAAGATATTTATAGATTCTGACTGCGGAATTGATGATGCTGTTGCCATCATGATGGCTCTTGTAAGCCCTGAAGTTGAAGTTTCCGGTATCAGTGCTGTTGCCGGAAACGTAGCACTTGACCTTGTTGTGGATAACATAACCCGTCTCCTTGGGTATTTTAACCGTGAAGATATTCCTGTTTTTAAAGGAGCATCCACTTCTCTGCTCGGGCAGAAAATCCGTGCGGGAGGCGTTCATGGGGATAATGGATTTGGAGATGTTAAGCTCCCCCATACGGGAAAAACTGCAGAAGCGCTTCTTGCCCCTGACGGGCTGTATAAAACTGCGAAAGAGAACCAGGGCCTGACCCTTGTTGCAATTGGACCGCTGACAAATATTGCCATTGCACTTAACCTCTATCCTGATTTGAAAGATTACATACATGATATGGTTGTAATGGGGGGAGCTATTAATTACGGCAATGTAACAAAATTCGCGGAGTTTAATTTTGCCGCAGATCCCGAAGCAGCCCAGTTTGTTATTGACTCAGGGGTGCCTCTTACCATTGTTCCCTGGGATGCGGCCCTTAAAGCAATGTTTACCGAGGATGATATTAATAATCTGGGATTTGAGGATTCAAAGGCGGGAAAACTCTTTCTTGAACTTGAACAGACGCCAATGAAGTATTTTGAGAAAATATTCGGCGGGAAAATAGCCGGTCAGCCGGATCCATTGGCAATGGCATACGTTATTGATGAAACGACGGCCTCATACCGTATAAAGAGCAATTTAAAGATGGAATTAACCAACAATACAATGCGCGGCGCGTCGGTAACCTGTGCCGGTTCTTCAATTGATGTTATAATGGAGATTGATAAAGGCAAATTTTCTACTATACTAAAACGGATAAAGGCTTTAAAATAGATAATCTATAAATTTTTATTGGAGGTTCATGTATGAGTAAAATGAAAAAATTGATTTTTACAGTTTTAGCACTCTTAATGGTATTTGCTGTAGCGGCAGTATTTACTGGGTGTAAAAAGAAGGAAACTGCAGCAGCGGAAGCACCTGCAAAAAAGCTTAAGGTTGTTCTGTATGTAAACGGTACCTTGGGAGATAAGTCCTTTTTTGATTCCGCGGCCCGCGGCGTCAAGATGGCGGAGGATAAGCTTGGTATTATGGGTAAGGTTGTAGAGGGAGGATATGATCCTGCCAAATGGGAACCGGATATTGCACAGCTGGCAGAAGGCGACTGGGATATAATTATTGCGGGAACATGGCAGCTTCAGGCTTATCTGGAGAAGATTGCTCCTAAACATCCTGAGAAAAAGTTTTTTACCTATGATACGTCAGTTGATTATTCAAAGCCGGGACTGGGTAATATTTACTCCATCCTGTACAGCCAGAATGAGGGATCTTTTCTTGTAGGGGCTCTTGCGGCCATGATAACAACTTCCGATATGCCTCTGGCAAATCCTGCGAAGGTTGTTGGCTTTCTCGGAGGAATGGACATCCCTGTTATTAACGATTTCAAGGTTGGTTTTACGGAAGGTGTGAAATACATTGATCCTTCAGTCAAGGTTCTTGTTTCCTATGCCGGAGCTTTTTCAGACCCTGCAAAAGGTAAAGAGCTGACCCTTGCGATGTTTGATCAGGGTGCGGACATTACCTTTAATGTTGCCGGTGAGACGGGACTTGGCGGTATAGATGCTGCGAAGGATAAAAATAAATATACCATTGGTGTTGACTCTGACCAGTATCAGCTGTTCAAGGACACTGATCCTGCAAAAGCATCCCACATTGTTACTTCGATGATGAAGAATGTAGATGTTTCAATTTACAGAGCTATTAAAATGGCTCAGGCAGGAACATTAAAGTACGGTGCAGCGGAAGTTCTCGGTCTTAAAAAAGACGGTATTGGTATTGCAGATAATGAGAACTACAAGAAAGTTGTTCCTGAAAAGTTCAGAAACAAGATTATGGATATAGAGAAAAAGATCATCAGCGGTGAAATCAAGGTTGGTACTGCGTTCGGGAAGTAAATTTTCAACGTGAATTTGAAAGGGGAAGTCCTGTAGGGCTTCCCCTTTTATCAAAGGGGAACACATGGAAAGTATTCTTCAGGTCAATAACATTACGATGGTATATCCTGCAGGGGTTATTGCAAACAAAAACGTAAGTGTAGATGTCACAGAAAAAACAATTCATGCAATAGTCGGCGAAAACGGTGCGGGAAAATCAACGCTTATGAAGGCCATTTTCGGTATTATTCACCCTCAGGAAGGGGATATAATCTACAAAGGAAAGAAGGTTAATTTCAAGAATCCCGATGATGCCATTAATGTTGGTATAGGGATGGTTCACCAGCATCTGATGCTGGCTCCGGATCTTACGGTTGCTGAAAATCTTATTCTGGGAGTTGAGCCGCGGAAAGGCTCTCTGTTTCTTGATACGGATAAAGCGGTACGCATCACGAAAGAAGTTTCTGAAAGGTACGGCCTTGACGTTCCCGCGGATAAAAAAATCAAGGATCTGCCGATTGGTGTCCGGCAGCGGGTTGAAATTTTAAAAGCACTGTACCGTAATGCTGAGCTTCTTATTCTTGATGAGCCGACAGCGGTTCTTACGCCCCAGGAAACGGTTATTCTGTTTAAGACACTCTTCCGGTTGAAAGAGAACGGTAAGACGATTCTTTTTATTTCCCATAAGCTCAGCGAAGTAAAGCAGCTTGCTGACCGGATTACAGTTATGCGGGATGCTCGTGTTATAACCACCGAAGATGCTTCAGATGTTACAGAAGAAGAAATAGCTCATCTCATGGTAGGACGTGATATTGACACTGCCCGTCTCGATCCTCCTGAGAAAATGGGCGGTGTCCGCCTTTCTGTTAAAAATGTTTCCTATATTGATGATGAGAATGTTCAGGTATTAAAAAATATAAACTTTGATATCAGAGCAGGAGAGATCCTCGGAATTGCGGGGGTGGACGGAAACGGACAGACGGAGCTTATAGATATCTTGACAGGTTTATCACGGCCTACAGAAGGCAGTATCTCCATGGACGGGAAAAATATCGCCGGGTTATCTCCCCGGCAGGTACGTGAACTTGGGATGTCCCATATTCCTGAAGACAGGATGGAGAATGGTGTTGCTGATACTGCTTCTTTGGAAGAAAATTTTATTGTTGACCGGTACTATAAAAAAGAGTTTTCAAGATACGGAAAACTGGACTGGAAGTATATTAGAAAATACAGTAAGGAACTTATTCAGAAGTTCAACATTCTAACCCAGTCATCCAGAACTCCTGCCGGATCTCTTTCAGGAGGAAATATACAGAAGGTTGTTGTTGCACGGGAACTTTCTTCTGATCCGCAGATAATTATTGCGGCGCAGCCGACCAGGGGAGTGGATATCGGGTCTGAAGAACTTATCCATGTTCTGTTGAAAGATGCCCGGGATTCCGGGAAAGCGGTTTTTCTTATTTCTGCTGATCTTGATGAGATACTGAAATTGTCATCAAGGATTATTGTTATTTATAATGGTGAAATTACAGCTCATTTTAAAGATGTATCCAAAGTAACCGGTAAAGATTTAGGACCGTATATGCTCGGTGTAAAAAAAGAGGAGGGGGCGCATGGAGAAATTCATTCTTAAGTATTTTACGCTGATCCGGACGTTAATTGCCATTCTTGTCGGAGTTATAATAAGCATTGTACTCATTTACTTGATCAGTAAAACACCTGCTTATTCATTAAAACAGTTTTTACTTGGTCCGATTCTTTCCAAAAGCAGGCTGGCAAATGTTTTTGAGAATGCTTCCCCTATTATTTTCTGCGGTGTAGCCATTGCAATTGCTTTTCAGGCAAAGCAGTTTAACGTCGGAGCAGAAGGAGCTCTGTTTTTAAGTGCTGCTATCGGAACAGCTTTTGCTGTATCTACCCACATGCCGGCTTTACCCCATGTTATCCTTATCCTTGTTGTTGCAGGGTTAACCGGCGCGGCCTGGGGCTGGATTCCGGGGGTTTTAAAGGCCAAATGGGGGGCCAGTGAACTTGTTTCTTCCCTTATGATGAACTATGTTGCTTACTTTTTGGGCCTCTATCTTATTAATTCACACTTCAGGGACAAGAGTGCCGGTTTTCTGGTATCATTGCCGCTTCCCAAGACAGCATGGCTGCCTCAGATAATTCCCGGAACCCGGATTCATGTGGGAATTATTCTGGCGGTTATATTTGCGCTGTTGGGGTATTATTTCCTCTACCATACAACAACAGGGTATGAGATCCGTACAACAGGGAATAATGACAAGTTTGCACGGTTCGGCGGTATCAACGTTGTAAAGGTAGTTATCCTGTCCCAGGTTATCTCCGGGATGATTGCGGGGTTTGGAGGTATGACGGAGGTTATGGGAATTCATCACCGGTTTAACTGGCAGAACAGCCCCGGCTACGGATGGGATGGTGTTATCGTTGCAATAATTGGGAGGAACCACCCTATCCTTATAATTTTTGCCGCACTTTTCCTTTCCTATCTCCGGGTTGGTAGTCAGGTCCTTAACCTTATGGCGGACGTTCCTTCTGAACTCGTTGCGGTTATTCAGGCTATCATCATTATCCTTATAACAGCAGAAGCATTTCTCTCCCAGTGGAAATATAAAATAACCATGAAACAGGCTTCGTTAGAGGAGGCGGGTAATGAGTCCATTGCTTAAGAGTATTTTTTCAACAGGATTCGGTTTTGCCATTCTCCGGGTTATGACCCCGATTCTGCTCCCTGCTCTCGGCGTTGCCATATCAGAGCTTGCAGGTTCGGTAAATATTGCGCTGGAAGGGATTATGCTCATGTCTGCCTTTTTCGGTGTCATTGTCAGTACATTTACCGGAAGTATTTGGCTTTCCCTTCTGGCAGGAATTACTGCGGGAGTGGCTACCGGAGGTATTCTGGCATATTTCCATTTGAAGCTTAAAGCGGATATTATCCTTGCTGCCATTGCTCTGAACATGTTTGCTTCAGGGTTCACGATTTTTATGCTGTACCTGTTTACGGGAGATAAAGGGAGTACCAGCTCGTTAAAAAGTCTTGTTTTCCCGGAAATACAGATACCGATTCTTAAATCAATCCCTGTACTGGGTCCCATCTTCAGCGGTCATAATATAATGACGTATATTGCTCTTCTTGCGGTTCCTTTTTTCTATGTTCTTGTATTCAAAACACCTCTCGGACTGAGGATTCGGGCTGTCGGACAAAATCCGAATGCCGCTGAATCTGTCGGAATCAATGTAAACAGGATTAAGGTGTACGCGCTTCTTCTCTCCGGACTGTTCGGTGCGTTCGGCGGGTTGTATCTGTCCATGGGGTACGTATCCTGGTTCTCCCGGGATATGACAGCAGGCCGTGGATTTATAGCCATTGCCGCTTCAACACTGGGAGGGAATATGCCTATGGGCATGTTCTGGTCCTCGCTTCTCTTTGGATTTGTAAATTCGTTTGCAATTTACATCGCATCACTTGATATCCCTTCGGAGCTTATTCAGATGATTCCCTATCTTATCACCATTATTGCACTGGCACTCTTTGCCATGCGGAAACAGATGAAAAAGAAGCGGGTGGATGAGGCACATGAACTCTACAGTGAAGATGTTATTTCGAGTGTGGTAAAGGATATATCGGCGGCCGATGAATAACAGGAAAAAAATACTTATTGATTGTGATCCCGGGCATGACGACATGATGGCTATCATGCTCGCTTCCGCATCAAAAGAGGTGGAGCTTGCAGGTGTAACGACGGTAGCAGGGAATCAAACGGGTGATAAAACATTCCGGAATGCCTGTCAGGTACTTACCCTCATAAAGGATAATGCCCCCGTTGCCCGGGGATCGGATAAGCCGCTGGTGAGAGAGCTATTAACGGCACCCCAGTTTCACGGTCAGACGGGACTTGACGGTGCTGATCTTCCTCCTGTCGGTATTAAGCCTCTGGATGTCCATGCGGCGGATTTTATCATTATGACCCTTGAACAGAGCAGAGAAAAAATGGTTCTTGTACCTACCGGGCCTCTTACCAATATTGCTCTGGCGTTGATAAAGGCTCCCCGCATAAAAGAGAAGGTTGAGCGTATAGTATTGATGGGAGGGGGGATGCACGATTCCAACGTTACTCCCGCCGCAGAATATAATATCTATGTGGACCCAGAGGCGGCAAAGGTCGTTTTTGAATCAGGAGTACCTATAACGATGGTCGGTCTTGATGTAACCAACAGGGCAATTATGACTCCGGAAGATATCGAAGCACTTACCGTTCCCGGAGGAAAGGTCTCTGACGTAGTCGTCCCTCTTCTGCGGTTTTTTGCCCGGGCAAATAAAGATATCTTCGGCCTCCCCGGGGCGCCTCTCCATGATGCTCTGGCTGTTGCCGCTGTTATTGAGCCGGGAATTGTAGAGACAAAACATCTGCACGTTGCGGTTGAAACCGCGGGGGAACTAACAAGGGGGATGACCCTTGTTGATTTCTATGGAGTTACGAAACAGAAACCAAATGTGGATGTTGCCCTGGAGCTTGATGCCCGCCGTTTTGTGTCCATGATGACTGCTGCGATAGAAAAACTAAACAGGAAACTGGGGTGATTTTAAAAAATATTTCGATACTTTCTTTTTCATCACTTTCAGTACGCCGGAATGCGGACGTTTACATAAGAAACGGGAGAATTGAGAAAATACTCGATACTACTCCCCATTCTTCAGTTTCCGATTCGGTTATAGACGGGAAGGGGATGTACGTTTTCCCCGGACTTACCAACAACCACAGCCATACAGCCATGACCCTGCTCCGGGGGGTAGCCGAGGATGTCACGGTTGGTGACTGGTTTAATAAGTATGTATGGATCTATGAGCGGAGTTTGACGCCCCGGGATGTTTATGTCGGTACGCTCCTTGGAGCGGCGGAAATGCTTCTTTCGGGAGTAACAGCAGTAGCGGACCACTATTTTAATATGGAGCAGGCCTTCGATGCATACACTCTCTCCGGTATGCGGGCCAATCTTGCCTGGGCTGTTTTTGGTTCCGGAGAAGACAGCCGTGAAAAGTACAGCAGGGCTCTTGATTTTACGAAAGAGTACCTAGGGAAAAGCAGCCGGATAACCATGTCTCTCGGCCCTCACTCTCCCTATCTCTGTTCCGACGATTTTTTGAAAGAGATTGTGAAGGAATCAGAGAATCTGAATATTCCCATGCATATTCATGTTTCGGAAACGTCCGGTCAGGTTCAGGATTCACTGAAAACCAGAGGGCTGTCTCCCATACAGGTGCTTCAGAAAACAGGAGTTCTCCGGAAGGGTACTATTCTTGCACACGCGTACTGGGCGACTGATGAGGATCTGAAGCTTGTAAAGGAAAGCGGTGCCGGGATTGCGCATTGTGCGAAAACCTACATGAAGTTCGGTGATGTGAATAATCTTCTTTCCAGGGCTCTTGACGCCGGTATCCCTGTCGGATTCGGCAGTGACGGCTGTGCATCCAACAATACCATGGATATCTTTGAGACAGCCAGGGATGCCGCTTTTCTGGCAAAATGTGCGGATGCCGATCCTGAAAAGGGGAAAATTGATGATATTCTTCCTCTTATGACGAACGGAGCGGTTATGGGACTGCAGAATTACGGAGAAATTGTACCCGGTGCGCCTGCAGATCTTGTCTGTATAAAACCATCTACCCCGAATATGTTCCCCGGTAATTCCATATTTGCGGATATCCTGTATTCTCTGAATAACCGGAACATTGATACGGTAATAGTCGATGGAAAGATTGCCGTTCGGGACGGCCGCTTGGCAACGGTGGATGTTTCATCCCTCCGGGAGGAGGCTGCCGAAATATCAAGGCGGTTGATTTCAACGGTATCAGACGGGCCAATGCAGAGATATAACGTTTCCCGGCATTAAGAATGAAAGGGGCTCAATATGAAATCATACGATATTATCTTTATAGGAACGGGTCAGGCTACGGGCACAGTACTGCCGAACCTTCTGAAGCGGAAATTAAAGATTGCCGTTATTGAATCTGACCGGGTAGGGGGTACCTGTGTCAATTGGGGCTGCACTCCTACAAAGACCCTTATTGCCAGTGCACGGGCCGCACACATGGCCGGAAGAGGAAACGATTTCGGAGTTGAAACTGGAAAAGTTTCGGTAAATTTCCGGAAAGTGATGGAACGGGTAAACGCCATGCGATTTTCTTCCAGTGATGGATTTAAATCCTGGCTCCAGAAAACAACTGATTTCTATCCCGGTGAAGCGTCTTTTGTCGATGATCACACCGTACAGGTGGGAGAGGATATCCTGCGTGGTGAAACCATCATTATACACACGGGAACCCGGTCGCGGAAGCCTCCTTTTAAAGGAATTGATTCGGTTCCCTGGCTGGACAACAAAGGAATTCTCGGGCTGGAAGCTCTTCCTGAGCATCTGCTGGTTATCGGCGGCTCCTATGTGGGTCTTGAGTTTGCTCAAGCCTTCCGCAGACTGGGCAGTAAGGTTACCGTTCTTGAACATGGAGAACGTATTGTCTCCCGTGAAGATTCCGATATCAGTAAAGCAGCCGCGGATATTTTAACGGATGAAGGGATACAGATACTTTATAACACGGAAATAACGGCTCTTGAAAAACCAGATGGAGGAATACAGGTTATTTTTACCGAATCCGGCGAAAGGAAACAGCTGTCCGGAGATCAGCTGCTTATAGCTGTAGGGCGGGTACCTAATACGGATATGCTAAATCTTTCCGCTGCCGGGGTTGTTACTAACGAGAGAGGATTCATCACAGTGAATGAAGTATGCCAGACTTCAGTACCCCACATCTATGCGCTGGGAGACGTAAACGGCCGCGGCGCGTTTACCCATACTTCTGTGCATGACGGACAGGTTTTTCTGGAACATCTGGAAGGGGGCAGCAGGCATATAAGCGACCGGATTCTTATATATTCCATGTTTATAGATCCTCCCCTCGCAAGGGTGGGAATGTCTGAACGGGAAGCACGGAAATCCGGGAAAAAGGTTCTTATGGCAGTCCGCAGTATGGATACCATCGGCCGGGCAAAAGAAAAGGATGAACCTAAGGGGCTTATCAAGTTTCTGGTTGAGGAGGGAAGCAGTCAGATATTGGGTGCGACAATCTTCGGAGTGGGAGGCGATGAGATTATCGGGATGCTCGCTCTTGCCATGCAGGCAGGGCTTCCCTACACAAAGCTTCAGGAGGTGGTTATTCCCCATCCTACCGTCTCGGAACTTGTTCCCTGGATTTTTAATGATTTGAAACCCCTCGGAGATTAACTTGACAGTTATAGTCGGAGATAGTAAGGTTTAATGATAGTTTAACAACGAGAGATAGAAGGATGAAAATATGAAAAAGATAGTATGTGTATTGGCAGTTATACTGATAACCGGAGTTTCCCTTCTCTATGCTGCCGGCAGTAAGGAAGCAGCTTTGGCCGGACCGCCGGTAGTTGTCGCTTCAAAGATTGATACGGAAGGTGCACTCCTTGGCCAGATGATTGTAAAAATGCTTAAAGCAAACGGGATTGAGGTGGAAGATAAAACCGAATTCGGCCCGACAAGT
The DNA here is from genome assembly GCA_015493635.1 of Spirochaetaceae bacterium. Taxonomy (GTDB): domain Bacteria; phylum Spirochaetota; class Spirochaetia; order B11-G9; family B11-G9; genus S145-15. The sequence continues at coordinate 47,248 of WGCU01000050.1, read as the reverse complement.
GTTGTCCGTAAAGCATTAATCAGCGGAGAAATAGATATCTATCCGGAGTATACGGGAAACGGACAGTTTTTCTTTTCCAGTAAGAAACCGGAGATCTGGAAAAATTCGCAAAGCGGTTACCAGGAAGTAAAAAAGCTGGATTTTGAAGCGAATAAAATTGTCTGGCTGACTCCTGCTCCTGCTAACAATACCTGGGCAATCGCAGTCAGGCAGGATCTGGCCGGAAAAGAGGAGTTGAAAACTCTGGATGATATGGCCCGCTATATAAACAACGGCGGAAAGATAAAGATTGCCTGCTCCGAGGAGTTTTCTACAAGTCCTGCGGCACTTCCCGCGTTTGAGAAAACGTACGGATTTAAACTGCAGAATGATCAGCTTCTTATTCTGGCGGGAGGCAACACTGCTCAGACTGAAAAAGCAGCAGCGGATAATACTGACGGAGTTAATTTTGCCATGGCCTATGGTACCGACGGATCAATTGCAGCGTTTAATCTCACTGTCCTGCAGGATACCAAAGGTGTGCAGCCTGTGTATGAACCGGCACCGATAATAAGAAAGTCGGTACTGGATCTGCATCCGGAGATAGCAGCTATTCTAAAACCGGTTTTCCTTAGTCTGGATCTTGTTACACTGCAGACGCTTAACGGAGAAATTGTTATCGGGGGGAAAGATGCCGGTGCTGTTGCTGAAACATTTCTGAAAGAACATAAGTTTTTGAAATAGCGTTATGAAGGATCTACGCCGATTGTTCTCCCGGTCCGGTTGAGAAGTTTTCTGTGAAATCCGGAAAAAGTGATTTGCCCCGCCTAGCGGGGTTCAGTATGGTAATTCTAATGGCTGCTTTTTTTCCGGGGTTCACTGTACTGAGGGAGAACCGCCTGGCAAGAGGGGTTCCAACCGCTCTGTGGCAGTCTACAGAACCGGTGTATACCGTTGCTCTCATTATTTTACTGGCAGCAGTTGCCGGTACTTTTGTCTTTCTCAGGTTCCGTTCCTTCTATCCTGTCATAACGGCGGTTTTAGGTAATCTCATTATTCTTTTTGTTTTTCTGGCTCTGGTTGAAACGTCCGCCTTCCTTCTGGAAAACAGGACTGGTGTAAGCAGGATTTCCCTGGGGGCAGGGGCCTGGCTGATGCTTTTGGGAGGGTACATTCTTACTGCTTCAGCTGTAAAAGAGATTACCTCTCTTCCCGTGCGCATTACATTGGTGTATCTATCTCTTGTCTTTCTTGTGATTTTTGGTATTGAGGGGCTGTTCAGCCATCTTTCGCTGGTACAGGAGTTCAGTGCAAAAAAGGGCCGGTTTATTCAAGAGTTTTACCATCATCTGTCTCTCTCTTTTTCCAGTGTCGGACTTGCCCTGCTTATCGGCATTCCTCTGGGAGTACACGCGTACCGTAAGAAAAGAGCGGAAAAGAGCATCTTCTATTTTGTAAATACTGCCCAGACCATTCCCAGCCTTGCTCTTTTCGGACTCCTTATTGCTCCGCTTTCCTACCTGTATACCAGGTTCAGTTTTTTCAGGACCCTGGGTATCCGGGGAACCGGATCTGCTCCGGCTCTCATTGCCCTGACGCTCTACGCGCTGCTGCCGGTAACACGTAATATTTATACCGGATTAAAAGCTGTTGATCCGGTCATTATTCAAGCGGGAAAGGGGATGGGCTTGAGCAGATTCCAGCTGCTTTTTACCATAGAAATACCTCTTGCTGTACCGATTATGCTGAACGGACTCCGTCTGGCGGCTGTGCAGGCAATCGGAAATACCACTGTCGCTGCGCTTATCGGAGCAGGGGGGTTCGGATTCTTTATCTTTCAGGGTCTGGGTCAGGCGGCTACCGATCTTATTCTTTTGGGAGCGCTTCCTGTTGTTATTCTCGCAGTGCTTGTTGACCGGTTGATGCTGCTGATAACCGGTTTGTTAACACCCCGGGGGGTGAAACTGAGAAACATGAATACGGGAGGGCCGGTGTGATACAACTCAAGAAGGTAACAATGGTATTCGGCGGAACAACAGCTGTTAATGCTCTTGACCTTTCCGTAGAGAAAGGAGAGCTGTGTGTGCTCATAGGCCCTTCAGGGTGCGGGAAATCAACTACCCTCAAGATGATAAACCGTATGATTATCCCTACCGAGGGGAAAATATTTATCGATGGGCACGATAATATGGCAGGGAAACCGGAGCTTCTCCGCCGATCCATAGGGTATGTTATTCAGAGTATTGGTCTCTTCCCCCACATGACGGTCCGGGATAATATTGCTGTGGTACCCCGGCTTATGAAATGGGACAGGGATCGGGTGAAAAAACGGGTTACTGAGCTTATGGAGCTAATCGATCTGGATCCGGTTGTGTACGGGGAGAAATATCCTCATGAACTTTCCGGAGGAGAAGCCCAGCGTATTGGGGTAGCCCGGGCGCTGGCTGCTGATCCGCCTATTCTGCTTATGGACGAACCTTTCGGAGCAGTAGATCCCCTGGGACGGCTGCTGCTGCAGGATGAGTTTCTTTCCATTCAGCGTAAACTTAAAAAAACCGTTGTTTTTGTAACCCATGATCTGGATGAGGCTATCCGTCTGGCAGACAGAATTGCAATAATGAAAGACGGCCGTATTGTGCAGTATGACATACCTGAAACAATCCTTACTTCTCCGGCCAATTCTTTTGTGAGGGATTTTGTTGGTGTGGACCGTTCACTTAAAAAACTTTCCCGTTATGACGCGGCACAGGTAATGAGGGAGGCCCGTTCGGTAGATATAGAAACGGATAAGGTTTCTGAACATCTGATAAAACTTTCCGAACAAGGGGCTGCCTTTGTATGGGCTACAGACGCCCGGTTACAGCTTAAGGGATGGATAGACATAAAACATCCCCTCTTTGCTGCAGATCCTCTGTCAGGTTATTCAAAGATTGAGGTTTTTAACATTGCTGTGCAGAGAGAGGATTCCCTTAAGCTGGTTCTTTCAAAGATGCTCGGTCAGGGAATAAAAAATGTACCGGTTGTAGATAAAAAAGGGATACTGCAGGGAGAGATCAGCCTCCGGGATATTGAACAGGTTTCCGAATCATGAAGTATTTCAAAGCATGGCTGGGCATTGTACTTTTTACGTTTCTCTTTTTATATACGGTATTCAATATCTCTCTGTGGCCGGGACTTAAAGCAGTTCTCTACCCGCGGGTCTCTCTCCCGCAGATGCTGGGACAGCATCTTATTCTTGTGGCCATATCCAGCTTTGCTGCTGTGCTTGCTGGTGTTCCCCTTGGTATCTTTGTTACAAGGAAGTCAGGAAGCGGATTCAAGGGCATTGCCGGTGACCTTGGAGCCTTAAGTCAGACAATTCCGCCGGTTGCCGTACTGGCCCTGGCGGTACCTCTTGTGGGTTTCGGATTTAAACCTACGGTACTTGCTCTTTTTCTGTACAGTATTTTACCGATTCTCCGTAATACCATTGCAGGGCTGGAGGAAGTGTCTCCCACGGTGAAGGAAGCAGCCCGGGGAATGGGGATGACCCAGAGTGAGATTCTCCTTAAAGTGGAACTGCCCCTTGCTCTTCCGGTACTTTTTGCCGGAATCCGAATGTCGGTTGTCGTTAATGTGGGTACCGCAACCATTGGAGCGGTAGTAGGAGCAGGGGGACTGGGAAATCCGATAATCTCAGGTATCGTCTGGAATAATCAGGCGTTTATTCTTGAAGGTGCTGTTACTACTGCTGTTCTGGCTGTTCTTCTCGATCAGATAATAGGCCGGATAGAACAAAGTGTCCTTCCCGGAAATAGGTTGCTTTCGTGATATTTGTTCTATACAAATATGTAAGGGAATTGTGCCGTTCTTTACTGGACGCCTCGGTTTGATGTATACATCAGATTGGTGAGTTTATATAGAATCCTGGCTCCTACGTTTGCGTCCCATTCATCCTCACCGGGAGCAACTTCGCAAAGGTCTCTTACTCCGAGATGTACAATTTTTTCGATGCTCTTCAGGTTCATGGCATTGTACATTATCGATGCATGTGAATACTCAAATCCTTCATAAGCCCTCCTTAAATCGGCATGAGCATCAATTTGAAGGATTCCGAAGCCGGTATGTTTTTCAGATAGGGCCCGGAGGAGGCCGAAAGGGACACTGTGGTCTCCCCCTACTACTCCTACAAGCTTGTCAGCCGCTAATGCGGTTTTGGATTTTTCATATAGCCATGAGTTAAGTTCTTTGGAGCCATCGTTGACTTTAGCCAGAGATTCTGTAATTTCCGGATCGGTCAGACTCCCTCCGTTTTCAAGGTGGTTTATGACTTCCTCCGCTTCGGCTCTTAACCTTTTGCTTTTCTTCAATAAATCATCGTTAAAAGGATCGGTTCCTATCCCAATTTCCCATGCTTTAGGAATTTCCGGGTCAAAAAAATCAAGCTGATTTGAAGCGTCCAGTATTGCTTTGGGGCCATAGGAAGAACCGGCATTGTAAGAAGTTGTAACATCCCAAGGGACTGAAATGAGCAGAACATCTGCTTCTTCCGGAGTATAGGGGAATCCAAAATAGTTCCCGTTGGGAATGCCTACCCCGCCTGGATCAAAGTCTTTTTCATTCATTCGGGACCTCTTATGCAGATGGTAAGAGAAGTTATATTTTTTGTAAAGTAAATTGTCCGGTTTTCTTCTTGCTTTATAATCTGATGAATAGTATTTTTCTATTAACATAGATAAAAACAGAGGCTTTCTATGAAAACAAGAGATTTTATAAAGCGTATCTTTTCAAAGTACAGAGGGAAGAAGTTTGAAATTCAGTTTCCTGATGGAGAGAGGGAAACCTTCGGAGACAAAGATGACGGCAGGTTTTTCAGTGTAAAGTTTGTTACTGAAAAAGGGCTGAAAAACTTTATGCTCCGGGGAGATATAGGGTTTGCCGAAAGTTACATGCTTGGAGAGATCCAAGTGGAGGGAGACCTCGCTGATTGTCTTTCTGTTCCCTATGATCCTTCTCTTTCCCTTTTTGAACCGACGGTACGGGACAAGGTAAAGTTCATTACCATGTATCTTAAAAACCGCAATACCCTGAAAGGCTCCAAACGGAATATCAAGTCACACTATGATCTGGGTAATGATTTTTACCGGATGTGGCTTGATGAAAATATGCAATATACCTGTGCTTTTTTTGATTATCCGGAGCAGTCTCTGAAAGATGCCCAGCTGAACAAGATGGAGTATGTGTGCCGCAAGCTTGAACTGAAACCCGGGGAGACGGTTCTTGAAACGGGAAGCGGCTGGGGCGGGTTTGCTGTTTATGCCGCAAAGAAATACAATGTAAAGGTTACTTCGTACAATATTTCCCATGAACAGGTTTCCTATGCCCGGGAATGGGCTAAAAGAGAAGGGCTTCAGGATAGAATTGATTTCCTTGAAGAAGACTACCGGAATGTCACGGGGACCTTTGATAAATTTGCTTCAATTGGAATGCTTGAGCATGTAGGGAAATCGAATTACCAGGCTTTCGCGGATATTATACATGACCATTTGAAAGATGAAGGCCTCGGACTCATTCATTCCATAACGAAACGTCATCCGGTTCCTACTGATCTTTTCACTGACACGTACATCTTCCCCGGAGGTTACATTCCCGCGCTCAGTGATGTTATTCCCTCGCTGGAAAAGCATAATCTGATTATTTTTGATATTGATAACCTGCGTCTTCATTATGCGAGGACGCTCCACTTCTGGCGGGAGCAGTTCTATGAGCATAAAGCGGAAATCATGGAAAATTTCGGGGAACAGTTCGTCCGGATGTGGGATATCTATCTTTCCGGTGCCATAGCAAGTTTCAGTGCCGGCGACCTGACGTTGAGCCAGCTGCTTATTGGAAAAGGGCGGATGAGCCATGCACGGCTGAACAGAAAAGCATTTCATGATCCTGAAGGAGAAGATTACCATTGGAACTTCTGGACGTAATAGTTGTGGGCGGCGGTCCGGCTGGAAGTACCTGTGCCGGACTGCTGAAACGGAACGGACTCTCGGTTGCTGTTGTTGATAAAGAATCGTTTCCCCGCTCCAAATTGTGTGCCGGGTGGGTAACAAACAGTGTTTTTGATATGCTGCACCTTTCTCCCGAAGAGTATTCCAGGGATCATGTTCTTCAGCCTATTTCCCAATTTACTGTCTGGGATAGAAACAATAAGGCACATCCGGTCAATTTCAGAGAAACGGTGAGCTACGGTATCCTCCGCAGGGAATTTGACAGCTATCTTCTTGAAAGGAGCGGTGTAAAGGTTTATGAAGAGTACCGTGTAAACGGAATCAATGTTATGCCGGAGTATGTAGAGCTGAATGGAGACCTGAAGGCAAAGGTAATTGTCGGCGCGGGTGGACACTTCTGCCCGGTTTCGAAGTCTCTGGGAAATAGTGTTTCTGATACGTACACCCTTGCTGCCATGGAAAGTGAAACGAAGCTTGATGAACATCTGATTAAAAAGTACGTTTCCTATCCGGGAAGTCCGGAAGTAATCTATCTTGAAGATCTAAAAGGATATGCCTGGTTCTTTTCAAAGGACAGCTATCTGAATATTGGGATCGGCAGTTTAAAGAGAAAGGACGTTCACCGGAGTCTTTCCGTATTCCTTGATACTTTGAAACGTTCCGGGAGGCTGCCGGATGAACTTCTTGAACAGCTTAATCCCTTCACCGGCCACGCATACAAGATATATCCCGGAGGAGAAAGAAACCTTGTTGGAGAGAGAGCACTTCTTGTTGGAGATTCGGCCGGGTTCTCTTCCTCTACAAGCGGAGAGGGTATCCGTCCTGCTGTCCTGTCCGCCTCCCTTGCTGCTGAAACAATTATTGAGGCGCAGGGGACAATGTTCAGCCGGTCGGATCTTGGTAACTATAGAAAAAAAATCATTTCCGCTTTCGGGAAACCTGATGCTCCGTCGGTAATAAAAGAGACTTCCCAAATCGAACGGTTTCTCTTTAATACGCTTCTTCTGGGAACAGGAGCAGGGCGGCGGTACATTATTAAAAATCTGTTTCTATAGGGTTTCACATAACTGAAAAGCTGTTTTTACCCCTTCCACCGCACTGGAAATAATGCCTCCTGAGTATCCGCTCCCTTCACCGATAAGATAAAGATTCTTGAACCCCGCGCATCTTCGTTCCGTATCCCGAATAACCTGGACAGGGGCGGAGGTTTTGCTTTCAAGCCCTAAAATGATGCCGGAGTCGAATCCTCTGATTTTCCGGCTGAATACGGTAAGCGCTTGTGCCAGTGAGTCTGCAATTCTTTCAGGAAAGAGCTCTCTGAGCGGTGCATTTTTAAGGCCCATGGGATAACTTGTTGCTGTTTTCAGGTCCGGATCTTTTCGGCGGATGAAATCTCTTATACTGCAGGCAGGGGCAGCGTAGCTGCCGGTATAGGTGTGAAAGGAACGTTCAAGATGCTCTACCCACCTCAGGGCATCTTCAGCAGATACCTCTTTTTCAAGGAGGGTTTCCAGATTAACTCCTGCAACACAGGCCGCGTTCGCAAAAGGGCTGCTGCGGTTGTAGAGACTCATACCGTTAACGATATTCAGATCCGGAAACGCTCCTGCCGGAACGATCCTGCCGCCGGGGCACATACAGAATGTATAGACGGGGAGACTGGTGTCATTGTGATAGGTCAGGCGGTATTCGGCGGCCTTTACCCCCGGAAGTGTTTCAACTCCCCACTGGGCTCTATTGATAAGCCTCTGGGGATGTTCAACCCTGCTTCCAATGGCAAAATTCTTTGTTCTGATAGGCACACCTTTCTTCATAAGCATCCGGTAGGTATCGTAGGCTGAATGTCCGGGGGCAAACACAGCAGTGTCTGATGAAAGTTCCCGGATGTTTGTCTGTATCCCGAGAACCGTATCCCCGGCAAGCAAAATATCATCCGCCTGTTCGCCGAAGCGTATGGTTCCCCCTTTTTCCAGGTAGGCAGTACGCAGATTTTTAACGATCCGTATCAGGTTGTCGCTTCCAAGGTGGGGATGCGTCATGTACAGGATCTCTTCGGGAGCACCTGCCTGTACGTATGTCTGAAGGATAAACAACTTTTCTTTTGTTATATTTTTTGTCCGGGAGGTAAGTTTTCCGTCAGAAAAGGTCCCTGCGCCACCTTCTCCGAAAGCATAGTTGTTCTGAAGATCAAAGATACCGCTCTTTTCGAATTCCTTTATTCCAGAATTCCGGGTTACAACATCGCTGCCCCGCTCGATAATTGTTGTTTTAAAACCGGCAAGCTGCAGGACATAAGCGCAGAAGAAGCCCGCCGGGCCGGAACCGACAACGGTGACATGCTTATTCCTTTTTTTATAGGGGATCGAGAGGGCGGGGATATCGGGGATCTCTCCGGTAAGGGAGTTGGAAGATACGATAATCCGCAGCTTCCATGTGATGGAATCCTTTTTCCGGGCATCAAGACTCTTCTTTTCTATCCGGTACGAAAAGGAATCTGTCTGTACCGATCTGCCTATTTTTTTTATAAGCTCCTGTTCGCTGTATCCGGTATGAAGAGTAATTTCTATTCTTTTTCTTCCCATTTTTTTAAATCTACCGTAATTTCATAAAAGAGACAATGACAGAGAATCAAGGATACCGTATACTTGTCTGTATGAAGATAGTAGTTACCGGAGCGACGGGGCTGCTCGGCAGAGCTGTCTACCGTCAGTTAAAAGAAAAAAGCAGTTTCATGGTGGTTGGTGCCGGGTTTTCCCGTTCCAAAGCACCCCTTGTTACGTTGAACCTCCGTAATAACGATGATCTCCGTTCTTTTCTTTTAGAAGAGCAGCCTGACTGTATTGTACACTGTGCGGCAGAACGGAGACCGGATGTCAGTGAGGCGGAACCGGAGGCATCGGAGCAGCTTAATGTGGAGGTTACCGCGCATCTTGCTGAGCACGCACAGAAAAATGGAATCTGCATGATCTATATTTCAACGGATTATGTTTTTGACGGAACGAATCCCCCGTATTATCCCGATTCACTGCCGAATCCTCTCAATTTTTACGGCCGGACAAAGCTTGCAGGGGAAAGAGCAGTGCAGGACACAGTATCTGATTTTACCATTCTGAGGGTCCCTATTCTCTATGGTGGAGAGCAGTATCCTTTAGAATCTTCAATAAGCACGGTTGCCGCTTCCCTCAATAAAAACAGGGGTGGCAGGTTTGACGATACAGCTATCCGGTATCCGACCTATACAGGAGATGTTGCCCGGATTCTTGAGGAAATCATCCTCATGAGGGAAGCGGGAAACAGCTTTACGGGTATTTACCATTTTTCGGGAAAGGATGCTCTAACGAAGTATCAAATGGCACTGATGATGGCACCGTATCTCCATATTGATGAAGTCTGCATTTCTCCGGACAGAACCGCAGGAGGATCAGCCAAACGGCCGGAGAACAGTCATCTTGATACGGAGAAACTGAAAAAACGTGTAAACATAAGCCCCACTTCCTTTTCTGAGGCAATAAAAACGGGAAAACTGTTATGGCGGAACCCTTCACTGAAAAAGTGATAGAGATACTTAAGAAGATCCCTGAAGGAAAGGTTATTTCCTACGGTGCTGTTGCTGTCTGTGCCGGCAGCCCCCGTTCGGCACGTCAGGTTGTACGGATCCTCCATTCCTCCTCTGAAAAATACAATCTTCCCTGGCACCGGGTGATAAACAGCAGAGGATACATTGCCATAAAAGACCATGAAGGATTTGCGGAACAGAAGGCGCTTCTTGAAATGGAAGGTGTTTTTCCCGATGCCTCCGGACAGATCCCTGAAAAGGACCGCTGGATACCATGAAAACGAAATATCTGACAGCGGATGAGCGGCAGGAAGGCCGGAAACGGCTCTATCAGTTTCAGGTTTTTAACGGCATTGGTTTTAATTTTATGGGGGCAACCTCCGTTTACCTCCTGGCCATTCACTTTGGTGCCAATAATTTTCAGCTTGGGTATATTTCGTCGGTCATCTTTCTAACCGGTATCATTCTCGTTGCACTTCCCCGGCTGCTGGCAGGTAAAAACCTTGTAAAAGTGCAGTCCGCGGCATGGTTCCTCCGGGGCCTTATTATTCTTCTTTACCTGTTTTTGTTCAGAATACGCGGAGAAGCTGCCATCTATCTCATCCTCATCGTTTACACACTGTTCAGTGCATCGCGGATGGTCGGCATGGCTGTCTGGAATGCCCTTATAAAGATGGTAGCCGATTCCGGAGACAGAGGAAAGGTCATTGCTCAGGGGAGCATTTTAAATCAGACTTCTTCGGTCCTTGCGCGGTTTGTGAGCGCGGCTGTTACTTCCCTTCAGTATTTTTCAGGCATCGTGGGGATCCTCCTTCTGCAGGTGTTGGGGGTTATCTTTAACACTGTTGCGGTAGGATCTCTGCGGAAAATTCCCTGCAGGGAGACCGTGGAATATACGAAAGGAAGAAACATTTTCGTTATTTTAACCGATGCACTAAGAAGCAGAGAAAGAAGATATCCGCTGCTGCTGAAATGGCTCATTGTATCCATTATTGTTCTTAACGGGCTGATTATTCCGTTTATCCGGAAAGAAGCCGGGTTTGGTTCCAATTATGTCTTTCTCTACTCTCTTGTTATGGCTGTTGCGGTTATCATGTCGGGGCTTTTTGCCCGGACCTTTGCCGACCGGATGGGGAGCAGACCGCTGCTGTTCGGAATGAGTCTGCTTCTCGGTATCTCGTACCTCCTGTGGACAATTCTTCCTGTTTCGGGAAGCGGAGGGCTTCTTTCTTCGGCCATCTACTATATTCTCGGGTTTTTTACCAACTTCTTCCTCCGCCTTGATAATATTCTCATTACAAGGGTTGTGGTAAATACAATGCCTGAGGAAGAATCCTTCAGCTACAATGCGATGGTTAATTTTGTTACTGCTCTGTTTTCTGCGGCGGCAGGGATCCTCGGCGGGTTTCTTATAAATGGGGGCCGGTATTCCTCTTTTTTACTTTTTAACAGGTACAGTTACCTTTTTATCTTTGGTGTAGTGCTTAGTTTTCTTGTGGTAGTTTTAAGTTTACTGCTTATTGACAAAGGTAGCCTGTCAGGCAGGGAAACAGCTGCCATTCTTTTTTCCTTCGAAGGGCTGAAGGCATATATCAATATCGGAAAGATGAAGGGGGCTAAAGACCCTGTCAAAAAGAAGACGGTGCTCCTTTCCATCAGTGAAAATGAAGCTCCTGCAGCGACAGAAGAACTCAGGAAGATACTGGCCCTGCCGTTGTCGGCTTCGAAGGGAGAGGTTATTAAATCCCTTTTCAGACACCCCCGGCCTGAACTGCTGCCGGAGCTTTTACGGGAAGCCCGGGACTTCGGTTCGTATCATCAGCTGAAAGCGATTTTTGCTCTCGGCGCGTATCCTTCTCCGGAGGTAGAGGCCCTGCTTCTTACACTGCTTGAAAACAATGATTCCGCGGTACGGTCCAACGCGGCTAAATCCCTCGGACGGATAGGCTATAAGCAGCGGCTGCCCTTCGTGCGGTCCATGGCAGAGCAGGCAGAATCTTCATGGGACAGGATAAATTATCTTATAGCTCTTAAAAATATGGATGATTCCGGAGCGTATCTTGAGTATCTCTTTGATGAGGGGACAGGGAGGCCGGAAGGGAATTTCAGACAGACGTACTATGCCCTCTGTGCTGATCTGTACGGGATGACTCCCTCTCTGACACAGGTGTATCAGGCCTGCAATCTGATGCCGGGCAGAGGGATCAGGGAGTTTGTAGATGGTACCCGGGATTCTGAGTTCTTTTACCGCAGTTATCACAAGCTGAAATTATGGGTCAGGGAAGAGAAATGGGGTGTTCTCCGGGATTTCTGTGTTCAATCATTACTTCCTGAAAGGTATCCTGCGGGTAGTCTTTCCGGATATAAAGCGGGGCTAAGAAAAGGAATCCTGCGCTATGGAGAGAGACATGATGTCATAGACCATGATGACATTCTTGCGGTTCTTTACTTTACCTATCAGATTGAGAAAGGCTCTTTCACGGGTTAAAAAGTTCAGGCAATTGCAAGAAATGTATCTATGTCTTTCTTGATAACTTCCAGTGAATTCCGCCAGAAATAAGGATCGTTCACATCAATATCCATCATGGATGCTGCCTTTGTAATGCTGTTTTTCCCTGTCTCTCTGAGAAGGGTATCGTACCTTTCTATAAAGCTGTCTCCTGTTTTAAGGTAGAGAGCATAGAGCCCTCTGGCAAAAAGGAGGCCGAAAGTATAGGGGAAATTATAGAAATTATAATCAGCATAGTAGTAGTGGGGTTTGCATGCCCACATGTACGGATGAAGATTCTGCTCATCAAGTCCTTTGCCGTATGCTTTCTTCTGGGCATCAGTCATTATTCCCTTTAGCTCTTCTACCGAGAGAGATGAAACCTTTCGTCTGCTGAAAAGTTCGGTCTCAAAAAGGAACCGGCTGTAGATGTCCACAATAACCTGGGCATCACTCTGAATGCTGTTTTCAAGAATGGTAAAGGCCTCGTTTTTATCGGCATCCTTAAGGGCGGCCTGGAAGATAAGCGTCTCGCAGAAGATTGAGGCTGTCTCGGCCAGAGGCATGGGATAATCTGCATTAAGGAACCGTTCGTCTTTAAGGCAGTGTCCGTGATATCCATGTCCCAATTCATGCGCCAGTGTTGTTACACTGGAAAAACTTCCGTCAAAGTTTGTCATTATCCTGCTTTCTCCAATGACATGGAGATTCTCACAGAACGCGCCGCCCTGCTTTCCTCCCCGCTGCTTGGCATCTATCCATCTTTTTTCGAAAGCATTATCCGCGAAGGCCGCCAGGGGCTCACTGAACTTCCTGAAGTTTTTAACGATGTAATCCCTCGCCTCTTTATAGGTGAAACGCGTTTCTCCTTTTCCCAGAGGAGCAAAAAGGTCATAAAAGGGAAGCCCTCCTCGGTGGCCGAGAAGCTCTGCTTTTTTTAAGAAATATTTTCTGAATACCGGCAGATATTCCCTGACAGCGGTGAGCATTGCCTGAAGTGTTTCGTTGTCCATCCGTGAATTTTTCAGCGTCATATCAAGAGGAGATTCAAACCCGCGTAATTCCGCCATGGTAATAACTTCACCCTTGATACTGTTTAAGGCAGCGGCCGCGGATTCATTAAACTTTTCATAAACTGCAAGCTCTGCCTCGAAGGCAGTTTTCCGTACAGCTGCATCCCCGCTGTATGCCATGTTTCGTACAACAGGAAGCGGCAGTTCTTTGCGCTCACCGTCTGATACCATATCAACTTTTACGGTAGAAGTCAGAACATTCCAAAGCTGTTCCCAGGCATTTGACCCGGTATTTTTAAGTTTTGCCGCAAGGATTTCTTCATTATCAGAAAGGAGATATCTGCTTTCCCTCATCCTTTCCTGTAAAAAGAAGCGATGGTCTTTCAATACGCCGGAGTTTTCAATAACAGCATCAATATCTTTTATTCCTGCAATCCATCGGGTAAAAGGAACGTCCGCTTTCGTTAATTCAGGCAGTTTCTGTTCTAGTATTTCTGAGTATTTTCGGGCAGTCATATCGGCCGCATCAACACTGAAGGTCAGATTGGCATAGTATAAAAGTCCGGAAAAGAGTGTTTGGATTTTTGTGTACAGATCTATGTATTTTACCAGGACCTCCTCTGTTTTTTCCGGGGAGGAATCTTTTCCCGGTGTTCCTGTACATTCTGTTTTTGCTAAGCGGATAATTTCTTTAATATCTGAGTCCAGTTCCTTTATATCGTGGATGTATTCTTCTGACTCAAATGATGTGTAAAGCGGGTTAAGATCCCATCGCATGTTCATCTAATAATTCTTTTTCTTTTCTTTCTTTTCTTTTCTCTTGTCTTTAATTGATTTTGCAGGTTTCTTTTTTGTGTCTTTTTTTATTGATTTTTCTTTACTCATGATAGTACCTCTTGTGTACAAGTATACCATTAATGTGCAGGATGAGCACAGATATAATTAAAAAAACTTGTCCTTCTGCATGGTACGTATTACAATCAACCACATGGTATCTATAGCTGTTCCCGAATTTGGAGATATTGCCATTACTTGTATTGTGATGGACTATAATGGAACCCTTGCGGTAGATGGAAAGCTGCTGCCGGGGCTCCGCGGGCTTCTGCTGAAGGTTTCTGGAGCGGCTGATCTGCATGTTGTAACGGCAGATACCTTCGGATTGGCTGCCCGGGAGCTTGAAGGAGTGCCCTGCACCCTGAAAATTCTGGAAAAGGAGAACCAGAAAGAGGCGAAATATGCATATATTACCTCTCTTGGTGGAAAGAATACCGCGGCAATTGGTAATGGAAGAAATGACAGCACCATGCTAAAAAATGCTGCTTTGGGTATTGCGGTACTGCAGGAAGAAGGGGCAGCTTCCGAAACACTCTTTGCCGCTGACGTTGTCTGCAGGAATGTTTTTGATGCCCTTAATCTTTTTATCCATCCAAAGCGGCTTATTGCGACCCTTAGGTCATAAAAAAGGAATTTCTCATCGATAGTAAGTATACTTTCAAGTGGATCAACCTGCACACTTTATTCTTAAACGAGTGAGTGGAGCGGGAAAACGCAATTTGATTCCCCCGCGGGCCATCATAAGGCCTTCAGGTTTACGAAAGAGGGTAAAACAGTACGAATCAGCAGTGCGAAGCTCCTGTACCATGATGATGCCATGATGGATGATCTTGCCGGCAAAATACATCAAACAATTCCCTGGAGTGATAATCCCTAGCCCTTAAGGTAATGATTTTGTCTTATTGTACCGAAAATATAAAAAATTCGAAGTATTGAAAGACAGGAATAGAATAATGGTACTGGACCCCGATGGAAAGTTTAAGCGAATATGGGATATGGCGGTTTTGGCGGTTACCGTTTATTCAGCAATTACCGTACCCCTTTTTATTGTATTCAAGATATTTGGGAATAATTTCAACGTTATTTCTCTCTGGTTCGTTACCCTTGTTTTTACTGCTGATATAGGTATTAATTTTTATACAGCTATCCCCGGACGGGGAAAACTTATTTTTGATAGAAAAGCCATATCACTCAATTATATAAAACACTGGCTCATCATTGATATCCTTGCGGCTCTTCCTGTTCCTCTCCTTCAAATATTTTTCCCTGTAGCAGGCGCGGGTAGTATGTTCAGGGTTTTACGACTAAACAGGCTCTTAAAATTGACACGGATTAGTAAATCCTTAAAACGATTAAGCGGTCCGCGGATGAACCCTGCTATTTTCAGACTGGTTCTCCTTGTTTTCTGGATCATGATGGCCGCGCATACAATTGCCTGCGGCTGGATAATTATGACAGGGAATCCAGACGGGCTTTCTCCGGCTGCCCTTTATATTAGGGCATTCTACTGGACGACAACGACATTAACAACGATAGGGTACGGAGATGTATTGCCTACGGGAACGTACCAGACAATCTATGTCATTATTATAGAAATTATCGGTGCAGGCATGTACGGTCTCATTATTGGTAATATTGCAAACCTTATTGCAAATATAGATGTAGCAAAGGCTCAGCATCGGGAGAAAATGGAGAAGCTGAATACCTTTCTCAGATACCGGAATATTCCGGTGGATATCAGCAGGAAGATCAATGATTATTTCGAGTATCTGTGGCAGACCCGCCGGGGGTATGAAGAGTCTGATGTCCTGAAAGAGCTGCCTCCGTCCCTGAAAACCTGGGTCGCCCTTTTCCTCAACAAGGAGGTGATCGAGAAGGTCCCTATTTTCGAGGGAGCCTCCCAGGAGTTTATCAAGGAAACGATACTGCATCTTACCCCGGTTGTGTTTACTCCGGGAGATTATATCGTAACCGCGGGAGAAGTCGGATATGATATGTTCTTTATCAGCAAAGGGACTGTTGATGTTGTATCCGCTGACGGGACAACCACCTATGCAACACTGTCGGATGGACAGTTTTTCGGTGAAATTGCACTTCTTTTAAGTATGCCGAGGACAGCATCAATTATAGCCCGGGATTACTGTGATTTGTACCGTCTGGATAAGGAAACCTTTGACAGGATTCTTGCCCGGTATCCCTCTTTTGCCGCTACGATACGGGAACTGGCGGAGAAACGGCGAGAAGAAATAAATGCGGCAAAGATAAAAAAAGAGAAAAAAGGCGGAGAAAATAAAGAAAAAGAGTACAGTCCCCCCGGAAAAATAACAGGACTTGTTCTGAAGGTAAGCGGTTCAGTCATTATTCTAAACTGGAAAGCGGTTGACGATTTCGGTCATTATGAAATAGTGCGGAGGAAACATGGTGCAAAGAGGTGGACCTATCTGGATAAAAATCTGCAGGTTACCCGTTACAGTGACCGGAACTATGAAAAAATAACGTATCCTGAATACAGGGTAAGGGCTGTCAATATTTCAGGACCCGGACCGTGGAGCGAAATTGTTTCCTTAAAAAAGAAATAGACGGCTTCAGTGCAAAAAGGCAATTCAATTGCCTCCAAGTGCCCGTAGGGCACTTGGAATACACGTTTTAAAAGAAAAAGGTGGACTTTTACACTGGAGCTATAAATTTTATATTTTATCCACTTCAGACCGGTTATACAGACACGGAAGATTTTCCCGTATGGTTTGAAGATAATCAAAATCAATATCCGCAACAATTGCAGTAACACGGTCCGATGCCCGGGCAATTACTTTCCCCCAGGGATCAATAATCATACTGTTGCCGTAACACGATTTACCCTCCGGATGTTCCCCGATCTGATTGGGGGCGGCTATGTACACCTGATTCTCTATGGCTCTGGCCCTGAGGAGTGTTTCCCAGTGATCTTTACCCGTAAAAAGGGTAAATGCGGCTGGAATAAAGATAAGCCGGGCACCCCGTAATGTCAGATTCCGGTAAAGTTCCGGAAAGCGGAGATCATAGCAGATGCTGAATCCGAAATGTCCGGCGTCTGTTTCTGCGGTAATGATTGCTTTTCCGGCTATAAACCGGTCGGATTCCCTGTAGGAATGGTTTTTATCCAGATTCATGTCAAAAAGATGAATCTTCCTGTACACAGCTTCTACTTCCCCTGCTGGATTTAACAGGACAGAGGTGTTGTACACTTTATCATCATCAGGAGATTTCTCTATAAAACTCCCGTTATGGATGTATACGTTGTAGGTCCGCGCTAATTTTTTAAATTTTTTTATAAGATCTCCGTTCAGGTCTTCTGCTTTGGCTCCTGTCCCGGACTCTGAAAGATACGTTGAAAGCTCAGGAAAGGCCACCAGATCTGCTCCTCTTTCGGCACATGCTCTTGTTTGTTTTTCTATTGTCCTGAACGATTCGGTTATGTTGTCCCGGGTATTCAGCTGCCCAAGTCCTATTCTCAGCATGCTCATTTATTCTCCGGTTTCCTGAAGATATCAAGCGGCAGAAACTGTATCTGCCCCTGGGGGAAGAGAGCTGTACTTCTGTATTTGTCCGATCCGGATTCAAACACCACAGCAAGGGAATCTTTATAGACGGAAATTCCTTCTGTCATGGGAGGAGCTGTGAGGGCATAAACCCGCTGCGGGGTGTCGAGAACGGCAAGAGGAATTTTGGTACCGTCAGGAAGTTTGAAACTATCCTGGATTTTACTCATCAGCGGATTTTTGAAACTTATGAGGGTGCTTTTGTTTCTTCTCCCGTAGGAAAGACTTAAAATAAGTATATCTTTTGAAAATGCGGCTCCCTGAACCTCATCGGGGATGGAAATAATATAATCGGGGTAAACTCTTCCTCCGGTAATTTTTTTTGACTCTATAAGATCGGTATTTTTATCCAGGAGATACCCTGCCATCCATGCATGGTGTACCTTTCCTGATGAAGTTTTCAGATGATGTGAAACGGGAGCAGCATACGATCCGTCTTTACTGGTAAACTCTCCCACCCAGAGAATACCATTGGAGTATGTAGCAAATGAACCTTTTGCCGCAGTCGGAATAAACAATGCCATTTTAATATGGTCTCCATTCTGTGCCGTATACAGGAAAGAGAGATTGATACGGTACACTCCCTTTCCGGAAGCGACCCACAGATGGGTTTTGCTGGCTGCAAGACCGCCGACATGGCCGGTATGGGGTGTTCCATCAGGATTGTAGAGCCAGAGTACCTTTGTAAAGGTTCCGGTTTCCATGGAAAGAACGCTGAGAGAACTTGGCTTACCGTTGTACATGTAGTTAGAAATGAACATGACCTTTTTCTCTGAATCATATGCCATTCCCTGGGGAACAGCTCCGTCGTACAATCCGGGAATAACAGGTCCGACTGTATGTTGCTTATTATATGCTGTGTAATCCCTTCCTGTGGCCGGAGACGGTTCCTTAAGCGCAGTCTGGCTGAAGACGTATGACTTTTTTTCTGTTACCGGACCTGCCGGTACGGTACCTGTCTTTGATGTGCATGATAAGGCAGCAACAAGAACGGTGAGTGTTAAGATAATTTTCAGGTTCATGAAAACCTCCTGTCTGAGTATAGGACAGGATATCCATCAGTTCAAGACTGCGGATTCAGGCTTATCCTTAAGGATTTTCATGAGTAACCGATAATCTAAAGGAGAATAACAGGAGAATAAGGGTATGGAATATAGAGTAAAAGGTGAAGGCAGTTTTACAACGTACGTTGAAATTCTGGAGGAGTTTGACGATTCATACAAACTTATTATGAAACGGGTGACAGAATCTTCAGTACGGGAGAAGACAGAGATGATGAGTAAGCATCTCTTTGAGTTATGTGTACGGACAGGCTTTCTCACTGCTGTTAAATCTGAACGGCGTCACCGTCAAATCGCATAACAATATGTTATTATTATAACAAAATATTATTAATAGCTTGACATTAATCCTGTTTTTCTGCATAGTACAATAAAATTTTACAGAGAGGATTGTCATGAGTACCATTTTGCGGAGAGACAAGTTTAAACGGGAAAAAAAGATAAAAGTAGCACTGTTTGGAGCAACTGGAGCAGTAGGGCAGGTTTTTATGTGGATGCTCTACAACCATCCCTGGTTTGAATTAACACGGGTTGTTGCTTCTGATTCAAGGATCGGTAAAAATTACGGAGAAGAGGTTCACTGGATTCTCCCTTTTGAGATACCTGAAGAAATTCTTCCTCTGGAAATCAAGAGTTTTGATATTGAAGAGATGAAAGCGGAGGGAATTCAGCTTGTCTTTTCCGCTTTACCTGATATTGTCGCACAGAACATTGAACCGGAACTTATCGGTGCCGGATTCAGGGTATTTTCCAACGCATCCACCCACAGGTATAAAGAAAATGTTTCTATTCTTATTCCTGAAGCAAATATAGAACAGCTTGACTGGATTAAAGAGCAGGGATACCCGGAGAAAGGGTTTATTATTACGAACGCGAATTGTTCCACCACCGGACTGGCCGTAGCCATGGCCCCTCTGCGGAAATTCGGGATAAAAGATCTCATTGTTTCTACCTATCAGGCTGTCAGCGGTGCGGGACATCCCGGACTGTCGGCGCTTGATATAACGGGAAATGTTGTCCCCTACATCGGCGGTGAAGAAGACAAGATGATAAAGGAATTTAAAAAGATCCTTTCAGTTGATGTTGATATTCATCCATTCTGTGTGCGTGTTCCTGTTATGTTCGGCCATCTTGAAACGGTATGGGTTGAGTTTGAGCAGGATGTAACCCTTGATGATATCAAAGATGCATGGGCGGGCAGTTCAAGCGGTATTGACCATCTCCCTTCAACTCCGGAAAAGCCCATTATCTATGAGGACCAGCATGATCTTCCCCAGGTAAAGATGGCTTTTTATGGAGATCCACAGGGAATGGTTGTGTATACCGGCAGATTGAAACGTCAGGGGCGGCGGATTGGTTTTACCCTTCTTGTAAATAATGTTGTAAAAGGAGCTGCCGGAGGTTCCATTCAGAATGCTGAAGCCTTTGTTTCAAAGTATATGGATAATTAATTACTTTTGCTTGTGCAAGAAAAGGCCGAACCTATAAATGATGGTTCGGCCTTTTTTTAGGAATGATCATTAATTCAGTTTGGGCGAGAGACAAATTATGGGATTTATTGTTCTTATCAATTCAGATCAGGAAATAAAACGGAAAATTGAAACTGCTTTCCGGAAAGAAAAGTGTTACGATTTTCCCATTATCATGATGGCAAATGAAAAACAGATTCTTGAATCGCTGAACTTCGATTTACCCGAGATTGTTATTATGAATGTTTCAGATCCCAAGGTTTCCTATAAATCAATCGCGGAGCAGGTCAGAAAAGATTCATGGCTTCATAGTTTTGGAATAATAGGTTTGTACAACGGTGAAAAACAGAAGGAACAGGAATTATCTGAAGAGTTGAGAGATCTTAATGTCCTCGTTTTACTGGATTACTCCCGTATTGCCAGCCACATAGTAAAAAGCGTGTCCATCATTGCAAAAAACTGGCAGCTTATCTATCAGAAGGACATTTCAAGCCACTTTATGGAACATTCCTCGGGGTCATTTTCCATAGGCAATGATATTCTTTCTGTTTCCATCTATGCCGGTATTGCTGTAACAAACCTTGTCCAGCGGGGTTTTCTTGCTCCTGAAAATAAAATGCACCTTCAGCTTGCTCTATCAGAGCTTATCTTTAACGGTATCGAGCACGGGCATTGCGGTATTACCTTTGATGAAAAAACAGCATATCTCAACAGCGGGAAGAGTGTTATTGACCTTGTTATTGAAAAATGCAGGGATCCTGAAATTGCGGCAAAGAGAGTGCATTTTGAATGGGAAACGGAACGGGATAAATCAGTGTTTATCATCCGCGATGAAGGAGAAGGTTTTGATGTAGGAAAGATCCACAAGAAAGTGGATGATAATGATCCTTTTTCCCAGCATGGGAGAGGCATTCTTATGGCTGAGAATCTTTGTGAAAGTGTAGAATATAATGATAAAGGGAATGAGGTTACCGTTGTCTTCAGACATGATCTCTCCGTAGCCCGGGAAGCTCCGTTGGGATTTGCCAAGGAACAGGCTCTCTATCCCTCTGAAGGGGATATTATTTTCAAGGAAGGAGAAAAGGGCAATTTTCTCTACTATATATCCAGCGGCCGGTACACAATCTATCACAACGGGAAGATTGTCGGCGTATCAACGCCCTCTGATCTTTTCATGGGAGAGATGGCTTTTCTCTTGAATAACCGCCGCAGCGCGACGGTGAAAGCGGTAACTCCGGGAAAGCTTATCAGAATTTCCCGGAAATCATTTGTGCAGGTTATGAAACGGTATCCCCATTACGGTATCTTCCTGTCAAAGCTGCTGGCTCGTAAGATAGTCAGAGCAAATGAACAGCATTCAGAATCTATCGAATAGCCAGGTTATGCAGTCTTCCACTTTTACTTCAAAATGTTTTCCGGGCTGTGAAATGCTGTAGGAAAAGCTTTTCCCGCAGTTTGGAGGACACACCCCCCCGTTAAGAATGTTTGTATGGCATGCCCTGCTGACAAAAAGGTGCGGGGAGAAATCCTCTTTGATAAAATAAAGCGGTAGAAGCGGGTCCCCCGCTGCCTGAATGGATTTTAGAAGTATGTTGTAATCTTTCCTATTGCCTTCTATCCAGAAATATAAAAATTCGAGGCGGGGTACTCTGTGTACGAAAAAGAGATATGCCTCTCTATTCGCAATATAAAGTCCGTAATCAATAAAAAAGGATATCCGGGGATTATCTGAAAATGCTTCAACCCACTTCAGGTGTCCAATATTATTGAGTCCGAGAACGAATTTCCCCCCGGGATGATTTTCGACAAACTCTCTAAGATGTTTAAAGTAGTTACCGCTTTCGAAGGTAACCGGCATAAGGGGCAGATACCACTTATCATTAATTTCTGTCAGATCTGAAAGGGACAGGCCGTTATGAAAGAGGACAAAGGGTATGGGGGCATGGTTCTTTGGCACAAGAGCTGATCTCGGAATACCTTTTATCACAGGGATGTCTGTCTCTCCAGCGGAAATGAAAGGCCTGCATACTTCTTCCATCATTCCCCCTGCTTTTTCGTAGAAGATCTTCCTGACTTTTTTAAGTTGAGCGGGGGGGATAAAGATTCGGTTGTCAGCAAAGACAGTTTTGTTTTCAAGGGAAACCGTTCCGGCAGTGAACCATGAATCACCGGAGGCAGCAAAAACTTTTCCAAGCAGTGCTCTGAAATCTATTTCCCCGCGGGATTGTTCAACGGTAACAGTTTCTGTGATTTCCGCCGTTCCCGCGGGCGTATCTGATGAAACGGTTATATCGCTGCCGGTGAGTGTTATGTTTATGGAAAGTGATCTTTTCCATGGCGGATATGATGCGGATTTTAATTCCGGCCAGTGAAAATCGTGGGATGAGGTTTTATACAGTATGCTGCCCGGTTCAGGCAGCCGGGAAGTAAAAATTTGGACGGTTGTTCCGGAAGAGGAAGAAGTGATTTTTTTTCCGTTCATATCAAACATTCTTTTTATACCAAAATTGACGGGATCCGGAGGTATGCTTTTGAGGAAGAATAGTAGCCCGTCACGTACGGACAGTTCGGCAGTTGTCTTTATGGTAAAAGAATTTTTTTCTGTTTTAAGCACTGTACCGGTTTTGATGCCTCTATGAGAAGCGTATGAGGAATCTACAACGAGGGAACGGGGTTTCCCCGCAAGCCAGTAGTCATTCTGTGTCCGGGAAAAAAGTGTTCTGGATTCTTTTGAATATTTTTCCCACTGACCGGGATCGATAGTTCCGTCAATCAGCTCCCGGTAGAGTTTTACGGTGGCGCCTGTATATTCAGGCGTCTTCATCCGGCCTTCAATTTTTAAAGTAGCAACTCCCGTTTCCTGCAGCTTCTTTATGTGTCTGAAGGCAGCAAGGTCCTTCATGGAGAAGTAATAGCCGCTGCCTGAATTACCCTTAAACCATGTTCTGCAAACTTGAGCGCATTCTCCTCTGTTGGCGGACCTTCCCAGTAATGTGCCCGAAGCAAGGCATAGCCCCGAGAAGCTGAAGCAGAGGGCACCATGTATAAAAACCTCCAGTTCTATATCGGGATGATTCTGCTTCAGAGCCTGTATTTCTTTCAGGGACAGTTCTCTGGCCAGAATAACCCTCCGGACCCCTTCTCCTTTTAAAACTGATATCCCTTCATCCGTGTGTCCTGCCATCTGGGTGGATGCATGAATTTCGAGTTCGGGGAAATCCCTCTGCAGAAGGGCCAGGACACCGGCATCCTGAACAATAACACCGTCTATTTCCACAATGGAAAGTTTCTGAAGGATACAGTAAAGATCGGGGAATTCTTCCTCTTTAATAATGGTATTTAGTGCAGCATAGATTTTCTTCCCCGTAGCAGATGCATAGGTTTTAAGGCGGCGAAGTTCATCAAAGGTGAAATTATGTGCTGCTTTTCTTGCGGAGAAATCCTTCATCCCGAGGTATACGCTATCTGCTCCGTTTTTGAAAGCGTAAAGAGCGGCGGAAAAACTGCCTGCTGGTGAAAGTAATTCGGGTTTAACAGTCATTTATACATTAAAGTAGCATACTATGTTGATTCTTTTCTATAAATATAGTTAAGTTATCACTATGAAAGTGGAAAAAGATCATATAATAACCATACAATATATTTTAAAGGATGAAGCAGGACAGCTTGTTGATACATCCACCGGGGAAGAGCCCCTGGAATATCTTCACGGCCACGGATTGATGCTTCCCGGAGTGGAAAAAGCACTGGGAGGGAAGTCAAAGGGAGAATCCGTTGCTGTCTGGATTGATCCGGAAGAAGGCTTTGGAAAGAGAAATGAGGAAAATATCATCGAACTGAGCCGCCTAGATTTCGAAGGGAATCCGGAAATTGAATCTGGTATGGAGTTCGATATTGAAGATGATGACGGAGAGGGGATTATTACCGTTCTTTCAGTTGATGGAGATACCGTTCTAGTAGATAGAAATCATCCCCTGGCGGGAAAAAAGCTGTATGTGGAAGCGGAAATTATAGATATTAAGAAAGCTGAAAAGTGGGAAATTGAAGGGTGGAAACACCATACTCATTAAAATATGAAGGAGTAAAGCATGAGTAAGTATGATGCTCTGTTAAAGAGCAAAATGAACGAGGCAAGTTACCGTAAACTTACGGCACTGGAAAATGAAAAACTGATGGATTTTGTCGGCCGGTTTACGGAGCTGTGTAAGCCGGAGACCCTCTATGTCTGTGATGACAGTAAGGAAGATGAAGCGTATATAAGGGAGATGGCTCTTACAAAGGGAGAAGAGGAAAAGCTTGCCAAAACCGGGCAGACTATCCATTGGGATAATTACAAAGATCAGGCCAGGGATAAGGTAAATACAAAATACCTTGTCAAAAAAGAACATCTTGAACGGATGAAATCCCTTAACTCGATAGAGTTTGAAGAGGGAGAAAAGGAAGTTCTTTCCATTGCGGACGGTATTATGAAAGGGAAGGACGCGGTTGTCAAATTCTACTGTGAAGGCCCCGCGCATAGTGAGTTTACCATGCCCTGCGTTCAGTTTACCGATTCATGGTACGTAGCTCATTCGGAATGTATTCTGTACCGTCCGGCGTATTCACACTTCAAAGAGATGAAAAACAAGGATGACTTCTTCAGATTTATCCATTCCGCGGGAGAACTTGATGATCTTGGCTGTTCAGCTAATCTTGATAAACGAAGGATATACATGGATACCCAGAACAATATTGTATACTCCATGAACAACCAGTATGCGGGAAATTCACTCGGCTTGAAAAAACATTCCATGCGTCTGGCAATAAACAAATCGGGCAAAGAAGGGTGGCTCTGTGAGCACATGTTTGTTATGGCGTGCCTGAATGAAGACAAGGGGCGGAGAACCTATTTTACCGGAGCGTATCCTTCCGGCTGCGGGAAAACCTCTACTTCAATGATTCCGGGGGAAGAAGTTGTCGGTGATGATATAGCGTACTTTAGAAATATCGACGGTGAATTCCGGGCTGTTAATGTTGAAAAGGGAATCTTTGGTATTATCAAGGATGTAAATGCGAAAGATGATCCGGTGATTTTTGAAAATCTTCTCAAAGAACATGAACTGATATTTTCCAACGTGCTGAAGGGGCCTGACGGTAATCCTTACTGGCTTGGTTCCGGTATTGAAGCTCCCGATAAAGGACGGAACCATTCAGGTCCCGGCTGGTACAAGGGCAAGAAAGATGCCGATGGTAATGAAATCGGCATAGCCCATGGTAATGCCCGGTATACGATGCGTCTTGATTATCTGAAGAACTTTGACCGGAAAGGGTTTGAGGATAAAAAGGGTGTCAAGGTTCAAGGGGTACTGTACGGCGGACGTGATTCCGGAATAACAGTCCCTGTAGAAGAGTCTCCCAGCTGGGAAGATGGTATCCTTCTTAAAGCCTGTACACTGGAATCCGAAACGACCTCCGCGACGCTTGGAGCCGAAGGGGTCAGAAAACCTTCTCCCATGGCAAATCTGGATTTTGTTTCCTACCCCATTGGAGAATACACAGATAACAACGTTAAATTTGTAAAAGGGTTGAAAGAAGTTCCGAAAATCTTTTCAACAAATTATTTTCTGAAAGATGAAAAAGGCCAGTTCTGCAACAGCAAGCTTGCAAAGAAGGTGTGGCTGCATTGGGCTGAAGGAAGAATTCATGGAGAGTATGAAGCGCTTGATACCCCCACAGGTAAAATTCCTCTTTACAAAGATGTAAAGGATCTCTTTAAGAAATTCCTCGATGAAGATTATACCGAGGATGAATATACCTATCAGTTTACATTCCGGTGTGATAACTGGATAGCAAAACTTGAACGGTCAAAAGAGTTTTTCAAAAAGATGGACGCAGGTACTCCATCCTACATCTATAAAAAGTGGGATGAAACCATAGCAAAAATAAAAGATGCAAAGGCGAAATACGGAGATCTTATTAAACCGGGAGTTTACAAGGGATAGTCTATAATTCATGCCCCCGCGGTTTTAACCCGGGGGTTTCTTTTTCAGTTCTTTTGCCTGGTACATTCTTTCATCCGCCCGTTTAAACAGTTCCTGGAACGTACTTCCTTCCTGAGGGTATGATGATAGACCATAACTGAATCTGCAGATGATCTCCTCCTTATTAAACAAGAGGGGTTTTTTTTCAAAAGCATATTCCAGTTCAGTAAACTTTTGAGATAATTTATCTTTTTCTGTTGAAACAAAGAGTGCCACAAATTCATCTCCTCCAAACCGGGAAAATGTATCAGAATCACGAAAAAATTGTTTTAATTTACCGGCAAAGTAAGAAATAAGGGTATCTCCCGCCAGATGCCCGTAGTTATCATTGATACGTTTTAAGCCATCAAGATCAATAACGGCAAGAGAAAATGTTCCATTGTATCGTTTTACCAGTTTTCTGCTCTGTTCAAAAATTTCTTCAAAATAGCTCCTGTTGATAAACTCTGTCAGCTGATCATGCCGTGAAAGGAATTTTATTTTTTCATACATTTTATACTTTGCAATTGCAATTTCAACCTGTTCCTTGATATACCGCATAATTTCCAGTTCATCTTTCCCGAAAATGTTATTCATGCTGCTGTCAAGAGATATAATCCCGATAAGTTTATTATTTATCTTGATGGGAGCATTGATAAGGGATTTTATTGTTATGTTTTTTACTGTTTTGGCAATAGGAGTAATTTGCCCTTCCATTTTATGGATATCGTTTACTATTATCGGTTCGTTGTATGAATCAGCACCTACCTGCTGGAAAAAGAGTTCATGCAAAGGCAGTTTGAACTTTTTTACTGCCTCCGGATCGTATCCTATACTGGAAGTTATGGTAAAATAGTTATCATCAGTAAGGGTCAGAAAGCTTGCACAGTCAATAAAGGATACCGCATGGGATATTTTATTAAGAATGCTGGTAATAAGCTTATCAAGATTAGCTATCGTAGCCATCTGGTGGTTGACTTCAAGAAGTGCGTCCTTGATCTTGAGCAGTTGTGTGACTTTCTCTTCTGATACTTTCCTTTCAGTAATATTTTCAATTGTTCCGCTCAAGTTTTTGAAACTTCCATTTTTGTAAAAAGCAGACCGGGCTTTGATATTCAGCCAGAAGAAAGTTCCTGTCTCATCCGGAGTAGTTCTTATCTCAAATGAAATTAACTTCGGAGCGTCAAAGAGTCCCTTGATTTTATCAATGAGAATCTGTTTTGTTTCAGGTTTGAAAATACTGTTTATGAAGTCTCGTAGAGAAGTATTGGTATAATTCCGGGCAATCGAATCAGAAAGATAAATAATATTATTTTTGGGGGCCCATATAAATATACCCTCATTAAACATATCCGTACTGATAAATTCCATTATTTTTGTATTACTTTTAAACGTAAGACGGCTGAGAGAAGCGGACTGTATCGTTGCGTTCTTGATAAGATTATACATTGATTCCATTATACGTATTCTATCTCTTTTAGTGAAAAAAACAAAGAAAAAAAATGAAAGGTATCAATACCTCAGGGCAAGTCCTTCCCCTGAACCGCTATTGCGGCCTGTTCCGCAGTAAACTGCGGGGTATTTCAACCTTTCGTTTTTTGCACTCGCACGGGAACGGGACCACTGCGTTGTCCCGCTCCACTCACTCGTTTGAGAATAAGCCGGAGTTTTTATCCGGCTTACTGACTGAAAAAATGGGTTATTATCCTCCGAACATGGGCACAACAGCGAGAAGGACTCCTGCGGCAACAGCAGAACCTATAACCCCTGCGACATTGGGACCCATGGCATGCATGAGCAGATAGTTGTGTTTGTTGGATTCCTGTCCGACTTTGTTGGCTACCCGGGCTGCCATGGGAACCGCGGAAACTCCAGCGGCACCGATAAGGGGATTGATGGGTTCCTTTGAGAGAACATTCATCAGCTTCGCGAGAAGTACTCCCGATATGGTTCCTATAGCAAAAGCAAGCAGACCGAGGATCAAAATCCCCAGGGTTTCAACCGTAAGAAATTTTTCAGCTGCCAGTTTTGACCCGACGCCGAGCCCCAGAAGAATGGTAACAATATTCATGAGCGCATTCTGCATGGTATGCGAGAGCCGTTCAACAACTCCGCTTTCCTTGGCAAGATTTCCGAACATAAGAGAACCGATAAGGGGAGTGGCATCAGGAACAAGGAGGATACAGATGGTAAGGACGCTTAACGGGAAAAGAATCTTTTCCAGTTTGCTGACAGGCCGGAGCTGTGTCATTTTAATCTGACGTTCATGTTTTGTTGTAAATGCTCTCATCAGCGGCGGTTGAATAATGGGTACGAGGGCCATGTAGGAGTAGGCCGCCACCGCAATGGCACCCAGAAGATCCGGGGCAAGTTTACGGGCGACATAGATAGCCGTCGGACCGTCTGCACCTCCGATTATTCCGATGGATGCTGCGTCTGAGAGAGAAAAATGAAATCCAGCATACCTTGTAAGAGCCAGAGCACCGAGAAGTGTTGTAAAGATTCCAAACTGTGCCGCAGCTCCAAGGAGGGCTGTCTTTGGATTGGCTATAAGGGGCCCGAAATCGGTTAATGCCCCGACACCCATAAAAATAAGAAGGGGAAACATACCGTTATGAATACCGAAGGAATTGATAATACCTAAAAGTCCCTCGGGGCCTGCTATAAATACTACAGGGATATTCGCCAGAATCCCTCCAAAACCGATAGGCAGCAGAAGCAGCGGTTCAAATTCTTTCTTTATTGCCAGATAAATTATGAGTCCGCTTATGAGGATCATGACGACTTGCTGCCATGAAAAGTTCATTATACCTGTTTTATCCCAGAATGAGAGCAGAGAACTGAGTATATTCATCAACTAGCTCCTTTCAACAACTGCAAGAAGGTCGCCGGCGCTGATCTGATCTCCCTGGTTTACCGGAATCTCTTTTATGACACCACTGAAGGGAGAGTTTATCTCTGTTTCCATTTTCATGGATTCAACGACCATAACAACTTCATCTTCAGCTACTGATTCACCGGGATTTTTTACAATTCTCAGAACCAGCCCGGGCAGCGGTGCTTCAATATCCGATGTCTGCCCCGAAGAAGCAGAAGGAACTGGTGCCGGAGTTGGTTTGGGTGCTGGTACCGATGTTGGTGCTGGAGAAACCGCTTTCGGCTCCGGTGCTGCAGGCTGCTGAACTGCCTGGGATTGTGCTGAAGCAACAACGGCAAGAATATCACCGGCAACGATCTGATCCCCCTCTTTCACCGGTATGGCTTTTACCACACCGGAAAGGGGTGCATGAATTTCTGTTTCCATTTTCATGGATTCAACAACGAGAAGGACATCTCCTTCTTCGACAGTATCACCGATATTTTTTACAATTCTTAAAACGAGACCGGGAAGGGGAGCTTCAACTTCAACTTCTTTACCGCCGGCAGCAGCCGGTGTGGAAACGGATTGAACCGCTTTTGGTGCAGAAGCAGCGGGCATGGTTGGAGCTGCTGGAGCTGCAGCAGGTTTCGGCAGTGTGCTCAGACCCTCTTTTACATCAATACTGTAGGTGATTCCGTTTACAACAGCCTGTTTTCCCTTGATTTGAACGTTGTAGGGAGTGTTGTTAACCTTAACGGTAAACTCTCCTGACGTTGTTTTTGACGGAGAAGCTTTCTTTTCAATTTTTCGGACGCCTATTTTTGCCTCACCCTTTAGAAAGGCAATACCTTTTTCCTTGCAGGTTGCCGTTATAAAAATATTTTCATCGGTAACCTTCAGATTGTTTTCTTTCAGGGTTTTTGTAGCAACCGCAATACCTTTTTTTGGATCTTCATCGTTTATATCGATGGGAATCCGTGTGGTCGGTTCCATTTTCAGCTGTTCGGAAGCCATCTTTATAACTTCAGGATCGGGTTCTACAGGGGTTTTCCCAAAATAACCGAGAACCATCTTGCCGTATCCTTCAGCTATCTTTTTCCAGGGGCCGAACATAACATTGTTAAACGCCTGCTGAAAATAAAACTGGGAAACCGGAGTAACGGATGTTCCATATCCGCCCCGTTCAATGACTTCTCCCATGGCAGCGGCAACCTCATTGTATCTATCCAGAATACCGTTATCACGCATCATCTGTGTGTTTGCTGTAAGAGCTCCCCCCGGCATGGGCGAAAAAGGCATAAGAGGTTCTACGCTTTTTGCTTCAGGAGGCATAAAGTAGTCTTTCATGCAGTCTTTAAATACTGCTTCGGCTTTCATAACTTTGTTGATATCTATCCCCAGATCATATTCTGTTCCCCGCAGCGCGTGCCACATGGTGATAAGATCCGGCTGGCCTGTTCCTCCTGAAACGGGAGCCATGGAGAGGTCTACCTGATTTGCGCCGGCATCAATAGCAGCCTTGTATCCGATAATGCTTGTTCCTGCTGTTTCGTGGCTGTGAAATACAATCCGGGTGTCCGGTCCGAGAAGCGCCCGTGCCTGCTTTATTGTTTCGTATACTTTCTGGGGGGCTGATGTCCCGGAAGCGTCTTTAAAACATACCGAATCATAGTGCAAACCGGAATCCATTATCTTTTTAAGAACACCCATATAAAACTCCGGAGTATGAGCTCCTTTCGCGCCCGGAGGAAGTTCCATCATGGTTATACTTACTTCGTGTTTAAGGCCGGCGTCAACAATACACTGTCCTGAATAAACAAGATTGTTTATATCATTAAGCGCGTCAAAGTTTCTAATGGTGGAAATCCCGTGTTTTTTAAAAAGCTGCGCATGGAGGTTTATAATATCCCGTGACTGCGATTCAAGTCCTACGACATTGGTTCCCCGTGCAAGGGTCTGCAGGTTTACCTCTGGTCCCGCAGCAGCTCTGAACTGATCCATCATGGAGAAGGCATCTTCATTGCAGTAAAAATAAAGTGACTGAAAGCGTGCACCGCCCCCTGCTTCAAAATGGGTTATTCCTGCATCAACAGCAGCTTCAACTGCAGGCAGGAAATCTTTTGTAAAAACTCTCGCGCCGTAAACAGACTGAAAGCCGTCACGGAAGGCGGTGACCATGAAATCAATTTTTTTCTTTTTCATCTAAAAAATCCTCTTTAATTATTTGTAAATACTCGTACTGCTGCAAGAGCGGCAGCAATTTCCGCATCGTTGGAAATCTGTGCAGCCGGTTGTTCGGTTAGCTGCACCGGTTTCTGTATCCTTTGATTTCTGCCGGAGGGTTTGCTTTCCGGAGCAACCTTCGTAACAATGAGAGAGAGCAGTTTCATGGCGTATACGAGAAGTGTCAGAAATACAAAAACTACGGTCATCCCTACAACAGTAAGAGTTAATCCATGTAATATCACATTAATCTCCTTATAGAGTTATCGTTGCTTTATAAACTTTCGGAAAGTAAACTATATCTGTTTCATGGTACAGTTTCAAGCATATAATCCTGACATAAGGCTGTTTTAAAGATAATACCACTCCCGGAAAGAAGATAAAAGCTGTTCCCCTTATCGTTTCCCCGTCAGTTTAATTATATGGAAACCGAACTGGGTCGGGACAACATCACTGATTGCACCGGTCCCCATTCTCTTTACTGCCGCTTCAAACGCGGGAACCATCTTACCCGGACCGAACCATCCCAGGTCCCCGCCCTTTGACTTACTGGGGCATGTGGAAAAATCCCGTGCCAGTGCTTCAAAACTCTGTCCCTGTTTTACCCTTCGCAGCAGATCCTGCGCCAGACTCCGGTCTTTAACGAGAATGTGGCTGGCTTTCCATTCCATAAAAGGAAACCTCCTTTGAAACTCTTATTCAAGTATGATAAGGTATGATAAATTAATAAGCAGGCAGAATCAATGAGTGAAAAGCATAAAACAGTCTATGACGAGAGTAAAATAAAGACGTTAAGTTCTCTGGAACACATCCGGCTCCGTACCGGTATGTATATCGGCCGTTTAGGTGACGGATCCAATTTGAATGACGGGATTTATATTCTTCTGAAAGAGGTTATTGATAACAGTGTTGATGAACACATTATGGGATACGGTGACCGGATTGTTGTTAAAGTGGAAAAGAAAACGGTAAAAGTGAGGGATTACGGACGCGGAATCCCCCTGGGTAAAGTTATTGAGTGTGTTTCCATTATAAATACCGGTGCCAAGTACAATGATGAGGTTTTTCAGTTTTCGGTAGGTCTTAACGGTGTTGGAACTAAGGCGGTAAACGCCCTGTCGGAGTATTTCCGTGTTGTTGCGTTCAGGGACGGAAAGTATTTTGAAGCTGTTTTTGAACGGGGTGTACTGAAGAGTAAAAAAAGCGGAAAGAAGCCTGATGAAAAAAACGGAACGTACGTGGAGTTTGTTCCTGATTCCGAGATATTTGATGAGTATGAGTTTAATTCTGAATTTATAGAACAGCGGATGTGGAATTACGCCTGTTTAAATGCGGGGTTGACCCTTGTTTTTAACAGGAAAAGGTTTGTGTCGCGCAACGGTTTGTTTGATCTTCTCTCCGGTGAAATTGGAAATGATACCTTGTATGAGATAGGATATTTCAAGAGCAGAAAGATTGAGTTTGCCTTTACACACACGAATGATTACGGGGAA
The DNA here is from genome assembly GCA_015493635.1 of Spirochaetaceae bacterium. Taxonomy (GTDB): domain Bacteria; phylum Spirochaetota; class Spirochaetia; order B11-G9; family B11-G9; genus S145-15. The sequence goes on along the minus strand of WGCU01000050.1, from coordinate 14,714 downwards.
ACATACTTTTCGTTTGTAAACGGTCAGTATACCAGCGACGGGGGAACACATCAGAGTGCGTTCAGGGAAGGGCTTCTCAAAGGGGTAAACGATTTTTATCACAAGAACTTTTCCGGTATAGACGTACGGGAGGGTGTTGCGGGAGCTATCGCTGTAAAGCTGCAGAACCCGGTTTTTGAAAGTCAGACAAAAAACAAACTTGGAAACAGTGAAATAAGAAGCTGGATAATCCAGGAGGTTAAATCAGCTGTTGTTGATTTCCTGCATAAAAATAATGAAGCATCAAAAAAGCTTGAAGACAAGATAGTCAATAATGAAAAACTCAGAAAAGAGCTTATTGCTGTCAAGAAGGAAGCCAAGGAAGCTGCAAAGAAGATAGCGCTAAAAATACCGAACCTGAAAGACTGCAAGTACCATCTCGGTGGAAAAGACGGAGAAGAATCGATGATATTCATCACCGAAGGAGCTTCAGCTTCCGGTTCAATCGTTGCTTCGAGGGATGTATACCGGCAGGCGGTGTTTTCTCTCCGGGGTAAACCGCAGAATGTTTTTAATAGAAAGAAAGCGGATATCTACCGGAATGAAGAACTGTACAACATGATGATGGCACTCGGTATTGAAAACGATATGGAAAATTTACGTTACGGAAAAATTATCATAGCGACAGATGCCGACTATGACGGTTTTCATATCAGGAATCTGCTTCTTACCTTTTTCCTGAACTATTTTGATGAACTTGTTGTTTCAGGGAGAGTTTTTATCCTTGAAACGCCGATTTTCAGGGTACGGAATAAAAAGGAGACCCGGTACTGCTACAGCATCAAAGAGCGTGATACGGCAACCGGAGAAATTTCCTCTCCCGAGGTTACCCGTTTTAAGGGGCTGGGGGAAATTTCTCCCGGTGAGTTCAAACAGTTTATCGGAGATGACATCCGTCTTATTTCGGTTAATATCAGATCCATGAAGAATATCCGTCAGACACTGGAGTTCTACATGGGTAAAAATACTCCGGAGCGGAGAACGTATATTATGGAGAATCTTATCTAATGAGTTATATCAAGAAGCTGTACGATACAAACTTTCTGGAATACGCATCCTATGTTATCAAGGACCGTGCAATTCCCGATATCAGAGACGGTCTGAAACCGGTTCAGCGGAGGATCCTCCATTCCCTGTTTAAAATGGATGACGGCAAGTTCAATAAGGTTGCCAATGTTGTCGGCCATTGTATGCAGTACCACCCTCATGGCGACGCTTCCATCTATTCGGCTCTCGTTGTCCTGGCAAACAAGGAGCTTTTTATAGAGAAACAGGGGAATTTCGGTAATGTACTTACGGGAGATCCCGCGTCCGCGGCACGGTACATAGAGTGCAGACTTCTTTCCTTTGCCCGAAAAGTCCTCTACAGTCCTGAAATTACAGAATACATTCCTTCCTATGACGGAAGGAACAAGGAACCAGTCAGTTTTCCTGCTAAAATCCCTGTTGTTCTTATTCAGGGAGCGGAAGGTATTGCGGTGGGGATGTCCACAAGGATCCTTCCTCATAATTTTGCAGAAGTATGTGAGGCGGTTGTTTCTTCTTTAAACGGAGAAGCTTTTGAATTGTTTCCCGATTTTCCCGGAGGAGGTATTCTGGACGCTTCAGACTATCAGGATGGCAGGGGAAAGGTCCTTGTAAGGGCCCGCCTGGATACTTCTGATCCAAAAAGGATTGTTATCCGGGAGATCCCCTATGGGACAACGACGGAGAGCCTCATAACATCAATCGAGAATGCGGCACGGAAAGGGAAGATTAAAATCGGATCCATTACTGACTTTACAGCAGAGAATATTGAAATAGAAATAAAGCTTCCCCGTGCAATACATACCGCGGATATGGTTGATGCTCTCTATGCTTTTACCGATTGTGAAACGTCCATATCGGTAAACCTTCTTGTTATCAGGGACAATGTTCCAACACTTATGACCGTATCCGAAGTTGTCAGGTATCATGCACAGCATCTTCTGGATGTTCTTAAAGCGGAACTGCATGTGGAGGAAGGGCATCTGAAAGATACACTGCATGCAAGAACATTGGAGCGGATCTTTATAGAAGAGCGTATCTATAAGGATATAGAGGAAATGACATCACAGGAAACGGTACTGCAGGCTGTACTGGATGGTTTTGTTCCCTTTAAAAAAGAGATAAAACGGGATGTTACCCGGGAGGATGTGGAACGGCTGCTTAAAATACCCATCCGGAGAATATCCCTCTATGACATCAATAAGGCGCGGAGAGAGATTGAAGAGATTCAGTCCCGGTTGAAAGGAGTCAGGGGAAGATTAAAAAATCTGAAAGGCTATGCAGTCTCTTTTCTGAAAGAAATAATCGCGGATAATGGCGTAAATTTCCCCCGGAAGACCGAAGTGACATCATTTAACAAGATTGACGTCCGGGAAGCAGCGAGGCGTGACCTTGACCTTTTCTATGATGATACAACCGGTTACCTTGGGACTGAAGTTAAAACAGGGTCGGTTCTTTTCAAGGTTTCTTCCTATGACAAGATTTTAGTAATGCGTAAAAACGGGATTTATTCTGTAGTGAACATTCCCGGTAAGCTTTTTGTTGACAAAGGAATATATTTTTGCGGACTGGCTGATAAAGAGAGCCTGTCCCCTCTTGTTTTTTCGGTACTCTACAGGAATATAGAGAACAAGTATATCTACCTGAAACGGTTTAAGGTTGAGAAATACATTACTGATAAATCATACGTATTTGTTCCTGAGAAGAGCAGGATTCTGAAACTTACCATTAAAGAGGATGTTGAAGTTGTTATTCAGTATAAGCCGAAGCCTCGGGTGAAGATTCTGGAAGAGAGGAGCCCTTTACGTACGTATCTTGTAAAAAGTGTTAAAGCCAACGGGGTCCGGTTAAGTACAAAAGAGATAAAATCCATCAAGTTTGTAAAGATAAAAAAATGAAAGAAAGAATACTATATGAAGATAATCACCTTATTATTGTAAATAAACGTTCTTCGGAGATAGTGCAGGGGGACAAGACGGGAGATACTCCCCTCTCGGAGATGGTCAAGGAATATCTGAAAGAAACCTATCATAAACCGGGAAATGTATTTCTCGGTATTGTCCACCGCATTGACAGACCGACAAGCGGCGTTGTTATTTTTGCCAAAACCGGAAAGGCCTTAAGCAGAATGAACCGGCTCCTTCAGGAAGGACATATTGAAAAGATCTATTGGGCGGTGGTTGATACACTTCCTCCTGAAGAAGAGGGGACACTTCTCCACTATATTTCCCGTAACAGAAAACAGAATAAGTCCTACGCGTCTTCTGTTGAGAAACCGGGAAGCAGGCAGGCAAAGCTTTCGTACCGTGTTGTTGGAGCGACAAAACGGTACTATCTTCTTGAAATACGGATTTTTACCGGACGGCATCACCAGATCCGCGCGCAGCTAGCTGCGGTTGGATGCAGAATAAAGGGGGATATGAAGTACGGTTATCCCCGGTCCAACCCGGGAGGAGGGATTTATCTTCATGCCAGAAAAGTTGCTTTTGACCATCCGGTAACAAAAAAAAGCGTGGAAATTATTGCTCCGGCTCCTGTAGATGCACTGTGGAACGAGTTTGCGTCATTTTAATTTCTTCGTGCGGTTGAAAAATTGTAAAACTGAATCTATACTCTAATGTATGTCTGATTTGCAGGATCTGATGTACATAGTAAAAACATACACACGGAAGAAACGTACTCCGGTAATGAGTTTCGCAGATCTGGAGAAATATGCGGGTTTGTGGAGTATGGAGATCCGTAAAAAGAAAAGAGAGTTTACCGATTTTTCCACGTTTGATACGGATACCTTTATCAATATCCTGCACAGGGCTGAAAAAAGCGGTGTCTGCACCCTCCAAACGGAAGAAGGATTCCCCACAGCAGTTATTTTAAATGATTACTATCTGGAAAGTGTAAAAAAGGCTTTTGAAGATGTTGAAAAAGATCCGGAGAAGCCTTTTCCTGATGAAGAGTATCTTGGCGGGGTATTCCCCTCTGAAATGATAACCATCGTAGATGTAAAAACCGATTTCATCGAACGGCTGAAACAGGATGCCCAGGATACCCATGAACTTCTGAGACTTGTTTTTCCCGAGGGGCTGAAGAGTATTGTGACGGTGTCCAACCTTCTGTATCCTGAACTTCTGCAGCTCTGTATCTCGAAATTCAGGGTGTATCTTAACGACAGAAGGAATTATGATTTTATCTTTCATAAATTGCTGGGTATCTTTCAACGGAAAGACCAGAATCTGAAAGATATGTTTACAAAAATCATGTCTCACCGGAATCAGTCTATAACCACTATCGTTAATCCTGATGATTTCACTTTCCAGTTCTGGTCACACTTTGCCGGTCTTGTGTTGAAAGAGTTCAGGGAAAAAAAGGATAAGCTGGACAAGGAAACATCATTTTCCCAGGCGGCTTATCTCCTTGGTTTTTACAACCTCTATTTTAAAGGAACTAAGCGGAAGAGCCGTGACAGGGAAGCAGCTTTGAAAATGGTAGATGTTGGATTGAGGAAAGCCCCTTATCTATTTACTTTTTCCGATATTATGGGGTTTCGTGACAAGAGCGGCTTCCCTCTGTCAAGAAAAGTTGACAGGAAGGACCTTGCTGCCTTTCTTACAGAAAAAAGTACCCCTGTTGAGAGCCAGGTTTTACCAGATATTCTTAAATTTAATTCCAAGGATAGTAACAGAGATCTTTTTCTCAATAAAGAAAAGTATCTTTCTCTGACGCTTCGTAAAATCCAGGAAGATGGAAGAGAAATGAAAAAACAGTACATTGAAGAATGGGGATATATTCTTGGAAGGTTTAAACGTATTCCGGAGATGTACAAGCGTGATGTTTTTATTGCGGATATTGGAAGGCGGCTGAACAACCTTGATCCTTTACTGACAATACTGTTGAGACCGGATTTTCTCAGGGTCTGTCTTGAGGAAACAAAACCTCCGAAAGAGATCTACATTGAAACCGAGCGCCTTTTTACCCGGAGTAAGGAATCCCTTATTCCGCTTGATGAAATATTCCGGCTTGACAGGCATGCTCTCTATGCTGATGCGAAAGCAACACTCCCTCTGTGGAAAACGCTGCCCCTTATCGGTCCTCTCGGTATGATACTGAAAAAGATATTTGCCGGTGTTCGCAGGCATGCTGAGAACATAAAAGATCCGACAGATCTATACTCAAAAATGGTTAAACCGGCAGAATCGTACCGGTATACCCCGAGTAAACCTGTCGAAAAAACCAGCAGCAAACCGGAACTTCCGGATAAAGTTTCCACGAATAGTAATACTGTTCCCCGTGAACAGACGGTACATCGCACGCGGGGGGCTACTTCAAAGGAACAGATTCAAAATTACCGTGAGATGGTTAATCATCTGAAGATTCAGTATGTTGGAGAAGAGGGAACCCTGAAGGAGGAGGCTGATTCATTAATTAATCAGTGGAATCCTCTTATGGAGGGGAAGGCACGGGATGATCTCATAGAGGATGTCAATTCCATGATCCGTGATTATCTGCGGGGAATGAGGAGAGGGTTTTCAGTCAAGCCTCCGGATAAACAGCGGATACGGAATATTGCTGAACATCTTGGTGAAAACAGTGCGTTTGATAAAATAAAAAAGAAAGATGCTTTTATGCGGTATATAGAAGTTTATATCGTCCAGCAGCTCGCAAAAAAATAAATCCAGAAGATATGGAGGAATCGGTTATGTCATTACAGGTATCATCACGCAACAGTTCATTACAGGAAAGTCCGATTCGGAAGCTTGCTCCTTTCGCGGACGAAGCAAAAAAAGAGGGTGTTAAGGTGTATCATCTCAATATCGGTCAGCCGGATATAAAGACTCCTTCGGGCATGAGAAAAGCCTATCAGAACATACCGGAGGTTGTCGCGTACGGTCCGAGCGCCGGACTGTACAGCTACAGAACAAAACTGGCTGAATATTACAGAACAAGAGGAATCCCTGTCACAGCGGATAATGTTTTTATCACAACCGGCGGAAGTGAAGCTATTATTTTTTCTCTTATGGCAGCTCTTTCTCCCGGCGATGAGGTTATTATTCCCGAACCGTTTTATACAAACTACAATGGATTTGCGGTTATGGCAGGTGTTAACGTTGTTCCTGTTACTACAAAAATAGAAGACGGGTTTCAACTTCCTCCAATGGAAGAGTTTGAAAAGGTGCGTACTGATAAAACGAGAGCAATACTCTTTTCTAACCCCGGTAATCCCACCGGTGCGGTTTTTTCAAGAGAGAGGCTTGACGGGCTTATTGCTTTTGCTAAAAAACATGATCTGTATATTTTTTCCGATGAAGCGTACCGTGAATTTACCTACGGAGAACGGAAGGCTCATTCAATTCTTGAATTTGACGGTATAGAAGAACATGCTGTGCTTATTGATTCCGTATCAAAGCGGTATTCCGCCTGTGGAGCTCGGGTGGGAACCCTTATTACCCGGAATAAAAAACTTCTTGAAGTTGTTCTTAAACTTGGCCAGGCACGGCTCTGCCCTCCAACGATTGATCAGATGGCTGCTGAAGCGGCAGTTGATACTCCCGCTTCCTACTTTGATGAGGTAAACAGCGAGTACCGTAAAAGGAGAGACTTTGCCTTTGACGCGGTATCCGCCATACCGGGGGTACTAGTAAAAAAACCGGAGGGAGCTTTCTACATGATTATTCAGCTTCCCATTGCTGACGCGGATCATTTTGCCCGTTGGATGCTTACAGATTTCCGTTTCGGCGGAGCTACCACGATGGTTGCCCCTGCAGCCGGATTCTATGCTACTGAGGGACTTGGAAAGAATCAGGTCAGACTTGCCTATGTTCTTGCTGTTGAGGATTTAAAACCGGCTATCAAGATTCTGGAAGAAGGTTTGAAAAAATATCAGGAATTATTTGCGTAGATAATTGCCTTACCTGTTCTGCCGTTTACCTTGATGACGAGGGGTGCGGGGAATCTGACGTGCCTGAGATACTCATTTTCAAATACCGGATCCAGGGAGTCGAGAAGCTTTGTGTTAAGTATGCCGTCATCAAGGTAGGGGTTGATGGTTAAATAAGCGTTTTGCAGGGATGTTATATTCTGAAAAAAGTGGGTTCCCTGGCTCGGTTCCACTCTGAAATTTTTTAGACCGGCTTCTACCATAACCCGGGCAAAAGAGATATCCTGCCATGCAATAGGTATTCCAAGCCAGGGGTCGGTGGAGCCGAGGCGTCCGGGTACAATAAGAATGTAGCCTGTCCGTGTCATGCTGAATTCGGCATTAATACGGCTGATCATCTCCGCCATCATTTTTGTTTTGGAAGGGTCAAAGTTTTCACCCTTTATATACACGATATCCTTCAAATTAGGATAGGAACCGTTGCCCATCGACTTTTGGGAATAGATAATGGTATCCGGGGGGAATTCCTCTTCTATGTAGATATCTTCACTTTCAAATCCTTCCACAATGGGGCGTATCTGCAGAAAGCTGAAAAGTCCCGGCCTGCTGTCTCCGGATTTGAGATTAACAGCGAACTCAATTTCTATCGGTACGTTCATGGCTTCCTGTCCCCGTTTGAGAATCTCTTTCAAAATATCAGCAAGGGGAAATTGATTGTATTTCAGAATTCCGGCGAAGGTGATGATCCGCTTTCCCTGACGGGTAATACCGTCTCTTATTCTATTATTCTGGAAATCGTACGTTGATGCTGCGGGTTTCAGTGAGCCGTCTTCTTCAGCTGATGCAACGGGAAGATAGAGGAGACTTGACTTTTCTCCTTTAAGAGGATCAAAGGAAGTGTTTCCCAGATTAAGGGCGTAAAACATCTGCTGTGTATTTTTAAGCGCATTCCGGGGATCAGAAAGCTGGATGATTTTTTTTGGGTAGTATGGAGAAAACCGCAGCGAGATTCCTCCATCGACGACTGTTTTGCCGAGTCCGAAAGCAACATTAACAATACCCTCTTCCTGTTTTTCTTTTCCGATGGGATAAAAATTCAGTGAACGTGCAACTCCCGATAAAGTGGGATAGTACCGCGTACCATACTTGAGCCCGGTTAGTTCCTGAATAATAACTGCCATTTTTTCATCTTCTGTGATGTTGTTTGTGGCAGCCATGTAATCCTTGCTTCTGCGGGTATAGGTAGATGCATACACACTTTTAATAGCCTTGCAGAGAGCTTCAAGATTTTCTTTTTTACTGATTCCGTTATTTGCGAGCATAAATGTCGAGTAAATTCCGGCAAATGGCTGATATCTGGAATCTTCCAGAAGACTGGATGACCGCACTGCCAGGGGCTGCTTGATTTCTTCAAGGATGGCCTGCAAATCATCCTGGATACGGGAAGGAAGTTTTGAGCGGAGAAAAACAGACAATATTTTATCATCATCATTATCCCCAAGGGCTGTCTCAAAGAGATTGTTTTCTTCCATAAACTCATCAAATACCTCCGTGGTGAGTACAACAGTCTTGGGGATGGAAATAACAATATTTTCATACTTGTATGTCAGCCTGTTTTTTTTAAGCAGCAGGTCCATAAAAGCGAGACCTCTGCCTTTCCCCCCCATGGATCCTGAACCAATACGGGAAAAAAAGGTAAGTTCATCAAACTTGTTTTTATCAAACTCGGCAATGGTTCCCCGTCCTTCATGGGAGCGGAAGTTTTTTATTGCTTTAATAATGAATTCTTTTGTCGCGCGTATACTTTCAAAATCATCAAGCTGTTTCGGTCTGAGGTACGTTGCAAGAGAAAAGAGTGCTCTTGCCTTCAGCCATTTTGAAATATCGTTGTTCCGGACATGGTAGGCGAAGGATTCATCCGGAATCTGTGCGAGCTGCTTCTGAAGGCTGCGGAGATCATGGGCATATCCAATTGGTTCCAGGGTTATCGGATTTCTAAAGGCAAAATCACCAAAACCATAATTATGGCGGATGTAACTTTCGAGATCTCTAAGCAGTGTTTTAGAGTGTTTGTACAGAAAATCAGCACCTGCTTTAAAAGCTCTTTCCCTATGTTCTTTCTGGGACGACTGGAGAAGGATGGGCAGTTCCCTGTTCTCGTTTCGAATGTACGCGCAGAGTTTTAAACCGGCGTCGGGGTCGGTTTTTTCTCCCTTGCTGTATGCAATATCTGAAATGATACCGAGAATGTTTTTTTTGTATTTTTGATAAAGGTTCAGTGCTTCCTCAAATGTCCGGGCTAGAAGAATTTTCGGACGTCCCCGCATACGTGTTGTCTGCTGCCATTCGTTAAGACCTTCTTTCATTAAATTCCTGGCTTGACGGAAGAGGGTCTTATAGATCATGGGAAGGTAGCTTGAATAGTATTTGACTGAATCTTCAACAAGAATAATAGATTGAACTCCTGCTGTTTCTGAATCAAAATCGACGTTGATTTTATCCTCTATAAGTTTCACCATGGCCAGCATGATGTTGGAGTTTCCCTGCCATGAAAAAATATAATCAATAGATTTAAAATCACCTCTTTTAAGATGCAGTATGGTATCCCGTGTTGAAATGGGGGTAAGAAGAATAATTGGTTTTGCGGGATACAGATATTTTATTTTTGAAGCAAGTTCCAGGGCGCTGGTGTCTCCGATACTGAGCATGACAATAATGAGATCGTAGTATTTTGCGTTGAGGGTTTCCATTGCTTCGCCGGCAGTCGAAACCTGAGTGAATTTGGGAGGATAGCGCAGGCTTAAGGAAACGTATTCCTGAAACAGCTGTTCATCAATTCTTCCGTCCTCTTCAAGCATAAACTTATCATACGTGCTGCATACAAGGAGTATCTCCCGTATCCGTATTGACATAAGTTTTTCGAAAGGGGTTTCCTTGAAATAGTAGCGTGTTTCCATAACTGCATCATACAGTATGATTCTTTTATGATAAAGTACTATTTTAGGCAGTATTTTACTTGACGAGAGGTTCTGTTGGCGTTAGGTTATGCGGGTAAAGATGTATGATGTCATGGAGGCATAGTATGTATGATAAAAAAGAGTTTATGACCGAGCTTGAACGGAAAAATCCCAGTGAACCTGAGTTTATTCAGGCGGTAAGTGAGGTTCTCGATTCTGTCATTGATATTGTCAATGAAGATCCCGAGTATGTTGACGCGAAGATTCTTGAACGGATAACGGAGCCGGACCGGACGTTTATGTTCAAGGTTGAATGGGAAGATGATAACGGTGAAATTCAGGTTAACAAGGGATATCGGGTACAGTTTAACAACAGTATCGGTCCTTACAAGGGCGGACTTCGGTTTCACCCAAGCGTTACCCTTGGTACGTTGAAGTTTCTCGGTTTTGAGCAGATCTTTAAGAACAGTTTGACAACACTTCCCATGGGAGGGGGAAAAGGCGGTTCTGATTTTAATCCGAAAGGTAAATCAGATGCCGAAATCCTCCGGTTCTGCCGGTCCTTCATGACAGAGCTGCAAAAATATATCGGTCCCGAAACAGATGTTCCGGCGGGAGATGTTGGTGTTGGGAGCAGGGAAATCGGATACCTGTACGGGCAGTATAAGCGTCTGCGGGTAGAGAATACCGGCGTACTGACCGGAAAGGGACGGAACTGGGGAGGTTCTCTTGTCCGTCCGGAGGCGACAGGGTACGGCACGATGTACTTTGCCGATGAAATAGTTCGCGAACATGGAGATACCTTCAAGGGAAAACGGATTGCTGTTTCCGGTTTTGGTAATGTTGCATGGGGTGCCTGCATAAAGGCGACTCAGCTTGGTGGAAAGGTTGTAACAATTTCCGGACCTGACGGGTATGTTCTTGATGAAGATGGTATAAACACACAGGAAAAGTGGGATTATATGCTGGAGCTGAGAGCATCCAACAACGATGTCGTTGAACCCTACGCGAAAAAGTTTGGTGCCAAGTTTTTTGCCGGCCGTAAACCCTGGGAAGAAAAAGTGGATATGGCTTTCCCCTGTGCGTTCCAGAATGAATTAAACATAGATGATGCAAAACAACTTGTTGCAAACGGTATTTCGTACGTTATTGAAACTTCCAACATGGGGTGTACTACCGAAGCCGTTAACTATTTTATAGATAAAAAAATTCCTTTTGGCCCCGGGAAAGCTGCTAACGCGGGCGGTGTTGCTGTTTCCGGCCTTGAAATGTCTCAGAACGCAATGAAATATTCATGGTCAGCTGAAGAAGTTGACGGGAAATTGAAAATTATCATGAAAGATATTCATGAAGCGTGCGTTAGGGAAGGGAAACAGGCTGACGGTTACGTAAATTATGTCCGGGGTGCCAACATTGCCGGCTTTAAAAAAGTGGCTGACGCAATGCTTGATCTCGGGTATTAATGGTGCGTTCAAAAGATACGGAGGAATTGGTCAGACGTTCAAATAGTAATGAACAGGATAGGGAGCATTTTTGCTCCCTATAGAAATTATACAAGAAAGAGGCGCAGTCCATGGATATGGCAGATAATATCAAAAAGCAGATGCTGGATTCATAGTACCTTACCGGCTGAAGGTTCCCATGAGTTCCGCTTCAGCCAGTATCCTCCCTTTCATGGCTTTTTCCACCTGCTTTTTATCTGCCCCTTTTCTTAAATTTAGATTATCATCAACCGCGTAAAGTTTAAAAAAATAGCGGTGTGTACCACTTGGGGGACAGGGTCCGCCGTAACCCGGAGTACCGAAACTGGTGATTCCCTGTATTCCCCCCGTGCCGGGATTTTCCACTGGACTTACATCCTCATGCAGGCTGTGTAACTGCGGGGGGATATTGTAGTAAACCCAATGTACCCAGGTACCCATGGGAGCATCCGGATCATCGGCAATAATAACAAAAGACTGGGTTCCTTTCGGTGCATCATCCCAGAAAAGGGGTGGTGAGATGTCTTCTCCCTTACATGAATAGCGCTCAGGAATGGCTTTCCCATTTTGAAAAGCAGTACTTGTTAAAATCATCTCTTATCTCCTTCCCTTTATAATAGGTAAGCCTCTTTCATAAGTCAAGAAAGATCAAAATTGGGGAAACCCAACGTTTCATACAAATGTCTTAAAGAATTAACTAATACCGGAAGGAACTACAGACATAGTAAAGAAAAATGAGTATGGTTAAAGGAGTAATGTGAAAAGTAAGGAGGTAAGCTGTGTTTTTAAGTCCTCCCTTTATATGGGCCGTTTTGGGATTGATCCTTATAGGTGCGGAGATGGCTGTTTCCGGGTTTGTGATATTTTTTTTCGGTGTTGGCGCACTTGTCACAGGGTTGTTTTCTGCTGTTATACCGGGACTATCCGGAAGCTATATTCTTCAGGGAATAGTATGGATTATTTCCACAGTACTTTCCTTCGGATTTTTCAGGAAGAAATTTAAAAAGATATTCAAAGGTACTGTACTTGGAAGAGAAACAGATAAGGATGTAGGTCACAGTGCTGTTGTTATTGAGGCTATAGGGCCCGATAAGCCCGGTAGAGTACGGTACCAGGGTACAAGCTGGAAAGCGGTCAGTTACACAGAAAAATTTGACCCCGGAGATAAGGTGGATATAATTAAAGAGGATAACCTTACGTTTATCGTTACGAAGCATTTTCTGGACGAAATAGAGGATTAACAAGATGGAGGAGAGTGATGTTTAGTGTTATTTTGACGTATGCCATAGCATTGTTTGTTATTATCGTATTTTTTAAGCTGATACGTATTGTCCCCGAACAGGAAAGCTATATAATTGAGCAGTTTGGAAAATACAGGAAGACCCTTGGATCAGGGCTGCACCTGGTTATTCCCTTTGTGCAGAGGGTCGCGTACAAACATTCGTTAAAAGAGGATGTCATTGATGTTGATCCCCAGGTCTGCATAACGAATGATAATGTACAGGTTACGGTTGATGGAATTCTTTATCTGAAAGTTGTCGATCCGGTAAAAGCAAGTTATGGTATTGATAATTACAAGTACGCGACAGCACAGCTTGCGAAAACAACGATGCGTTCAGCAATTGGGAAGCTTGAACTTGACCGTACTTTTTCCGAACGGGAAGAGGTGAACGACAATATTGTAAAGGCTGTGGATGAGGCTTCAGATCCCTGGGGTATAAAAGTAACACGGTATGAAATTAAGGATATTACCCCTACCGAGACTATTGAACAGGCCATGGAGCAGCAGATGCGGGCGGAAAGGGAAAAACGGGCTGAAATCCTCTCTAGTGAAGGGGACAAGGAATCAAGGATAAACAGTTCCAAAGGGGAACGGGAAGAAGCGATAAATATCAGCAAGGGAGAGCGGATGCGGCGGATCAATGTAGCCGAAGGGGAAGCGAAGGCTATTGAGATTCTGGCGCAGGCGACTTCGGAAGGTCTTAGGGAAGTTGCATCGGCTTTGCAGGAGCCGAAAGGGAAAACTGCCATGTCCATACGGCTTGCTGAACAGTATATTGAGCAGATGGGTGAAATCTTGAAGAATTCTCAGGTTTCCGTTCTTCCCTCTGACATCGCCAATGTAAAGGGGCTGCTTCAAGCACTTCTGCCGGCGGTTTCACCCCGGAGTGAAGGAGGCGCAGAATGAATCCTTTTTTACCTATGTATGTTCTTATCGGAATTCTAGGGTTTATTGTTGTTATTGCAATTCTGAGAAGCATCCGTATCGTTCCTTCCCGGACAGCTCTGGTTGTTGAGCGCCTCGGGAAGTATTCCCGGATTCTCAATGCGGGGTTTCATGTCCTTGTTCCGTTTATTGAAAAAGTCCGCTATAAACATAATCTGAAAGAAACAGCAATTGATGTTCCCGCACAGGACTGTTTTACACAGGATAATGTCAAAGTGAGAGTTGACGGTGTTCTCTACATGCAGGTAGTTGATCCCCGGAAGGCAAGTTATGGAATATCCCACTATCAGTATGCAACGATACAGCTTGCTCAAACGACCATGCGGTCAGTTATCGGAAAGCTGGAACTGGATAAAACTTTTGAGGAACGGGCAAGAATTAATGGAGAAGTTGTGCAGAGCGTTGATGAAGCGTCTGACCCATGGGGTGTAAAAGTATCCCGGTACGAAATCCAGAATATTAATGTCCCTCAGACAATTCTAGGTGCTATGGAAGTCCAGATGAAAGCGGAACGGGAAAAGAGAGCCGAAATTGCCAGGAGCCTGGGGGAGATGGAAGCCAGGATAAACCACTCCCAGGCGGCCATGTCGGAGGCTATAAACAAGAGTGAAGGAGAAAAACAACGGAAGATAAATGAGGCTGAAGGGAAGGCAAGCGAGATTCTAGCAGTTGCTAAAGCAACAGCAGAAGGCATCAGAAAAGTTGCGGCGGCTTTGGAAAACTCCGGTGGAGAAGAAGCCGCAATATTACGGGTATCGGAAGGGTACATTAATGAACTTAAAAATCTCTCAGGAACCGGGAGTAACATTATTCTGCCAATGGATTTGACGGATACGAAAGAGATAATTTCCCGGGTAAAGAAGATGCTTGAGAGATGATGTCTGCTTTTTTGTAGCTGTATCGGGGGGAGGGTGGCCTCTCCCTTTTCGGTTTATGAGAGAGACTCTTGACAAAAAAGTAAAAAAAGGGTGTACGACAATTTTGTTTTTCACCATCGTTAACCGGCTTTTCGTTCATCCATAAAGTTTTCATATCTTCCGCTGAGTCTTGAACATCGAAGGGCAATAATGCTGTTGGCTCCCCGGACCGTCCAATGCATCCCCGATCGTTTA
>WGCU01000049.1 GCA_015493635.1 Spirochaetaceae bacterium | reverse complement strand
TACTCTTGACCGCTAAGGCCGCTACTTCGCCACTGCTTTAAGTGTTTCTCTTTTTCTTCTTTGCTGTATTTTTGCATTTTTATCTCCTTCAATGGGAGATCTTACTTCAACTTATTCTTTGGCAAAAGGTGCGGTTAAATTGACGCTTACTGTGTGATGTTCCTGGGAAGCGGTTCATCTTAATATCAGCACTTCATAACACAGATAAATTTAAAAAACCCCGCCTATTAGACGGGGTTTACACTCATGTAAATGAGGTTGTTTTAGTAAGAAACTTTTGCTGAAAGTTCAAGGTCACCTTTGTCTGCATTAAGGTCTTTTGTAGCATAGTCAATGGTGAAAACAGTGTTAGCCAAAACCTTACTGAAAGACACACCAGCATCTACAGCATAGGTAGTAGCTGTTTCCACATAAGTTGTAAAGGATGCATAAGGTTTGATCCCACCAAGATCATATGCAACATTCACAGAATCAGCATATTCCATAGGAGCTACACCGAGATATGCTTCAAAAACATTACCGAAGGTAAGGTTTTCTACAGCAAGAAGATCAGTGGTAACCTGTAGATCAAGTACACGGGCTGCATAGTATAAAGTTGTACCAAAGCTTGCAAGTTTATCAAGGGAAACTTTAGCACCACCGGCTAAATCATAAGCCAGATCTCCGCCTTTAGGCATAGAAACATCTGTAGCAACCCAGAAGCCCAGCATATCCATAGGTTTAACACTTGCTTTAACAGAAGCTACAACGTCTTTTGAAGCATCTAAATTGGCTTTCAATGTTACGGATAGCATATCCATAGGTGTCAAAACAAGGCCTAAGGTCGCAGCATAGTCGTTAAGGGTATTGGCCGGAGTACCGGAAGAAGGCTTTTTAACAACGATATATGTGACTCCTACAGGGATGGTATCACCAGCACCCCAAGGTCCAAAAGCCTGGCTAGCACCAACACCATAGTAGGTGGCAGTATCATCAGCATCAATGTCAACACCGTCTGCACCTGCTACATATACTTTACCGTCAGTAGTCATGTCTGTTCCCGCAGCTACGGAATCCCAATTACCTGCTGAAACAACACTTAAAGAGAGAACTCCCATTCCAAGGTCGTACCCAAAGGTAAACCCACCGTTGTATGCGCTCAAGTCAAAAGATACTGCATCAGCTGCTTTAGTATCTTCATCTCTTGTGTTCAGCAGTGTAAAGAAATCAGAAGCCAATCCAGCTCCGTAACTTGGTGCGCCGAAAATTGTCAAATATGACGCATCGGAAAGCTGAAGTTTTGCTGTTATTGTCGGAGCAGCTACAGCAAGACCGGATCCGGAAATTGATGCACTAAAATCAGAAAGAGTAATCTCTCCTGCGGGAGCATCACCAGTTTTGGAATCAGAAGTTTTTGCAACTAGAGGGATAGAGATTGTAGCGGTTGCCGCATTTGTAAACCCGGTTGCATTGTTCCCAAAATCCATTCCCCATGTGAGCGTAGCATCACCAGTTACGGTAGCATCAAGAGCCATGGCAAACGCACCGACCAGGAGCACAAGCATAACTGCAATTACAAGTTTTTTCATATTTTTTTTCCTCCAAAAATTTTAGGGACCAGACCAACGATCCGGGTTATTCCCTTTTCATTCTTATCTCAGATAGTATAGCAACGCATATACGCATTGTCAAGAAAAAATACTTTTCCCCGTACCATCCTTGCAAAATATCGGCCAATAACCGACAAATCTGTATCAAGATTCACCAAAACAGGGAAAAAGTCAAGTATGTTTGGATAATGACCATGAAAACTGTGTTATTAGAGATTTTTTTCTAAAATTTCTCCATTTTTATTCTCAAATGAACGAAAGGAACAGACCATCTTGATAGTTCTGTTTCCAGGAGAGTGTAGAGAACGAAAGATGAAATACCCAGAAGCTTGCTACGAAATAGACCGCGAAAGAGGTTCAGGGAAAAGGCTTGCCATGGAGTATTGATACCTTTCATTTTTTCCCGTTCCGGCGTTACATTCTGTACGAATTTACAGCAATTCCTTCAGCGCCAGATTTTTCAAGTCAATATTATTATTCTCTTCCTCTCTTTGATGTAACTTCTGCTGAATTAAATCAACAAACATATTATGAAATTCCTGTAACTCAAATACCGATTCACTATTAAAAACAATTATTTCAGGGTTATAGAAATCTGTTCCCCATTTGCTGGTCATTTTAAGTAATTCTTTTCCATTGTTGGTAATGAGAAATACATAGGTAAATTTCGGGTCATGAAAAACTTCCATCCCATAATTTTCCAACTTCAGTTCAAATTTATCATCATCTTCTTTATCTTCTTTTTTGATAAGATAATTGTAATGATTATACAATACAACAAATCGATGAACGAATGTTTCCAATTCTTTTTTATACAAAGATTCTTTTTCTTTTAGCCTGTTTATCCGTTCATCAATTTTGTAATCATCTTTTAATTCAAACACTAAAAAACCTCATCTATACAGTATACATATCCACTCTAAAAGAAATTAAATATTCCCATTAATGCAGCAAGAATAGTGAATCCAAGTCCCATGGTCCATTGCAGCTGAGAAAAACGTTTATCCATACTATACTGCATAGCCGCAAAGCTCTTATCCGAAGCCTGCCGGAATTCTTTCAAATGTTCATCAAGATTCTGCCGGGAATCTTCAAAGCGCTTATCTACTGCTTCAAAACGTTTATCCATATAATGCAGCATCTCTTCAAACCGTTTATCTACAGCATCAAAACGTTTATCCATCTGGAGCTGTATCTCTTCAAAACGTTTATCTTCAGCATCAAAACGTTTATCCATATAGTGCAGCATCTCTTCAAACCGTCTGTCTACAGCTTCAAAACGTTCGTCCATCCGCTCAAACCCTTGAATAACAGTTTCTGTCAGTTTTTGAGTCCCTGCTGTAATTTCCCGATGTTCTTTTTCGTATTTTTCTTTTTTTACAACATTCTCTGTCAACAGAATAACATAGCGGTGGAGAGAATTTTTATTTTTTACTTCAAAAGCTTCTTCCAGCTCATGTTCTATAACTTCGATCATGGCTTCCATATCTTTCTCCATATATAAAGTATATAATCAACCAAGTGTTTACACAATAATATAACCTTAAAAAATACGGTACTGCTTCAATGAAAATGATTTTAAACCGAATTTCTTTAATTTCATTGTTTTTTTCCCGTTCAGGCATTACATTCTGCTCATGAGCGAGACCTTGAGCACTACTGTACGGAAAGACTGGTTTCTTATCAACCAGGCAATAAACAACCCGAATGAGATTATATCCCTGTTCAAGCTTACCCCTCAGGAACTTGATACTGCCATTGAAAATCTGAGAAATGCCGTTATTGAAGGTATATTCGAATACAAAAGAACGAGTGTAACATCCATTCTCAGACCGCTGCAATCACTGCATCATGATTCAAGAGCCATCGAACAACTGCCCGCAGTAATCGGGACAAGCAGAACCCTCCTGACAGTAACCCTTTTTCAGAGGCTCTTCTGTCTTGACAAACTGAAACTCTCTGCAAAGAAATCACCCAACGATAAATCTTCGGGGGACCACTCTGGGACAGAAAGCAGGTTTTCTCCTGCCCCCATAAAGAAAATACTCGAGTACGTTCAGAAGGAAGTCCGTACAAACCCGGAAAGGATGAAAGAAACCGAGATTAAAAAAATTCTCATGTATGCAAAGATGTATCAGAATGAAATAAAAAAGATGAAAGATCTCGCAGTAAATATTCCTCCTGAAAAGAAACAGTTACTTATGAAAAACTTTAACAAATCTTTGCATGATATCACTGCAAAACTCAATGCCGCCTATCACGTCCTCAGAGAAGAGGAAAGTACCCCCCCTCCGTCTGCTGCTACAGCACATCATCTCAGCCGTTTTGATTATTCCTCCCTGGCACCGCTTTTAAAATCACAGGCACAGGTTTTTTCAGAAATACTTTCCACCCTTGCTTTCGCTAAAAGGGAAAAATTCCGTACCCGGGAACTGCTCACCGGCCTTGCCGACCGGCAGAAAACCTTCCTGAGCTACATTAACAGGGAACAGAGAGCGTATGAAGAAATTGATCCCTTTGATAAAAAAGGCTTAAAGGCAGGCAGAGAGTTTGCAACAGAAATAATCAAGTATCTGCGTAAAGAAAGGGAATGACTTAAACTTCATCCCTGGTAATATACGATTACAGGGACTTCAGCACTCCTATGATAACCCCTGCCTGGGTAACTGAAAATCCAAACGACCATACCATAAAATGAAACATCTTTGTTGAAATATCTGTAAGATGGACATTTACCTCACCAAACCGTTCATCCATTCGTTCGAAGCCCTGTTTTATCACCTCTGTGAGAGCTCTTATATCTGAGCGGATTTCAGCCTGTTTTTTTTCATAATTTTCTTTTTTAACAACATTTTCTGTCAGAAGAACAACATACCGGTGCAGTGATTTTCTGTCTTTAACCTCAAAGGCACCTTCAAGCTCCTGCTCAAGGATTTCTACCATTGCTTCCACATTTTTCTCCATACGTACATGATACTCCTAAATACAGCTTTCTTGAACACCGGGATTCAAAAATTCAGAAATTCTTTACATAAACGGCATGGAAGCATCTTTTACAAGCTGTCCCTTTCCCTTTTTGCAAATTAAAAGAGCTCCGTTTTTCTGGACTACTATTAAATCATCAACACCGCAGATAGCAACAGGAATATCCGAAAGGACAAAATTATTTTCTCCTTCCACAACACTGACAGAACCTTCCTTATATGAACTGCCGTGCAGTTCGGCCATTTCATCCCAGCTTCCAATATCATTCCAGGTAAAATCAGCAGGGATAACAGCACTATGGGAGCTCTTTTCCATAACAGCGTAGTCTATGGAAACCTTTGGAGAAGATCTATACAGTTCCCTGACAGCAGGCTCATCGAGAATAATACCTATACCGCGGATTTTTTCCGGCTTTCCGGAACCGTCTATCCTTCGAAACACCTTCTCAATTTCCGGAGCATATTCCGAAAGCTCGTTCCAGAAGGTTTTAACTGAAAAAGCAAACATCCCGGAATTCCAGTAAAAATGCCCCCGGGCAATAAAATATTCTGCCGTCTTTTCATCAGGTTTTTCCCTGAAACGCTTTATACGAAATCCATTCCCCTCTTTTTCACCGGCCTCTATATACCCGTATCCGGTTGCGGGATACAGGGGTTTTACCCCGAAGGTTACAAGGAATTCACCGGCAGCCAGAACGGCAGCCTTTTCTACATCATCCTTAAACTGCTCAGTCGAAGAAATCATGTGGTCAGCAGGCATAACAAGAATTTTTTCATCTCCCCTGCCGCAACTCCGGAGATAGCCAGCAGCCGCGGCTATGGCGGGAGCAGTATTTCTCGGTTCCGGTTCGGGCAGAATGATAATTTTATCACTACCTGTTTTAAGTTTACGGCATTCATTAATAACAGCATCAAGCTGTTCTTTCAGGGTAATGATGTAAATCTCTCCGGTTATATCCAGGGCCAGCGCCCGTTCCAGAGTCAGTACCAGGAGAGACTTTCCCTCCTTCACTTCAAGGAACTGCTTTGGAGTAGACCTGTTTGAAGCAGGCCAGAGCCTTGTACCTGATCCTCCGGCGAGAATAAAAACATTGTCTACCATCTGAACGCCTCCAGTATCGTTTACAGCGGGATATAACTGATTCTTAAATTCTAAATAAAAATAGTAAAAAATTCAACAGTGAAGCAG
Organism: Spirochaetaceae bacterium; assembly: GCA_015493635.1. Taxonomy (GTDB): domain Bacteria; phylum Spirochaetota; class Spirochaetia; order B11-G9; family B11-G9; genus S145-15. Next base: position 253 of record WGCU01000049.1, on the reverse strand, counting down.
AGGACACACTGGAATATCAGGTACCTCTTGGCATTGAAGAAGGTTTAAAACACGAATCTTCAATCTACTGTGATGAACTTTATATTGGACATCTTTCTGATAAAAAAGTCAACAACCACCCCCAGAGGAGGTGGCTTGCGGCGGGCCTCTAAAAGAGGCCAAATTCTCTCTGCTGACTCTCTTCGAGCCGCTCATTCTCTTCCTGATATTTAACATATCTCCTTATTTTATCTTCATCCAAGCCTATTGTACT
>WGCU01000048.1 GCA_015493635.1 Spirochaetaceae bacterium | reverse complement strand
TAACGAACGCATTTGCAGAAGGGATAAACAGTACGATACAACATATAAAAGCAACGGCTCGGGGCTTTAGAAACTTTAAAAATTACAGGACTTCAATTCTTTTCTATTGTGGTAAATTAAATCTCTATCCATAGAAAACCCGGAAGAGCCATAAAAAATATTTGCAATATTACTTAAGGCGTACTATGATCAGTGTATGAAATCAACAAAGATAGTATGTACCATAGGTCCCGCCAGCCAGAAACTGGACGTTATGATAAAACTTGTTGAAGCAGGCATGAATGTTGCCCGGCTTAACATGTCCCATGGATCTTACGAGTTCCATCTTGAAACAATAAAGAATATCCGGGAAGCTTCCAGAAGGACAGGAACCTTCATAGGTATTCTTCTTGATCTCCAGGGGCCCAAGATAAGAACAGGGCGTCAGAGTAAGGAGTTTATTGAACTGAAAAGAGGGGAGCAAGTAAAACTTACAACTGAAGATATAGAGGGAAACTGGGAACTATTAAGCATCAATTACAAATCACTTCCCGAAGAAGCGCATCCCGGCGAGAAAATTCTTCTTGATGACGGTAATATTGAGCTTAAGGTTATAACTATTGAAAACCGTATTATTACCTGTAAAATAATAAACGGCGGAACCATAAGATCTTTCCGCGGCATAAATCTTCCTGATACCGCCATCAGCACTCCTTCCCTCACGGACAAGGATATTAAAGATCTTGCGTTCGGCCTTGAAAATGATGTAGACTTTATTGCCCTTTCCTTTGTGCGGAAAGCCGATGATATTATCTCCTTAAGAAAGAGGATCGAAGAAAAGAGAAAAGATGTTTTTATTATTTCAAAAATAGAAAAACCTGAGGCCATCGAGCATATAGATGCCATTATTGATGTTTCCGACGGTGTCATGGTTGCCCGGGGGGATCTTGGTGCCGAAACCTCTCCTCAGGATGTACCCATACTGCAGAAACAGATTATAAAGAAGTGTAATACAGCCAATCGACCAGTTATTACCGCTACCCAGATGCTTGAATCCATGATAAATAAACCCCGGCCGACAAGGGCGGAGGCAAACGATGTTGCCAACGCAATATTTGACGGAACTGATGCTGTTATGCTTTCCGGTGAAACCGCCATGGGAGAGTTCCCCATTGAGGCAGTTACCGTTATGGCAAACATAGCAGAACGGACAGAGACAGAGGTTGACTACAACTCATTTGCCGAAAGGATTTACAACAGCACCGGAGAGTACCATGATGATGCGGAAGCAGTCTGCTATGCGGGGTGTACCCTGTGCAATACAGTAGACACACGCTACATAGCAGGGTTCTCTCTTTCAGGAAACACCTTGAAAAAAATAAGTAAGTACCGGCCGGTAAAGCCCATTCTCGGCATGTCCCCCCATACATCCATACTCCGCCGCGCGTCCCTCTTCTGGGGAGTCCATGGGGTTAAGATTCATCAGGTGGAATCCACTGACGAACTTCTTAAACATACAAACAGCGTACTGATGGAAAAGAAGCTATGCAAACAGGGAGACCGGATCGTAACGGTAAGCGGAACTCCCCTGCATCGGGGAGTCCACACAAACATGATTAAAATTCACACGGTTAAAGCCTAGACATCTCCCTCTTTGGGAACAATACAGATGAAGGAAAAATCGGTATCCCCTTTCTGCCTGAACTGATGCTCGCTGCCTCCGGGAACAAACGCTGTCCCCCCCGCTTTTACCGGATATTCTTTGCCGTCAACATAAAGGATACCCTCTCCGCTGATAATATAGTTTATATGAGGCCAGCTGTGGCTGTGTTTCGGAGTGTATCCATCTTTACCTACCGTAAAAACCCTCATAACATGGCTGTCCCAGCCCTGATCAGGTCCTACAAGCACCTGTTTTTCTACATTCTTCAGAGTATCCGCCGTAAGAACTTTTTTAGGAATTGTATCTGTATCTGATAAAAACATGTAAAGCCTCCTTGCAAAAGTATAGCATACGAACAGCCGGTATGCAATTTACCCGTAAATTTACCCGTAAAGAGGACCAAAGTTTTCACAGGCCCGGTAATCGGCTCCTTCCCTGTTCATTCCGAATCCGTTCCATGCACTCGGACGGTAGATGGCATCTTCATCCACATTGTGCATGGCTACCGGTATCCGGAGTATCGATGCCAGGGTAATAAGATCCGCCCCAATGTGACCGTAGCTGATGGCTCCATGATTCGCGCCCCAGTTTGCCATAACGGAATAAACATCCTTGAAAGCTCCTTCCCCTGTCAGACGGGGAGCAAACCAGGTTGTCGGCCAGGTGGGATTCGTCCTTTTGTCAAGAATATCATGCACATCTGACGGCAGGTCCACGGTGTACCCTTCCGCAATCTGAAGAAAAGGGCCTAATCCCTTGATTAAGTTTATCCTGCTCATCGTTATCGGCATTCCGCCCTTTGTCAGGAAATCAGAGGAAAATCCTCCCCCTCTGAAGTATCCGACATCCGCCGCTCTCCACTGCACTGCATCCAAACAGTTTACCGCATCTTCCGGTGTCACTTCCCACCATCGTTTCATTACCGGTTTTCCATTCTCACGCTGTTCACCTGAGCCGTCCAGGGTTGTCGATCCTGAATTGATAAGATGTATGATGCCGTTCTCCGCCGGGCCCGTTAATTTCTTTCCCGTAACGCGTTGAACCGCTTCGGGGCTCCAGTAGGTCCGTACATCAGAAAATATCTGGGCCCTCCCGGTTAAAAGATGTCCGAACAGCATGGAAACACCGTTGAGAGAATCATTTTCCGTTGCAAGGATGTACGGCTGCCGGATACCGTTCCAGTCAAAAGAGGTATTAAGAATCGTTTCCATAAAATCACCGTTGGGAAAATGATCTGTCCAGTGACGCTGTCCCTGAAAACCTGCAGCAAGAGCATTATGACCAAGTGCCTCCTCGCCGTATCCCCTTTCTGCAAGCTTCGGATTCCCAACCATAAGGTCCTTTGCAATAAGCGTCATTTTTACAACAAATTCCCAGTCTTTTTCCTTCTGTTCTTTTGACCGCTGCTTTTCTGCAGGGTTATCATCAGGCCCCTCGTGGCAGTAGGTTTTTACCCACTGCAGAGCCCGGCTGTACTCGTCTGGATCAAAGATTCCCTCATCAATTCTTCTGATAAACTCGGACATATCAACATACTCGTTACGCATACCGAGATAATCCTGAAAGAAATCCTCATTTACAATGGAGCCGGCAATTCCCATGGATACCGAACCAAGTGACAGGTAGGATTTACCCCTCATTATGGCGGCTGCAACAGCGGCCCGTGTAAACCGGAGCAGCTTTTCTTTTACATCATCAGGAACCGACGTATCGCCTGAATCCTGCACATCCTTTCCATAAATACCGAAAGCGGGAAGCCCCTTCTGACTGTGCCCTGCAAGAACAGCAGCCAGGTACACCGCACCGGGACGCTCGGTTCCGTTAAAACCCCAGACTGCTTTTGGACGCAGAGGATCTGTATCCATGGTTTCACTACCGTAGCACCAGCATGGCGTAACAGTCAGAGAAACCCCGACGCCCTCTTTCCTGAACTGCTCATCCGCGGCTGCTGCTTCCGCAACACCTCCAATACAGGTATCCGCTATAACGCACACTACTTTTTCTCCGTCAGGATACCTGAGATTTCCGGAAATAATCCCGGCGGCGGTTTTTGCCATCTCCATTGTCTGTTTCTCCAGAGATTCACGGACACCGCCGAGCCGCCCGTCTATGGTTGGACGGATTCCTACTTTCGGCAGGCTTCCTCTGTACCGGTTTACCAGATCATTCACTGTAAATACAAAATCCATATCATTCCTCCTTAACTACCGTCTGTTGATTCCCGAATCCTGAGACTGCAGGAAACTTTTATATCTTTGGTCAGGACATCCCTGCCCTTGATTACATCCATCAAAAGGGAATATGTTCTGTCAGCAACCTCAGAAGCAGGCTGACGTACTGTTGTTAAAGGACATCCAAGATATCCGGAAAACCGTTCGTCGCCGTACCCGGAAACAAGAATATCCTCCGGAACTTTCAGTCCCGCTTCCCACAATGCCTCAAGAATACCGAGAGCAACAGAATCATTAACCCCGGAGACAGCATCACATTCCTGTATCTTTCCGCTTTGTATAAGCGTTTTTGCCCTTTCATAGCCGTCTTTCTGAAAGTAGCCGCTTTTTATAACAAGATCTCCACGGTACGGTATACCCGCTTCTTCAAGAGCAAGGCGATACCCTTCCAGACGTTCCATCGTTACACTCGTATCAGGATTACCGCTGATAAAGGCTATTCGTCCGGCTCCCCGGCTGACGATGTGTTTAAACAGTTCATAGCTCCCCTGTACATCATCTGTGGTAACTGAATAGAAGGACTCTCCGGAAAAATATCTGTCCATAAGCACAAGGGGAACACCGCTGTCCGAGATTTCCTTAAAAAGGGGTATATTTTCCTTTCCGCAGGCCGGAGCAACAACAATACCGTCAACCCTTCTTGAGAGAATCGTTTCGATCTCCCTTTTTTCCGGAACAGGATCTTCATAGCTGTGGGCAAGAAGAAGATCGTATCCGGCAGTACTGAGCCGGCGGCTGAGGTGATAGGTAACTTCATTGAAAAACATCTGCATAATATCTGGAATAAGCAGCCCGATAACCTTTGTACCCTTCGTAACAAGCTGCCGGGCGTTATAGTTGGGGCGGTAATTCAGCTCCCGGGACACCTTGAGTATTTTTTCTCTCGTTTCCTTCCCGACACGGATGCCGTTACCGTCCTTCCCGTTCAGGACCTGGGAGACAGTGGCGACACTCTTATGAACCTGCCGGGCAATATCCTCAAGGGTTACATAAGACATAACGAAGCTTTCCACTCCTTGATTAAACGTTTAATCATATAAAAAAGTATATACCGGCCGTAGTGAGAAGTCAAGTTATTTGATAAATGAAAAATTTTTGTATATCATTATAAGAAAAGAGCAGGAGGAGTTCATCAAAACAAGACACCTTCAGACAAAAATCAACTACATTCTCCTTATTATTATTTTGATCGGGTTTGCCGCGTTTGTCATTATTTTTGCCGCAAATGCCGCGCTTATAAAAAAAGAAACCGTTGAAAGTATTCAGAGTGAAATTGCAAATCATATTACAACAAAACTCTCTTCTACCATGAAGATTCCGCACAGCATAAACAATCTCAACCAGGAATTTTTCAATCTTGACGGGGTGTCAAAAATATCACTTGAAAAAATCCAGAGATTCTTTGTTGATGAACTCAAAATACATTCAGCAGCAAACATCATTGCTGTCGGCCTTAAAAACGGCGAATACCGGGAAGCCCACCGCCTTGAAAACGGGGATATACGAATAGGAGAAAGGGGAATACATACAGACGGTTTCCTGGATATTTGGAGTATTACAGGTTCAGACAGCAAGAATGAACGGGTACAGCGGATACAGAATTATCGTCCGTCAGAAAGGCCATGGTACCGCTCCGCGGTAAAAAAGGGGAAAAGCACATGGTCGGATATATACTTTTATTCATCAAACAACCACCCGGCCATCTCAGGAAATCAGCCCCTCACCGACGCTTCCGGCGCCTTTCTCGGGGTACTTACCACAAGTATTTCTTTACGGAATATAAGCACATTCCTTACCAGTCTGCCGTTAAGCATCAAAAGTAAAATTATCATAACAGATACACTGGGATTTCTCATTGCCGCATCGGATAACCAGCCGCTTGTAACGCCGTCAGGGGCACGGATAAATGGAATTGATGCCAGAGACAAGGCTACCTGTCTCGCGGTTAAAAAGTTTAACGAAACGGGTAAAACCGGCTTTTATCAGTTTTCTTTTAACAAAGAAAAAATCGATGTAAACGTCCTCCCTTTTACCGGACCCTATAATCTATCCTGGAGAATTTTTATTGTCTCGCCGGAAGCAAACTTTACAACAGCACTGGACAAACTTACCTACAAGAATTTTATTATTCTCCTGGTGCTGCTGTTTTTCGGCTTCATCAGCATGCATGAACTCAGCAGGAGGATTGCGAGCCCTATCAAGGTTCTCTCGGATTATATTGCCACCATATCCTTTGAATCGATACATACCTGGGGGATGGAGATCCCTGCCGGTGTAAAATCCACATCCATGGAGATTGAATCGCTATCCAGTAACTTTGAATTTATGATGCACCGCCTGCAGACCGCGTTTCAGGCCCTTGAAAAGAGCAGGCAGGAGTACAAGGATCTCATGGAGAACATAAACAGTATTGTCATGAACATTGCTCCTGATGGAACGGTAACGTACATAAACCCCTACGGTTTAAACTTTTACGGATACAGCAAGGAAGAAATTGTCGGGAAACCGGTTCTGGACACGGTTTTGAACACCGGAGACCCGAAACACAACAGTATTCTGGAAAAGATTTTCAAGCGGGACGCGGAATTCTGGAACGGTGAAAATACCAATATAACAAAAGACGGGAGAAAAGTGTGGATACTCTGGTCAAATAAGCTTATTAAAGACAGAGCGGGAAAGATTACCGGACTTTTTTCCATAGGACAGGATATAACCCGAAGGAAAGAAACAGAACTGAAACTGGAAGAATCCCTGAAAGAAAAAAATATTCTTCTAAGTGAAGTTCATCACCGGGTAAAAAATAATCTGCAGATTATTATTTCGCTCATCAACCTCCAGATGGGAGATATATCAGAGGAAACAACGTTAAAAGCACTGCAGATTATTAAAACGAGGATCCAATCCATGTCCCTCGTTCATGAAATGCTCTATTCCTCAACTTCTTTTTCCGCAATAGACCTTACCGATTACATCAAAACGCTGTCAAACGATATCATTCAGACCTTTAACACGGACAACAAGCATATTACACTGGAACTTACTTCCGATACCATTATGCTAAACATCAATCAAGCAATAACCCTGGGCCTTGTTATCAATGAAATCATCAGTAACGCGGTAAAACACGCTTTCAGGGAAAGAAAAACCGGCACAATCAGTATTGATCTTAAAGAGTGTACTTCTTCAAAGATAGCAGTAACCATCAGCGACAACGGCATAGGGACAGCACATTCCGGACAGATAAAACAGGGGCTGGGAACCGTACTTATCAACGCTCTGGCAGATCAGCTTGAAGCGGTGCTTGAAACCCCGGAAGGGGAAGGCACCACCATCCGCCTTACGTTTACAAAGAAGTAAACCAGGATTTTATCTTTCTGTCAATTTCAGGTTTGTAGGTGTTGTGGTAAAACTCATTTGTATTTTTATCGTAATAATAATCCCTTGCAAGAATATCCACATCCCTTATAATCTCATCAAGAGCGTCCATAATAAAGTCAAGTTCGGAATTTGTCATAGTCGGATGAAGGGAAATCCGGACCCATCCGGGTTTTTCCGACAGATCATGTTCCTTAATAACTTTTCCGGAAAGATACGCTGATTTTTGTCTGTCCAGATGCAGCAGGTAATGCCCGTACGTTCCTGCACACGAACACCCTCCCCGGACCTGAATACCGTAATAATCATTCAACAGACGGACGATCATACTATGGTGTATCCGCTCATGGTAAAATGAAATAACACCGATCTTTTCTACGTTCTCCTGTTCTCCCGCGAGAATCCGGATTCCATCCATCCCCTTCATCCTCGAATACGCCCGGATAAGGAGTTCCTTTTCCCGCTGCCTTATTTTTACACAATCCATCTTCTCTTTCAGTCGTACTGCCATGGCAGCACGGATTGACTGCAGAAACCCCGGAGTCCCTCCATCCTCACGGGCCTCAATGTCGGTTATATAGTTATGGCTGCTCCACCGGTTTGTCCAGACAACAGTCCCGCCGCCGGGGTTATCGGGAACCTGATTGTGGTAGAGTTTTGAGTTAAAAACAAGTACTCCGGGACTCCCGGGACCGCCGAGGAATTTATGGGGGGAAAAAACAATTCCGTCCAGATATCCAAGAGGATCATCCTCGGGATGCATATCAATAGAGACATAGGGGGCGGACGCAGCAAAGTCCACAAAACAGATTCCTCCCGCTTCATGCATGATTCTTGCCAGTTCATGATACGGAGGAATAATTCCTGTAACATTGGAAGCTGCCGAGAAGGATCCGATCTTCAGTTTTCTGTTTTCATACTCCTTCAGTAATTTCCGCAGATTATCAGGATCAACAAGGAGGTTCTCATCCGGTTCAATAACGACAACATCAGCAATGGTCTCAAGCCAGGAGGTATGATTGGAATGGTGTTCCATGTGGGTAACAAAAACGATGGGACGGTCAGTGTCTTCTTTTGTATTCAGTTTTTTACCCGGTATTCCTTGAGAAAGATATCCCGGTTTCATCGTCTCCGGCACCCGCAGCTGCATCATCCGCTGAAGCTTGTTTATAACGGCGGTCATTCCAAATCCAGCAGTAATGATAACATCATCAGAACCGGCATGTACGTGTTTCTTGATGATGTTATGAGCTTCATGATACGCACGGGTTATGATCATACCCGTTTCGCTTGACTCTGAATGGGTATTTGCCACAAAAGGGCCGACATCATGAAGCATCTTCTCTTCAATGGGAAGATACAGTCTTCCACTGGCAATCCAGTCCGCATACAGGATTTTTTTTGTTCCGTAGGGAGAAACAAACGATGCGTCAATTCCGATTATATTCTTTCTGTACGTACTGAAAAAATTCTCAAGCTCACCCATACTACGCCTCCGTACTTTTTTTATCCTTTTGACGTAAGATATTCAATCCCCCAGAGTATCAAGTTTGAGATAGAACTGCTTCAACCGGCTGTAAGCCTCCCGGTACAGCCTAAAAAGCTCGTTGTACCGTGCCCGGTCCCCGGAGGGTTCAAACACTTTTTTAATCCTGACAAGAGTATCGGAAGCCTCCTTCAACGAAGAAAACCGGCCCAGCCCGTACAACGCGGTACAGAGACCTCCTGTTATTTCAGAACCGGCGATTTCGGGTACAGCAATCGGTTTCCCTGTTATATCTGCTTTAATCTGATTCAGAAGATCAATCTTCGACGCTCCGCCCGCAATTCTGAGTTCATCAGTACGGACTCCGTTATCTTCCATCACCTCAAGAACATCACGGATGGCATATCCGGAAGATTCCAGCACCGCCCGGGTCATTTCCCTCTGCCCATGATGAAGGGACAATCCAAGAAAAGTACCACGGACATGGGTATCCCACAGGGGTGCCCGCTCCCCGGCAAGGTACGGAAGAAAAAGGAGCTTTCCCGCACCTTTTTCAGCTTGAGCAGCTTCAGCATAGAACTGGTCAAAGGATCTTTGCGGAAGGAACTCATTTCTGTACCATTCAACAGCCTTCCCCGTTGTTGAAATAATACCGGTTACGTTCCAGTATTCAGCTATTACGTGACGATAGCTCATAAGTCTGCTGTCTTTTATCCGTTGTTCGGAACAGATGTTTATTCCTTCGGAGGTTCCGGCCCGGTCGCAGCCCCTGCCGGGAACAACAGCTCCGGTACCAAGAATGGACATTGCAAAGTCAGGTCCGCCGCCAAATAACGGGGTACCTTCCTGAAAGGGCAGTTCTTCGAGAGCTGTTTTACAGATTTTTCCAACCGGAGCACCTATGGACGCAAAAGGAGGCAGTTTCCCCTTTTCAATCTTCAAAACATCTGCCAGCTCCAGAGTCCAGAAAAAGTTCTCAAGACCTTCTCCGGGAAAAATTATGCGTGCTTCTCCGGTCAGATAAAACCCGATAAACTCGGCAGGAGAGAAAAAGTACGCTGTTTTTTCATAAACCGCAGGGTCATGCTCTTTCAGCCATAAAATTTTCGGCAGATAGAACGACGGATCAATAGTAATTCCTGTTTTCTCTTTGATAAAGGCAGATTCCGCAACAGCCCGGCGGTCAAGCCAGGTCATTGCCGGGCAGAGGGGTTTCCCGCTTCTGTCCACAGCTGTCAGAGTCGGACCGTTGCCCGTTATCACTATACTCTTGGTATCCTGCAGATTAAAGGTTAGTGAAAATTTTTCAAGGATGGTTTTCAGAGCGGCTATCCAGTCTCCAGGATCAATTTCATGAAAAACAATATTCCGCGAAGAATGCATGGAAACAGGAATTGAAGCCTCCGAAAGCAGTTCCCCCGAAAGAGAAAACAGCCCACCCTTGGCGTAGGATGTACCAATATCAAATACAAAAATCATCTGTGCTGCAGCCCTCCTCCTTTCCGCTTTATCCGGTATATCTGATACACGGTCATGGCAGCAACCGTCAGAATATACGGGAAAGACAGAATAATATCCGCGGGTAGATTCAGTACCCCCTGGGCATAATTCGAAAAACTTATGGAAAGACCGAAAATAAATGAAGCAGCGAGGATCCCCCAGGGGGTCCGGTCTCCAAGATAGATAACAACGAGGGCAATCCAGCCCCGACCCGCGGTTATCCCCGGTACAAACGCAGAAACATTGAGGGTCAGCATTGCTCCGGCAAGACCGCAGGCAGCGCCTGAAATAAGAATTGCCGCCAGCTTATACTGGGAGGGACGGAGCCCCAGAGAGCTGACTGCATCCGGATGTATTCCTGTACCCCGGATACGTAAGCCGAAAGCTGTATGATAAATGATAAACCAGCTGACAACAACCAAAAGCCAGCTTGTATATACAAAAAATGAGTACCCGGAATGAAGTCCTTTAAGGGGAGTAAGACCGGAAAACGTGACAACCCCTTTGCTTCCGAAAAACCTTGCAGACAGAACCACCGTCAAACCGGAAGCCATAAGATTGGCCGCAAGTCCTGTTATAAAAATGTTTGTTTTAAGATAAAGGCTCACTGCGCCAAAAATAAAAGCAAAAATAACCGTTATAAGTACACCCAACAGTATCCCTGTGAGCATGCTGCCGGTAACAGATACAAATACAATACTGAAAAAAGCCCCAATGAGCATAAACCCTTCCAGGGCTATGTTAAGGGTTCCCGCAAGTTCGGTAAAAAGTCCGCCGAGTGCCGCCAGAAGAAACGGAGTCATAATGGTTACCGCATCATGAACTAATTTCATAAAAGGGACCTCCTCTTCCTTCTGATAAACGAGAAGATAACTTCAGAGGTAATAAAAAAGAAAACAAAGGCTTCCACAACGGCGGCTACTTCAAAAGTTACATCGGTATGCAGCATGGCTGCCTTTGATCCGGCATTCAGGTACGCAAAAAATAACGCCGCAGGGATAACACCGAGAGGATTATTTTTTGCAATAAGGGCAACAGCAATCCCCCCCCACCCCATTCCGGAGGTAAATCCTTTAATCGACATGTGATACGTACCAAGAACGGCAAATCCTCCCCCCAGTCCATGCATCAATCCGCTGAGAAAAAAAGGCATGGTTACGTACGATGATACGTTTACCCCTCCGTACCGTGCAAACTCGGGATTCAGACCGCACATGGTCATTTCATACCCCCAGCGGGTTCTGTACAGGAGAAAATAGATTATGACAGCACCACCCAGTGCAAAGAATATACTGGTACTCAGAGTGGAAGGATTCATAAGATGAGGTAAAAAATACCTGCTGTCAATAAACGGGGTTGAGAGAAGACTGCTTGACGGATCTTTAAAATAACCGGTAATAAAAAAATTAACCCCGTATACTACAGCACTTGAAAGGAGAAATGAGGAAATCATGCTGTCAACGTTCCATTTGACTTTCAGGTATCCGGATAGAGCCGCAAGAAGTCCCGCAGCCAGACTCCCGGCAGCCAGAGCCGTCAGCCCCCCGGCCAGTCCGTTGAACTCAGGTAAGGCAAGACAGACAACGGTTGTTACAAGGGCTCCCATGTAGATCTGCCCCTCCCCCCCGAGATTAAAGAGGGAAGCCTTGAAGGCAAGGGAAATACCGAGACCGGTAAAAATAAGGGGTACTGCCGCGTCAAGCATATTGCCGAAAAAATACCGGCTCAGGAAAGGACCGGTAAAAAAGTACTTTACAGCCGGTAGCGGTTCGCTGCTTAAAAGAAAAATAAGAACTGCCGCAAAGAGCAGCGAAGCTCCGAGAACAAGCAAAACGCCCCAGAAAGAAACAATGATATTTTCTTTCTCTCTTCTATTCATCTATCTCCAACCCCAGCATATACGTACCGACCAGCTCCTTCGTAAGGGATCCATCATTGTCAAGCCTCCCTGCTATTCTGCCATGAAACAAGACAAAAACAGTATCTGCCAACCCGAGGATTTCATCAAGGTTTGATGAAAAAAGAAGAACACCCTTCCCCTTGTCCCGGTGAGTCCGTATCTTTTTGTACACATATTCCCCGGCAGCACTGTCAAGCCCCCATGTCGGCTCAGAAAAAATGATAAAGTCAGTCTCAATGGAAAGTTCACGGGCAAGGACTGTTTTTTGAATATTCCCACCTGAAAGAAGGTGAAGCGGAAGATCCGGGTTTCCGTCAATTGAGAACTGTCTGAGTTTTTTACTGACAAAAGAATTTATCCTGCGCCGGTTAAGAATACCGAACCGGGAGAATCCATCATGATTAATTATTATCAAATTCTGTTTTAAAGAAGCCTGAAGAGAGGAGCCCCTTTTCATCCTGTCTGCCGGAACATACGCAAACCCTTTCTCCCTGAACTTATGGACGGAGAAGTTTGTAATATCTTCTCCATGATAGAATACCTGCCCGCCGGAGAGATCTCTCAGGCCGCTTACTACATCTTCAAGTTCCCGGAGGCCGTTTCCCGCTGCACCGGTAACCCCGACAATTTCCCCGGGCGAAACAGAAAGACAGATGGAATCGAGAAGAGGTTTTATATCCCCGGACCGGATAGATACATTCTTTAATTCAAATATCTTTTTACCAGCAAACTTGTGCCCGGAAGATACTCCCCTGCCGGCAAAAAACTGAACATCTCTCCCAAAAATAAGCTGTGAAAGCTCCTTTTTGTCGACCTCTCCCCGCCGGTATGTCCCCTTGACTTTCCCCTGCCGCATAACCGACACACGGTCTGCAATGGAAAGCACCTCATTCAATTTATGTGTTATAAGGATTATTGATTTCCCCGCCCGGGTAAGTTTCTTCAGAGTGTAAAAAAGCGACTCTATCTGGCGCCCTGTCAGCACTGATGTCGGTTCATCAAGAATGAGCGTCTCATCATTGCGGTACAGCATCCGCATAATTTCCACCTGCTGTTTTTCACCCACCGTCATGTTTTTCACTACCGCTGATGGATCCACATCAAACCCGAACTGATCTGAAATACTCCGTACCATTTCTTCCGCTTCACGGCGGTTTAAAAAAAATAATCTCCTTTTCGGCTCCATTCCGAAAATAATATTTTCCGCGGCGGTAAAATCAGGGATAAGCCTGAAATGCTGATGAACCATTCCAATCCCGTATCTGTTCGCATCCAGGGGACTCCGGATAAACACTTCACTGCCATTTAAAAAGATCCTTCCCTCATCCGGCTGTTCCAGACCGTAAAGGATCTTCATCAGTGTTGTCTTCCCTGCTCCATTTTCTCCCACAAGAGCATGAATCTCGTTCCTGCGCAGCTCAAAATCAACATTACTGTTAGCGAGCACATGATTATCCCGGTAAAACCGGGTGATGTTTTCCATTGTCAGGTAAGCCACAGGAACTCCAGCGGATCAGTTTTTCCAGAACTCAGGAACCGGCAGAACAAGGGAACCGTCTTTTAATGCCTGAACTTTCTCACGCATACGGCTTTGGATACTTTCCGGCACCGTTTTTTTGTATAATGCGTTGTCTTCCGCAAACCGCACGTATCCTTCCTTTACTCCGACAATACGGTTGGTTCCCCAGGACAGGGTACCGCTGTAAGCCTCCAGAACAAGCTTGTGAACAGCTTCTTTCTGTGTCAGGGTTACACATCCCGCTATGGTTCCGGGAGCAAGGGCGTACTGTTCACTGTCAAAGTAGAGGACATACACGCCGCTCTCTTTAGCCGCGGTTATAACACCCTGATTCGCTCCTCCGCAGATGGTCAGGATAACATCCACACCCGAATCGATCATGCTTTTTGCCAGTTCCCGGGCTTTGTTTGCATCATACCAGTTACCAAGGACCCGATAGTCCACCTTTATACGGGGATCAGCAGCCAACGCGCCTTTCTTGTATCCGGGAACGATCATCTGTGTCATGGCAGGAAACTCCTGTCCCGCAATAATACCTATCTTCAGATCCGTGTTTGCTCCTTTCATTGAGCTCTTCGTTATTAAACCGCCGAGATACCCGACAAGATACCCCTCCTCCACCTGATTATAGAGAAGCGTATACATCTGCTTCTGAGGTTTAATAACAGCATCAACAAAGAGAAACTTTTGTTCAGGGAAAGCTTCAGCCACAGGAAGCGCCACGTAGGGCATGGCGCCGTTTTCCGAAACAATGAGCTCATACTTCTTTTCCGCGGCCAGGGACATGAGTTTTTCTTTCCACTCCCCCTGGTTGAAACCTGCTTCCAGAACTTTTACCGTGATGTTCGATTTATCAGCTGCCGCCTGTTTTACCCCGGCAACCATCTGCTCATAGAGGGGACTGCCCGCGACAACCCCCGGGACAAACACCGCAACATCATACGTACTGTCTGCAGCCTTTGTCTCTTTTTTACCGCTGCACCCGTTCAAAAAGAGAACGGTCGTAACGGCCGCTAGTAATACGGCAAGAAAAACTGTTTTTTTACTTTTCTGTTTTATGTTCATGTAAGCCTCCTGTTAAGGAAACTCAGAGCAAAAAAAAACCGAAGACTGTCAAAAGCCTTCAGGTTTAACCGGTTCCGCAGTTTTTTTAATTTTACGGAAACCAAACTTCTTCCATCCAGACTATACTGTCGGTACCGGAATTACACCGGTTCAGCTTTCGCTCGCGGACTTTACCGCCGGTCGGGAGTTTAACCCTGCCCTGAAGTTTCTTTTTCTTTTTTAAATATAATGATGGCAAGCTGTCTTGTCAAGACCGCACGCTGATTACCTGCGGAGCAGTCCGTCATGAATCTCCCCCGGCCTATTTGACTTTATACTTATGTTTTTATATTTTACTCAGTAGATATGGCAGACATTCAGCTTAGTACCGGAACGTGTAAACAGAGCAAAAAAGCCCCGCGGAATGTTATTTTTTTCATTTTCCTTCTTTTGATTCTTGAACCGCTTTCTGCCCAGAAAAATAATTACACAATAACAGTAACCGTTGACGGTATTGAAAAGGTATACGGGAATTTGATCATTTCGTTGTACAATAACGCAAAGTTTTTCCCCCAAGATACCGGTGAATATCTTTCAAAAACCGTTCCCGTTAACGGCACTAGTGTTACATGCATATTTAACGTTCCCGAAGGGACGTACGCAATCGCACTCTATCACGACGAAAATGACAACAACAGATGTGACAGAAATTTCCTGGGAATTCCCCGGGAGGGGTTCGGATTCTCCAACAACATCAAACCCTCTTTCTCCGCACCTTCATTCAAAGCATGCAAGTTCTCCGTTTCCAGGAACAGGAGAATCTCCATTTCATTGCTGCATTATTAATGGCTCCATTAATTTTAGATTCATCCTGCGGAAGAGACACGTTAAAATTTTCAACTTTTTTAGCGTTTAAAATCATCACATCATCCAAACTATATATGTAATTTCAAAATTTACATTTGAAATTACATACTTTATATGGTATTTTTAATACATGAGTTATATCGAGCGTATAAGTTCTAAAGAGGTTTCCAAATATATCAGCTTTTTCCCGGTTACGGCGATTTTGGGACCAAGACAATGCGGAAAATCAACTCTGGCAAAAAAAATAATGCAATCTATACCGAGAACGGTATATCTGGATCTGGAATTAACCAGTGACTTTGCCAAACTGCAGGATCCGGAAGCCTTTTTTACGTTAAACAGGGAAGCACTTATCTGTCTTGATGAAATTCAGCGGCTTCCGGAAATCTTTCCTCTCATCCGTGCTGTTGTTGACAGAACAAATAACCCTGGTCAGTTTCTGTTGTTAGGTTCTGCTTCTCCTGAATTGATAAGACAGAGTTCAGAAACCCTTGCCGGACGAATTGGATATATTAATCTTACTCCCTTTAATTTACTGGAAGTCGGGTATAAAAATTTAAGAGATCACTGGTTAAAAGGGGGATTCCCGCTCAGTTTCTTATCAGCTGATTCTTATCTCAGCAATTTATGGCGTGAAAATTTCATGAGAACTTTTCTTGAAAAGGATATACCATCTCTGGGATTCTCCGTATCAACTGAAACAGTAAGAAGGCTTTGGACCATGCTTGCACACAATACCGGACAAATACTGAATAAAAATAAACTGTCCGCTTCCCTTGGAATAAGTCAACCTACTGTTACTTCCTATATCCATTTACTTGAGAATACATTTATGGTACGCACACTGCAGCCCTGTTATACAAATACAAAAAAAAGATTAATTAAAAGTCCAAAACTGTATATAAGAGATTCCGGAATAATTCACTCACTCCTTGGTATTACCACTCAAAATGATCTGCTGGGACATCCTGTATATGGATTATCCTGGGAGTCTTATGCAATAGAGCAAATCATAAGTTTACTTCCCCGGTGGAAGCCCTCATTCTACCGGACATCAAACGGTTCAGAGATAGATTTAATCCTGGAAAGGGGAAATAGTAAACTTGCAATTGAGTTCAAGATCAATCCTTCACAAAAGCCAGGTACTGGTTTCTACAACGGACTGAGGGATCTAAACATTACAGAGGCTTTTATTGTCTGTCCACTTAAGGAGAATGAAATTTACCCCGCTGGAAAAAATATCAGGATTGCATCAATTCCTGCAGCAATTGAGTATATCACAGAATCCGTGAGTTCAGCCTCTCATGAGTAATTCAAACCTTATGTGGATCTTTATTTGAGTACATACTATACTTGATAGAAGAAGAGGGGGGTTCCTTATGTTACATAGAAAAAATATAATTATCACAGCATTGCTTTTTCTAACGTTCAGTTTCAGTCTCTCTGCCGCTGAAGCGGGAACAGGGTTTTCACTCTTTTTTCCTGAATCCTTCTACCATAATCAGGGGGGAACAATATCAGTTGAGAATGGACTTTCTACCAGCATCGGTCTTGGCAAAATAGTAAGCATACCCATTGGATTCAGTTACAATAAAATTCAGGGTTTCATGGTTGAAGGGTCAACAATAACCAGCACAAAGCCATGGTTTATGGGTGATTCTTTCATGGGATATGTCATGGTTATGGCAACCCTTCCCCTGGGATTTCTTTTTCTGGAAGCTTACGGCGGAGGCGGAATCAACTGGAACGCAACCCTTACTCCTTTTCGAGGGAATATTGCTGATGATCTTGCTTCTTCAGGAGAATATGCAGTTATCACTGAACTTACATACAAGAACTCACTTGGGTACGGATGGTTGGGAGGATCAAGCATTGGTATCACCATTAAAAAAATCAATATCAAAGTGGATTTTTTATACCGCGACTTGAAATCGGCATTGGATATGAGGGCATCCTACGATACAGGATCTTCTGCGGGATCATATACGGCAAAAACCCTCACCGCAGCAGATGCAAGACTCGTTATACGGGGTTTTACCGTAGGCCTCAGCGGGAGTTTTTCTTTTTAAGCTCTTTTCATAAAACAGAAAGAAAAGATTACGTAAAGTAATGTCAACCGCGGGTCCGGCGAATAATATCCTCATAAACCGGATCAAGATGCTTCCGTAATCCCGCCAAAGAGACTTCTCTCCCGTCAGTTAATGTAATAACAATCCGCCTTTTTACTTTTTTACTGGATAAAATCTGATCATACCTGATAAAATCCGGATCATAGAATCCTTCCTTGGCTCCCAGCACAAAAATGCCTTCGTTTCCGGACTTAAAAAGAACGGCCTTTTTTTTGCTTTCAAAGTAAACAAGAGACGATGCGGCTACAATAATAGTTTCCAGTATTGCAAACGGTATCAATGCATGATCCCGCATGTAATTAATTACCGCATATACAGAAAAAACAAAAAAATAAAGCAATGCCTTTCGCCCCGGATGCGACGTAACGATCATGACGTATCCTCCGGATATAAATATACATCTGCAGGGTAAAAAGAACAAGAATACTGGCAAATACCACGAGGTGCTGTATACTGGTAGAGGAGGCAGTAAATGACTCTGTTAAACACAAATTTGAAAAGGATATTCCGGTTTTCGGTACTCGTCATGGGGCTGGGGTTTTTCGTCATCTCCGTTTCCGGCCAAATTGTACCTAAAAACCCCGGATTTCCCGGCAGGGAAACCAGTATTTACAGAGAAGTATCAGAAAAACAGACAACAACCATTACAACGAGCCTGCAGTCCGTTACCCGGGGAGGAACCCGGTGGCTGGAATACCATTCACAGTCGAATACCCGGGAAGTAACGGTAAAAATGGACCCCGTTACCCTTGAGGCATTTTACTCCGAAGTCTGGGACAGACAGGATGGCAGTATTGTTCACAGTACAAACGAACTGGTAAAAAACAAGGCCCATCCGGGAGGAGATGAGCTTCTCATTACCGATATGTACGGATTTACGGTAACCTTACGGGGGTTTCCCTGGGGGAAGAGAGATTCTGCAAAACTTGTGTTCCTGAGAAGCAGAGGCAGTGTCGCCATGGAGCTGAAAGTAAAAGGAAAAGATACACTGCACATACAGGGAAAAACCTACAACTGCTGGAAAGTACAAATCGGCATGAGCGGATTTATGGGGACCATTCTTCCAAAATCCTATTACTGGTATTCAGTCCAGCCTCCCCACTATCTTGTCCGGTCTGAAGAATCAGGTATGCCCGGAAAAGCAAAAAAGGTGTTAGAACTGCAGTCCTACCGCAGGAACTGAGATTTTTCCCTTGCACATCCATGAGATTCCCCGTACGATGACCGGCATGAACAGAGAAAAGATTACAACTGTTGTTTTCGACATTGGGAACGTCCTCCTTACCTGGGACCCTGCGGATATTTTTTTCCGCATAACCGGAAGAAAAGATTTTAAAGCCCACCCGCTGAAAAGCCGTATTGGTAATGATATATGGCTTGGAATGGACCGGGGAATCATCTCGAAAAGAGAAGCAGTACACCGTTTTGGGAGGGCCTTCCCCGAAGAAAAAGAAACAATTGCGGCGTTTCTGGATGCCGTACCCGACTATATTGAACCGCGTAGTGACGGAATCCGCTGTGCGCAGGAATGCAAAAGTAATGGATACAAGATATATCTCCTGTCCAACTTCCCGCAGTATGCCTTTGAACGGATACAGAAAAAACACCATTTTTTCAGCATATTTAACGGCGGAATTATTTCATATCAGGTGCAGATGATAAAACCGGAAACAGAAATCTATGCCAAGCTGATAAAGCAATACAATATTGTTCCCTCTCAGACACTCTTTATAGATGACAGAGAAGAAAATATTGCCGCTGCCGAAGCATTCGGAATGACAGGGCTTCATGCTACACCTGAGAAAAATATACAAAATGATGTGAGGCGTATTATCCCCCCCCTGCAAAAGGAGGGTGTTATCCGTTATTGAGCTTTTTGCGAAGTACCCCAACTTACTATACTGAGAGAAAATAACAAAGGGGTCAAAAATATTTTACCCCGAGAGAATGCCCTGAAGAGGCTTTAGAGCATCTAAAAGCCAAAAATTTGTAATATTTACCCCACAAAAAAGGTGCC
>WGCU01000047.1 GCA_015493635.1 Spirochaetaceae bacterium | reverse complement strand
GTATAATATATCGTAAAATAAAAGAACAAAAGTGCATGTAATTGGAGGATGTATGTTTGAATATGCTGGATGGGGAAAGAAAAGACGTTTGAGCCAGATTGTAGCACCCGATGGGCGGGCGGTTATGCTGGCTATTGATCATGGTTACTTTATGGGAGCAACCCATGGAATGGAAAAACCTGCTGAGGCTATTAAGAACCTTCTCCCTCATGTAGACTCCCTTATGCTGACACCGGGAGTCCTTCGTACTGATGTACGGACTGATTTTGGGAAGGGAATTGTTCTGCGCGCATCGGGGGGTAACACTGTTCTTGACAAGGATATTGATAACGAAGAGATTATCCTCACTGCGGAAGAGGCCGTAAAGCTGAATGCCTCGGCGGTAGCGGTATCCATCTTTGTAGGAGCAGAATATTCCCATCAGACTATCATGAATCTTGCTGAAATGGTAAATGACGCGTCACGGTTTGATCTGCCGGTACTTGGTGTTACCGCAGTAGGTAAGGCACTGAAAGACAAGAAAGAAAAAAGATATCTAACCCATGCATCCCGTCTTGCTGCGGAACTTGGTGCAGATATTGTCAAAACATACTACTGTGACGGATTCAGTGAAGTTGTTGCAAAATGTACAGCACCGATTGTCGTAGCTGGCGGACCGAAGCTTGATACGTATGAGGATGTCCTGAATCTTTGTTACAATGCGGTAAACGAAGGGGCCATTGGTGTGGATATGGGTAGAAACATTTGGCAGTCGGATTATCCTGCGGCTATTGTACAGGGAGTAAAGGCTGTGATTCACGGAAACGAATCGGTAAAACAGGCCCTTGAGCTGGTGAACAGCCTCTGCAACGATGAAAACAAACGCAGGGAACTGTTTGAAGTTACAAACAAGGATATTGAAGAGTCCAATATTCATTAATACAGGTTACAGCATCTTCATAGAAGATGGATATTTATAGGAGGATACGTATGAAAAACATGAAGAGAATACTTGTTGTATTCATGATGGTGCTTCTTTCAACCATGGCGTTTGCCAATGGAAGCAAGGAAGCTGGATCAACCGGAGGAAAAGGACTTCCCGGTGCACCGGCTCCTTTTGACGGTTCAAAACAGGTTCATATTGCACTTGTCCGCCAGATGGTGGAAGGTGAGTTTATGCAGATGTGGAGAGCGGGGGCTGAAGAACAGGCTAAAAAGCTTGGTATCAAACTGACTGTTCTTGGTAAAAATATGGATAACAAAGCGGAAGCTGATTTTGTTTATCAGGCCATCAGCATGAAAGTTGACGGTATTATTATTGACCACGGGCTTACGGAAACAATGCAGAAGCCGGCTGCTGATGCACTTGCCGCAGGGATTCCTGTTATTGCTTTTGATGTTGATCTTCATAACCCGAAAATCCCCCAGATTGCCCAGGATGACCATGCCCTTGGAAGAATGGCACTGGAACAGCTTGTAAAGGATTTTAACGGTAAAGCAAACGTTGGATACGTGTATGTTTCGGGTATCCTCCCGCTGGACAAGAGAGATGCTGCTTTTACCAAAATAAAGAAAGAGAATCCCGGAATCAAGGAAATTGTCCGGACAGGAACTCTTGAATCTCCTTTTTCTGTAAAGAACGCGAACCAGGTAGAAGCATCACTACGGGCTCATCCTGAAATTAATGCGTACTTTTCACCCTATGACGAGTTTGCAAAGGGTGTTGTTATGGCACTGAAAGAGATGAACAGAACTGACATAAAGGTTTACTCCGCCGATATATCCACTCAGGATATCCAGTTAATGACAACTGAAGGCAATCCGTGGAGAGCGACTGCATGTACGAACCCCTCTGTAATCGGTGCTACCTCTGTCCGTGGTATTGCTCTTCTCCTGACAGGCGCAACATTACCTCATAATCTCCTTATCGAACCAATGCTTTTTACCAACGATATGCTTAAAAAGGCCGGGGTAAAGAATATGGATGAACTGAAAGCAAAATTTCCGAAGTTCAGTGAGCAAAAACTTGCATTAGCTCCCTGGATACCGGAATAATAGAAGAGTAGGATAGTACATAAAAAGGGGTGTGTGATGCACCCCTTTTAATACAACACGTACGGTTTAGAGGAGTGCATATGTCAGAAAAAAAAGCGGACTATTCATCATTGGCCCAAACTCTTTCATGGAAAGATGGTGTTTTAACACTGATCGATCAGACGCTGCTTCCTGTGGAAGTGAAGTTTGAAGAACAGAAAAGTATTGAACAGGTCTGGGATTCTATAAAAAAGTTAAAAGTCCGGGGGGCACCGGCAATTGGAATAGCGGGAGCATACGGGCTCCTCTACGGTGTTAAAGACAAAACAGATCTTTCCCGGGAAGCCTTTTTAAGGGAGCTCAGAAAAAGTGCCGAGTATCTTGATACATCACGGCCGACAGCTGTCAATTTAAGCTGGGCCCTTAAACGAATGGTTTCTGTTGCTGAAAATATGAAAGAAAGTACCGCTGCCGAGATGTATGCGGCTCTGGAAAAAGAGGCGGTCACTATACATGATGAGGACAGGGCAATATGCAGAAACATCGGTCTTAACGGTAAGGTTCTTATTAAAGATGGAATGGGAGTCCTGACGCACTGCAACGCAGGTTCCCTTGCTACTTCAGAACTGGGAACAGCAACAGCACCAATGTATCTTGCTCATGAAGACGGAGTCCGGTTCCGTGTGTATGCGGATGAAACGCGGCCTCTCTTGCAGGGCGCACGGCTTACCAGCTGGGAGCTGCAGCAGTCAGGGATTGATGTTACTCTTATTACCGATAATATGGCTGCCTTTATCATGTCAAAGAAACTGATTGATCTTGCCATTGTCGGGTGTGACCGGGTTGCTGCCAACGGAGATACGGCGAACAAGATAGGGACGATGGGGGTTGCCATTCTGGCACAGCATTTCAATCTGCCCCTTTACATTGCGTGTCCTTCATCCACCATCGATTTTGAAACCGAATCGGGTGATGATATTGTTATTGAAGAAAGGGATCCTGAAGAGGTAACCTTCTTCGGAGCACGGAGAACCGGTCCTGAAGGTATAAAGGTACGGAATCCGGCTTTCGATGTAACTCCCCATGAACTGATTGCAGGGTTTATAACGGAAAAGGGTATTATATATCCTCCCTTCAAAGAGAATTTGAAAAAGGTATTCGGAGAGTAAAGATATGGCATATAAACAGCTTACTGAAGAGATTGTTGTCGACTATCTTAAAAGTCTGGACTCCATGAAAAAGATTTTTTCATCTTTTGATGACCTGAATGTCAAGGAAGTAGGGGATGGAAATCTTAATTACGTGTATATTATCTCGAATAATAAAGATCCCGAAGAAACGGTAGTTCTGAAGCAGGCAGTACCTTTCCTCCGCGTTGTCGGTGAATCGTGGCCCCTGGATATAGAGCGGATGAACTTTGAAGTCGCCGCTCTTAAGAAAGAGTATGAGATATGTCCGGGGCTTGTACCTGAGGTGTATCATGCAGACAGTGAGATGTCACTCGTTATTATGCAGAATTTGAATAAACATACCATTGTCAGGGGAGAAATGAACAAGGGTATCAGATTCCCGAAAATGCCGGATCATGTGTCCACCTTCCTTGCAAGGATGGTATTTTTTACTTCAGATTGGGGTATGGCTGGAAAAACAGAGAAATGGCCTGATCATGATACAGCAGCGAAGAAGGAGATGGTGAAGCAGTTCATAAATGAAGACCTCTGTAACCTTACGGAGAATTTTATCTTTTCATATCCTTTCTATCCTAGTGAAACGAATTCCTATCCTCCCGGGATATCTGAGGCTGATAAAAAGAGTATTCAGGAAGATGGTGAGCTGAAACAGAAAGTAGCCCTCCTTCGGTATAAATTCATGAATAATGCTGAAGTACTTCTCCATGGGGATCTTCATACGGGAAGTATAATGGCGAATCAGGATGAGAGTTATGTTATTGATCCCGAGTTTGCTTTCTATGGTCCTGCAGGGTTTGATATCGGTTTACTGCTGGGGAACATGCTCCTTGCGTACATTGGACAAATGTACTGGCAGAAAAAGCTTGGTAATGATCCTGCTGACTATCGGAGGTGGGTACTGAGTGCTGTAAAAGAAATATGGGAAGGTTTTGCAGAAAAGTATGATAAGCTGTGGCAGGAACATCAGAAAAAAAATCCGGATCCAATGTGGGATTTCCCCGGCGGTGATGATGCTTTTACGGAACTCCGCAGGACAGAAATAAGCCGGATTTTTCATGATACAGCAGGATTTGCTGGAACAGTAATGATCCGCAGAACCCTTGGTTTGGCAAAAGTTTCTGATATTGCGTCTATTGATGATCCGGACAGCCGGGCGGAAGCGGATAAAATGGCCCTGGCAATAGGAAAAAAACTTATTCTCCAGGCAGAAACAATGAAATCCGTCCAGGAAATGATTACCATTGCTCAAGAGGTTTCTCCTTTATAAAAAAGGAAGGGAGGATATGTGGATACTAAACCTATTGTACAAGTAAAGAATATCGGTATGTCTTTTGATGCTACGAGAGCGCTGGATGATGTGAGTTTTGATTTTTTTCCTGGTGAGATTATGGCTCTTGTGGGTGCCAACGGTGCAGGGAAGTCAACCCTTATAAAGATTATCTGCGGTTATCACAGCGGTTATGAGGGCCGGATACTTATAGATGGAAAAGAAGCTCTCATTACCTGCCCCAAGGACGCCTATGATGCGGGAATCCAGACAGTGCATCAGATAATAAATCAGGGTGTCATTCAAAGTATGACGGTAGCGGAAAATCTTGCTCTGGAGGAGATGCTTTCTCCGGATCAACCGATTTTTTATGATTATAAGGGTATCAGAAAACGTGCACGGGAAATTGCGTCGATGATGGATCTGGATTATCTTGATCTGGATGCGCCGGTTTTTACCATCTCCCAGAGCGACAGGCAGATGATAAGTATAGCAAGGGCTCTTGCTTCTGATCCTAAACTTCTCATTCTTGATGAACCGACATCCTCCATTTCGGAAAAAGAAGCTGAGAGGCTTTTTGTAACCCTTAAAAAATTGAGGGACAGGGGTGTTTCCATTGTTTACGTGTCGCACCGGCTCCATGAGATTACCAGGCTTGCTGACAGGGTCGGGGTTTTACGGGACGGTAAAAAGTCCGGTGTCCTTGAATCTCCTTTTAGTGCACAGCATATTGTTCACGCCATGGTTGGGGATATAGATCATGAACCGGTAAGAAAAGAGGATGTCCATGCAAATAAAGAAGTTGTCAAACTTGAATTGAAAGGAATTGTTGTACAGGAAGGGGACCGTCCTCTTAATTTGAAGGTTTATGAAGGAGAAGTCCTTGGTATTACAGGGCTGATCGGAGCGGGAAAATCGGAACTTGCCCAGGTTATCTTTGGAATAAATAAACCGGTCAGCGGAGAAATGTTTCTTCATGGGAAACTGTATGATCCGGTGGATATTAAAGATGCTATTAATCATGGTATTTTTATGGTTCCTGAGGACCGGAACAACAATGCAGTTTTCCCGCAGTTCAATATCCGCCAGAATATAGTGGCACCCTTTCTTGATTCTTTTTCAAACAGTCTTTCTTTGTTGAACGTCGGAAAGGAGAGAAAGGAAGCCCGGAGGATGATTGACTCCATGACCATTAAATGCGAAAGCGAGGAAGCGGCGATAGACAGTTTGTCCGGTGGAAACCAGCAGAAAGTTGTCGTTGCACGATGGCTTATGACGGAACCTAAACTTGTTATTCTTGATGAGCCCTTTCAGGGAGTTGATGTAAAATCCCGGAGTGAAATAAGTAAATATCTCCGTGCTCATATAGGTAAAAGTTCCGCAATTCTCATTGCTACGGATATTGATGAGGTTGTGGATGTTGCAGACAGGGTTGTTGTGTTTAATTCCGGCATGATTGCCGGTGAGCAGCAGGCCGGAGAAATCGAAAAAGACACACTGGTGCACTGGACTGCTCAGGTGCCGGAAGAAATTTTAAATTGAGGAGAAAATAATGGCTAATGTAAAAATAAGGGATTTTTCAATAAAGTGGGGATTCCTTATTGTAATGGGGGTTTTGTTTGTTGCCTTTTCTGTACTTCAGCCTGCATTTTATTCGGCTGGGAACCTGTTTAACATTCTGTTGAGTGTTTGTATTTTTGGAACCATGGCGCTTGGAGAAACTTTTGTGCTGATTATAGATGGAATGGATCTTTCCATAGGTTCTATTGCGGCAATTACCGTTATGATGTCAGCGTACAGTATGGTCGTTCTTCAGCTCTCAGGAGTTGTGGCTATTATTATTGTTCTACTCATAGGCGCGGTCATCGGTCTGTTTATCAGTTTTCTTATTGTAAAGGTTAAAATACCAGATCTTCTCGCAACCCTCGGTATGATGTTTCTTGTTCAGGGACTGCAGCTTATCCCCTCGGGAGGGTTATCAATTGGAACCGGAGCAATTTTGGGAAACGGTAAAGAAGCCATGGGAACCTTTGATCCTGGATTTAAATATCTCGGCCAGGGGAGAGTTTTCAAGGTTATTCCCATACCTGTATTGATAATGATTGTTATTGCCCTTATCGTATACATTATTCTTTCAAGAACAAAATACGGAAGGATTTTTTATGCTATCGGAGGCAATCCGGAAGCCGCCCGTCTTGTAGGAGTAAATGTTAACAAGTACAAGGTCATTGCTTACGTATCGTCCAGCATCATTGCTTCTCTTGCCGGTATTCTTCTTGCAGCCCGGGTAGGAAGGGGAGATGTCGGTTCCCAGGGAACACTTCTGATGGATGCCATAGCCGCGGCTCTCATAGGATATGCGGTTCTTGGCGTGCGTAAGCCGAACCCTTTCGGTACAATTCTCGGAGCAATTTTTATCGGAATGCTCATGAACGGCTTAACGATGCTCAGTATGCAGTACTTTTGGCAGGATTTTATCAAGGGCAGTGTTCTTGTTGCGGCTCTTGCATTTACCTTCGGCCTTTCAAAAAAACGGTAACGGAAAAAAAGAATGCTGGCTGTTGAGAGACGAAAGAGAATACTTCAGATACTGCATAGAGAAGGTATAGTGAAAGTAAGTAGTCTGAGCAGACAGTTTAACGTCTCTGAAGAGACCGTACGGAGGGATCTCGCCAAACTTGAGCAATCTGGAGGGTTTTCACGGACCTACGGTGGAGCCTACATAACGGGGAATGTGAATCCTGATATTGATATTCATATACGGGAGGAATTTTACCGGGAAGGGAAAGAGGATATTGGAAGGCTTTGTGCTGAATTGATCGATGACGGTGATACGGTTATTCTCGATTCGAGTACAACTGCGCTGCACATAGCAGAAAAAATAATGGGGAAAGAGCACCTTACTGTTATTACGAATGCTGTAAAAGTTGTTACAACGCTTTCCGAAAACAGTTCAATAAAAATTATTTCCACCGGCGGCACCGTACGGAACAGATCGCTTTCTTTTATCGGTCCTGAAGCAGAAATGACCCTTTCCAGGTATTTCGCGGATAAGGCGTTTGTCTCCTGTACAGGAGCTGACATTGCTCACGGTCTGACAGATACTAATGAGCAGGACGCGAGTATCAGGAGGATTATGTTTCATCAGGCGGCAAAGAGAATTCTTATTGCCGATGTAACAAAGTTTGATAAAACAGCTTTTTCATCCATTTCGACTTTTAATGATGTAGATACGGTCGTGTCTGATAAAATTCTTTCAGCAGAGTGGGAAGATTTTTTTAAGCGCCGTAATATTGTTCATCTCTATTCAGTTTAATAAGGAGTACAAAAAATGCGTGTTGGTATGTATTATAATAATAAAGATGTCCGGGTAGAGGAGATGCCGAAACCGGTAATTGGACCGAATGAAATACTGGTAAAAGCCGCAGCCTGCGGTATATGCGGTTCCGATGTTCTGGAATGGTACCGGATAAAAAAGGCCCCCCTTGTTCTCGGACATGAAATGGCGGGAAAAATTGTAGAAGTTGGAAGCAGTGTTACGAAGTACCGTACTGGGCAGCGGGTTTTTGTTTCCCATCATGTCCCCTGTAATACATGTGATTACTGTTTAAACGGGTACCATACCGCCTGCGATACCCTGCATTCAACAAACTTTTTTCCCGGAGGATTTTCGGAGTACATCAGGGTTCCTGAGATAAATGTGGACAGGGGGGTGTTTGTCCTCCCGGATGAGATGTCCTATGACAAGGCTGTTTTTATTGAGCCTCTTGCCTGTGTTGTCCGGGCTCAGCGGCTGGTGGGTATACGCCCCGGGCAGTCAGTTCTTGTAATGGGAAGCGGTATTTCCGGTCTTCTTCATATTATGCTGGCAAAAACTCTGGGAGCAGGAAGAATTATTGCAACAGACGTCAATAAGGAACGGCTTAAGACCGCGAAACAACTTGGCGCGGAGGTTACGATAGATGCAAGGGAAGATGTTCCCTCAATACTGAGAAAAGTGAACGGAGGGAAACTGGCCGATCTTGTTCTTGTGTGTACCGGTGCTCTTCCTGCATTTAAACAGGCTTTGAAAGCAGTAGAAAGGGGAGGAACGATTCTTGCTTTTGCGACATCCAATCCAGGAGAGGATCTTCCTGTTCCGCTGAATGACTTCTGGAGGAATGAAATAAAATTAATGCCCTCCTACGGTAACGCTCCCGTTGATGCGGTGGAATCCATGGAACTGATACGGGCGGGACGGGTACCTGTTGAAAAGATTATTTCTCACAAAATACCCCTTGATGACATACAGGAAGGTTTTTTAATGACAGCAACGGGGCATGATTCTGAGGGTAATAATTCTCTCAAAGTAATTGTAGAACTGGATAACGCATTATGAGTACCATAAAAGGATTTGTTGATTATCAAAAACGTGAATACTGCAGGGCGGTAAAGTGTCCGGTTCAGCTTGAGCTGGAGTCGTATGCGGAAGGGTCAAAAGAATATGAAGATGTCCGTTACCGGTGCAGGACTGCCTGTATTCATACAACTCATGAGTTCCATTCCTGGTTAATAAAAGAAGGATACGTGGTTGTAAAACCAGAGTAATTTTTTTCTGACTCCTTTTCTCCTTTTGCGTGCCCTTTTAAGGGCACGCTTTTTTTACCTCATCCATAAAATACCTGCTGTTGTTAATAAGACTTGGACTGTACCGGTGGAGACCTCCGCCAATGAGCATAACAAAATTTTTTCCGTAAAAATCTGTAAGATCCTTAAGCTTTTCTGTTGTCATACCGCCGCCGGGAGCCGGAAGGATCGGTTTTGTTTGAGATAATGGTTTTATACATCCTGAGATAATATCTCTGCACTCTTCTTTAGAAAAAGAAAACCGCCCTCCGTAGTTAGGGAAAACAGTCATGTCGGCACCTGCCAGACGCATAAGGAGACCGTAAAGAACACCATGGGAAAGACCCGAAGCCGGTGACTGTACGTATGTCCCCGTGAACGCTGGATGCGCCATGACCGGAAGGGAAAGAGAACCATCTTCAGAAATTGTTTTCATGGTATCCCATCCTGTCAGTCCCGGTGCAATAAGCAGCCCTCCCGCTCCGGCATCTTTTGCAAAGCGGGCCCATTCGAAAATTCTTTCAACCGGTCCGCTGATATTCGGAAGATAGAGTGTTTTTGTTCCGTATTTAAGGTTAGCTTCCTGTACGGCATCAGAGCAGCGTTGTACCCGCTCTTTAAAGGGACTGAACTGCTGATTTGTTATGCCGTGGTCATCCTTGATAAGATCAAGGCCTCCCGCGGCAAACTGATATGCCTGGTCAGCCAATTCTACGGACGAAAGGCCCAGCGGTTTAAGTGCGGAACAGACAAGAGGCCGTCCCTCCGCATGCAGAAGTTTTTTTATACCCGCACTTCCAAAACGGGGACCTGTACTTATGGCGGACATCGATTCGGGGAGAACAATGCCGGTAATCCGAATGCCCGGAAGAATGCTTATATTACCAAAAAGGGTATTAAGAAACTGGGGAAACTCCATCCCTGTTACTTCTGAGGCGTAGCTTATTTCGGCAAGAAAGGTATTGTCTCCAATTTCTGTAAGGGACTCTATCCTTCCTGTTAAGAATTTTTTTATATCACCGTCCGGAATAAGGTCTTCGGGGAATTCAACGGTCTGTTCATAGCAGATATGCCGGGCCAGTACTGCAGCTTTATCCGGAAGACATGAAAGCTGATAGTGTACTGAGAACCTGTCACCGCTTATCACAAGATCCTTTCCTCCGGGTACCATTACAGTGCTTCTGCCTTTGCACTGCTGTGGACAGCCTCGATACGGATATTTGCAAGATCCTCTTCAGATATATTCAGGGAGGTCTCTATGAATTCTTCTATACCAGTAATAAGTGCCATGGAATCAAGTCCGTATTTCCTCATAAGGTAGTGGCGGCTGCCTCCATGGGCGTACGTGTCATTCAAGCCTATTCTTTTAAGTTTTTTTCCAATGCCGTTTTCCGCCATAACCTCCGCTACTTCCGTTCCCAGTCCTCCGATAATGGTATGATTTTCCATAGTGATGACACCATATTTCGGTTTTGATACAGCTTCGAGTATTCGGGGGTCGGTAAAGGGTTTGTGGGTCGATACGTGGAGGTGTTCCACAGAAACCCCTTTGGATCCCAGAACAGCAGAAGCACGCATAGCTTCTTCAGTGCATATTCCTGATGTAATGAGGGTGATATCCGTCCCTTTGCTGAGAATGCGGGCTTTGTTCGGGATAAAAGGGTCTTCTTTATCAAACAGCCGCGGAACTTCGCCCCGCAGCATGCGGATGTATACCGGCCCATTAGTCTCGTAAACAGCATCCATTATTGTTTCAATTTCAGTCGCATCCCCCGTTTCGAAGATAGTCATATTGGGGATACTGCGCATAACAGCCACATCCTCAATTGCCTGGTGTGTTGCCCCGCCCGGTGTCGTAATACCGGGAAGGAACCCGAACATTTTAACCGGGAGATTGGAATAAGCGATTGAGCTGTTTATCTGATTGAGGGCCTGCCGGTAGATAAAAACAGCAAAGGTATGGACCATGGGGACAAACCCTTCTTTTGCCATACCGGCCGCAAAAGAAAGCATATTCTGCTCTGCAACACCCATTGAGAAAAATCTGTCGGGATAAGCACTTTGAAAGCCGTTTATTTCAGTAGAACTGGTCAAATCCGCCGAAAGAACAACAACATCAGGTCTGTTCTCAGCCCAGGAAACGAGATTTCTGTTATGAATTTTTGATAGTATTTGCATGTCAGACTCCTTGAAACTGATTGTTGAGGAATTTGCGGTATTCATCCCGCTCTGCTTCACTTGTAAATCGGACATAATGCAGCTTCGGTTTTCTTTTCTCCAGCAGCGGCATTCCTCTGCACGGATCGCTGTAACAGAGGACAAAGAGCGGTTTGTCCGGATGGCTGTGCTGTGCTGCATGTGCAAGTGCTTCAGGATCGTGGGCGTTAACAGCGACTGTATAAGCACCGAAGGCTTTCAGACGCTCTTCCAGAGGATCCAGACACATAACATCACAGGTCTGACCGTCACACTGCTGTCCGTTTATATCGATAAATACTCCGAGATTATCAATTTTGTAATGGAAGAGTGTCTGTACAGCTTCCCATGTCTGTCCCTCCTGAAACTCTCCGTCTGACATAAAGACCCAGACTTTCCCCGGCTCGTTCCTTTTTTTTCTGGTTAAGGCGATACCTCCTGCCTGACTCAACGTCTGTGCAAGACTGCCGCCCATCATGTCAAATCCCGGAGAATGTTCCGCTCCTATCATTTCAACGGTACTGCCGTCTTTGTTGAACTGATCAAGTGCTTCCGGCGCCATTCTTCCGACTTCAATAAGAGTTGTATACAAGACAAGGGCATAATGGGCCGGGCTAAGGTAGAACCGGTCATATTCAGGGGCCGCCGGTCCGTTATAGAGTCCGCCGCGGAAGTAGTTTTTATTTGATGCAGATGGAACACCCGGGAAAGGCGGAGGAATCATGGGTGCAAGACTCCTGCCGAGATGCATGATTTTAAGGTACAGGGTCGCCAGGATTTCTGCCGAGGAACAAGCCTGGCTCAGGTATCCTCCGTTGTTCTTAATGGTATGTTCAAGAACCCTTTTTCTGATTTGTTCCGCTGTATGTAAAGTTTCTTTCATTCCACACTCCTTATGCAGCAGTATACTGTGTTGGTTTCTTTAAAGTCAACATAAAACATCAAGATACAACAAAAAACCACATTAAAGTTCAAGCTATGTATTCTGGGAAGAGCTTGGAAATCATTTACACATCTTCAAAACATTTTTTGCTACGTGAAAATCAGTTATAAGAACGTCAATGTATCCGCCTCGAAGTGCACCGAGAATTGCTTTACTTTTGCGGGGGTCACCAGCAATTCCTATAACGGTTTTTATCTTTGACAGTTGTTCGAGATTGATGCCGATAGTACGCTTATTGAGAGCAATATCAAGAACGTTGCCGTTGATATCGAAATGCTGTGCACAGATATCTCCTACCACTCCAGCTTTTTTTAGTGTTTTAAATTCATTTTCGCTGACATAGCCTGTTTTTAGAAGGCTGTATATCTCTTTTTCCGTTGCTCCAATACCAACGAAAGCAAGATCAGCTTTACATGCCAATTCGATGGTGCTGCTTACCATTCTGTCCTGAATTAAAGACGTTTTAATGGTTTCATTTTCTACTATCAAAGGAGAGTGCATGTATTTGGCTGAACAATTTAATTTTTCTGAAAAATGCTGAGCCAGTTTCGGGCCGTCAGTGAGAACCGATTCAGTTCCGGAAGCACCTATAAGCTGCACGATGGTTGTTTTAGGTCTTGAAAGTTCCTTTATGGAGTTGATCATTTCCCGTAAGGCTCTCCCCCACGAGATACCTATGATCTGTTTGTTCTTTATGATGGTTTTAAAATATTTTGCAGCAACGATACCCAGTTCGCTGATTATTTCATCCGGATCTGTGGTTGCTGTATAGAGGACCTTGGCATCTTCAAGACCGAAATTTTTGATAAGTTTCTTCTCTAGTTCTTTTGATGTCCAGGGGTAATGAACGTTTATTTCAACGATACCTTGTGTGCGGGCATCGGTAAGAATGCGGGATACCGCAACTCTTGTTATCCCCAGCTCACGAGCAATTTCCTGTTGTGTTTTTCCCTTGGTATAATAAAGGAAAGCAGCTTTTGCAATTTTAGCGTTTTTTATATCGGTCTGCGTCATAATTCCCCTTCTTTATGTATGAGCATATCATATGATGAACAAATGTACAATAAAAAAAGAACAAAAATTACATAAAATAATTGACATGTGTACGGAACAGGTGTATAATTCCTTTAGTCAATTTTTATTCGGAGCAGTAAATGATTCATGGAGAGAAAATCCCGGATTCTGAAATGAGAAAAGATCTTGTAGAGCTTAACGGTATCTGGAAGTCATTCAATGGTGTTGCTGTTTTACGAGGTGTTAATCTGGATCTGAAAAGCGGTGAGATTCATGCTTTACTTGGTGGAAATGGTTCAGGGAAATCAACACTTATGAAAATACTTTCTGGGATTTACCGGAAAAATGCGGGAACTATACGTATCAGCGGAGAAGAATGTAACTTTTTAAATCCTTCCCAGGCCCATGAAAGCGGGATCTATCTTGTCCCTCAGGAGCCGAAGATATTTCCCAATCTATCAATAGAAGAAAACATTATTATCGGTACATCCTACACACTAGGAAGCAAAACCGAAGAAATTAAAAAGATGGGGCAGCAGTTAGGGTTTTCTGAAAGTTTATCCCGACCTGCGGGGATCCTGAGTATTGCAGGGCAGCAGCTTCTTGAGATTCTCCGGGGACTCCTGCGGAATGTTAAAATACTTATTCTTGATGAACCTACGTCAACGCTTACTTTTCGTGAAGTAGAGTCGTTATTTAAACAACTAAGAAATTTAAAGAATCAGGGTATTGGTGTTTTTTTTATTTCGCATCGAATTAATGAAATTCTGGAAATCGCTGACCGTGTTAGTGTTTTAAGGGATGGGAATTTTGTCCTTGATAAACCTGTTGCCCAACTTAATGAAACAACACTGATTAATGCAATGCTTCCTGATGACAGGATATCTAAAAAAATTGAAGAAACCTCTCAAAAGAAAATAGCAGAAGGACTAGCTCCTTTATTAAAAATTCGTAATCTTACGGGAGAAGCTTTTAATGGGATTTCTTTCTCAGTAATGCCTGGTGAAATTGTAGGACTTGCCGGTGTTGTGGGGGCGGGGAGGACAGAACTGGCAGAAGGGATAGTTGGAATAGATAAGAATGTAACTGGAGAGGTGATTATAGGGAATGAATCTTTTTCTCAAAGGAGTCCCGGCAGAAGCAGAAAGAAAGGAATTGTCTATGTCCCAGAAGATAGAGCAGCGCATGGTATTTTTTTGGATTTACAAAATCTCTATACAACCTCATCAAGTATCCTTTCCGAGATGGGTAAATTGTTTATCAGCAATAAAAAAGAACGACAATTAGGCGAATATTTTATTAAAAAACTTGGAATAAAAACGAATGGTCCAAAGCAGATTTCAAGAACACTTTCCGGAGGAAACCAGCAGAAAATTGTTATATCACGAGCCATGGCCTGTAACCCGAAAGTAATTATTCTTGATGAACCTACCCGCGGTGTTGATGCGGAAGCCCGTGAAGATGTTTATGACATTATAAAGAGTTTAATAGATTTGGACGTTGGAATTCTGCTTATCTCATCAGATCTGGAAGAGGTTATCCGGCTAAGTGACCGTATACTTGTTATGTATAGGGGTGAGATTATTGAAGAGCTTTCAAAGGATGAGTCAACGATAGAAAGAGTAACCTCAGGAGCTTTTGGAGTTGCCGGATGAATAATTTTAAAGATTTATACAAGAAACGTGAATTTGCCGTTTTCAGTCTTCTTGTTCTTCTCGTTGTTGCTGTAGGAATTGTCAACCCTGTTTTTTTGAAAGTTGATACGCTCAATGGGGTTTTGGATAATTCCCTGATATTAGTTCTTATTGCTCTCGGAGAGATGTTTGTACTTCTCACTTCTGGTATAGATGTTTCCTTGGGAGCCATAACCGGATTAAGTGCTGTTGTGGCAGGGCTGAGCCTGAACGCTGGAATATCTTATCCTGTAAGCATTATCTACGCATTGGGAGCTGCCCTTGCCGCGGGAATGTTTAACGGTTTCGGTGTTACTGTTCTTGAAGTTCCCCCTATTATCATGACGCTGGGAACAATGGGCGCTTTACGGGGACTAATGTATATCATAACCGGAGGAAGCTGGATAGATACAATTCCTATTGGTTTTAAAAGTATGTCGGGGATTACATTTCTTGGTATAAGCGTCTTTGCCTGGATTGTTATTGCCCTTGCGGTGTTCCTTACGGTACTGGTGAAGAAAGTAAGGGCTGCACGAATATTTTACTATATTGGTGATAATGAAGAAGGCGCTTTTTTTATGGGAGTGTCGGTTAAAAAAGGTTTGTTTGTTGCATATTCTCTTGCCGGTTTATTTGCAGGATTAGCTGGAATAGTATTTGTTTCAAGAATCGGATTTATTCCCATGCAGACGGGATCCGGACAAGAACTGCGGGCAATAGCTGCGTGTGTTTTGGGAGGAGTTAGTTTGTCGGGAGGTGTTGGTATTCCCCTTTCAGCGCTTGTTGGAGGACTTTTCCTTACCACCATTGACAGTGTTCTTGTATTTCTGAAGGTTCCGGCATTCTGGAATGATGCCATAGCAGGAGCAATTCTTATTATAGTTGTTCTTTTAGACTTTAGAGTAAGGATGCTCATCAATGAAAGGGAAAAACAGGAACGCCTGAAATATGTTAAGAGAGATAGGCAGAAGACAGGAGTACTGCAATGAAAATAAAGGGTGAAATATTCAAAAGGTGGGAGTTTATTATTTTTCTGCTGTTGCTGCTGGAGATACTTGTTTTTGGTTTTTTTAACAGTTCCTTTTTGAATATTAAAAATATTCTCTATTCAACAACAGACTTTGCTCATATTTCTCTGGTAGCTCTGCCGTTAACTTTAGTTATTATTACCGGCGGAATTGATATTTCGATAGCGTCAATAATGGGACTGACATCAATTGTTATTGGTTCTACCTGGTCTCTGGGTGCTCCTATACAAGTAGCTGTTTCCCTTGGTTTATTGAGCGGTATAGCAGCTGGGACATTCAATGGTTTCCTGGTCGCCTATACAGATATTCAGCCTCTTGTTATTACGCTTGGAACCATGTTTCTCTATTCCGGAATTGCAACCGGTATAGCGGGCAGTCTTGGAGCATCCGGATATAATGGAATTGGCGATTTTCCGGAAGGGTTTCTCTCTTTTGCGTATGGAAGTATCGGCTTTATCCCTTCTTCCATGATCTATATTATACTCTTTGCGCTTTTTCTCGGGTTTATTCTTCACCGGCATTGGCTTGGCCGCTCTATCTATCTTATCGGTGTCAATGTGAATACAGCATTGTATAATGGCATCAAAGTAAAGTTGGTGATTGTCCTTACCTACACACTGACAGGGCTTGGTTCTGCAATTGCCGGAATTCTCTTGACTTCTTACTTTACTTCTGCCCGTTCCGATCTAGGTTCTGAAGCACTTCTTCCTGCTTTAACAGCAGTTGTTCTGGGAGGGACCAATATACTCGGCGGAAGCGGAACCATTATTGGTACCTTTATTGCGGCAATTTTTCTTGGAATCCTGAAGCAGGGTCTCATGGCTCTTGGAGTTACCAATAATGTTTCCCAGGTAGTTATCGGACTTGTATTGATAGTTGCAGTTGCGGCAAAACTCTTTTTTACAAAATTGAAAATGAACTCTGGAAATAGCAAAATTCAAACTGAGTAAATTTATTCGCGTATGCGGATTTATAATATTTTTAGGAGGAACATATGACCAAAGTAATGAGAACGATGATAATCGTACTTTTAATAAGTATGATTGCCGTTGCAGGTGTTTTTGCCCAGGGAGGCAAAGAAAAAGGACCGGCAAAGATAGCCTTTATTCCAAAGATTACCGGAAATGGTTTTTTTGAGTCAGGAGCCAAAGGTGCCATGGCAATGGGTAAGGAACTGGGTATTCAAGTCAAGTATGATGGACCGAGTGAAGCAAGTGTCAGCGGGCAGATTGAATACATCAACAATTTTGTTAATCAGGGGTACAATGCAATAGTAATCTCGGCACTTTCTCCAGATGGACTGAATCAGGCATTAAAGCGTGCAGCTGATAAAGGTGTAAAAGTTCTTACCTGGGATTCTGATGTTAACCCTAAATTCCGGTCTTACTATATTGATCAGGGAACGCCAAAACAGCTTGGGGCTCTTCTTGTAAAAATGGTAGCAGATCAGATAACTGATAATAGTAAAAGAAAAGTTGCTTTCTTCTATTCCAGTCCTGAAGTTACTGATCAGAATCAGTGGGCAGAAGTAGCAAAGGCAAAAATTAAAGCAGAACACAAAAATTGGGATATTGTTACTACTCAGTATGGGTACCAGGATCCTCAAAAATCATTGCAGACAGCAACTGATATTTTTAAAACGTATCCTGATCTTGATGCTATAATTTGTCCTGATTCAACGGCTCTTCCTGCAGCTGCTCAGGCGGCAGAGAATCTTGGTATCGGCGGTAAAGTAATTATAACCGGATTTTCAACTCCTAACTCAATGAAACAGTATGTTCATAGTGGAACGGTAAACCGTTTCGGTCTCTGGGATGTTGTCGTTCAGGGTAAACTGGCTATATATATGGCAAATGAACTTGTAAAAGGTAAGGTTTTCAAAAAGGGTGATAAGCTTGATGTTCCCGGAGTTGGAAAAGTTGAAATATCGCCTAACTCCGTACAGGGTTACAGTTATGAAGCAGATAATAATGGGATTGTACTCCTGCCGGAAAGAACTGTTTTTACAAAAGATAATATAGATAACTATAATTTCTAATTTTTATGGCAGGCAGTACTTGTTTAGACTGCCTGCCTGTTTTATCTGGAGGCGTTTATGCGGCATCTTCTTGCACTTGATGCGGGTACCGGCAGTGGCAGGGCAGTTATTTTTGATGAGACAGGAAAACAATGTGCAGTTGCTGCCCGGGAATGGACGCATGTGCATAACCCTGATTACCCAGGTTCCATGACTTTTAATATGGAAAAAAACTGGGGATTTATCTGTGATTGTATCAAGGAAGTATCGTCACAGGTAAATGATCTTTCTCTTGCAGCGGTAACAACGACAAGCATGCGGGAGGGAATTGCTGTATATGATGAAAAACAGCGTGAGCTGTGGGCATGTGCAAATGTGGATGCACGGGCTGTATCCCAGGTTAAAAAACTGCGAAATTTGTATCCTGAATTGGAAAAAGATATATATGATGTTTCTGGACAGACTTTTGCCCTGGGAGCGATTCCCCGGCTTCTCTGGCTTAAAGAGCATTTGAAAGATATCTATGCCAGAGCTTCCTACACGGTTATGCTCAGCGATTGGCTTTCTCACCGTCTTGGGGCTCCTCTTACTGTTGATCCTTCAAATGGAGGAACAACTGGCCTTTTTAATCTTGAAACACGGAAATGGGATCGTGATCTTGCAGATAGGTGTGGTATTAAATCTTCATTACTTTCTGCTCCGGTTTTTGAATCCGGTTCAATCATAGGAAAAATTTCAGATAAATGTTCTTTAGA
The DNA here is from genome assembly GCA_015493635.1 of Spirochaetaceae bacterium. Classification (GTDB taxonomy): domain Bacteria; phylum Spirochaetota; class Spirochaetia; order B11-G9; family B11-G9; genus S145-15. The sequence goes on along the minus strand of WGCU01000047.1, from coordinate 23,795 downwards.
GACAGGTTTGAAGGCGGGAATTCCCATCATTATGGGAGGAGGGGATGCCCAGCTCGGTGCAGTTGGCGTTGGTGCTGTTAATCCGGGAGATGCTGCGGTTTTCGGCGGATCATTCTGGCAGCAGGAAGTAAATCTTTCTTCTCCTAAGGTGGATAAAACCGGACGTATCCGTATTAATTTTCACGCAATGCAGCGGCTCTGGCAGGCGGAGGCTATTGTTTTTTTCCCGGGGCTTGTTGTCCGATGGTTCCGTGATGCTATTTGTCCGGATATTAAGCAAAAAGCTTTGAAAATGAACCGCGATCCGTATGATCTTCTTTCTGATATGGCTGCTAAGGTACCGGCAGGATCCAATAACGTAATTCCTGTTTTCTCTGATGCGATGGATTATAAACACTGGCGGCATGCAGCTCCTTCTTTTTTAAACCTTTCCCTTGATGCCGAGGTGTGTGATAGAGCCACACTCTTTCGATCCCTCCTTGAAAATGCGGCAATAGTAACACGTGCTAATCTTGACAGAATTGCAGAATTTACCGGTTCTTTTCCGGAAAAGATAATCTTTGCAGGCGGTGCTTCCAAATCTCCGCTTTGGTGTCAGATCGTTTCAGACGTTTTGCAGGTCCCTGTCGAAACAAGAGAGGTAAAAGAAGCCACTGCTTTGGGAGCAGCTGTATTTGCAGCGCAGGGAGCAGGTATCATTAAGGACATCAGAGAAGAGATTAATAATTATGTGAAAAAGGATACCGTATATTATCCTGATTCGACAAAACAGAATATTTACAAAGAATTATATGAGAAATGGAAAGATGCATACCGGGTGCAATTGGATCTTGCCGATCGGGAGATAACCACTTCAATGTGGAAAGCACCGGGAGAATAATTTTAAAACATGTATAGGAGAAAAAGATGGAAATTGTAAATGAAAAGGATATACCTTATCGATTTGATGGTATCTCAGGACCAAAATATTTATTAAGAGGGCCTTATGTTGACATAGGGTTGGTAGTGTTAATGCCGGGTGAAGATTTTAATACGCATTACCATACAGAGATTGAAGAGAATTTCTTTACCCTGGAAGGAAGTGTTGATATATATGTGGGAGATGAGAAACTAACGCTTGTTGAGGGTGATATCATTCAGGTTCCTCCAAAGAACAATCATTATCTGAAAAATAATGGAGATACACCCTGGAAAGCTGTTTTTGTAAAGGCTCCCTATAATCCGAAGGACAAGATAGATGTGGAGTGGACGCCGGAAGACTAATAACCTGGTGATTTTGCTGTAAGCCGTTTTATGAAGTTGAGAGAGATGTCAAATAATTTAGCCGACCATACTGCTCCCTGGAAAGTGTGATCGGCTTCCTCGATGAGGGAGAGTTCTGCGTTGCCGCCGTACAGATCTTTGTACTTTTCTGAAACCGAAGGGGGAACACTTGTATCTCCCGTTCCATGGATAACAGCCGCAGGTCCTCTGTAGGGAGATGATTCCCTAAAGGTATTATGTTGTTTGACATCTGAAATGAAGTTTTCTCCAAGCATCAGTCCGCTGATATCCATGGGATCGCCGGTAAGTGCACCGGTTTTTAGCTGCTGTTCCCGCTCTTCGATGTAGCGGGACATGTCTCCGGCGGGTGCCCAGAGGATGAGGCCTTTCATTTTTGATGCATGCTTTCCGGCGGTAATACCGGCTATGGTTCCTCCCATACTTAATCCCAGAAGGAAAATATTTTCAGAATCAATACTCTCAAGAGAAGAAAACCAGGACAGAATATCCTCTGCATCTTCAAGTTCTCCGGACAGGGTCATTTTATCAAAACTGCCGTCACTTTCACCGCTGTTGAGAAAGTCAAAACGTACACTGGCAATGCCATGCTGTGCGAGGAGCCGGGAGAAACGGACAAAAATAAACTTCGGTTCCATCCTGTTACCGGTAAATCCGTGATACAGAACAACTCCCGGAACTTTTTTCCCCTCTTTAACATTGTCGGGCATATGGAGCATGCCCCTCAGGGTTCCGCGTTCTTTTTTTAATTCAACAAACGTTTCCATGATAATTCCTTTCATTTCGTTATCTCCCGGTCTATAATTTCCTGGACTCTCGGACCGCAGAAACGGCCCTGGCATCTCCCCATCCCTGCCCGGGTACGTTTTTTTACCGCATATGTTGTTTTAACCGGTATATTTCGGTGCAGTGCATCGACTATTTCTCCTTCCGTTACTTGCTCACAGCGGCAGATAATCTTTTCCGGTGATGAGCCCATATTTACCCGCTTTGCAAGCTCCTCATCTGAGAGATTTCTCTTCGTAATAATGGCTTTCCGGTAAGGATTAAATGACTGTTTTTTATGAAGGGTGAAATTCTGCTGTATAAGGCCAATGATCATTTTAGCAATGGCAGGACTGGATGTTAATCCGGGTGATTCAATTCCCGCGGCATTGATGAAACCGGGTAATTCTTCTTTTATTATGAAGTCTCCTGTAGAAGGGGTAGGGCGGATTCCTGAGAACGTTTTTAACAGGAGTTTTGTATCAAGGCCGGGTACGGATTTTCGGGCTGTCGTGAGAATGTACTCAAGGGTATCTTCATCTGTTTCAGTATTACTTCTGTTGTCCGTTTCTTCCGAGTTCGGACCAATCATAAGATTGCCGTGAAATGTCGATGTAACAAGTATTCCTTTCCCTTGTTCGGTTGGAACCTGAAATATAACTCTGCTGACTATATCCCCTGTTCCTTTTTGAAAGAGCATGTACTGCCCCTTCCGGGGCGTAAGATGAAAGTACCTGATACCTGCCATCTGTGCTATTTTATCAGAGGACAGGCCGGAAGCATTTATAATATATTTTGAACTAAACGTCCGGGTGTTTGTGTCTACGGTGTAAAGCCCCTTTTCTGCATGGATTGCCGATACTTCGGTATTCAGGAAAAGTTCAACACTGTTGGTAATGGCATTTTCCGCCAGAGCCACATTGTACTCATAGGGGGAGATAACGCCGAGTTCATCAGTATATAGTGCGTATTTGACTTCGGGATTGATGTTCGGTTCAAGATCCATAATTTCTTTTGTTTTGATTATTCTAAGATCGGCCACACCATTTTTGATACCGTTCTTTTTAAGATTTTCCAATGTCTCAAGATCCCTGCTGTCAAATCCGAGAACGAGACCCCCGGTTTTCCGGTATCCAAAGTTAAGTTCTTCATTAAGCTGTTCAAACATCCTGTTGCCGATGATATTGAGTTTTCCTTTTAACGTTCCGTTTTTTGCGGCATAACCCCCGTGGATAATACCGCTGTTTGCCTTGGACGCTCCATTGCTTACATCATCTGACTTTTCAAGAATACATGTCTTAACTTCGTATCTACTCAACTCCCTGGCAATATGTGTACCGACAACACCGGCTCCGATAATGATAAAGTCATACATATCGGCTCTCATATAAATGATGCAATTACAAGAAAGAGGATAAGTATAAACAACGCATAACCTGCGTAACTGTTTACACGTCCGCTGTGCATACGTGCCAGCTTTTCCGCTGTCCACATAGAAGCAGAAGAAAGAGGATACAGGACAAGTTTGTCAATAAGGTGGACTTCTTTCCGTTTAAGATGTATTGCTTCACGGAAATGCTTAATAATAACTTCACGGCGGTCTACAACCTTGGGACGCAAAATGGTATTGAAAATGACTCTGACCGGTTGAGCGAACCCTGTTGCTGTGTATGTCATTTCCGGCAGCAGGTTCCTTATGCCGCCGTCCCATCGGGGACGTTTTACCGTTTTCCGGTGTCTTGTTGCAAACTTGACTATCAGAAAGGTAAGAGCAAGAAGGATAAAGAGCATGATAAAGAGATAGGATGTTGACATGGCAAAAACAACCGGATTTTTTTTACCCCCGCGATGCATGACAACGAGTCCCCGTCCGGGAAGTGTTCCTTTACCGATCTGTGCGCCGATTGTTTGAAAGTCTGATACAAAATGCTGAGGCAGTTCATTCCCTTCCTGCGCGTTATTAAAGAAAGGAGGAATCAGTGCGGTAGAGCCGTTTATACCGGTAAGCGGCGAAACTGCTTTGTCAATGGCAGGAATAACGTACGTCGGCAGTACTCCCAGAGAGAGGGAAATCAATGCCAGAAACGCCATGGATACAAGGGCTGCTTTCCCTGCTTTCCGGATACCTGCCGGTTTTTCAGTTCGGGGCATACCCAGGAAACCCATTGAAAATGCCCTGACAAAACAAGTTACGGTGAGCCCTGCGGTGAGAGCAAGAACAGCTCCTGCTGCCACAAAAACAATTTTTATACCGAGGGATGCCAGCTCGACACTTCTCAGCAGCGACTGCAGTGTCAGCCATTCACTGACAAATCCGTTAAAAGGAGGTATTGCTGAAATGGAAAGCACGCCGATAAGCATGAAAAATCCAGTCCACTGCAACGTTTTTAAAAGGCCTCCCATACGGTCAAGACTACGGAGGCCGGTAGATTCCTCCACTGTCCCTGCGCCGATAAAAAGAAGGGTTTTATATACTGAGTGATTAAGAAGATGATAGAAGGAAGCGATAAAGGCTATAGCGGCAGCTCCCTTGTATCCTGTTGCCAGGAAAATCATTCCGGCACCAAGAGCTGTTGTCATAATTCCGGCATTTTCAATGGAACTATGGGCAAGCAGTGTCTTTAAATCATCCTCAATTGTTGCATAAAGGATCCCGATAAGTGCTGTCACCGCTCCGGTAACAAGGACGACAATTCCCATCCCTGTACTGTGAACCGGCAGAAGATCAGTGTTAATCCGTATAATGCCGTATAAACCGAGATTCAGTGTTGCTCCGGCAATAAGAGGAATGACAGAAGGAGGGGCTGCGGCATATGCTTTCGGCAGCCAGAAGTTAACCGGTATCAGGCCCGCTTTTACACCGAATCCGAAAAATGACAAAATAAAGACGGTCCACTGTAAGCCGGGGGTTATATGCATGCTGCTGACTTTAAGAGCATGAAAACTTAAACCTCCGGTATTCCCTGCCAGAAGAAGCAACGCGGCAAGTACTGCAAGAGTTCCTGCTTCTCCCAGGGCAAGCATCAGATATCCGGGACGCTCCTCTTTCCCGCTGTTGATAAGGAGATACAGAAAAATGGACATAATTTCCCACGCCGCCAGAAAAGAAAAAACATCCGCTGTAATAACAACAGGAGCCAGTGAGATGAGTAATCCAAGATAAAGAGCTGAACGTACGCCGTGAATTCTTGGTGCTGCATAAAGTGATGCGGGAAAAGCAGCAAGGGAAACGGCAATAAGAAAAAAAGCGGAAAGATGGTCAACCGTAACTGTAACGGGTCCCAATCCCGGAATGGTCCACAGTACCGTCCTGAAGATGTCTGGAGAAAAAAGCGAAACTGCACCTGCGGCCATAAGAATGAGTGAGCCGCCGCCTCCTGAAATAAGGACAAGAGACGTACGTTTTTTAGGAAAGATAAGTACACCCAGTATTCCTAAAAAGTATATTCCCAGCCCTGAAAGTATCAGTGTTCCGATAGTGGTCATTTTGTCCTCCCTGCAAGGGTAAGCAGCCCGTGAAGAACCGCAAGAGGCGGCGGCGGGCAGCCCGGGATTTCAATATCAACGGGTATCAGACTGGATACTCCGGAACCGGAGGTAAATCCTGAGCTGAATATTCCCCCGGTAAGAGCACATGACCCTACCGCCATAACACGTTTCGGTTCAGGCATGGCATCGTAGGTTTTACGCAGCGCGGTTTTCATATGATCGGTAACTGGTCCTACGATGAGGAGAATATCCGCCTGCCGGGGAGTGGGGGTAATAAACAACCCGAGACGGTGCATATTGTACAGGGGATTGTTAAGAAGCTTGACTTCGTTAAGACATGCTCCGCAGTCACCGGAATCCACGACACGGATGTACAGTGATTTTTGAAAGATCTTTGGGAAGGGGGTGCCCTTTTCAGTAAAGGAAGCCCATTCAAAGCCGCTGGTCCAGGATACGGGATGTCCGGTGTTTCTGACACACCTGAAGCAATGGATACACCGGCCCTTATCTAATTTTAAACTGTTTGAATCCCCGTACAAAGCAGCAGTAGGACAGACATCCTCTTCTCTGCCATTAATATCTCCACCTTGACTATCAATATCTGGAAAACCGGGAGAGATTCCCTGAGCTTTTTCTTCTTTTCGGGGGTAACGGGTTGTAACAACTCCCGACTGCAGTCCTTTTAAAACCCAATTGCTCATATTGTTACTCCTGTTTTATGCTTACCGGTCATTTTCAGCTACTGAAAGTCCCAGTGTGGCTTTTATGATCGGGAAATCCTGAAACGCAAACTTTTCTACGGCAAGGTGAAATCCGTGCCAGTTGGCAAAAGAAGGGGGCATTATCCGGTAGCGCGTAATGCGGTTATTTTTATCAACCCGGAGCCACTGCCAGGAAGCCCCTCCCGGTGTTTCAACTCCGGCTAAAGCTGTTCCTTCGCCGCCGGAATACGGTGTATAAACCGGCCCCGGTTTGATCATGGCAGCAGCCTGATTCATAAAGGCAGCAGCCTGCCGTGCTTCCTCAAAGAAAATCCGTAAACGTGCATAACCGTCTCCTTCACGTTCACAGGGGACCTCAAATTGAAGGGAAGGGTACATACCGTAGGGCAGTAGTTTCCGAACATCATTGCAGAAATGTGAACCCCGTGCCATCGGGCCGGCAAGTTCAAAATCCTGCGCCTGCTGGGGCGTAATAATGCCTACATCTTCGAGGCGGTCGAGAAAACTGCTCGTCTTTTTAAGAAGTTTTTCAAGGGTGTTCAGATCATGGAGAATTCCCTTTATCTCTTTAAGGGCTTCTTTGATTGCTTCATCATCAGTATCACGGCTTAAACCCCCAGGTACTGCAAGCCCGAAAAAGTAGCGGTGTCCGGTTAATTTTCCCGTAAGACGCAGCATCTTTTCTTCCAGAATACCAGCCTGGCTTGCAGCAACGACAAGACCGGTTGAACTGCATATCCCTTCAATAATACCAATATGGTGCCGGAAACGTTCCATCTCCGCAAAGAAAATACGCAGGAGTTCAGCTCTTTCAGGGATCTGCCCTCCACTGAGTTTTTCGGCTGCTGTACAGAAGGTCAACGCATGGGAAAAAGCAGTGGTACCGGCAAACCGTTCTGATAACAGAAGTGCGTCATGTATGGATTTCCCCTCTGCCAGTTTCTCCACTCCCCGGTATTTAAAAAAGAGCCGGGGCAGAGCCCGTACAATCTCCTCACCGATTGTTTCAAGGAGAAAATGGGAGGATTCAGCCTCTCCGGAAAAAACAGGACCTATCGGCATAACAAAAGCACCGGGCGCGTCAAGAACCTTCCGTGGTTTCCAGTTACTCTTCGGCTTTCTCTGACTGTGGGCCAGATCGGAATCAAACCCTGACCGCATGGGGGCAAGACCCTCCTGCCAGGCATCATCATGAAGTACAAAATCTCCCAGCCGGGGATGTCCTTCAAAGACCAGACCAAAGAGATCTTCGGCTTCCCGTTCATGCCAATCCACGGCATGTACAATCGGACTTACACTTTGAAATGTTTCCTCGTTAAGGGGCGCCGAAGTCTGTACCTGAATAGATCCGAGATCAGCTTCTCCGGTAAAAAAATAGATGAGCTTCCATTCTTCCGTCCCTTCTTCTGGAACAAGACCGGTAAAATGGTATTCCATGGTATTAAACAGCCAGCCGCACAGGGGCGGAACAGTATTCCGTTCACAGTGTACTACTGCTGTTCCTGCAGACAGGTCCAGGTCTATTTTTAATTCGGTGTTCCAGCGCGATTGCATCTGATTAACCGTTTCCTGAAGTTTCATTGTATCAGCCTCCTATTGCTGCCGAGGCAAGCTTAATAAGGTTATGCAGCGGTTCCGGTATGTACAAGCCAAAAAGAATGATAGGAATAACAGCACCGATCAGCGTAATTTTAACACTAACCGGCAATTTTCCATATGCAGCAGCCGGTTTCTCTGTTCCGGTACCAAACACCATACGGCTGACATGATTCATAATGGCAAAAAAGGCAATAGTAATAAAAAGGATGAGCAGTCCTGCTGCAAGGTAATCACCGGGATGCATCCCTGACCGGATAATGGAAAATTCACTGAGAAAGAGAGCGAATGGGGGAGCTCCTGCAATAGCAAGACCACCGGTAAGCAGCGCTGTCCCTGCCCAGGGAGATTTCCTTATAAGTCCGTGGACGGAAGATATATCCCGTGTTCCCGTCAGGAGCAGAACACTTCCTGCGGCATAAAAACAGAAAGACTTTGTTACCGCGTGTCCGACCATCTGAAGTACTCCGCCGAGATGTGCCGAAGCACCTCCTATGCCGGCAGCTGTCAGTATGATTCCCATATGTTCAACAGTGGAAAAAGCAAAAAGGCGTTTGTAATCACTGACGCGGAGGAGGAGAAATGCGGCTGTTCCCGTTGAGATGAGTCCGAAGACAACGAACCATGTTCCCGCGTGAATTGACGGGACAGCTGTTACAACCGGGATAAGGCGAAGCAGGACATACAGTATTACCGTTGTTTCAACACCGGAAAGAAGTGCGCATACCGGTGTCGGAGCCTGGCTGTGAGCATCGGGAAGCCATGTATGCAGGGGGACAAGTCCCACTTTGGCTCCGAAACCGACAAGAATGAGAATAAATGCTCCCTTCAGCAGTACAGGAGACATGTTTGGAGCTCCTGCTGCAAGACCTGCCCAGGTATAATTTTCTACTCCGGCGGTATGAGCAGCCCAGTACAGAACAAGAAATCCGAGCAGTGCTACCGCTGCGCCCATAAGGGTAAGGACAACATACTTCCACGCGGCTTCAAGTGCTTCATGGGTATTCTCGAACCCGACAAGAAGTACTGAAAAGAGTGTTGTCAGCTCAACGGAGATCCAAACAACATTCGGTTCCTGTATGAGAGGAATAAGAAGCATGGAAAAGATAAACAGGTTGAAGTTTGTATGATATCGGCGGGTTCCCCCGTTTTTTTTAAAATTCATGTATCCCGTAGAAAAGAGAGAGGCCGTTACACTTACAAACGCAACAAGAATAAGAATAAGTGCCCCGAGACTGTCGAGCACGACCCAGTGAGGGATCGCTGTCAGCGAATGATTTCCGGATGAGATAACCGTCAGAACAGCCCGGGCGGAAAGGGCAAAAACAAACAGCGATCCCAGAAGGGTAACGGTTGAAGCGGTTTTATCATTCCTGGTGATCACTGAAACAAGTGCCGCACCCAGCGGAATGGCAAGAAGAATGAGTAAAATCATTTACGGGGTTCCTCCCTGAGGGTTGATAGTGTTCCCACTGCTGTTGTCCCTATCCGTTCGTGGACGGTTCGCGTAAGAATACCTGCTATGAAGGTTATGATAAGTATGTCAAAAGCTAAAGCCAGTTCCAGCATAAGCGGCAGGTTTGGAGCAATTGCGACACCGGCAAAAAAAGCACCGTTCTCCATGGACAGCAGACCAAGGAGCTGAGGGACGGCTTCACGGCGGACACTGAGCGTATAGGCTCCCAGAAGCAGCCCTGCCAGTCCGATTGGTACATTTATATGCAGCGCGTCTGCTCCCGGTGCTGCTTTCAGCCAGGGAACAGTGAGAAAATATGCGGTTATTGTCAGGAGAAGAGCTATAATGAGGGATGTCGGTATATTGATTACCTGCACAATCTCACGTTTGGTAGCAATCTTTCTGGGAACAAGCCGGGATAACAGCCAGGGAAGAAATATCACTTTTGTAAGTATGTTTATCCCCCCTACAATCATGAGGTGATCTGACGAAGTGATGATCCCCATGATAAAAGCGGAAGCAGCCAGAAAAAACGACTGGAAAATAAAAAATATCATGCATCCGCGCATCTGCCGTGCCGCTACAATTCCGAAAGCGGCAATAATAAAAAGGCCTCCGGAAAGTTCATTTAAATTGGTTAAAAGATCTGGCATAACCGCTCCTTATCCTGTAAAAACGCTCGTTAGCATTGCAATAACGGCAATGATAAACGCAGTGCTCATGTATTCACTGATTCTAAACAACCTCAGTTTGGCCAAAGAGGATTCAATGAGAACAAGAAATATGATAAATAATAGAATTTTAAATAAAACAAGGGGAACAGCCAGCAGAACCGCGGAAAGCTGAACGGTGGATGCAAGCCCCCAGGGAGTTACAAGAACATTAAGAAAGATATTCATAAGCACGAAGAACTTCATCCATCCTCCCCACTTCATGAGTGCTGCTCCCTTGCCGGAATATTCCAGGTCCTTTGATTCTTCTATCATAGCCAGTTCAAAATGTCCTGACGGATTGTCAACGGGGATTCGTCCTTTTTCAGCCAGAATAAGCATGATGAAGGAGATAAGAAGCAGTATATGCGCCGGTTCAAAAAAGTTTGACAGGGGCGTTACCCATTTCTGCTGAACGATATAAGGAATAGTGGAATCGGCGACAAAGGAAACCGTAAAGAAAACGATGATAAAGATCGGTTCCCCGAGAAATCCTACCATTCTTGTTCTGCTTGCTCCCATGGGACCGTACGGGTTGGCGGCGTCAACAGCAGCAAGAGCGGCAAAAAATCCGCCTAAAGCGAGAACAAATCCCGCTCCAACCATATCGGCCATAAATGCCCAGAAAAGCGGGTAACTGGTAAGTACGGGAATGAGAAGTGTTACAAAAAGAGGTGTTACAAAAGCAACGTAAGGGGTTGCTCTGAAAATCCATGTGCTTTCTTCCGATACCACTTCATCTTTGGAAAAGAGTTTCCATAGGTCTCTGTAAGGCTGTAAGATGCCGGGGCCGTGCTTTGACTGGACAATTTCCTTAAGGCGGTTAAGTACGCCTATTACCAGAGGGGAAAAAACAAGAACCGTAAGAACCTGAAGAATATTAAAAAGAAGATACTTACCCATTAACCGCTCCTCGTTACCGCAAAATGATGGTATAAAAACGCTTTACAGCGGAATTTTACGTAAAAGAGAAACCCCGCCGCATTAAAAATTACGGCAGGAGTCATTAGCCCTGAAGGGCGGTTATAGAGGGGAACTCCATCCCTCACTGGTATTGGACGAACCTATCATTTTTCATTTTTGCTGTCAACTGCTTTTTAAAGATGCCGATTGCACTCTGCTGTTATTGATTACTGTTCTGCCCTGTGGTACACTTCGTCGCTTTATGTACAGGAACGTGAATGAAGGAGAAGATTTTTGGATAGAATAAAGAGCGAATTGAAGCAGGCAGTATCCGAGGGTGGAATGACCCTTTTTAATCAGGGACTGACGGTAGGTACTTGGGGAAACATAAGTATCCGGGACACGGAAACAGGGCTTATTTACATAAAACCGAGCGGTATGCCGTATCCCGATATTACTCCGGATGATATTGTTGTTCTGAATAAGGACTACAAAATTGTCGATGGAACACGCAAGCCTTCCATTGAATACAATTTTCATATCGGGATTTATAACGCGAGAGAGGATGTTCACTGTGTTATACATTATCACCCTGTCTACTCAAGTGTTTTCGGTGTATTAAACGAGGATATTCCGGGAGTCAGTGAGGATTTTGTCCAGCTTGTCGGTGATAAAATCATTAACTGTGATTACGCATTACCGGGAACAAAAGAACTGGCGGTAAATCTTGTAAAAGCCATAGGAGACCGTAACGCGGCGATGATTCCGAATCACGGGACGGTATGTGTGGGCGGAGATTTCAAAACTGCCATGAAAACGATCTTCGTTGTTGAGAAAACTGCACACATATACATTTTAGCCAGATCAATCGGAACACCTCATCTTATTTCCGATGAAGATATTAAAGCGATGCAGGAGTTTGCAAAGAACTTCTATGGTCAGGGAAAGTAAACCGGTATTCCCTGATGCGGGCGGAATTCTATTTATACAAGAATTGACTGCTTAAAAACTCGCCATAATCAGCTGAACCCGGGCTAATAACAGACAGTCTTCGTAAAGACCGGACGACTCCCATATCAAAAAAATGGAATTTGGAAGTTTCGATAGCTTTACGTTTTACTGCTGTTTTATTACAGATTAAACCATATCGATCAGCTTTGAAAGTTCGCTGGTTAATGGTAAAGGAATATTAAGAAGTTTACCGTCGAATGTGAGATTTCTCATGGATATTCTGATCCCTTTCTGCAGGTTTTCCAGCATCATTGTCATGCTTTTTGATTTTACATTCTGCCCGGCTTTAACTTCAATTGGCAGAATGCGGTTGTCCTTTTGAATGATAAAATCCATTTCATAATTATTTTTTGCCCAGTAATAGATTTTTCTGATCCCCGCTGCTTTTAATTCCTGTAAAACAAAGTTTTCTGCTATAGCTCCTTTAAATGGAATATTCTCTTCTTGTGTAATTTTCATCAATGAGGAAACAGGATAATCAGCCATTTTTCCAAGTAATCCTGTATCAGGCATATATACTTTAAAATGTTTGGTATTTTCATATCCCTTCAAAGGCAGCTGATACTTATCTGCCATAGTAACTTTACTCAGATAATTCCCTGCAATCAGCCATTCAAGAGCATTTTCATACTCTCTTGCCCGGGCATTTTTATTAATTCCACTGTATTTAAATTTCCTGTTCTGCCTTGATAACTGAGAGACAATTGAATCCCAAATTGCGCAAATTTTAGGTACCAGGCTGGGTGGGGGATATTTTGAAAAATCTCTAAAATAGGCATTGATTATATTCTCCTGAACAACTGCAAGATTTGTGAAGTCTCTACTCTGTGACCAGGTTTTTACTGCTTCCGGCATACCTCCCACAAGGTAATATTCACGCAGGTAATCGTTTAGCTTGTTAAAGATCGGTTCAGTAACCGGTTCAATTCTATCTATGGAGTCAATGTAATTAACAAGCATCTCCTGCCCGCATGCTATCAGGAACTCTTTGTATGTCATTGGTTTGAGTTCTATCATTTCAACTTTTCCGACCGGAAAAGAAGCACCCCTGGATAAAGTTATCCCTAAATATGAACCTGCACCAATAATAAAGTATTCTTCTGAAGCCTCACAAAAATATTTGAGTGCATTAAGGGCTTCGTTGCTTTCTTGTATTTCATCGAAAAAGATAAGAGTCCTCGCCGGTTCTATTTTTCTCTCAAAAATAACTGACAATTCAAACAGAATCTTTTTGGGATTTTTTGATTTTTTAAATATGTCATTGTAATCCGGTTCAAGATCAAAGTTCACATACAGGAAATCTTCGAAGTAATTTTCTCCAAAGTCTTTGATAATCCATGTTTTTCCAACCTGTCTTATCCCGCTGATGAGAAGGGGTTTTCTGTTTTTCCGATTTTTCCAATCCACCATTTTTTCTACAATAAATCGCTTCATAGTTTCCCCCTGTTATAAATATATATGTAAAACGTGAAAATATCACGAAATTTATTAAAAAATAGTGAAAATATCACGTTTTACAGAATAGCGGGATATTGTTACTAACGGAATATACACAAGGCAATACTCCTATAGGCTCCATATGCCAGCTGTTAAAGCATATATCATGCAGTAGTGTTCTTTCCCGATATTTGTAATCTTTTATACTTCGCAAAAAGTTGTATCGTTTAAATTGGGTATTAAATTGGGTAATAAAGACAATAGAACGGTTATATAAAAAACTTTATCAAATTCCCTCTTCAACTATGTGGCTTCTTTCAGATATCAGTGAATATCGGGGTATGCAGGAGATATTCATACTGCAGGCGCCTCAGAAACTTAAAGCTTTAAAAGAATTTGCAGTGATAGAGCGTGTGGTATCTTCGAACAGAATTGAAGATTCCATGTCCGTTTTAAAACAGCATCAGCTGTTAAAACTCCGAAGATGATGTCTGATTTAATTAAAACGTGGGATTTGTTAAGCCTGGAAAGAAAGATTCATCCCTTAATCAGTATTTTTCTTTTTAATCTTGATTTCCTTTGTATCCATCCTTTTCGTGATGGAAATGGACGTGTTTCAAGATTGTTGCTGCTCCTTCAGGCATATTACCATGGATATGAAGTGGGACGTTATATCAGTCTTGAAAGAGTGATTGAAGAAAATAAGGAAAGATACTATGAAACCCTTGAGGAATCGTCTAAAGGGTGGCATGCAGGAAAAAATAATCCATGGCCGTTTATAAATTACATGTTATTTATATTTAAATCCGCTTATAAAGAGTTTGAGGAAAGGGTGGCACATATGGGACCGGAACGGGGAGCAAAAACTAAAATAGTAAAAAATGCAATAAGTAATTTACATGGTAACTTTAGCGTTAGTGAAATTAAGATACTTTGTCCGGAAGTGAGCATTGATCTGATAAGGAAAATTCTAAAAGATATGAGTAAAGATGGACTGGTTAAAAGTACTGGAAAAGGGCGTGGAGCTACCTGGAGAAAAATATAGAGTATCTACACAATACTGTTAGACCATAATAGATCCAGGAAATATTCCCAGGGAAGGATCTCTATACCATCTGTCAGCCGGGGGCGGGGTTCTGTGCATACAAGAATTGACACCTTTAATTTTCAAATATATAAAATGTTCAAAAAACTCACCATAATCAGCTGATCCCGGACTAATAACAGGCAGTCTCCGCAAAGACCGGACGATTCCCATATCAAAAAAGTAGAATTTGGAAGTTTCTATAGCTTTACGTTTTACTGTTGCTTTATAAGGTTCAAGTTCAAATCCCAGCAGTGTATCCAGTAACACTTGAAACCATAGTTTAACTGTTTGTCGTGGTATTTGAATATCATTTCCGATATTTGTATAATTAATGATTTTTAATATTCACTGTTGCCATGGTCTGCATAAACCGGGAGAATCCCGGAAGATTCCTTGCCAGTCCCTCTGCAGAGATTTCTTCTGTTAGATAGAGATTTGTATAGGCCTCCAGATCTTCATCCGGATTCGGGGAAAGGTAATGGGGCGGCAGCATTCCTCTGTACATAACTTTTTCAAGGGAAAAGTCTGCTTCTTTCAATTCAATATAGCTGAAAGCATGCATTTTGCGCATTTGTCCTCTGCCACCCAGAAGGTTTGTACCTGCTTTTTTCAGCTTTCTGGCACTTGAACCAGTTAGCAGAAATCTGATCTGCCTTTCTTCAATCAGTAGATGAACTTCATCAAGAAGTTCGGGACATTTTTGTATTTCGTCTATACAAATAACACAATTTCTCAGATTCCTTGCCTCAACTTCCTGGCGTAGAATTGTGGGATCTGCCAGCAGCCTGAGGAGCAGATTTCTATCAAGCAGATTATAGATAAGAGCAGGAGCCGGGCGGAGCTGTTCTTTAATATATGAAGATTTGCCGGATTGCCTTGGTCCGAGAAGAAAAAGAGACCGCTCCGAAAGCAGTTGTTCTATTTCAAGTATTCTGTTTATATGCTATCTGTTATAGCATATTTCATGAAATACGCCAACTGTAATGGCTGTTATCATAAAAAACAATTTTCTTGTCTGGTAAGTGCATCCAGATCAAATACAATCTACTGCCTTTTCCGACCCCGGAACCAATATTATTTTGAAGGATCAATCTGTTTTTGGTAACTATTAGATTGTGTAATATTAGTGTACAAAACTAAATATACATGAAATATTGATGTTATGACACAGAATTACACACGTCTGCTTAAATTATCAGAGAACAAAACATTATTTCTATGGGGTCCCGGCAGGCAAGGAAATCCACTCTATTAAAAAAATATTTCGCAGATACATTTTGGTGCATGACCTGGAGACGGAAAATGGTATACTTGTATTGTATTATTCAACTTTCCTGGATTTGTGGTGTGGTCTGTTGTTTTAGAAGGAAACAGGATCAACAAGTTTCTCCGCTCCACTCACTCGTTTAAGAATAAAACCAATTTGCGTCTACAGAGTATTTTGCACAAAGTCGTTCAATATGTGAACGGTTTAGTTTTCTCTTTCCATTAAGGATTTCATTGATTACTGTCCTGGGTGCAACATCTGTCATATCAGTTTGCTTATGGTGATTCTTCTCCATCAGCCATCTCATCATCTCTTCCGGAGATACTGACGGAAGCTTAAAGCTGTCATCCTCATAGGCTTCGATTGCATCTATAAGAATATCCAATACAGGAAGGAGAGAATCGTCACCGGCTTCTACTCTTTCAGCAATCTTACGGGATTCTTCAATTATTTCCTTAAGGTGATTATTATCCTGAATGTGTAGAGCATTTGCAAACTCGACTACTTCTTTAGTTAAAGTCATTATTTCCCTCCACAATATTTCCTGGTATACTCAGCATGGGTCAAGAACTCATTGACATATACAAGCTGCGCTTTGTAGATTATCTGAACAATAAGCCGGTAGTTATTACCTTTAATATTGAAGCAAGTTTGTTTGTTACTCTTTCCCACCGGATCAGCTGTCGGAAAAGTTTGTCTAAGTTCAGCAGGATTTGCTGCAGTACAACGCTTCATTTCCAAGTACCAGTCCCGTAGAGAAGCACGGGAATCGGCATATATTGTTCCGTATTTCACCAAGGTTTTCTTTGCTATGATCCTCAAATCTACTCCCTGATACTAATGTCGCATATTGCGACACATATGTCAAGAATGAAGTCTGATTTATACGTATTTCCGGAAATGGTAATATAGAAAAAATCTTGAAAAACGGCATAATACCGGCTGTAATCGTAAAATAACCGGGTATTTAGCGGTTACAACAGGCAAAACTACGCTTTTAAAAGAATTGTTTACCGGTAATCCTGAAGTTCTCCGGCTTAAGGGTGATGAACCTGATACCCGTGCCTTGTTCTCCGGTGCCAATTATCTTTTAAATATTGGCAATTCAATTGACAAATTTTTATAAATTTGCTCTAATTAGCTATGTATCCCCGTACTATTGCAGATAAAACAAAACGTTATGCCGGCCAATATCCTGTCGTTACTGTTACAGGTCCAAGACAATCCGGGAAAACAACCCTTGTCAAGAATCTTTTCCCGGAGAAAAAATATGTTTCCCTCGAAGATATTGAAAACAGAAATCAGGCGATACAGGATCCAAAGGGATTTTTGGCACGTTATCCTGACGGAGCAGTAATTGATGAAATTCAGAGAGCACCTGATCTTTTTTCGTATATTCAGACTATTGTAGATGAGAAAAACACCGAAGGATTGTTCATTTTAACAGGAAGTCAGCAGTTCGAAATGATGGAAACGCTTTCACAATCACTCGCCGGAAGAACAGCAATTGTCACCTTACTTCCTTTCTCTTATGATGAAGTTTATAAAAACGCGTCTCCTTCAGATCTATATAATTTGTTGTATACCGGTTTTTATCCCGGAATTTTTGATAAAAACCTTAATCCGACAGAGGCCATGTCATTTTATGTTTCAACCTATCTTGAAAGAGATGTCAGGAAACTGATTAACGTTAAAGATCTCTCTCTTTTTGGTAATTTTCTAAAGATTCTTGCCGGCCGAAGCGGTCAGATATTAAATATGAACTCAATCAGCGATGATTGCGGCATCAGTCATAATACCATCCGCAGCTGGGTTTCCATACTTGAAGCAAACTACATTATAAAAAGAGTTACCCCGTATTATAAAAACCTGAATAAACGATTAATCAAGGCTCCTAAAATTCACTTCCTTGATTCCGGTCTATTGTGCTACTTACTTGGAATAACAGAATCTCAGCAGCTTATTACACATCCTCTCCGGGGAGCTGTATTTGAATCCTATGTCGTTTCAGAAGTCTATAAATATTATTACCACCATGGAATACCTGATAATGTGTATTATTTCAGAGATTATCAGGGACATGAAGTTGATCTCCTTATCGAACATTCTTTATCAGCTGATGCAATTGAAATTAAATCTTCTGCTACCTTTCAGGAAAATTTTCTCAAGGGTCTTAAATATTTTGAAAAAATTTACACCGGAACTGTTCTAAAATCTCTTATTTATGGCGGCGAAGAGACCTATAAATACAAGGATACCACTATACTAAACTGGAAAAACATCTCCGGTTTGTTCCTGCCGTCTGAATAAGTATATGGAGCCTCCGGGACATCTACAGCTCCATAACAGCAGAAGCGCATGAACAATGATTCTGGTCAAGTTTTCCCGTAAGGACGGCAAGAAACAGGCCGGTAAGGTTTTGCCTGTTTTTATCCATGGATGCTTTTATGTCGTGCATGGCAATTGCCTCCTTTTTTATTCCTGTACACCAGTTGGTAATGATACCCGCAGCCGCATAGCACATTCCCAATTCTTTTGCCAGAACAACTTCCGGGACGTTGGTCATCCCGACAACGTCTCCGCTCATGGCCTGATACATTTTAATTTCAGCGGCTGTTTCAAACCGGGGGCCTTCGGTACAGACATAGACGGCTTCTCCCGCAAAAGGAATACCTGCCTGACCCGCTTTTTCCATGAGAAGTCTACGGAGATTGCTGCAGTAGGGATCGGACATATCAGTATGTTTAACCCCGGTTTTGCCGTCGTGAAAGGTGCTAATTCTCATTTTGGTAAAGTCAAGGAAGTCTGTCAGAAGAACAACATCGCCGGGCGCGTAGGATGTATTGCAGGAACCCACAGCACCAGTGGCATATACATAAGTAACCTCAAGCTGTTTCAATGCTGCCATGTTTGCCCGGTAGTTGATTAAATGAGGAGGGACACTGTGATCCTTGCCGTGACGGGGGAGAAATACTATTTCTGTACCTTCGCTTGTTACAATATCAACGGTTACTTCCCCAAAGGGTGTTGATACTTTTTGGGAGACTGACGGGCCTTTTATACCGTAAACGCCGGTCCCGCCGATTATTGCTCTTCTCATCATTATTTCTCCAATGCCTGTTTCAGGTCTTCAATAATATCTTCAACATCCTCCAGCCCTACAGAAATCCGCAGCATGCTTTCCGAAAGCCCGAATTCCGCCAATTTCTCCCTGTCGTATCCCCGGTGGGTCATGGCCGCCGGAAGTTCCATCAGGGACTCGCAGTCACCGAGGCTTACGGCAATCTGTATCAGCTTGAGGCTGTTTATTACTTTTTTGGCAGCTTCCAGTCCTCCCTGAACCTCAAAACTTATCATGGCACCGAACCCGCTCATCTGGTGCCTGGCTGTTTCATATCCGTTGAAGGAGGGGAGTCCCGGATACATAACCCGGGTAACTGCCGGATGATTTTCAAGATATTCAGCTGCCGCCAGAGCATTTTTCTCATGCTGGCGCATACGTACTCCCAGCGTTTTTAATCCCCGCAGAAGGAGCCACGCGTTAAAGGGGCTTAAAACTCCGCCGAACTCCGCCATGTAATCGAATTTCAGCCGCTGAATATACGCGTCATCTTTTGAAACAGCCACCCCGGCAATGACATCACCGTGGCCGCTGATGTACTTTGTTGCACTGTGAACCACAACATCGGCTCCTGCATCTAGGGGCTGCTGAAAAAAAGGGGTAGCAAACGTATTGTCTATAACAACCTTTATTCCATTTTCATGAGCAATCTCCGAGATTTTCCGGATATCAACAATGGAAAGGTTCGGGTTGCTTGGTGATTCAAAATACACTACCTTCAGTGTATCCGCAGACTCTTTAAGAGCCCTTTCAAAGTTTTCCGGAATGCTTAGATCAACACTTGTATACGAAATATTATATCTCGGCAGAAGTTTTGTCGCCACACTGTAGGAAGAACCATAGATCGTTCTGTGGATAATGACGTTATCACCCGGTTTCAGAAAAGAGAAAAGTACCGAACTGATGGCAGCCATTCCCGAGGCGAATGCCACGGCCCCGTTCCCATGCTCGAGAGCTGCCATTCTGTTCTCAAAAAGCCGTAAAGTGGGGTTGTTCCCCCTTGTATAGACATAGTCATCGCTTTTAAAGGACATAACCGCCTCGACATGATCAATATCATTGAAAACAAAGGTTGATGTCTGATAAATCGGCGGATTCAACGCGTTTTCTGCGTTTCTTTTATGGTCTTTCCCATGGATTGCAAGGGTGTTGAAGCGCATAGGTACCTCCTCTCGTACAGATTCTGTACACGGGTATTCTATAGAAAAGGACCGGTTCCATCAATGCAGATGTAAAAATGAGTGAAATCAGGCGGGCCCCTTGCAACAACGGTGATAGTTGTATACAAAAACAGTATGAGTCATCTTATTCAATCCCTTCTGCTGATTATTCTCTCTCTGTTCCACCAGACCCCTGACGGTTTGGAAATACCGAAAATAACGAATCCCTCTGCTGTTGTAGCGCATACAAATTACACTCTGCAGTATGATGAGCGCTATGAGCAGGCTGACTGGGTGGCTTACGAGCTGACAAAAAAAGAGGCTGATGGCAGGGTAAAGCGGAAGGATGATTTCAGGGAGGACCCTTTTGTTATGACAGGGTCGGCAGATCTTTCCGATTACAGGCGCTCCGGTTTTGACCGGGGGCACCTTGCTCCGGCAGGGGATATGAAGTTCTCTGCAAAGGCGATGGATGAGTCATTTTTTATGAGCAACATGAGCCCTCAACGGCCCGGTTTTAACCGGGGTATCTGGAAAGAGCTGGAAACATTGGTACGCAGGTGGGCGGAAGAGAATGGTTCCCTCTATATTGTTACGGGACCGGTATTGAACAAAAAGTATTATCCCACCATAGGCAAGGATAAGGTGGCGGTTCCTGAATACTACTACAAGGTGCTCCTGGATGATACCGAACCGGTACTGAAGGGGATAGGGTTTCTCATACCGAACAAAAAATGTGATGATCCGGTCGAGGATTACGCGGTTACTATTGATAAGGTGGAAAAAGTTACCGGACTGGATTTTTTTCCGAAATTACCCGATCCTGAAGAGGAAAAAATCGAATCCCGTATAAATCTTTCCCTTTGGGATTTTCCAAAAGAGTGAATTATGAAAACTAAAAACAGCCTGATACTGAAAATAAGCGAAGCGGACGCGTCAATGATTTCCATAACAGGAGGTAAAGGGGCAAACCTTGGAGAGCTTGCACAGACGGGATTCCCCGTACCTGAGGGTTTTTGTATAACAACGGCAGCATGGGATTTATTTCTGAGGGGTATTCCCGAAAAACCGGATTTTACCGGTGAAGAAAACCATATCAGGGAACTAAGCTCAAGATATCGGCATATCCTCCGGGAAGCCCCCTTCCCTGTAGAAGTATCCCAGGCATTGGAAGCGGTGCTGCAGGAGACTGGTCTGGATGAGTATTACGCAGTCCGGTCCAGCGCAACAGCGGAAGATCTTCCGGGGTTTTCTTTTGCCGGGTAGCAGGATACGTACCTCAATATCAAGGGACGTGACGCTCTTGAAAAAAACATACAGAAATGCTGGGCTTCACTCTTTACCGAACGGGCGGTGATGTACAGGCATAAAAACGGATTTTCACAGAAAGATGTAAAACTTGCCGTTGTTGTTCAAAAAATGATTGCAGCCGATGCGTCAGGAATCCTCTTTACCGCGGACCCCCTTTCGGGGAGCAGGAACATCATAACCATAGACGCGGGATTCGGCCTTGGGGAAACGCTTGTTTCTGGTTTGATCAATCCGGACAGCTATACGGTGGACAAAAAAAGGTGTGATCTTTTGTCGGTGGATGTAAAAGAGAAAAAGATTGCACTGTATACCGACCGGCAAGGCGGAACACAGAAGATAACTCTTGATAAAGAAAAGGCCCTTTCCCGGGTGTTGTCTGATTCACAGATAAAGGAGCTATGTACTCTTGCCTGCAGGGTGGAAGATCATTTTCAATCTCCCCAGGATATAGAGTGGGGGATGGAGCATAACCGGTTTTATCTTCTTCAGGCACGGCCGGTAACAACCCTATTCCCGCTCCCCCATTCTCCCCGCGGGAGGAAGGATCACCGTATATTCATCAGTCTCGGCCATGTACAGGTTATGACTGCTCCCATAAGTCCTATGGGACGGTCTGTTATAAAGCTGTTTCTTCCTTTCGGCCGCCCGAAAGTTCCCGGCATGTATAATCCCTATATCACTGAAGTCGGAGAAAGAATCTACACAGACATTACCCCGCTTTTATCCCGAAAATTTTTACGGAAAAGGTATCCATCCATTCTGGAAGGAATTGATCCGCTCCTTGGGCGGGGTGTGCAGGAAGCGTTGTCGAAGCCGGAGGTTCTTGATGCTATACGAAGGAGCGAAAAGAAGATCAGGTTCCGGCCGCTGCTCGCAATAATTCTGAAAATGGTACCGGAAATAATAAAAGGATACTTTGCTGTTGGTCCTGTGGAAAGAGCTGCAAAAGTAACCGGAGATCTGGAAGAGTCACTATCTCTTCTGGAAACCAGGTGCAGCTCTGTAGCTTCTTTGTATGAGAGATTGATCCTTTTACGGGATTATACCGAGAACTATGTTGAAAAAGTCTATCCTCTTCTTGGATCGATACTTCCGGCCCTTGTTTCCTGGAAGTTTATCAATAAATACATGAAAGAATGGACTTCCGGCGGGGATGTAGAAGAATCCCTCCGTGCGGTTGAACGGGGGCTGGTGGGGAACATTACAACGACTATGGATCTTGAAACGGGGGATTTGGCGAACCTTCTGTCTGATAATCCTCTGTTGGTTGCGTTGTTTAAAAGCGGGCCGGTAACTCCGGAACGTATCAAGGAGGGAAGGGAAATTGAAGGTTCCCAGCTGTTCTACCGTTACTGGGACCGTTTTATGAAACGTTTCGGAATGCGGGGAATGGGAGAATTCGATATACGGAACAAGCGCTGGAAAGACAGTCCCGGTTCATTTGTTACCATGCTGCTCAGCCAGGTTTCCCGGGATGAAAAGGGTTCCCACCGCCGTCATTTTGAGTCTCTCACCGCAAAAGCTGAAGAGGCAGCATCCTTTCTTTGTAGTAAAGCCCGTCAGTCAGCTCCGCAGTTTGCAGGTATGAGGCGGGAGAGGCGGATAAAAAAACTGCTTTCCCTTTACCGGGGATACATGCCCCTGCGGGAACACGGAAAATATTATCTTATGCGGTTATTTGATACCATGCGCCGTCAGATACTGACTACAGCCGATGAGTTTATTTCAAAAGGGATACTTTCCGAAAGAGATTCTGTCTGGTTTCTTGAATATAACGAGCTGCTGGAACTTGAGCATACTATAGAGCGTAACGGTTTGTTATCCGGTAAAGAAACAGCCCTTCTTAATGAAAAAATTGCAGAAAGAAAAAAACGTTTTGAAGATTCCATGACACTTGATCCTCCCCGGGTTATACTTGGTGACGGGACCATTCCCCGGCCTTCGTACGCGACAGAAGGTTTTCCTCCGGAGGCTCTGATTGGTGCCGGTGTTTCTGCCGGTATTGCGGAAGGGAAAGCACGGGTAATCCGGGACCCGGAATCAGAATCATTACTTCCCGGCGAAATACTCGTTGCTCCCTTTACTGATCCTGCCTGGACTCCGCTTTTTATCAATGCCGCTGCTGTTGTTATTGAGGTGGGAGGAAAGATGACGCACGGTTCGGTGATTGCCCGGGAATATGGTATTCCCGCTGTTGTTTCTCTTCCTGATGTTACAACGATCATTCAAACCGGTCAGAAATTGCGTGTAAATGGTGATAAAGGGTACGTACTGATTATCTGACTGTCTGCAGCCCCCGGAGCATCATCATTAATGAAGATGGAAAATGAGCTTTTTGCGAAGTACCCCAACTTACTATACTGAGAGAAAATAACAAAGGGGTCAAAAATATTTTACCCCGAGAGAATGCCCTGAAGAGGCTCTAGAGCATCTAAAAGCCAAAAATTTGTAATATTTACCCCACAAAAAAGGTGCCCTT
>WGCU01000046.1 GCA_015493635.1 Spirochaetaceae bacterium | reverse complement strand
GTAATTTTTGCCTTCCTTAAGTGGAGGCTGCAAAAATAGTAATTTTTGCCTGGTGACAATAGCAAAGGTGTTCCACCCGTTCCCATCCCGAACACGGAAGTTAAGCCCTTTTGCGCCGATGGTACTGCCTTTGTGGTGGGAGAGTAGGTCGATGCCAGGCTTTTTTTTAATTTTAGATGCGTTCCTCACGGTTTACAACCGTTCCGGTACGCATCTTTGGATAGAGCGCGGCTTGCGAAGCAAACGCGCGGGCCGTACTCTTTTTTATCCCATCTGCAGTAGAGGTGAATTTGGAAAAAGACAAGTAAGTGATAATAAATAGAATAAAAACAAAAATATTATTTTTAGTAGTCATTACAATTCTTTTTTCTTGTCGAACAAACGTAAAAGAAAATCTTTCAATAAACAAAAAGGCAAAATGGATTAAAAATGCTTTTGAAAGTCTGGAAAGTGGTAATTATCCTAAAATAAAAGCAATTTCATGGTGGCAAGAAGATTTTGATAATTCCTATTTAAAAGTTAATTCATCAGCTGAGAGTTTAGAAGCATATAAACAAGGAGTCCATTCTTCTACTTTTATTACAATTGCAAAATTTAGCTTAAATAAACTTATTGAACCATCAGTCGGAATTTATCATTCAGCATTTCCTGATTTTGGCGGAACAGAAGATGTCGTTACTTCAAAGCGGATCAATGATTTTGAAACTCTTGTACAAAAAGAAATTGTTTGGGCATATTTTTCAAATAACTGGTATGATTCTATACATTTCCCTGCAACTGAGGTTGCTATCATACATAATTCCGGGAGGGTACCTTTTATTCGGATAATGCCGAGGTCAAACTTTGACGAAGGTGGTCCAGACCCAAATTATACAATGCAGAAAATAATAGATGGTGATTATGATTCAGAGCTTACACAATGGGCAATTGATGCAAAGAATACTAATATTCCATTGCTGGCGGAGTTTGGAACAGAAGTAAATGGTAATTGGTTTCCCTGGAATGGTCAATATAATGGAGCCGGAGAAACAACAGGCTATGGAGATCAAAATATTTATGATGGTGTAGAACGATTTCGAGATGCTTATCGCCATATAATAGGCATTTGTAATACAAATGGGGCAAATAACATAACCTGGTTTTTTCATGTTGATGCCTATGGAGCACCGGATACAGAATGGAATAAGATTGAAGATTATTATCCTGGTGATGATTATATCGATTGGCTTGGTGTAAGTATTTATGGTCCACAAGAAAATGATGAAGAGTATCTAGAATTTTCGAAAATTTTAGATAATGTTTATCCAACTTTGACAAACTTGTCAAAAAAACCCATTGCAATTTTGGAATTTGCAATAACTGAGATTGAATGAAATCAATTCCTGACATGAATACAATGCATTTTTCAATAATTTTCTTTACCGCTGATTGAATCTATAGATATTTTAAGTACTATAGTATTATTTAGTTGTTTTTTCATGAATTCCCAGTTGTTTCTGCCTGTCTGCTGGTACATTATGGACTGCATCCCGGTAATTTTCTCATCTGTTTCTAGCACTTCGGTAGCAGATCCGAATACTAAAATAGAACGGTACTTTGTGCTGAAACTGCATGCTTCTGTCGATCTCTTCAGCTTTATGCTGTCTGTAATCTCTAAACAAACCTGGGCATTTCTCCTCAGGATATCTATTTTTCTCCCCTCTGCAGCTGTGTGAAGGTATATGGCATTACCATCGTATCCGTAGTTCATTGGTAGTACATACGGTAAATTGTTATCAGAGAATGCAACCCTGCATACGGTGTTACTCTTTAAAATATCTTCAAGAGTTTTTGCTTCTTTTATCTCTTTGTCTTTTCTTCTCATAAATTCTCCGGTCTAAATAGATTTAACTATCTTGAAAACAAAGAGTAGCATGGAAAAAGATATATGTAAAATATTTCAACCATGTACTTTTTTTGTTTTGCAGAAGACTTCGGTCTAGGATTTCTATTTTCTTGACTTGGTATGTAAATTGTTTTAAAATTTAACTGAAGTTATTGCAAATGGAGGTTAAAGAATGGCAGAAGAAAAAAAAGCGGTGATATATGGAACGGCAATGGGGAATTTTGATGTAGATAATATCATAAAATATATTGGTCTGAATACGTTAAGTTTGTGTACTGTTTATCTGGAAAAGGAACCCGTTGAATCTGTACTGAAAGCTCTTGTAAAAGATAAGAGGGTTGAAGTATTTACGGTAAAAAAACCTAAAAAAGAAGCAAAAAAGAAAGCAGAAGAGTATAAGGCAGAAGATGCGCTTTATAAGCTTGAAAAGCTGGAAAAGGTATCAGACCGATCCAGTTTTCGAGGTGGCTGCTAAATACCTGGATAGAATGAAGAAAATAATTTTTTTATTAGTAATCTTTTCAAGTATATCCCTTTTTGGACAACAAAGTTACGGAAAAATGATTTTAAGAAGTTCTGCATTTTATAACGATTCAGCAATTCCGAAGCTGTTTACATGTGAAGGGGAAAATATTTCGCCTCCCCTCAGTTGGGAAAAAGAACCGGAGGGAACTGTCTCTTTTGTTATAATCTGTGAAGATCCGGATGCGCCCATGGGGACATGGATCCACTGGGTTTATTACAATATTCCGCGTTCTGTACACGGATTACATCGGAATGTACCACCGGAATATTTACTCTCTACTGGCGGAAGACAGGGTATTACGAGCTTCAATACCTATGGATACGGAGGTCCCTGCCCACCTGAAGGTACCCACCGGTACTATTTTAAGCTCTATGCATTGGACATTTTGCTTACTGTTGATAAAAATGCCGGAAAGTCAGAAGTAGAAAAAGCCATGAAAGGGCATATACTCGCTGAAAGTCAGCTTATGGGAACGTTTACAAGGAATAATGAAAGGTATCAAAATCCCAGGGTAAACCCTGGACCCAGTCTGCTATCGCGGCCTATTCCGCGGCAAGCCGCGGGGTATTTTAACCTTTCGTTCTCTGCACTCGCTCGGGAACGGGACCAACAAGTTGCCCCGCTCCACTCACTCGTTTGAGAATAAATAATTTGACATTCTATTCGTAATAAATATAGTTAAATATGAGAGGAGAGCGGTTTCGTTTTTTTCTGTATACACCCTTACCCGGATTGTATGTAGCTTATTACATAAAAACCGCTCTCCGTTTTGTTATTTATCGCCATTATATTTTACCAACATTACAAAAATAAATATATTCTTAATGGCAGGAGAGGACGATAAAGATAGCAGGTAGGTTTGAAAACTGATGGAATTGGTATATAGTAGAGTAATATGAGAGCAGGATTATATCGGAAACTTTCAAGTACAATAATTTTATTATTTCTTATTCTCATAACCGCATTTTCTGAGGAAAACGGATCAAAGGATTCAGTAAAAAAACCGGTACTGGTTATTTTACCCTTGATTTCAAAAAATGTACCTGTCTATATTCCTAAAGTTGTGGACAAACTCCTCGAGGCAAAGCTTGAAAAGATACATACCTATACCATTATGCCGAATGGAGAGGTCAACCAATTCCTGGTTAAGCAGGGAATTGAACTAAAAACAGAACCTCAGCTCGAGTATCTTAAGAAATATTCGGATCTTATTGATGTCGATCAGATCATGTACGGCATTATCCGATCAGAAAATAATGAATATAAACTTGCTACAAGAATTTATGATGTTAAAAAGAAAGAAATTGTTTTAAGAGATACCGAGACAGCTGCAAATATACGGAAGCTTGATGTTGCTGCTGATAAAATAATCCGGAAGATTATAATTACTCTGTTCCCGCCTGCTGTGGTTACCAAAGCTGAAAAAGTGCTAAACAAAGCGGCTGATACAAAAAAAGAAGCACAGGTTAAACAGAACCTTGCGGATTTTGCAGCAATTGCAGAAAAAAATCCGGACAAAGCTCTTTCTCTTGTGTCGGAACCGGCACGGAAGGCGTTGGAAAATACCGTAAAAGAAAAAGTCAAAAAGGAAGTTGTACACGAGGAAATCCAGAATCTCTTTGAGAAGGAGAAAAGGGAGAAGGCTCTTGCTCTAAAAAGGAAATGGCAGCTTTGGATCACTTTCAGTCTGGAAACTTTAAATCAATTCGGCAATCTATTTGGATCTCTGGCAGAGTATGAACGTATTAATTCTCTTTTATACTGGAATAAATACATGAATAATGTATTTACTGATGGTTCGTATGATAATTATAAAAGGTCCGTGAATGATTTCGATAGTTTTCTTTCTCAAAAGTATGTATTTTCGGGTCTGGGTAATATAGGAATCGGTATAGGCCTTAATTATATGCTGATTGATTCGTTTGCTTTTTCACCAACCAGTAAATATCTTTTCTCTGTTTTCTATGGGATGAACAATCTTGGGAATGCTGTAGCAACCTTAACAGACCAGCTTTCTTTTATATCACTTCGGAAGTATCTTGAGTACGCTAACGCAACATCTGATTTCCCAACTAAATACAATGCCTACCGGGATTCATTGGTGTTCCCAACTATTGCCCGGTATACCACCTATGGATTGTGGGGTATCGGTTATACCGGAATGGTTGTAGCGGCACTCCTACCAGGGGAGCGGAGTCCGATGATTGTATCAGAGAAGGCCAGGCGTTTTTTAAGCTGGGGGAGTGGTCTTGTCGGCATAGGGAATATAACCTCTGGTCTTGCGTTGAATTACCGGGGAAAAGCTGAGGAATCGTGGATAACAGACACATCTCCTTCAGGATCAATAGGAGACAGTTTAACCAGGAATTACACCCTTGCCGCTGATATTTTAACGTACACTTCCTATGGGTTACTGGTAGGAGGAAGTCTTTTGTCCGTTGTTGGATTACTATTGCCTGCTGAGGAAAAAACTGGTAACAGCCCGGCAGGTAAAAATGTTTCTTTCAATGTTGTTCCCTCCGGTAAAGGGACCTCCCTTATAGTACAATTGAGGTTGGAGTGATGAAGAGAAAACACATTATAACTGTTTTAACGGTACTATTGGGTGTTGTACTGTTATCTTCCTGTGATTTTCTGCTTCCTGCGCCTTTGGGGCAGGATAATCCGGAGGATTTCGGGGCGCAGATAAATGCTTTCGGGAGTTTCTATGAGGGAAATGATTCAGCTGAGCTTATATGGAACTGGCGGTCCTTTACCGGAACAGACCCTTCCCGGGAGATTGTAAAAGTCCGTATTGTTCATAAAGTAAATGATCCCCCTTCTTCAATGTATCCTCTTGATAAAAATGATATACAGGAATTTACTGCCGGTGAAAGTACTGTCTGGAAGAATTTAAAAGAATACAATGAACATTACTTTGCATTGTATAGAATGGAAAAAAGCGGAACCTGGCTGAGTCCCCTTTATTCTAAAATTCATATCGAAGGGGAAGGGACCAAGGATACGTCGATCCCGGGAATACAATATATGTATGTCGACATGGTTCCGGGAACCCCGGTTCAAAGTCCCTCAGGACCAGTGCCTTTGGATCAAGCCTACCGTGGGTTTCTATCTTTTGATCCAGCTCCCCTAAATGATGATTCATACGGTGCCGTTGAAGAAGCCACTCTAAGTTTTATTGCGGATTCATCTAATTCCCTTGGACAGATTCTCGTTGTCCCGATGTCTATCAATGTGCACAATGGAGAATTGTGGGAGGATATTTCCAATCCGGCATATTATGATACAGCGAATGCTATTTCTGTTCAAATTCCAAAGACAGTTGATGTAGATATTCAAATTAAATTAGTCTTGAACCGCTGTCTTGCTTATAAAGCAAGTACCTTTGCACTCATTATTTCTTCAGGAGACTCCGGGAAAATCAATGATCCGTCGACAACAATACAGCTACAGAGTTTTGCTATCTGGAGGACTCAGTGAGTCAGTTCAGCAAGAGAAAAAAGAAAACTCTGTTTCCCCTGATTCCATTCTTATTAATAGTATTGTTAAGTTCATGTAAACTTTTTATGGCCAATCCACTGCTGCATGAGAACCCCAATGATGACCGCAGGCAGATTACCGGGTTTACTACAGGACCGACAGGGGTCACTTCTGTTACAACAGTATGGAATTGGACTCCACCAAAGGATTGGCTTAATTCTGATGAGCGAATTGATGAGATCAAGATAATTCACAGCACTTTGGGATATCAGGATTTTAATATTCCTTTTGTCGGACAGACGTTTACCGACAAATCGGTATGGCAGTATGAGTGGAAGGATCTAAAAGCTGATACTACTCATTATTTTTCGCTTTTTGCTAAAACTGATGATGGGAAATGGCATCAAAGTTACAAGACGAAAGTTATTCTACCAGGGACAATAAAAAGTAGTGTACACATTTCGAGAGTTGATTCATTAAATATTGACGATACTGGTATGGAAGAGTGGTATCCCGATTCAACACTCGAAAATGGATCTTTAAGATGGTCAGTTGTTTTTTTTGATCTTCCTGATGATGGCTATGTTACTCATGCAACCATCACACTGTTTGTTAGTGGGGGTAGTATTTCGGATATACAGTTTGTTCCTCTGGATGGATGTCTAACGGGGGATGGAATGAACAAATGGAACAGCCTTTCTAACGGTAGTATTTTGAGAGAATCCGAGCAAATAGGCTTTACTTCTAATTTGGGAACGTTTGATATAACCAAAGTAGTCAGGGCAGCTGTTAGTGGTCATAATCATGCGATCCTTATCAAAACTGATACTTCAAGTTTTAATCTTGATAACGCTGCGTCTGCTCCCTATATAACAGCTGATTTAGTTGAGTAAACGGGAAGTATATGAAAAAATCAGGAAAAACTATTCTGGCTATAGAGATAGTGCTTTTTCTTGCTGTAGTAAGTTCCTGTGATTATCTATTGCCGCTGCCTCTGGGAAGAGATAATGTAAATGATGGTGATAGGCAGATATCATCTTTTTCTGCACTTGTTTCGGGAGAAAAGTCAATTTTAACAACATGGACATGGCTTCCGCCCTTATCAAGTCTGGAGGATTCTAGAAAAATTGACCGGATAAGGATTATTCACAGTGAAAATGATCCTCCCTCAACATGGAACCCCTTGGATCAGAAGGATATAGTTGAAATAAATGCTGCTGACGAATGGCATCATGTGTGGACAGAGCTCAAACAGGACCGGAACCATTTTTTTGCGTTGTATGCCCACGAAAAGGGTGGTGACTGGCTGGCTCCGAGAGTAAAAAGCAGAAACCTTGATTACAATTTAACTCCAACATCAGTAGTTCTGAACAGTGATGATAATAATCCACCGGATGATCCTGAAGAATTCAAAGTCTGGTATCTCAATAAAGCAGTTGGTACTGTTAGTGACTTCTCGACAAATCATAATTGGTCCTGGAATATTACAGAGAACATTATTATTGTACGTTTTAAAGATTACGAATCGGTGTTTTTTGATAAATTTATGTTTGCCCTACGAAATGCAAGTCCCGGTTCAGATGTTACTCTTACCGTATATCCTTTGTACAAAAATTCTGAGGATGTCGTAGACTGGACCGATTTAACAAGTGTTAAAACAATGGATTATGGGGACAAGCAGGCGTTTATCCTGAAATCTGGTTCTGCAGCAAATCAGGTTATTGATATTTCTTCTATAATGAACAGGCTTATACCATTAGGAACGAGATCAATAGCCCTTACTATAGATAACCCTTTAATTGTCAGCATAGATGAATGGACCATGGATACACTGTATTGGGAGAATTAAGAAAAATGAAAAGAAATTTAATACTGAACATAAGTATTGTATTAGGGGTGTTACTTTTTGTAAGTGCCTGTGATCTATTTGTTTCTCCTCCACGTTTACGTGAGAATCCTAACGATAGCCGCAGTCAGATTACCGGATTTGCTGCAGGACCAACAGGGGCCACCTCTATTACAACAGTATGGAATTGGGTACAACCCAAGGACTGGCTTGAATCTTATGAGCGAATTGATGAAATCAAGATAATTCACAGCACTTTGGGATATCAGGAATTAAATATACCCTTTGTCAGAAAGACATTTACCGACAAGTCTATATGGCAGTATGAGTGGAAGGATCTAAAAGCTGATACTACTCATTATTTTTCGCTCTTTGCTAAAACTGAAGATGGCCGTTGGATCCCTTCGTACAAGATCAAGTTAACACTACCCGGTAAAGTAGAATCCGGAGCCAAGTATACACGGGTTAATTCTATTAATATTGATAATGGGGGTAACGTTTATCTCAACCCGAGTACTACTCTTGTATTAAATCCAACAAAATGGATTGTTTTATTCTTTGATATACCCAAAAATACCTTTATTAAATCCGCTACAATAACGTTGAGTCCCCAGCTGTCGATCAGTGGAAGTGATTATATCTTTGCACCTTTGGATAAGATACTGCCGAAAGATAATAATGATAAATGGAATTCGCTTGTCGATAACAGTATAGTAAACAAACTGGTTGAAAAAGAATTTACCCAAAACCCTCCGATTGTAGGAACCTTCGATATAACTGAGGTGGTAAGAGCTGCAGTTGTTGGACCAAAACAAGCTATTGTCATAAAAACAATTTCAGGAGGAGGGTTTACTTATGATAATTCTGGTACACCTCCTTTTATTACTGCTGATATATCAAAATAGCGACAGAATACAGAGAATACTTGAAAGGAGACACGTATGCGCATACATATAATTGAGCCGTTGGCCGTAACAGAAGAAGAAATGGATAATTTTAAAAAGGTCTTTATGGAGCTTGGGCATGAAGTTATAGCTTATAACGACAGAAATGAAAATGCTGATGAGATTATCAGAAGATGCAGCGGAGCGGATATCGTTGTTCTTGCTAATCTTCCCTTCCCGGAAAAGGTAATAAAAGAACTCCCGCAATTAAAGATGCTGGCTGTTGCTTTTACGGGTACTGACCATGTTGCCATGGATGCCTGTAGAAGGCAGCGTATAACGGTTAGTAATGCATCAGGATACTCAACGGTAAATGTAGCAGAGCTTACTATCGGGCTTATTATTGATTTGCTGAGGAATGTGACGCGCCTGGATCCTGTTACCCGGAGCGGCGGAACAAGGGCCGGTTTTGCCGGGTATGATCTGGCCGGGAAAACAGTTGGAATTATCGGTACCGGGGAAATTGGTTTGAGAGTTGCTAAACTCCTTTCCTGTTTTGATACGGATG
Organism: Spirochaetaceae bacterium; assembly: GCA_015493635.1. Lineage (GTDB taxonomy): Bacteria > Spirochaetota > Spirochaetia > B11-G9 > B11-G9 > S145-15. The sequence goes on along the minus strand of WGCU01000046.1, from coordinate 22,038 downwards.
TAATCGGATACAGCAGAACGAAGCGCTCAGAAGCGAGAAAGTACCTGAACTATGCAGATATTGACACGCTGTTGGAAAGAAGCGATATCATCACCCTTCATGTACCCCTTTCTCCGGAAACACGGGGGTTTATTGATGCACAGAAACTGGATCGTATGAAAAAGGGTTCTTTTCTGGTTAATTGTGCCCGTGGTCCCATTGTTAATACGAAGGATCTTGCTGCAGCTTTACAAAATGGGCCCTTAGCGGGAGCGGCGCTTGATGTATTTGATACAGAACCACCGTTACAAAAAGATAATCCGCTTTTTAGTCTCGAAAATGTTATCTTTACTCCCCATATTGCTTATGCAACGCATGAGGCTTTTTCACGGCGGCTCCGTATTGTCGAACAGAATATTACGGGGTTTTTAGAGGGTAAACCTGTAAATGTCGTGTAAGGTTTTATGCTGACGCTTTGAGAAACCGGAAATCCTGAACAGGAGAGGTAAGTGAGAAGTCAGACCATCTCTCTATGGAAAGTTCTGCATAAAACAGGTCTGAAGACCCCATGCTCATCTTTCTATTTATAAGAGATGAAACAACACTTTCTATTCCGGGATTATGTGCAACAATCATGACAGAATCATAAATATCCGGTATTGTATGAAGTATTTCAGGGTACTTTCCGGGAGCAGCCGAGTACAGTTCTGTGTACGTGTGCGGTTCAAGATCAAGTTCCATGGTGTTCATTATAATCTCAGCCGTTTGTATCGCCCGGAGAGCAAGTGACGTTATAATATAATCGGGAAAGCTGTTTTCAGTTATCAGTTTTTTCGCGATAACCGTTACTTGATGAATACCGGCCGTATCAAGGGGCCGTGAATCATCAGTTTGAGCACCCTGAACCGGTGCGGCATGGCCATGACGCATTAGAATAAGTTTCTTCATATTTTACCTTTTTCTCAAAAAATAATAATAAAATTACTTGATAAAAACAATATTTAGTAATAAAATGCTCTTTTCATCATTCAAGAATTAGTGTAATGAAGAGGAGGCTTCTATGTCAAGAGAACTTGTTGTTATTGCTTTAGGTGGAAATGCCATAAAGCAGGCAGGAGAAAGCGGCACAACCGAAGAACAGTTTAAAAATGTTGATACAGCCGCAGAACAGATAGCAAAAATTTCCATGGCCGGTTACAAAATTGTCATAACCCACGGAAATGGACCCCAGGCTGGTGCTTTACTTATCCAGCAGGAGGAAGCATCCAGTCTTGTTCCACCCCAAACGCTTACCGTTGTCGGCGCCATGACCCAGGGACAGATCGGCTGGATGTTTCAGAACCGTCTGACATATCATCTCCGGAAACTCGGAAAAGATGCACCGGTCTGCAGTGTTGTTACACAGGTTGAGGTATCAAGTGATGATCCCGATTTTCAGGACCCTTCAAAACCTGTCGGACCTTTTTACACAGAAGCAGATGCAAAAAAATATGCAGCTGAAAAAGTGTGGATAGTAAAAGAGGTTAAACCGGGGGTTGAAAAAAGCTGGAGACGGGTTGTTCCCTCCCCGGAGCCCTTAAGCATCGTTGAGGACAGAGCAATTAACTCACTGTTGAAAGAGCGTGTTATTGTTATTGCATCCGGCGGTGGTGGTATACCGGTAGAAAAAGGTAAGGACGGAGGATGGTCAGGTGTTGACGCGGTGATAGATAAAGACCGGGCAGGATTCAAGTTGGCTCAGGCTGTTCAGGCTGATAAATTCATGATTCTGACTGATGTCGAAAATGTCTATGTCAACTTTAACAAACCGGACCAGAAAGCACTTCAGGAGATAACTCTTGATGAAGCTCAGGGATACCTTGACGAAGGACAGTTTTTTAAAGGGTCCATGGGCCCGAAAGTTGAAGCATGTATGCGTTTTGTAAAATGGAGCGGCAAAGAAGCGCTTATAACATCCCTTGATAAGGCCCTTGACGCGCTGCAGGGGAAAACAGGGACTCGCATAAAAAAATAAATTAGTATACAGTAATACTACAGGAGCCCTGCTGAAAATGCAGGGTTTGTTTTAACCAAAGGAGTATTACAATGAATGCTGTTGCAAAGGAATTAAACACTGTTCTTGAAGGAACAGTAGTCTATGATCTGCTTTCAGATTTCGGAAAGCGTTTCTATTTTCCAAAAGGCATTGTTGCACAATCTGCCGAAGCAAAGAAAAAGGCAACCCGGTATAATGCGACAGTCGGTATGGCGACGATCCACGGTACCCCTATGTATCTGGAAAGTGTTAAACGGCAGGTTCTTGAATTGACCCCGGCTGAAATGTTTCCCTACGCCCCGACTTCCGGCGTTCTTGAATTGAGAGAAAAATGGCGGAAGGAAATGGACCGGAAAAACCCCTCTTTAAAAGGTAAGCAGACAACACTCCCTCTTGTTACTTCAGGGTTGACTCATGGAATTTCGACGGTAGCTGATCTGTTTCTTGATCCGGGAGATCCCGTCATTGTACCTGATATGTTCTGGGGTAATTACAGCCTTATATTTGAAGGGCGGAACCGTGCAGGGATTAAGAGATTCCCTTTTTTCAATAAAGAAGGAGGGCTGAACCTTGACGCACTTGAATCTGCTATTTCCGGAATAACCGGCAGCAAGTTTGCCATCATACTCAATTTTCCAAATAACCCCACCGGGTATTCTCCGTCGGTACGTGAAGCGGAAGGAATTGTCTCCCTCCTTAAAAGTGCGGCTGAAAAAGGCAAAAAGATTCTGGCAATTACCGATGATGCTTATTTTGGTCTTTTTTACGAAGATGAAACACTGAAGGAATCGCTCTTTGGCACTTTTGCGGATCTGCATGACAACATTCTTGCAGTAAAGGTGGATGGAGCAACAAAAGAGAACTTTGCATGGGGATTCAGGCTTGGATTTCTTACTTATGCTTCCCGTGGATTATCCGGAGAACAGCTTGATGCCCTTACGAGCAAGACCATGGGGGCTATCAGGGCTTCAATATCAAACTCAAGCAAAATGGCCCAGACTCTTGTTTTAAAGTCGCTCCCGTCAGCAACATACTGGCAGGAGAAAGAGGAAGGATTTAAGATTTTAAAATCGAGATATCTGAAAGTAAGGGAAGTTATTGCCGCGTACGGTGAGAAATCTCCTTTAAAAGCGCTTCCCTTTAACTCAGGGTATTTTATGACATTTCTGTATGATGGCGGCAATTCGGAAAAGCTCCGAACTCATCTGCTGGACGCGTACGGCGTTGGAACAATTTCAATTCAGGAAAAATATCTGCGTATCGCTTATTCCAGTGTGGAGCTTACTGATATAGAAGATCTTTACGCCATACTCGACAAAGCCGCGAGAGAGGTACGGTAAGATCCGCCCATCCATGGAAGTAAAACTGAAAATATATTTTATTGATAATGCCGGTACCCAGTTTATGGGTATCGGTGTGTACTGGCTTCTTCTTGGGATAAAGAAACACGGATCTATCCGGAAGGCTGCCGAAGAAATGAAGCTTTCCTATGTAAAGGCACATTCCATGCTTAACAATCTGGAAGATCATCTTGGAATACAGGTTTTAACACGGAAGAAGGGTGGAGATTCCCGGGAGGGTACGGTGCTTACCCCCGCGGGTGATAAACTTATCCGGTTATACCGTGAGTATCAGGATAAGGTGAAAGATTTTGCTTTCAAGGAATTTGAGCTTTTTAAGGGAGAATTTATTGCACACTCTTGACTCTGATCCCGAATTCTTTATACAAGATGCTAACTACTTTCATTCCAGGAGTTTCCATGCTGCTTTCTAAAGAATTCAAGTTTGATTCCGCACATAATTTAATTGATTACCATGGCAAATGCGAGAAACTGCACGGACACACGTACCGGCTAAGGGTTACTATAGAGGGTGTTCCCGGAAGTGACGGTATGATTCTTGACTATGGAATATTGAAAAAAACAGTTACTGAAAAAATAATCAGCAGAGTCGATCATCAGTATCTGAATGAAATAGTTCCGCAGTCTACCACAGAAAATCTTGTTATGTGGATGTGGAGCGAACTTGAAAAACCGTTGTTGTCTCCGGCATATCATCTGTATGAAATAAAACTCTGGGAGACGGAAACCAGTTTTGTAACCTACAGGGGGCAGTAGTGATGCTTAGTGATGTACAGAAAGAGAAAGATCTCCGTAAAGTTCCTATTCGTAAGGTAGGTGTCAGGGATTTAAATTATCCGGTAACTGTTCTTGACCGGGTAAACAAGGCTCAGAATACCGTTGCAAATATCAATATGTTTGTGGATCTTCCCCATGATTACCGCGGTACCCACATGAGTAGGTTTGTTGAGGTTATAGAACGGCATAAGGTAGACCTTAACATACACAATCTTGAAGACATTCTTGATGACATGATTACAACATTTTCCTGTGAAACAGCACATATAGAGATTCGTTTCCCCTATTTTATCAGGAAAAAAGCTCCGGTATCAGGAAACAGCAGTCTTATGGAGTACGGCTGTAAGCTGGAAGCCCGGAAAAACAGTACTCTTGATATGAAGCTGACTGTTGAGGTTCCGGTAACAAATCTCTGCCCCTGTTCAAAGGAGATAAGTAAGTATGGGGCCCACAGCCAGCGGGGAATAATTAAAATTACCGTCGTATCAACAAAATTTATCTGGGTTGAGGAACTTATCCTTATTGCCGAAGAGTCATCCTCATCTCCTGTCTACACTATGCTCAAGCGGGTTGACGAAAAGTATGTGACCGAACATGCCTACGATAATCCCCGGTTTGTCGAAGATTCTGCCCGGGAAGTTGCTGTCCGGCTCAGGGATGATGAGCGGATAAAAAGTTTTCAGGTAGAGGTGGAGAACTTTGAGTCTATCCACAACCACAGTGCCTACGCATGTGTTACCGGCTGAATAGATAATAGTAATAAGCTCGTTATACAAATGATATTTTTATCCCAAAGTGATAAGAACAGGGGCTGACATGAAAAAGATTGCAATACTTCATACCGGTGGAACATTTGTAATGGTACCAAACGAAACAGGCCGGCTGCGTCCGGGTAATACGGCCATGGAGTACATTGAAAGAACCGTTATTCCCGGTTACCGGGACGTTTCCGTTGATCAGTTCCAGCTCTTTAATATAGATTCTTCCCTTTTTACGCCATCACACTGGGTCAGTCTGTCTGAAAAAATCAAGGATATCTACGAAGCGTACGATGGCTTTATTATTATTCACGGGACAGATACCCTTTCCTATTCTGCTGCTGCTCTTTCTTTTATGCTTGAAAATCTTAGGAAACCGGTTGTTTTTACCGGATCACAACTTCCCTTTATTGAGAAGCGGAGTGATGCGTTTTCCAATTTAAACGCTTCTATTGAAGTTGTTCTCCATGGAGGCCTTCATGAGGTTGCGGTAGTTTTCAACAATAAAGTATACCGGGGGAACAGGGTTAAAAAGAGGGATGTCTGGGATTTCCATGCGTTCTACAGTCCCAATTACGGGCTGCTTATCCGTATGGGAATTGATCTGATAAAGCAAGAGGATCTTTTTTTACCGGAATCCCGGACTCCATTCAGTATTGATACCCGGATCTGCTCTGATATTATCAGTATCCCTTTCTTTCCGGGGCTTGATTTTTCTCTTTACCTCTCAGCTATAACCAGCGGCAGGGTTAAGGGAATTGTTATCCAAGCCTATGGAAGCGGTAATATCCCGTCTGATAACCGGGGCCTTGATAAGCTGTTTGCAACCGCGTCTGATAAAGAGATCCCCATGGTTCTATGCAGCCAGTCTCCGGCCGGCAGAGTAAATCCGGAATTGTACGATGCCGCGAAGCAGGCAGAATACTATGGCCTTATTGGAGCTGATGACATGACAGTTGAAGCCTCAGTTGTAAAGCTGATGATTGCCCTGGGAAGGTTCGGATCTCTGGAAGAAATAAAGGATTTTATGAAAAGAAATGTTTCAGGTGAAAAGCGATAGATTATGTACCAATAAAGTCCCTGATATTCCTTACTGTTTCCGCAATAACAAGGTTACGTGATTCAACTGCCCCGAAAGCCATGTGGGGAGTAAGGAGCAGCCGTTCCTTATGGGTAACCTGAAGCAGGGGGTTGTCCGCGGAGAGCGGTTCCCGGGTATAGACATCGAGGCCGGCGTACAGTTCTCTTGTATCTACAGTCTCTGCAAGATCCTTCTCGTTGATAATTCCTCCCCGGCCTACATTGATAAGAATCTCCCCGTTCCTGATGCGTTCCAGCTCTTCCCGTGAGATTAAATTTCTGGTTGAACGGTTAAGAGGTGCATGAATGGAAATGATATGTGAACGGGAAAGCAGTTCCGCAAGTGTTACACCCTGATACGCTGAGACAGTTTTGGAACCGCTGCGTTTGTAATACACAGCATGACAACCGAAGGCGGTAGCAAGTTCAGCTACCCGTTTACCAATTGCCCCCATACCGATAATTCCCCACTGCTTACCGCCGAGCTGATAAAATTTTCTTTCAAGATGCGTGGATATTCCGCTCTTGCTCCATTGCCCGCTTTTAATAAAATGATCGTAATACTGAGTCTGATGAAGGAGGGCGAAGAGCATGGCGAAGGTATGCTGGGCAACGCTTTCTGTGGCATAGCCCTGTACGTTACGGAGGGCGATCCCGCGCTGCCGGCAGTACTCGTTGTCGACGTTATCCATCCCGGTAGCGGCAAATGCTATGAGTTTTAAATGTACTGCAGAGGAAATATCCCCGTTTGCCAATTTGACATTATTGATAACAACAATGTCAGCATCGTTTATCCTTTTAGAAACCTGTTCTGGCTCTGTATTCGAAAAGAAAACAGCCTCCCCTAACGTACTAAATTCTGAAAGATCAATATCTTTTCCGTATGAATCCGCATCCAGTACAACAATTTTCATAAAAAAGCCTTCCTTCAAAGAATCTGTTTCATTCTCTACACTCACCCGGGAACGGGACTAATACGTTGTCCCGCTCCACTCACTCGTTTGAGAATAAACAAATACAGTTAGTTAATCAATCGATACCTTTTTTAAACGGAGAGAATTACCGACAACATTGATGGAACTGAATGCCATGGCTACTTCAGCTACAACAGGATGGAGAAGCCCGAGGACAGCGAGAGGAACAGCAATGATATTGTAGAAGAATGCCCAGAACAGGTTCTGCATTATTTTTCTGAATGTTTCCCTTGAGAGTTTTACAGCCCGCGGAACACCGATAAGGCTTCCTGATACAAGGGTTATATCGGCAGATTCAATTGCTATATCAGTTCCTGTTCCGATTGCAATACCTACGTCGGCTTGACCGAGAGAAGGCGCATCATTTATCCCGTCTCCTACCATGGCCACAACTTTTCCTTCGGATTGAAGCTGTTTGATTATTTCCACTTTATCCTGAGGCAGCAGCTGGGCTTTAACCTCATCAATACCCGCGGCCTCTGCGATAGCACGGGCGGATTTTTCATTATCCCCCGTAAGCATAATCGTTTTAATCCCCATTGCCCTCAGCTTGTCCAGAGCCTCCTTCGAGTCCGGCTTTATCTCATCCGCTATTGCTGCGGCACCGATGAGTACTCCTTCCTTTGCTGCCAGAATGACCGTCTGTCCCTTTTCCTGGTAACCGGTAATGGTATCCTCAATGCTGTCTGTTGCTATATTCAGTTCACTGAAAAAGCTGACACTTCCCGCGATAATTTTTTTCGTACCGATTACTGCTTCAATTCCTTTTCCGGGAATAGCTTTGAAACGCTTCGGTTTTTTAAGCTGTAGTCCCGCTTCTTCCGCTTTGTCCACGATGGCCCGTGCAAGAGGATGTTCAGACAGGTTTTCAACTGACGCAAGGAGTTCGAGAAATTTATTCTTTTCCAGAGTTGTCTGTAGTGCTGTTACAACGGGTTTCCCCTCTGTAATTGTTCCGGTTTTATCTAGAACAACAACATCTATTTTCTGTGCTGTCTGAATTGCTTCACCGTTCCGTATAATGATCCCTTTCATCGCACCTTTTCCCATGCCTACCATTAATGCTGTTGGAGTTGCGAGACCGAGAGCACAGGGACAGGCAATAACAAGGGTAGCTATTCCGGCAAACAGTGCCATTGATGTTGTGCCCCTTCCAAGTCGTATCCATGGAATAATGGATGAGAAACGGGTAAGTATCTGCTGCCCTGTTTCCGGGAAGAGAAGCCAGAAGATGAATGTCCCGAGAGCGACGAGCAGGACGACCGGCACAAAAATAGCTGTTACTTTATCGGCAAATGCCTGAATGGGAACCTTTGAGCCCTGAGCTTCCTCTACCATTTTGATGATTCTGGAAAGAAAGGTATCCTTTCCCACCTTTTCAATTTTGATCCTGACTGCACCCTGAAGATTTACCGTAGCACCAATTACCGGATCCCCTACCTTTTTATCTGAGGGAATAGCTTCTCCTGTTGCAATTGATTCGTTGATTGATGTTTCTCCATCAACAATAACACCGTCCACAGGGACCTTTTCCCCCGGTCTGACAAGGACAATGTCCCCGACCTGCAGTGTTTCCACCGAAACGTCTGCCAATGAGCCGTCCCCGTTTACCTTGTGGGCAAACTTTGCTCCCAGTTCAAGAAGCTGCTTTATGGCCTGGGATGCTCTGCCGGTTGCCATTTCCTTAAGGTATGAGCCGATAAAATTGATACTCATAATCATGGCGCCGACAACGGCAAAACTTTCAATATCCATACCGAAAACCCGTAAGATTCCTGTAGAATACGCAGCAATTGTTCCAATTCCAATAAGAGAGTCCATGTTGAATGAGAAACTTTTTACCGCGTAAAAGGTTGACCGGATAACAGGAAATCCAATGATAAAAATTACAGGTAATGAAACGGCAAGATCAATGTAGAGAGCCAGAGCCCGTCCTTCAGGATAGAATCCGAAAACCATTTCTCCAAGCATCTTGACTGTAAGGGGAATAGTAATTGCCCACGCCCATACAAGCCTCTTTTTTTCGCTTTCAAGATGCTCTGTTTCTTTATCGGCATTGGTGGTAAGCTCATCCCTCTCCAGGGCCGCATCATATCCAAGATTTTTAACGGTTCCAATAATCGTTTCCAGATCTATAGTGTCAAATACATCAAGATACGCTTTCTTGGATGTAAAACTGACATTTGCGGTTTTTACATCAGCCATTCCGGAAAGTGCTTTCTCAATGTTGGAAGAGCAGGAGGTGCATGACATTCCGGTTATATCAAGAACAATTCTATCTCCCATCTTTTGGTCCCCCTGTGTCTGAGCTTTGGGGCTTTTTATTCATACCGCAGCAGTCCAGCCGCTGATTTCCATACAGTTTTTCATTTGTCTTTGCCATCTTTTCCAGATACCGGTTCCATTTTATTTTAATATTTTTTCCAAACATGCTATTCTCCTCCGGGTCAACTACCCGTTTTTTCTGTGCTTCGAAAGAAGCTCCATAATTTCATCTATCTTTTTGTTTTTATCCGCTTCATTATCGCTTCGCATGCTGTCTACAACACAGGAATGCAGATGCTGAAACATGATAAGATCTTCAACCTTTCGTATTGCTGCAACAACCGCCCGTGTCTGAGAGAGGATATCGATACAGTACCTGTTCTCATCAACCATCCTGTGAATACCGCGGATCTGTCCTTCAATTTTTTTCAGACGTGTTGTTACATCTTTCTTGTGATCTTCATCTATCATAATAAACCTCCATGTATAATATACAGTACACCCGTAGGGTAGTCAATGGGAATTATGATAGAAACGGTAATAAATTAAAAATAAAAAGAGCGGCAGCCTCCATTGGCGAGGTTGACTTGTCAAAATGTTGCTTTATACTTGTAGTATGAATACTTTACATGAGGATTTGAAGAAATATCTTTCCGGGTTGCGTGAAAAAAAAAGATCCAGTCTGCTACCGGCACTTCTTAAAGCCCAGGAGCTTTTCGGATATGTACCAGAGGAAACAGTGGACGAAATATCCCGTGTTCTGCGTGTTCCCCCGGTGGATATATACGGGGTTATAGAGTTTTATTCTCTGCTGTATTCTGAACCGACAGCGCAGACGATTATTAGGATCTGCACCAGTCCAGTCTGTGCGTCTAAGGGTTCAGAAAAGATAAAAAAAGCTCTGTGCGAATATCTGGGGGTACCCGAAGGGACACCATCTCCGGACAAACGTTTTATGGTTGAATCGGTGCAGTGTCTGGGGATGTGTGATCATGCTCCCTCTGCCCTTGTCGGAGAGAAGACCTTAACAAAAATCGGTAGCATGAAGATCCCTGATCTGCTTACGGCAGCTGAATCAAAGCCGGAAAATAAAGTATCTGGAAAAAATCCTGTTTTGAGTAAACGCTGCTGTACAGGGGATCCTGAAAACATTGATGAGTATCTTGATTCCGGCGGGTTTGGGGGGCTTAAATTTGCCATGACCATGGATGAAGAGCGTATTCTTGAGGTTATCAAAACGAGCGGATTACGCGGCCGCGGCGGTGCGGGATTTCCCGCAGGAATAAAGGGAGAAAGCACCGCAGGTAAACGGGAGGATATTATCCGGTACGTTGTCTGTAATGCTGATGAGTCGGAACCCGGATCGTTTAAAGACAGAGTTCTGTTAAGTACTGATCCCTTCACTATTCTGGAAGGAATGCTTATTGCCGCTTTTGCCATTAAAGCCCGTAAAGGATACATCTATATCCGCGGTGAATATTTTGAACAACGGAGAATCTTTGTCAGTATTATCGAAAGTGCCCGGAAGAGAGGATATCTCGGAGAAAATATCTTTGGTACCGGTTTTTCATTTGATGTTGAAGTGCGTTCCGGGGCCGGTGCATACATCTGCGGAGAGGAAACAGCTCTCTTTGAATCAATTGAAGGAAAACGGGGGATACCAAGGAATAAACCGCCCTTTCCGGTAACAAAAGGTCTGTTTAATCAGCCGACAGAGATAAACAATGTGGAAACCTTCGGTTATATGACACGGATCATGGAAAATCTGGCAAAAAATGGGGATGCAAAGGAATATAAGCCTGTTTCCGGAACGAAATTATTCTGTCTTTCAGGAGATGTTGTCAGACCGGGAGTGTACGAGATGCCCTTCGGTACGAAACTGAAGGATCTGGTTTTTGATTATGGGGGAGGGATTCCCGGAGGGAGAAAACCGAAGGCCATTGTTCTTGGCGGAGCATCAGGTATGTTTGTCCCTGAAGCGATGTGGGATATTCCCCTTGATCATGAGCATTTGGAACAAGCCGGTCTTGTCATGGGATCGGGAGTTATTATGGTGTTCGATGAACGGCGGGATATTCTCAAGATTGTTCTTGAGATAGCTGAGTTCTTTAAACATGAAAGCTGCGGGAAGTGTTATCCCTGCCAGTTGGGAACAGCCAGGCAGCTGGAAATTCTGAAAAGGATTGATGAAGGGGCTGTGGAGCCTGATGACTGTGGAAAACTGGAGGACATTGCCTATACCATGACGAACGGCTCCATCTGCGGACTGGGTCAGACAGCCGGTTCAGCAGTAATGAGCGCCCTGCAGCTTTGGCCTGAAATCTTCAAAAAAGAAGGAGTTTCCGTTTTATGAGTACTGAAAAGATAACCATTACGGTTGACGGTAAGAAAATAACGGTCCCTTCCGGTGTAACAATTCTACAGGCAGCGGAGTCGGCGGGGATCACCATCCCTACTATCTGTTTTCATGAGCAGCTGACTCCTCCGGGGCTTTGCCGGCAGTGTGTTGTTGAGGTTGAAGGAGCAAGGCGGCTTCAGCCCTCCTGTATTTCTTCTGTAAGGGAAGGGATGGTTGTTAAAACAGATTCAGAAAAGGTACGGCGGGTCCGCAGGACAAACCTTGAGATGCTCAGTGCTGTTACTGATCTGTCCGAATCTCCTGAGATAGTCAGGCAGATGAAGCAGTTAGACGCGGATGAAGAGCGCTTTGCTGCTTCCCCCCGGGGAAGTCTGAAAGATGATAATCCTTTTTATATACGGGACTACACGAAATGTATCCTTTGCATGCGCTGTGTACAGGTCTGCTCTTCCGATATCCAGTTTTCCTATGCTCTGGCTGCAGGAGGCAGGGGTTTTGACAGCAGGATTGCTACCTTTTACAACAAAGATCTTCCTGATACAACCTGTGTTTTCTGCGGGAACTGCATTCAGGTGTGTCCTACCGGAGCGTTAAAAGCAAAAACCGAAGGTAACAGTACGGGGGTGCAGCATGATGAAGCATGAAAAAACAGTACGGACAACCTGCCCTTTCTGCGGAGTAGGGTGTCAGCTCGATCTATCCATCGACCAGGGACGGATTGTGAGCGTTTCCGCTCCTGAGAATGCGGCTCCTAATTTTGGAAGGTTATGCGCGAAAGGTCGATTCGGAACCGACTATGTTCATCATCCCTCCAGAATCCGGACTCCTCTTATACGGAAAAATCTTGATTCAGGGAAAAGGACTCCTGTCGGTATGGAAGGGTTCCGGGAGGCATCCTGGGACGAAGCTCTGGATCTAGCTGCCGAGCGGCTTTCTTTGGCTGTTAAAACCCAGGGGGCAGACAGTATAGGCACCTTCTGCAGCGCAAAAGCAACGAATGAAGATACGTACATCTTTCAGAAATTTGTCAGAGGGATTCTTAAAACAAATAATATTGATCACTGCGCACGGCTCTGTCACGCAGCTTCGGTTGCAGGTCTGCAGAAAGCCATCGGATCATCCGCCATGTCAAACGCCATTGCGGAGATGAAAAACCTTGATGTTTTTATTGTTACCGGCTCAAATACGACAGAGACGCATCCAGTCATAAGTACCTTTTTAAAGGAGGCAGTGGTAAAGAACGGAGCGAAGCTAATTGTTATAGATCCGAGAAAAATAGAACTTTCCGGGTTCGCGGCCCTGCATCTGCAGCACCGCCCCGGAACGGATGTAGCTGTTTATCAGGCTATGGCCAACGTTGTGGTGACTGAAGAACTTGAGAACCGGTCTTTTATTGACAGGCGTACCGAGAACTTTGAGATGTACAGAAAATCCCTGGAAGGTTTTACCCCTGAGCTGGCCGAATCAATTACCGGAGTTAAAGCCGTCCTTATCCGTGAAGCTGCCCGTATGTATGCCGAGGCAGAGAGAGCAGCGGTGTACTGGGGAATGGGTATCAGTCAAAGTGTTCATGGAACGGACAATACGCTGTCCATTGCGAATCTTGCTCTGTTGTGCGGACACCTTGGGAAACCCGGAACAGGGTTAAACCCCCTCCGGGGGCAGAATAACGTTCAGGGTTGTTCGGATTCAGGAGGGCTTCCGGGGATTTTCCCGGGCTACCAGAGTGTGGCAGATGCGGAAATACAGAAAAAATTTGAAGAGAAATGGAATGTAACGGGGCTCAGCAAAACTGCGGGACTCACCGTTCTTGAAATGTCGGATGCTGCCGGCAAAGGAGACATTGATACGTATCTTATCATGGGGGAAAATCCCATGATGAGTGAACCTGATCTAAATACAGCACGGAAACATTTTGAGCAACTTAAAACGATTATAATCGTAGATATCTTTCTTAACGAAAGCGGAGCGTACGGTGACATTATTTTACCGGCGGTTCCTTTTGCGGAAAAGGACGGTACCTTTACCAACAGTGACCGGAGGGTTCAGCTGATACGGAAGGCTGTTCCGTCTCCCGGGGAAGCCCAGACCGACTGGCGTATTATTCAGGATCTGGCTCTGCGTGTGGAGAAAAAACTGGGGCTTCCACCCAGCGGCGGCTTTGCATTCCAGTCGGCTTCAGAGGTATGGGATGAAATGTCTGGACTGGTCCCTGCTTTTGGAGGAATCAGTCATCAGCGGATAGACCGGGAGGGCGGTGTTCACTGGCCGTGTCCTGATCCCGCCCATCCGGGGACCCCGTACCTTTTTGCGGATTCTTTTCCCAGGGGGAGGGGATTGTTCACTGTCCTTGACTGCAGACTTGAATCTGAAAGAACGAGCAGCGCGTATCCGTATCTTCTTTCAACAGGAAGAGTCCTCTACCACTGGCATGGAGGAACTATGACCCGCAGATCGGTGCTTGATAAAATTTATCCAGAATCGGTTGTTGAAATGAACCCGCTTGATGCGGAAGCCGAGGGCTATGAGGAAGGACAGCGTGTCAGTGTATCCTCGAGACGGGGAACCATCATCTCCCGAATCAAAATAACAGAACGTTCTCCCATGGGAGTAGTTTTTATGCCCATCCACTTTGCGGAATCTCCTGTTAATGAACTGACTAAGGATCTGAGAGATCCTGAAGCAAAAATACCTGATTTTAAACAGTCAGCTGTACGTATAGCAGCCGCGGGATAGGAAGCCATGGCGGAAACTGATATATCCCGCCAGTTGCAGCATGATTTTCCCGGTCATCATATATGGATTGATGCAGAGAATCAGGCTGTCTGTGTGGATGACAAAAAGAATGTTCTTCTCCTCTCATCCCGGGCACTTCAGAGGATCAATATCTTTTCAGCTTCAGGGAGACATTTCTATGAAGTAATTGTGAACCTTATCTACACCAGATTTGAAATCCTGCCCGAGGAGGGAAGTTATGCTGATTCCCTTATTATTAAAAAGGAGGATGTCCGGGACTACAAAATAAAAAAACTTGCGGAACTGTACAAGCTGGGATTTCTCGAAGACGACGGGAAGGTTATGGGGATAGCTGTTGATGATGGTGTTCCGCTGCCTCTCATGCTTGAAGATAATTTTGATGATCTTCTGGATGATGATCCGGAAGCTGATGATCTGCAGTACTACCGCTACTCTTTCTGGCGGGATGAAGATCCAGAAATGGAGGAACTTGAGATAGTGGATGATGAAGAACATCTTCCTTAGTATTTTTTTAAATAAATTCTTGACAAAATATAGTATGAATATATAATAAAACAAGTTAAAAATTATCTAGAAGGAGTTTTTATGTTGAAAAAGGGTCTAATTGTATTGTTACTGGTTCTTGTGCTTTCTGTATCTTCGTATTCCGCGGAGGCAAAGAAAAGTGCGGTTGGAGGGTATCTGTTGTCAGGGCTTGTTGGTTTTGGTACCGGTCATTTTTATATCGGGTCTGACCATGCTATGAAGTTTTTGCTTCTTGAAGGAGGGTCCTTAGCTGTATATATAGTAGGTGCCGCAATCACAGCCAGTGCATTAACTCAGGCAGTGGATTATACCGATCCTCTTGCTGGTGCGAGTAAAGTGACTGGTCAAGCTACGCTTGGAAGTACCATTTCGTTAATAGGAGGGGTAGCGCTCTTGGCCTTCCATATCTGGGATTTTGTAGATATTTTTGGGGAAATTGACAAGAAAAAAGCTGAAGGTGTTGTTGCTTGGCAGCCAAGTGTTAATTTTGGTCCAGACGGACAGACTACGGTAGCATTATCCTATAATTATTAATTCATTATAGTTACTATCCAGGGGCTTCGTGCCCCTGTTTTTTTTGCTTGTTTTATATTCAAACCTGGTTACCGCCTTTATTTTGAGAAAAATAATTGTGAAACAAGGAAGAAACTGGATATTCCTGAATAAAATACATACAATTGTGTGTATGAGAAATAGATCTAAAGTAAATGGATATCCCATAAAAGAAAGACTCTTTATATACTACATGTCCTTTTTTACCATTTTGTCATTGGCCACCGTAGCGGCCAATGTGCTTAACGGACTGGACTTCTCGTTTAATTATAAATGGATTGCTATAGCTTTTTTCTGCGCTGTTCTCATGGTTATGGCACTTAAAAGCTTCCATGTACCGGTTATTCACCGGGTAGGGACATACGTTATTACCTTGGTTCTGCTCCCTGCCAGCGGATTATCCAGTGCCGGTCTTGTATCTCCGGGGATAATGTATTCCTTCCTTATTCTCATTCTTATTAATTACCTTATGAACGGCTGGGAAAGAATCTTTCTGGATATCGCTGTTATTCTTATCAATATGGCACTTATTGTTCTCTTTGAATATTCTCCGGATATTTTTAAACAACTGAGCAGCCAGGAACAGTTTGTTGACTGGATAACGAATGTACCGGTGGTTTCCGGCTTTATAGTATTGCTGCTTATTGCTTTCGAGAAGGCATACGAGACTGAACGGAGAATGAATGTAAAGCATTCAGAAAAGCTGAAAGAGCTCTCCCAAACCGATTTTTTGACGGGACTCTACAACAGAAAACATCTGGATGAAAAGCTGAAGTTTCTCTGGGATGTGTATCTCCGGACTGGTAATACTTTTGCTGTATTGATGTTGGATATCGATTTCTTCAAAGAGTACAATGATTACTATGGACATCCGGCAGGTGATGCATGTCTTAAAACAATAGGTTCCATTCTTAAAAAAAGAATCACCAGAAATACCGACTGGGCATACCGATACGGGGGGGAGGAATTTCTCGTTCTTCTTGGATTTTCAGATGAAAAAGCCGCGGACATTGTGGCAAAGCAAATTCAGGATGATCTTGCTGGTTCGGAAATTGTTCATGAGGATTCAGCCATCAATGAATTTGTAACTGTCAGTATCGGAATTGCCTGTATCTCTGAAGCATGCAAAACTCCGCAGAGGGTTGTTGAACAGGCGGATCAAGCCCTTTATATCAGTAAAAAGAACGGACGGAACAGAATTTCTCTGTCTGGAAAAAATAACAGTACATATCATTGAGTTCCCTCATTTACCACTAATCGTGCCAACAGTTTCTCCTTTTCCGCTTTGAAGAATTTCTCATTTAGCCTCGGTTTGTCAATTTCATCTTTTAAAAAGGTAATTGCGTTATACGGACAATGATGTACGCACCCCAGGCAAAACTCACAGTTACTTATGTCGAGCAATGGATGGTTTTCCCCTTTTGTATAGCATCCCCGCTTGCAGGTTGTAATACACATCCCGCAGTTTGTGCATTTATCAGTCAAAATCCGCAGTGAACCCATCATTTTTTTCTCTTCTTTTTTAACAATGCCCATAAGCAGTTTTTCCAGAATATTCCAGCCGTATTTAAAGCGGGGTACAGAAGAAGTAATGCCTCCTTTCATTGCATTGTTTATCGTCTGTACCATATTCATGATTTTAGCCGGAGTTTTCTTTTTTAAGCTTCGTGCCCACTTGCCTTTAAACATCAACGATGCATCACTGCCGGGAGAAAGCACTTTTTCATATCCCGTAACGGTCATGTTCTTTGTATGCAATGTCTCTGCTAAATTGTAAAGCGCATTACCGCCTGCCAGTCCGAGGGTACAGTAAATATAGCACGGTTTAGGATCTTCAAACTCCGGCATATTGTCAACGAATTCACTCATCGAGGGTGATACCTTAAATCCAAAGACGGGAAAACCAAACACAAAGAAGTCGTAGTCATCCATCGCTCTGTAATTGTAATCCGCCTCTACCCGCATAATATCCACTGCAAAGGTTTTAGAAAGCAGGACTTTTACTATCTCTCCCACCATCTTTGTTGACCCCGCACCGCTGTGGTAATAAATCATGATACGCTTCATTCTATCCGGCTCCTTGTTTATAATAAAAAACATCTTGTTGTTTACGTATGTAGCTTACTTCTTTTTTATCACTTTTCTAACCTCCTTTAAAGGTACTGAATGACATACAACTCTACGTCTGAATAAAATTTCTTGATTTCCTATCTGGGTTAGCCTACTATGAATATATGCGGCGGGACATTACTTTTTTTGATGCCCATGCCGCACAAGGGTATTATGAAACGAATAATGATTGTTGAAGATGAATTGATTATTGCAATGAGTTATAAAACAGTATTACAAAAGGCAGGATTTGAGGTTTCTAAAGTATTCACCGCCGGTGAGCAAGCAGTAGAAGC
The DNA here is from genome assembly GCA_015493635.1 of Spirochaetaceae bacterium. Lineage (GTDB taxonomy): Bacteria > Spirochaetota > Spirochaetia > B11-G9 > B11-G9 > S145-15. Next base: position 4,211 of record WGCU01000046.1, on the reverse strand, counting down.
TATATCGGAAGTAAATCCCGATATAATTTTAATGGATATAAAGTTGAAAGGGGAAATGGATGGTATAGAAGCTGCAAAACTAATCCAGAAAGTGAAAAGAATACCTATAATATTTTTGTCCGGAAATAATGATGTTGAAACAGCTGGATATACCCTTGATTCAGCAGGATATCAAACTCTTTGAAATATGCATTTGATGGTGCAGATGTATTAAAACTTACCATTATTTTAAAAAACGTTGATAATACATATTATCTAAACATATCAGATAATGGTCCGGGATTTAATTTTGAAAAGGGTTCTGTTAAAGAGGGATCTATAGGCTTAATGCTGATCAAAAGTTTAGTTGAACAGCTTGAAGGAAGGTTAAAAGTAAATAGTGAGGGAAGAACTACTTACGAGATATATTTTTAGTATCTTGCAATAATAGTAATGGTATGTATTATTGGTACCTTTCATTCGGATTTAGTGAAAAAAACAGAAAATTTGGTAAAACGATCGATGAATAATCAGGCAGAGGGAGGTAAGAACCTCTGCCTGTTTTGATGGTTCGTGAATAAAAAGACAGCTGCCCAGACGGGCAGCTGTCTTTTTTGCTGCAGAGAAGACTTGAACTTCCACGGTCTAACGACCACTAGCCCCTCAAGCTCGCTGAAATCCATATATGGTGTATGTATGGTGATTAAAGCGTGTAATATACGCTATATATAGCGTGTGTCAAGTGTGGTATAATAATTTTTGGTGTAAGTTTTGGTGTAAATGATGTTTTAATGAATTGAGAACCAATTGGGAAAACTTGAACCGATAATAGAAATGTGTTATATGGATAGTACATTATATTCACTTGGACATAAGACCCCCGCGCAGGTCAGATTGTGCGGTATAACATTATTTAAAGCTTTACATTAAGAGCCATCTTTTGGGGGTGGCTCTATTCTTTAGGAAAGTTGGTGACTAGGCATTTTCGTTTGGTAACTCTTGTTCGAACTGCTGGAAAGCGGTACTCATATCTTCTCTAATTGCCTGACCGTCTTTTAAAAGGGCTCTCATGTCCGCTTCTTCACCGTTTTCGTTTATATTGTACTCTACAAAATTGCCGAACAAGTCAAAGGTCCTTGCTATTCCGTTTAGAAATGAGGGCTTTATAAAAGAATAGTCAGTGTTACCCATTTTATGTACTCAATCTAACCTGCATATGACTCCATTAAGCTATTAAAATCTTTGATATTCTTTTCAGTTTGCCGTAATTTCATAGCACGTTTAGATATTTTTAGTATTTTTGTTTTTGCCATTATTCTAAGAATTTGCCATAGAAATTTCTTTTGCAAGATAGCTCTTGTAAAAGTAAGGTTAAAGCTCTTTAAGAAAGCCATGATTTCTTTGTCTTCTGATAGTGTGTTTAATTCCTTCTTTATTTTATCCAATCGTTCCTTATCATGTTGGCTGATTACATATTGCATACGTAGTTCATCTAAAGACGGCAGCATATGATTAAGATCATAATATTTAATACGAAGCAGGTATTCCAGATTGTAATAGATAAGTTTGAATATTTCAGAATTAACAGAAACTTTTCCACTATGAACTAATTTGATCAAATCACGTCTTTCTTGTGCAATCTCACTTACTAAGGAATGTTTCTTGAGTATATGTGAGTGTTTAATATATGATCCTGTTATTACAACTATAGCAATTAACAATACAAATGTCATCTATCGCTCCTTTTTCCTCTTGTCTTGTTTTTTGCCTTCTTTTTTGGTGGGACTGGTTAATTTTCCAGCTGATATTTTTGCCAAGTCATTCTTAGGGAACTTCATGCACTCAACAAGATAGAGTTCTCTGTATTGCCTATTGTCTTCAGCTAATCTCTTAATCTCTTTTTCTTTGGCTTCAATTATCTGATCAACACGTTTATGATCAGATTTCCATGATATAAAGAGAAAGATAAATAATACAACGTTCAATGTCAATGTCTTGGGATCTGCAATAATGGTTTTTAAAATAAAATCAGCTAACTTACCCATAAAGTGCCTGTCATATTACATATTTGAATTTTTTCTTATATACCGGCTTTGTCCGTTCACTTCGAAGGCGGATTGCACCTTTTCTTATTCTTCTTGCAAAATAGCCTTTCCCGGGCTTATAAGAGAAACGATAGAAATAAGGATGTCCAATATCTCTACTTAGTTCAAGAAGATCTTCCATTTCTGTCAACGCAACTCTCTTAAGCTCCATCTTCTAACAGTTTACGGTAAAAACGGGCAGCAATCAAGCCCTATTTTTCTTAGACAAAAAAACCCGGACTATTGGGTGCCTGCAAGACACAATGCTCACAGAGATGATTGAATACAATTATATTGTATCATTCTGGATGTCAACAAAAATATTTAATATAACTTCCTGTATAAGGAGCATACCTAAGGAGGGGGAAGGGGCAGGGCAGAATCTGAAGGTTCTGTAGTCAGATAGTTTTAATTATACAAACACGTTTTGCATCTTTTATTTTTTCTATGTAAGCATCTTTAATGTCTGATAGGTCGGCAAATATTAATTCGGGGAAGACTACCTCAGTAATATAGGTTGAGTTATCTATAAAGGAATTGGGTTCAAGTATAGAATCGATTTCTTTTCCTGTTAAATCCAGTGCAGTAAGATTTTCTTTTAGGATAATTTCTACTAATTCAAAACTTCTGGCGATCTTGTTGCGTATAGCATCAAGTTCTTTTTGATTAGAAAAATCTTTATTAAAGAATTTATCAACATAAGAATCAAATGTATTAAGCTCATCCAGTAACAGGGAAAGTCTTTGCCTAAATATCGAATTCCGAGTATTTTTATGATCAGTATATAACCTATGGAAATAATAAAAGAGGCCAATAAATATTCCTGTTATTCCAGTAATGATTGAATAGTAATTTCTGAAGTCTACTAAGAGAAAATAGTGCTTAAATTGCCAAGGGTAAATATATAAAGAGAAAGAAAGGTAAACTAAAAATATAATTATTGCAATAAAATAAAAGATCCTTTTGTTATTTATAATAAATTTTGTCACTTTATCTTTTATACCCAGAATCTAACTCCTTTCTTATTATTTTTTTGTCTACCTCGTCGATATTTATGAAAACAACTTTCTTTAAAAAAGTCTCCGGGTCGGTATATTTCATAAAATATGCAAAAGCTTCGTTTGCAAATGAAGGACCAATCCTTTTTACATTTTTGAAGTCGAATGTAATATATGATAATTCTTCTTCCCAAGCTTCTTCATTATCTAATGCTTGTAAGTATTTTTTTCTAAATGACTCTGCTGTATGTTTACCATTTCCTTGTAAATTATTACGGTTTGCTAATCTATAATAGAATTCTTCTCCCACGTCAATTTTTTCCATTTTATAGCTCCTTACCTGGAATATTAAAATTATATAATGTTCCTCCAAAAATTCTTTTCTCTCTACTACCGTGAGTTATTTTGTTCTTTTTATGATTATAAGATAAATATCCATAATGTGAAAGTATGTTGTAGCTGATACCAAGCTTTTCACAGGTACTTGATATTCTGTTTAAGCCATTTCCACGTCCAGCTCCTCTTTTATATCCTTTTTTAAACCTTTTCCCTTCTTTTATGCTCGCATCAAGAGCTCCACTAATGTTTTCTTTTAATGCCAACTCTATTAAGTATCCTTCTTTAAAATTATTCTTTTCAGACTTTAATTCATCTCCTTGTGGCCCTGAAAGTAGACTGTTTTTAAAACCGATACCATTGTCCGCAATATTTATGGAAACAATTTTATGCTTTGGGTGGTATTGTGCAAGAACCCACCATCCCTGGTCAAAACTCTGAATTCCGTGTTCAATAACATTTTGGAAAACTTCCATAATAACGATTGAGCTAAATTCTTTTATTTCCATTGTTGAATATTTGGTTGCAGTTTCTAATAATGAGATAATTTCGTCTTCACGTTTTGATACGACATCCTCATCTCTTTGTGTCTCTCTACGAATCTTTACTATAAAATCATCGTTGAAGTTGTCTTTAGGGTGGCCGTTTCTTCTCCCAACATACTTGTTGATTCCCGCGCCCAAATTAAATAAAGAGAGATAATTTCCCGAAAAGAATTCTTGTAGAAGAATTTGAAAAGGGAGGATAAACCGGGAAAAAGGTACGAGTTAGAGCTCTGCTTATTCCCGGCTTACCCAAAATAATACTACTCAAT
>WGCU01000045.1 GCA_015493635.1 Spirochaetaceae bacterium | reverse complement strand
GGAAAAGCTCTTTGAGAAAATACCGGAAGCTGAAAGAAAAGAAGATCTTGAAAGGCTTTTACCCTGGAATATGGAAGGTGTTCCCCCTCTTAAATTAGTAGAGAGAAATGATTCAAGCTGATGTCAAGACGGGGTAGATTTGACGCTTACGACAAGATTAACCGAATAATAGAAGAAGGTAAAGGAAAGCATTTTGACCCTGATCTGGTAGATATTTTCTTTAAGGAAAAGGATAAAATCCTACGTATTAAAAAGAAATTATCAATCTAAATTATCAAAATCTTTCCACCGGTAAATAGATACCAAACATCTACGCGCTTCTGCCCGGAGTTGTTTACTAGTAATTACTGAGAATTTGTTCGCTTTCAGGATCATAGAAATTCATCTTATCAGGTGGCAGCTGTATCCATATTTTTTCATCCTCCACTAAGGAGGAAAAACCATTAACTTTCAACGTAATAGTTGTATCACAGCAATGTATATAGATTATGGTTTCTGAACCTGCTGGTAGAACAGAAAAGACAATCCCCTCGAAAGAACCTGGAACCTGTTTTGAACTGATAGTTATATCTTCAGGTCTTATAGCAGCAATAACACTTGCAGAAGAAAATAATGTATGTGCAGGCAGTACTATTCCCTTTGATTTAAAAAAGAATTTTGCTTTTCCTCCTTCGCTTCCTATTCTACCCTTTAGTAAATTAATTCTCGGGCTGCCGACAAATCTGGCAACAAATAAATCAGCGGGTTTATAGTAGATTTCTTTTGGCGTTCCGATCTGCCTAATTTCTCCGTCATACATAACTGCAATTCTATCCGAAAGCGTCAGGGCTTCATTTTGATCATGTGTAACATAAACGGTAGTCGCCGAAAGTTCCTGATGCAGCCTTTTAAGTTCTGTTCTCATATCAATCCGCAACATGGCATCAAGATTCGACAGTGGTTCATCCATGAGGAATATTTCCGGTTCAAAAGCTATCATTCTGGCAACAGCTACTCTCTGCTGCTGCCCTCCGGAGAGTTCTGATGGGTACCTGTTTTCCAGTCCAGACAATTGTACTTTTGTTAAAACTCTTGAGATGATATCATTTATTTCTTTTTTAGGTATTTTTTTCTCTTCAAGACCAAGAGCAATATTTCCACGAACCGTCATATGAGGCCACAGAGCGTAGCTCTGGAAAATGAAACCTAATTTTCGTTTCTCTGGCGGTACATATAACCCTTTCTCCCGGGAATAGAAAACATGTTCACCTACTGATATTTCTCCATCATCAGCATCTTCCAAACCTGCTATCATTCTCAGTGTCGTCGTTTTCCCACAGCCTGAAGGGCCAAGCAAAGTAACAAATTCTCCTTCATTAATTTCCAGGGAAAGAGAACGTACAGCGGGAATTCCGCTGTACGATTTCGATATATTTGAAAGTTTTATTCCACTCACAAAAAATCCTTTAATTTCCCGCTTCCTGAATCCAGAAATCCTGAACCTTCAGACCTTCATACCACATAAAGTCAGGGTCAACCGTCCAGCTTTTCAAGTCATACCACTGCTCTCCACCCTTAGCCAATGGAACAGTTGTCCGTGGGCTCTTTGAACCTGGTTCATAATAAGGCGCAAGCCCTTGCAGAAGTTCAGAGCTTTTTCCCTCGGTATAGGGAGGATTAATAACGGTTTTTTTCGTTATACTTATATCCCCTAGTTCGTATGCTGTAAATAGCTTAGCTGCGTTAGGGTGTTTTGCCTGGCGGGCAATTCCAGTATACACTGGTGTAATTATATTCTCAACAGGATCCATCGGTGTAATAACAGCATTTACATAGCCTTTGGACTCATTATATCTTATGTATGTATATCCTGTTATAGCAATTGGCGGATTTTTCTGACCTTTTTCTCCTGAAGCTTTCGCCACTTTACTGCCTGAGTTTAGAATAATTAAATCATTATGAAGAAGTCGATATAAAAATTCATACCCGGCATCAGGAACTCCCTTATGGAGAACTATCTCTTTCCCTGTTAAATCTTTATATGCTTTTGCAAATTCATCAGCATGTTGTACCATCGTCCATAAACCCATTTTGTTTGATAGGGATTTCATAGGATTTTTTACGACTATTTTCCCTTTCCATTTATCCTGCGTCAATTCCCATACATTATGAATTGGAGGTTTATTACCGTAGGCCTCCGTATTATACATAAAAACATACCCTTCTACAATTCTTGCCAGAAGCGGTTCCCTAAGTTCTTTCGGTATCTGAGATTTGTACATATCAGGCACAAAATTAACCAACCGGTACTTCCCCAAAAGCTCATGAATAACCTGCCCCGAACCTCCCGTCGTAATAACATCAGCATTGAATAAATTAGCATTCTGTTCCTGTATGGTCTTTTCTACCGTTCCTACCGAACCAAGATCAAAATACGTTACTTTTATTCCGGGGTATTTCTTCTCAAAAGTAGCAGCTACTTTCGCTATACGTGAAGATGAAGAATAAACGACAACTTCTCCCTCTTCTTTGGCAAGTTTTTTTATTTCCTCCCAATCCTGTTTTCCTTTATCATAGGGACCAAGCTTTGCTGTTTTCATCCATGCCATCATTTCCGGAGGATAGTCTTTTGCAGTTTCTTTTGCACCTGCTGCGAAAAGTGAAACCGCATTAAAAACAAAACTTATACCTAAAAATAACACCAATAATTTTTTTGTCATAAACACTCCTTTTTTTTTATCAAGACTCTTTTATTCCCATTATACTTTTTGAACCGAAAAACCTCCTCATAATAAAATTTGCGCTGACTATAATCAGCATTAGAATAAGCGTAACACCATTTGCATGCTGTACCATATCCTGATCCTCGTATGCAAATATTATTGTTGTTAAAACTCTTGTTCCGGGAGTAACAAGTAATATGATAAGCGATAGCTCTCGCATTGACGTAATAAATGTTAAAAGCATTCCTGAGAAAAATCCGCTTTGTGACAAAGGGAATATAATCTTTCGAAAACGTTTAAACCACCGCATACCTTCTATCTGTGCTGATTCCTCTAGTGATTTATCAATTTGAAGTATAGCGCTCATTCCTGTTCGTGAAGAAAAAGGCATATTTTTTATCACTACAATTAAGAGAAGTAACCAGAAAGTTCCATAAAGTGCAGGAATAGGGCCAAAAGGTTTTGCAAACATACCTAAGTAAATAGCACCCATAGCAATTCCCGGGAAAACATATGGAGCAAACGAGAGTGCTTCCAGACTCTTTGAAATTCTTGTTCCCCTGCTTCTGACAATAGCATATCCTACAAATAAACCAAGAAAAGCATTTAATACTGCAGCAGATATACCGAGACGAATACTGTTATAAACACCTCCCCATATTCCGCTGTTTCTGAAAATTCCTTCCTGCCCACTGGCAATCATAAAATTACTCTTACCAACCCAAAAGTGTGTTGTTAGATTAGAAAAAGAATAATCGTCTGGAAGAAGCATAAAAGTATTCCACGCCAATAGAATTACAGGAATTACTATTATTACAATAAGGAAAAGGAAGACACCAAGCGTAATCGGAAGCCTCCAAATTCCAAGATGGTTCGGACGGCTTCTAAAGCCCTTACCTCCCATAGTTACAAAGCTCTTCCTTTTCCCTATTATTTTGGAATTTATGTATATAGCTATTCCTGCCAGAAAAACAAGTATTAGAGCAAGAACAAATGCATCGCCTGTATTTCGGGCGTTGATTGAAGCATATATCTGAGTTGGTATAGTAAACAAGCGGACGGGAAGACCCAAAAGAGCAGGAGTTCCAAAAGTTCCCATACTCCGGGAAAAAGTCAAAACAAAAGAAGATCCGAGCGCGGGGAGGACAAGAGGGAATGTTATCTTTTTTAAAACCTTTAATTTATTTAAACCACTCAACGCCCCGGCTTCTTCAAGTTCTGAATCTACTGTTTCAAGTGCTCCTGAAACAAGGAGATACGAATAGGCATAATAATGAAATCCAAGACAAATAATTATTGGAAACATGCCATATGAAATCCAGTCCGGGACGGCTATACCGAAAAGAGCAGTAAGCATTCCCGGTGCACCGCCTGTTCTGGAATTTTTAAATACAAGAAGCCATGCGAGTGCCATGACCCATGAAGGCATCATGTAGGGAATAACAATAACAGTATTAAGGAATTTCCTAAAGGGGATATCGGTTCTTATTAAAACCCACGCAAGCAGCGTTCCAATAAACATTGAAAGCATCGTTACTCCGATACCGACAATAAGAGAATTTAAAAACGGTTTATAAAAGAGAGCACGGGCAAGTTTGCCAATAAAAACTCTGCTGTAATGATAAAAAGTAAAGGCACCTTCATGTGCACCCCTTACCATTCTTTCATCATTAACCTGAAAACTTAATGAGGTCATTATTATTTTCAGCAGCGGCACCAATACAAGAAATGTAAAAATCAGAATAAAAACAACAGCGAGAATATAGTAATTCCGATATCTTATTCTTAATAAGTTCAGCTTTACATCTCTCGTGTTACAATTCATATACTGAGTCTAATTGAATTATAACTGTTTGTCAAAATTTATTTGCTATAGAATTGTCCACTACTCGGATACTATCCTGTTTCGGCCATTTTTTTTTGCTTTATAGAGAAGATCATCAGCTTTCCTGATTATTTCCATTGCAGATTCACTTGAATGCTCTAGAATTCCTCCGCTTATTGATATTTTTAAATTCTTTTCAGTATAGGAAGTCTTTTCAACATTCTTTCTTACCGTTTCTGCCGCAATTATTCCGTTTGCCAAGGACATACCATCCAACACTATTAAAAACTCTTCTCCTCCATAACGACCGCAGACTACTTCACTGCTAAAGGTATCGATAAATAATCTGGCAATGGATATTAATACACTATCTCCAGCTTGATGACCATAGGTATCATTGACCAGTTTAAAATGGTCTATATCCATAAGGAGAACACAAAACGTTTTCCCCTCATTCCTTTTTTTATCAATCATTCTTGCAACATAATCACAGATATACCGGTGATTATATAGACCTGTCAGCCCATCGGTAACAGCTTTTTTCTCCAGCTGCTTATAGAGAAAATAGGAACGAGCATTTGCCTTTAATCGCGCCATAAACATTCCATTATCAAACGGTTTACTGATATAATCATTTGCACCATACATCAATGCGTTTGAAATAGTCCGATAGTTCTGAATGCTCGAAACAACAATAATAACACAATTCGGTTTTGCTTTTCGTAATTGCACAATAACTTCTTCTCCTGAAATACCCGGCATTACAAGATCAACAAAAAAAATTGAATATTCTGATGATTTATTAAGAAGCTCTTCAGGTTCAAGGAAAAAACCAACTTTCGTAATAGCGTGTAATTCAAATATTTTTTTAATCACTTCCAGGCCAAATTTACTGTCATCCAGAACCGCAATATTTGTATTACGTATCTGCTGGAGGAGAGAATCTTCAGCTACGAGAGCGTCAAAATATGTTGAAAGCCTTGATTGCGTAATATCCTTCTTTAAAATATAGTCTATTATTCCAAGGGAAAAGAGTTTTTCCCGCATTTCCAGGGAATCTGTAGATGTAAGAAGAATGACAGGTATTGATGAAAATCTACTTTTACTGATTTTTTCCACAAATTCCAGTCCAGTAGTATCTTCGAGCACATTTCCAGTTATAATCAGATTGATTTCATTCTTATCCAATATTTCCATCGCTTCAGTACTGTTTGCAGTAGCAAAAACTTCAAAACCTTTGGATATAACAATATTTTTTATAATTTTTCTAAAAAGCACTGCGTTTTCCAGGTGCAGTATTTTACCCATTTAATTTGACTCCGTTACTATTTCATAATTTATTAACTATACTATACCCGGAAATACTCTGCAAGAGAAGACCTTTTCGCTTATTCTCAAACGAGTGAGTGGAGCGGGACATGGTTCCGTTCCCGAGGGAGTGCAGAGAATGAAAAACCATCATTAAAGGTACTCCTGTCAACAGTATTTCTCCAGGATGAAAGGATTGATACCGATTTCAAAAATAAATAAAACGGGATCCTTTCAAAAACCTACCCCCTGGAAGAATTATCACATCAGGCAAATACCATACTGGGCATGTACTATAGAATTACCTATCGTTTAACAATTTATCCTTAATATCCTTCAAAATACTACGGGAAATATCCTGCATCTTTTTCTCATCAAAGTCCGGTCCCGGCTTTTTTTCACATGCAAAATGTTCGTCAAGAGCATAACTGAGTGATACATCCAGCCCGAGTTTTTCATAACTTTTCCTAAGACATCGTGCCTCACAGCCATCAATAACTACATGATAGTCATCATGAAGGAGAACCTGAGTAGGCCCTTCTACTTCAGGGAAAGCGGCTATTGGACAGCGCATAAACGCATTGGGTACATCCCGTACTATTTCTCTGGCAATAAAACCTGCTTTCTGCCCTATGTTTGAGCTCCCGAAACATCCGTTTACACTAATTGTTTTCCCAAATTTTTTATGCTGATTTATTATCGTGTTCCGTGCAGAATTTGTTTTTATATCTTCTATATTCTTCTTTTCCATAAAATATCTCCTTACAGGTTACAATGAAAATTGTTCTGATATAATTTGTTCGAAACTTTCTTTTGGAAGAAAACCGATATGCTGTCCAAGCATCTTGCCTTCTTTATCATAAAAAAACTGTGTTGGAATTGACATAACTCCCAATTCCTGAGCTATTTCCATATATTCGTGAACATCAAGAATAATAACGTTAAGATCATCTTTATATTCTTCCGCAATTTCTTCAAGCACCGGTTTTATCATTTTGCAGGGGACACAGGTATCACTACCCATATCTACAATCAACGGTTTCCCCTCTTTTATTTTTTCATCAATAATACTCATGGTTTTCATCTCCTTTTAATATTTTTTACCTATAAAGGTATCTTTAGCGCATATAACCCTATCCATAATGCCAAGCCACCGGAAAATATCCATAAAATATCCAGCTTAAGATAACGGACACTGATAAAAGCAGCGGCTGAAAATATCATTGCAGCCGGGTCATGGGCGATAACGGCTCCCAGCTGCAGAAGCATAGCAGAAAGTAAACCTACAAATGCAGCCAGCACTCCTGCCAAGGCCCCTTTTACAAACGCAATATTTTTAATATGCCTGAATATTTCTGTAAATAGTAACGTTAAAACAAAAGATGGGGAAAAAATGGCAAACGTTGTGAGAAGAGATGCAAGAACACCTCCCATTTTGAAACCGATAAACGTTGCAATAACAAGAAAAGGCCCGGGAGTGATCTGGCTCAAGGCAATTCCGTCAATAAATTGATGCAGCGTCAGCCAATGGAATTTATCTACGACATCCGCCTGTATCAGGGGAAGAATTGTTAATCCGTTTCCGAAAGCAACAGAACCAATCTTAAAAAAAGAAAGTGCTGTTCTCCCGACATCTGATGCTAAAATTATTGAGACAGCAATACCTGCAATTAAAAATATTATAGCTACTGATATTCCAAACCACGGTTTCCATTGCTCCTTTCTTTTATTCGCTGCATGTGGTTTTTCTATAACAATATCTTTTTGTTTTTTCTCTTTTGGCTTAAGAAATATGGCTCCGGCAAGGAGAGCCAGAAGGACAAGGAAAACAACATTAAGATTTAAGATCAACACTGAAAACGCGATAAAAGCAATTCCAGCCTGTTTCGCATTCTTTATTCCCCGTTTTCCGAAATCCAGTATCACATTGATAATAATCCCGACGACCAAAGCCTCTAACCCTGTAAAAACCGGCTTTATCCATACCATTTTCCCCAGCGAAAAATACAACGAAGAAAGTATAATCATTAGAACCGTTGTGGGAGCTATAAATGCAACAGTAGCAACAAGAGCTCCGGGAAATCCACGTAATTGATATCCGATATACGTATTAAGATTTATCATTATTGGTCCCGGGTAGAGTTGAACAAGGGCAAGCCCTTCCTCCAGTTCTGTTTCACTGAGCCATTTCTTTTCCCTAACCATTTTTTTTATCTTCTGCAATACAGAGAAACCGAAAGCTGAAGTCCCCAAAAGTAAATATGACCACAGTATAGAGCTTAAGCGGATTTTCCTGTTATTCTCCATTTCCATTCTGTGTTCCTCCGCTTAAATAATGTTTCCGACTATCAAACCGGTAGCTGATGCCATTACAATAACGAGCACAATATACGTTAATCCTTTTTTAAGTCCCATGATTCTGCTGATCACGATCATATTCGGTAAACTCAGGGAAGGACCTGCCAGAAGAAGCGCGAGAGACGGACCCTTAGCCATACCAAGATCAGTTAATGCTTTTACAATCGGTACTTCTGTTAAGGTTGCAAAATATGAAAAAGCACCTATGACAGAAGCAAGAATATTTGCCAAGAACGTATTTTTCCCAACCCACTTTGCTATAAACTCAGGAGGTACAAACATGGTAATAATTCCTGCCAGGAAAACACCAAGCAGAAGAAGGGGAAAAATTTGTTTGAAAAAGTCCCAGGTTGATTTCATCCACATAATAAATTCATGTTTTTCCAGATACTTGACAGATATCCCGACAACAAGAACAAGGCTGATACCGGTAAGTATCCAATGCTTGGAAGAAGCAAAGATCAGGACAAGGATAAGAAAAACAAAAAAAACAATATTTATAAATTCACTTCTTTTTTGTTTTATAGCAAAAGAAGAATTCATAACTGCTGGTTTAGGATCATCTTCGCCCCCCTTTTTCCGCGGAAAAATGAGCGACATGATAAATCCTATTATGATGGAAAAAACGATTGCACCTACCGCACGGGAAACTCCGATATCAAGTCCCAGTAATTTTGCTGTATAGGTTATGGCAAGTATGTTTATGGCGGGTCCCGAATAAAGAAATGCTATAGCGGGACCAATCCCCGCTCCTCTTTTATATATACCGGAAAAAAGAGGGAGAACTGTACAGGAACATACTGCCAGAATGGCACCGGATACAGAAGCTATTGAATATGAGACTACTTTTTTGGTCTGTGCACCGAAATATTTTAATACTTTATCCTGTGTAATAAGTATTGTTATTGCCCCGGCAATAAAAAAAGCCGGAACAAGGCAGGTAATGACATGGGCAGAAAGATAATCGGTAAGTGCATTCCATCCGCCGAAAAAAATTGTTTTTAACATTTTCCCTCCTATAAAATCAACGTATGTTTTTACTGCACAGAGCAGGCAACTACTATATTTGCACTTGCATCCTTGTCCCGCTTAAAAACTGGATCTTTCAAAAAACACAACTGCAGATAGGATAGAAGGAGATCCTTCCCCTCTGTTTTATTAAGAGAATAGTAGACCCATTTCCCTTTTTTCCTGTAGCTGAGGAGTCCGGCCTCTTTCAAAATGCGTACATGCCTGGATATACGGGGCTCAGACATCTGCAGAATATCCTGCAGTTCGCACACACAAAAATCACGGTCACCAAGAAGGTTAAGTATTCGCAATCGCGTCTCATCAGCCAGGGATTTTGATACTGAAAGCAGATTATGCACTCCCTACTCTCCTTTTTAAGGCAGTCTCATAAAACATACATGCTTATATAAACATATCTTTATAGATAATACTGTTTGTTATTATTTTTGTCAATAACTCATTCTGCATTTTTTATTATTATTTTTGTATGTTTTTCTTTTATTTTGTCGTTATATTTATCATCACTTTACATTTTTCGCAACATCTAGTACATTATACATATATGTGCTTTTACACATATAATTTAGATTACTGCAAGGAGAACTTATTATGAGTAAAGAAAACTGGCAATTACTACAAAAATGCAGTCAGGAAACTGAAGGGCTGGATATTATTCTGGCATGTGATGGAGCTGCTTCGGTGGGTCAGGTAGGACACGAAGTAGCGGTAAAACTGACAAGGGAAAATGCAGAGGCGCGGATGTGCTGTCTAGCAGCGGTTGGTGCTAACTCAAAGCCGCATGTTGCTATAGCGGAAAAGTCCCGGAAACTCATTATTATTAACGGTTGTCAGAACAACTGTGCATCAAAGATTGTCCGTGACAAGAACATTATCCCGTCCTACGAGATAACCATAGCAAAGGAAGGAGTAGATAAAGTTCCCACCCTTGATTTTGATGCTGAAGATGTAGACAGACTTGCAAAGAAGATATCTGCTGAAGTCAGCAAACTACCGGCAAGAAATTAAGCATAAAGGACGTACTAACCGAATAAGGAGCTTGTATCCTTTCTCGTTGATGAAAGGAACAGGCTCCCTTATAACAGTAGAAACGGTAGTCTTTCTAAATAAACAATTTGGCTATTCTGTGAATCCAGGGATTCTTCATTTTAGCCATCATCCAGTCTTCAGCTATCATCTTGTTTATCATGGCGATAGTCGGGAAAGAATGCTGCATCATCATGATATCAAACATGGAAAGCCCCTTCTGTATGGCAAGTATCCACTCATGAATAATTTCACTTGCTGATTCCCCTACAATGGTAACTCCCAGTATCTTTCCTCGTTTAGTGGTAATAATTTTTATAAATCCTTCAGGATGTCCATCCGCGACAGTCCTTCCGTATGATATAAAATCTCTTTTAAAAACCTCTATGCGCAGTCCCTTTTCTCTTGCTTCCAACTCTTTCATCCCAACCTGAGCAACTTCAGGCTTTGTAAACACGGACCAGGGAACATAATATTTATTTCTTTTTAATTTGAAAGGTGTTGGATTTATGGCATTCATCAAAGCAAGCATACCCTGATGCATTGCAGCATGTGAAAGAAGAGCAAGCCCGTTGCAGTCGCCAACAGCATATATATGTTTAACATTTGTCCGTAAATTCCGGTCAACCGAAATACCCTTTTTAGAATATTTAATACCGGCATTTTCCAGTTTTAACGGTTTTAAAACTGGTTTTCTCCCTGCAGCTACCAGAATTTTATTTCCTTCAAAAACACCCTTATCTGTATACGCATGAATAAGGGCATCCGATACTTCAATTTTTTCTATTTTCACATTGTTATATACTGCAATGCCTTCCTTTTCAAACATATCCTGCAGCACATTTCCCGCATCTTTATCTCCAACAGGCAAAAGATGGTCTCCCATCTGTATTATCGTAATCTTTGTTCCAAGCCTGGAAAATGCCTGTGCCATTTCTGTACCAATCGCACCGCCTCCCAAAACAATCATCTTCTCCGGGAATTCTTCCAGATCAAAAATATTAAGATTGGTCAGCATCTGTTCATCTGATAATTCTTCCATGCCCGGTATAGGAGGAATAGACGGTTCTGTTCCCGTTGCTATAAATATTTTTTTGCGGAATATTTTTTTCCGTTAACCAAAATAGAATGCCTGGAAACAAATTCGGCAGGCCCTTCATTCAGTACCAAGGTAACCCTGTCAAAAGCTTTCATCATTTTTTTGTTATTTATTTTACCAACCTTCCCACGGACCACTTTCCATCGTGCGGTGGGTATCGGTGGTCATATCACACTGACAGCTTATACCAAACTGCTCCATATCAAAAGCTGAAAAATTAACCTCACTGGCTTTCAACAGCGCTTTACTCGGTATACAGCCTACATTAAGACACTCTCCGCCAACTTTTCTTTCTTCAACTGCCAGAATATCCAGCCCCATGGCAGCACCCATTGCAGAAACAGCCATTCCCGCCGGCCCCATCCCGATAACAATTGCATCGTATCTCTTCATTTTTTTCCGCTCCTCAAGTAGTAATGCGCTTAAGATATGTATATTTACACATATAGTCAATATAGTTAACTATTTTTATCATAATTAGCCGTATCTTTCAATCTTCCTTCAATTGCTTTGTATTCGGGCTGGAGCGTTACATGTTCGATGGAATAATCATCATAATGATGGTGTTCATTCTTTTCCATGAGTATTTTCTCCTTTTATGATTATTTGTACAAAGCTAAGAATAATACGATTTTTATCAATAGCTAAGTAAAAGGTTGGTAATTATTTTCTATCATCAGTATCATAGAATCATGTTGACAAATTGTCAATATATTCTTATATTCGTTTATGCGGTTATGGAGTTACAATAATGGACGAACTTGTTAAATTTTTTAAAGCTTTTTCAGACCCTACCCGTCTGATGATCCTAGCACTCCTTATTTGGGGAAAAGAGTTATGTGTATGTGATCTGGAAGGTATTCTTGAACTTTCCCAGTCAAAAACATCACGGCACCTGCGTTATCTTCTTAATTCCGGACTTGTTACTGATCAACGCAAGGACAGATGGGTATACTATTCTCTGGATAAAAATATTGACGATAACAAAACCATTTTTATAAAAGCATTTAAAAAAATCATAAAGGATGATTCATGGAACACACTGCATGAAAAATACGTGCAGTGGAAGAACAGCGCTGTAAATCATTGCAGCATTGGAGACTAAAAAATGAAGAGTAAAGAAACAGGATTAAGTTTTTTTGAGCGGTACCTATCAGTCTGGGTACTTCTTTGCATGGCAGCCGGTGTACTTATCGGTGTGTATCTGCCGGTAATCCCCCGTTTCCTGAGTAAATTTGAGTACGCCCATGTATCCATTCCCATAGCTATTCTTATTTGGTTGATGATATACCCCATGATGATTAAAGTTGATTTTAAAAGTGTTAAGGACATCAGAAAAAACCCAAAAGGTCTGTTCGTAACATGGATAACAAACTGGTTAATAAAACCGTTTACCATGTATGGTATTGCATATTTTTTCTTTTTTGTTGTCTTTAGATCGTTAATAAAACAGAACCTTGCTCATGATTATCTGGCAGGAGCTATCCTCCTTGGCGCAGCACCGTGTACAGCAATGGTATTTGTATGGAGCCACTTAACAAAAGGAAATCCCGCCTACACGGTTGTCCAGGTAGCCACGAATGACCTTATTATACTTCTTGCCTTTACTCCCATTGTAGCTTTCCTGTTGGGAATAAGCGGAATATCAATCCCATGGGGAACACTTCTCCTTTCGGTAGTACTGTTTGTTGTCATTCCTCTTGCCGGCGGGATACTCACACGTACCCATGTTATCAACCGGAAAGGAATTGATTATTTTAATAATACCTTTATCCCGAAATTCAGCTCGGTTACTATCAGCGGGCTGCTTTTAACACTTATACTTATCTTTTCATATCAGGGGCAGATAATTATCACCAACGCGCTTGATATTGTATTAATAGCCGTTCCTCTTACCATTCAGACATTTCTTATTTTCTTCATTGCGTACCTTTCCAGTAAAAGATTAAGAATTTCCCATGATATCGCTGCTCCGGCAGGCATGATTGGTGCATCCAATTTTTTTGAACTTGCGGTTGCTGTTGCCGTTTCACTTTTCGGTCCGACATCACCTGTTACTCTGGCCACCATTGTAGGGGTGCTCGTCGAAGTTCCTGTGATGCTTACTTTAGTTAAAATAGCAAACAAAACAGGACATTGGTTTCCGGCAAAATCTGTTGAGATGTAAGCCTATTAAATAAGAGAGTTTATCTGTTGCCGAGAATTCTGCACAATTCACTTATTTCGGTATCGTACTTTTTAATCATGCTGTCAGCATATACTGACAGCATCTTCATGTTTGCTTCTCCCGCATCATCTATTAAAAACTCCGATCCGGTAATATCAATATTAAACCGGTAATACTTTACATTACTCAATCGGCTCAACTGATGATTAACAGCTTCACTCTGCCCGGCAGCCATAATAGAACCGATAGGAAAGTTTTTCATGGGGTTCACCCACTCCATATATCCCCAGGAGCGTACTTCATCGTATGAATAGCCCTGCTTAAAATCTCCGGTACCAAGAGACAGGATAAGAAAATCCTTTTCAGACGGAAACATTTTAAGCGCTTCCACATAAGCCAATCCTGCAGGATTACTTGCAAAAACAGCACCATCAATAAGTGAAAATTTCTTTTCCTCTTCGCCGATAGCGCTTATATATGCAGGGGGGAAAAAGGTAGGAGCTGCAGAAGAAGCCCGTGCTGCGTCCCGCATGTAATAATCAGGATCATTTTCCTGTTTTTCTGATGTATCACGGTTTTTAATACAGTGAGGCTCCATTGCTTCAGTATCAAAGCTGGTTATGATGAGATTGGTAGCCGCATCCTGCATGGTTTTATTGCCGAAAAAATCACGAAGCAGTTTTTCATATTTTTCAGGAGGGTATTTATACCTGAAAGCCTGAATGGCAGTGTGAATCGGGCGGTGATATGAAGAGGGGAAAATTTCCTTGCCCCGTTTGTTGTATAAATCCACAATTGATGAAGCCGGATACTGTTCACCGTTTTCATCATCAGGCAGTGAAAGACCGAGTGCAATAAGTGCTCCCGTTGAAGTACCTGCCATGAGATCAAAAAGTTTAAAATAGGGACGATTTTCACCTGATCTGTCCAGGCGGAAACGCATTTCCTGGAGAATTCTGGCAGGAAGAATTCCCCGAATCCCACCTCCATCTATAGAAAGAATTGTTTTCATACAACTATTTTAACATTGTATACGATAAATGTAAATTGACAGCATTGTATATTTTATATACCGTTATAGTCATGAACTATAGCATAACAGCGCATTCAGTAGCAAAAAATGATGCATCATTTGTAATAAAGGATATTCAAACAGACTTTGGGACAACAGAACAGACAGCGGATACGCTGCCGAATCCCGCAGAACTTTTTCTTGGTTCTTTTGCAGCGTGTATTCTTAAAAATGTTGAACGATTTTCCGAACTCCTCCATTACTCTTATGAAAGTGCTTCCATAGAAGTTTCAGCAGAACGCTATGAGCGTCCGCCGAGAATGGATCATGTCCAGTATCATCTGACAGTTTTCAGTAATGATAAACGTTTAAAGATAGACCGCCTTAAAATGAATATCGAGAAATACGGTACCATTTTTAATACGGTAAAAGCTGCCTGTACAATAGAAGGAACAATAGTTGTAAACAAAGATACGTAAACAGAAACGGTTTAACCGTTACTTGCAATTACCGTACCCAAATACTACAATACAGTATATAACAGTCAAAGGGGTATGTATGAAACCTACCATTATCTATATAGCAGGTTCTCGCCAGCATTCAGGGAAAACCGTTACAAGTCTTGGCCTCCTTTCTCTCCTCAGCAGAGAATACCCATCAGATCAACTTGGATATATAAAACCGGTAGGTCAGGAAGTAGTCAACCTTTCAACCGGAAAAACCCTTGATAAGGACGCGGTAATTATTGATGCTTTTACCGAAGTTCCCGCTCTTGATATGGAAGTAATATCCCCTGTTCAGCTTCCATCCGGTTTTACCAAAAACTTTTTATCATCTCCAGGCCAGCAAGCGTTTACTGATACATTAAAAGTAAGAATTAGAAAAGCAGTGACTTCTCTTTCTCAGAAAAAGATTATTATTGCTGAAGGAACAGGCCATCCGGGTGTAGGTGGAATTGTCGGATTGTCAAACGCTGAAGTCTGCAACCTTATAGACGCCGATATTCTCTATATCTCAGAAGGAGGGATCGGGAAAGCACTTGATAAAATGGAAGTGAATCTTTCCTATTTCCGTCTGCATAAAAACCGTGTACGAGGGATCCTGTTCAACAAAGTTATCCCCTCAAAAATTGAACAAACGAAGCACTATCTTACTGAGGATCTTATCAATCGAAAGTTCAGATCACAGGATACGGTTCCTATCAGCATTTTAGGATTTCTCCCCCAGGTAGACAGAATTCTCCACCCTTCAATGAACGTTATCAGAGCACGTTTTAAAAATCATAAAGTGCTTGGAAACCCCGATGGAAAGCTATGGAAAACACCGCTGAATAAAATAAAGGTTATCTCTCTCGTTGCTGAAGCCATGTATCTGGAAAAATACATCGAACCGGGAGATGTCATACTTATTGCCGCCAGTTCACGGAACAGGAGTTCCCGAGTTGTCCGTTACGCACAGAAAATGAAAGGATATCTGGGAGGGCTTATCCTCACAAGCGGAGAGTTTACAACTCTCTGGCCGGAAATTGAAACCCAGATAGAAAAAAGCGGCATACCGGCAATTCTTGTACAGGAAGAAACAGCAAAAGCGGAGCAGATAGTATCAAGCAGCTATACAAACAGTAAAATACAGATCTATGATGAGGAAAAAATTGTTCTGATAAAGGAACTTTTTCAAAATCACTTCGATTTTCAGAAATTTCTCGATACTTTCATTCGCCGATAATTTTAATAAGAACCCGTTTCCTGCGCTGTCCGTCAAATTCGCCGTAAAAAACCGCTTCCCAGGGGCCAAAATCAAGATTGCCGCCCGTAATTGCAATAATAACTTCCCGTCCCATAACCTGCCGTTTTAAATGAGCGTCACCGTTATCCTCTCCGACATTATGATGGTAACCATGTCTGCTGTAGGGAGCAAGCTTTTCCAGCCATTCAAGGTAATCTTTATGAAGGCCCGGCTCGTTATCATTGATAAAAACACTTGCTGTAATGTGCATTGCATTTACAAGACAGAATCCCTCCTCGATACCGCTTTCTCTGACAGCTTTTTCAACATCACCAGTAATGTTTATAATTTCATACCGCTTTGCCGTATTAAAAACAAGTTCTTTTCTGTAACTTTTCATCCATGCTCTCCTGCTGAAAGTATATACTTTTAACATCGGTTCTGCAAACCTGCCCTTGCTCAAAGTTTCACAATGAGATACCTTATGCCACATTAACAATAAAGCAGGTTAAAATGAACAGAATAGAAAACACGTCAATTAGAAATATAGCTATTATTGCACATGTCGATCATGGGAAAACCACCCTTGTTGATGCAATGTTTAAACAAAGCGGATTGTTCAGGGAAGGTCAGAAAGTTGATGACCGGCTGATGGATACGATGGACCTCGAGAAAGAACGGGGTATAACTATCGCAGCAAAGAACTGTGCCATTGGCTGGAATGGTGTCAAGATCAATATTATTGATACACCCGGACACTCCGATTTTGGAGGAGAAGTAGAAAGAGCATTATCCATGGCCGATGGAGCCATACTTCTTGTTGATGCATCAGAAGGTCCCCTGCCCCAGACACGTTTCGTACTTGACAAAGCCCTGCAGAAAGGGCTGAAAATAATTGTTGTTATAAACAAGATAGACAGGAATGATGCCCGTCCGCTCGTTGTCCTCGATGAAGTGTATGATTTGCTTATAGACCTCGATGCCAATGAGGATCAACTTGATTTCCCCGTTCTCTATGCCATAGGAAGAGATGGTATTGCTCAGAAAAGTATAGATACTCCCGGTGAGAATATCCACATTCTCCTTGATACCATAGTTAAAGAACTGCCAGGACCGAAGTATAAAAAAGAGGAACCGTTTCAGATGCTCGTTTCAGATCTCAGTTATTCAGACTATCTGGGAAGACTTGCCATAGGAAAGATTATCAATGGAAACATCTACGCAGGAGAGAGTCTTGTTTGTATAAATAAGGCTGGTGAAGCACTCCCTCTGAAAGTCTCTAAACTGCAAGCCTATGATGGTATGGGACTTAAAGAAGTAACTGAAGCGGCGGCTGGAGAAATTATCGTTCTCTCAGGTATTGATGATGTACATATAGGCGACACAATCTGCTTCAAAGAACACCCGAAAGCTCTTCCCCGTATAACCGTAGATGAACCGACAGTATTCATGAAATTTTACCGGAACACTTCCCCGTATGCAGGACTTGATGGAAAGTTTGTACAGCCGCGTAAGATTTGGGACAGACTTGTCAAAGAAACACTGATGAATGTTTCCATGAAAGCAGAAGTTGCAGAAGATGGAGATGGCTGGATTGTAAAGGGGAGAGGGGAACTGCAGATGGCGATTCTCATTGAAACCATGAGAAGAGAAGGATTTGAATTATCAGTAGGACGGCCTCAGGTAATTTTCAGGATTGTTGATGGAAAACGCAAAGAACCCATGGAACACGTTTATATTGACTGTGCAGACAGTTTTTCCGGAATAGTAACCGAAAAACTTTCACGGAGGAAAGCAAAACTTGTCAATATGAGTAACGGAAATACAGGAAGGGTACGTCTTGAGTTTAAAGCTCCGTCAAGAGCTCTTATCGGATACAGAGATGAATTTCTTACAGATACACGGGGTACGGGTCTCATGAATACCTCCTTTGCGGGATATGGCGATTATCTGGGAGATTTCACGAGGCGGTTCTCAGGAAGTCTTGTAGCAGATAGATCGGGAACAGCTGTTCCTTACGCTCTGTTTAATCTTGAGCCCCGGGGTACGCTTTTTGTAAAACCTGGTGATAAAGTATACGAAGGGATGATAATAGGTGAACATAACCGTGAAAATGATTTAAATGTAAATCCTACAAAAACAAAAAAACTCTCTAACATGAGAGCCTCCGGTAAAGATGAGGCAGTTATCCTTACTCCCATCCTCCGTATGACACTGGAGCGGGCGCTTCAATTTATAAAAGATGATGAAATTGTTGAAATTACTCCCAAAATTATACGGATTAGAAAGATCTATCTTTCAGCTCAAGAGCGTAAAAAGAAGGAGAACAATGAACGTTCACAAGCTCGTTAAATCCCTCATGGAAGAGTACAATATAGAACTGGATGATATACGATGGTATCTGTCGAACAGTATTGCCCGTAGGATACTTTCAATGGAAAAGCTGCCTGAGGAACTTACGAGATATATCTGGTCGGGTAAACTTGATTCTGATATTTTCAATATGGAAGAACGGTACATAACGGAACTGGAAGATCTTCTTGAAAGAAATTTGATAGATGAATCGGCAATCAGAGAATATTTCTCGGAAACATCAGCTCTTAAGTGCACCAGATCTTAATCTATCCATGATATCGCTGAAAGGCATAGGTTTCGCGAACAGAAAACCCTGCAGAGCATTACATCCTTTTTCCTTGAAAAAATCACGTTCTTTCGTTCCTTCCACACCTTCAGCGACAATATTAAGCTGGAGGCTGTTTGCAAGGTTCATAATTGCCGTAACTACCTTTAGATTCATTGGCTCAAATAATTTTCGAACAAAAGAAATGTCTATCTTGAGACTGTCAATAGGCATACGGGAGAGATAACTCAGAGACGAATACCCTGTTCCAAAATCATCAAGAACAAACTTTATTTTCGGATACTGCCGCTTCAAACTTGTAATGACGTTAACAACCCTCTCAGGCATTTTTACAATACTTGTCTCGGTAATCTCAAGACGGAGATTTTCAGTCCGTGCTTCTGTCCGCTGTATAACGTTTGCAATTCTTTCAGCAAGATCTGTTTGATTAAATTGTACTGCCGAAAGATTGAAAGATACATACAAATTACCGTAACCACTTTCATTTATAGTGTGTAGATCTCTGCATGAGTTTTCCATGATCCACACCCCGAGGGTTTTTATAATACCGCTTTCTTCAGCTATAGGTATAAATTTTGCAGGAGAAATTAATCCCCGCACAGGATGAAACCACCGTATAAGCGCTTCAAACCCCTTAACCGTTCCATCAGGAGTTACAATAGGCTGATAATACATCTGCAGTTCTTCATGAGTGATGGCATTTTTTAATCCCTGTTCTATATCCCATCGCTCCTGAGCGGCAGAGTTTAAATGAGTATGGTAAAAAACGAACCGGTTTTTACCGCTTGTTTTTGCACTGTACATAGCCAGGTCAGCATTTTTGACAATTTCTGATATCGAATTCCCATTCTCAGGAATCATCGCGATACCAATACTGACACCGATAGTAACGACAGTCGTTGTTCCCATACTTTCCAGATAGTAGGGACGTTGTATTTCGTTAAGCACATTCTGGGCGATAAGTGCAGCTTCACTGGTCTTGGTAATGTTATTGATAAGAATAACAAATTCGTCTCCACCGAACCGGTAAATAGCATCAGTTTCCCGTAAGCTTCCGCGAATCCTTTTAGCTGTATGTATAAGAAGTTTATCACCAAAATCATGCCCGAAGGTATCATTGACCTGCTTAAATCCGTCCAGATCCAGGAAGAATAATGCAGCATTTTTTTCTTTTTGTTCATTACTTTTAAAGATCATCCCCATGTCGCTGTTGAATAAATCCCTGTTTCCCAATCCTGTTAATTTATCATGAAACGCAAGATGCCGTAATTTCCTTTCTGTATTTTTCCGTTGGGAAATATCCCTTATAATACAGGTAACAGAGCGTCCCTCATAGTTCCTGGAGTTCCCGAAGGATATTTCAATAGGCGTAATCCCTCTGTTTTTACTTTTACCCAGGGTTTCTATACTTCTCCGTAAACCTGATTTGTGACGGTGATCAAGATCAATAAAGAAATATTTGGAAAACTCATCTTTGTAACGGTCGAATACGGTTCCGGGGAAAAGTGTTTTGAAATGTTTCCCCAAGATTTCTTCTCTGCTGTATCCAAAAACACGCTTGATTGCAGAATTAACAAAAATAACGGTAAAATGTTCATCAAGACGCAGAATAACTTCAGATATAGTCTCAGAAAGCGCATCATAATTGTGGGCATTTTCCTTTAATTCCCGTACAAGAGCATCATCCTGGGTAATCCGCCTCATGATGAGAAGAAATACCATCTCCCCGCTTCGGTACAACGGAAAAAAGTACGCTTCAAGAGAAAAGACCCGTTTTAGTTTTGAATAAGCACGGAAAAGAATTTTACTTTCAGAAATTAACCGCTGATAGATGATGGATTCCATCCCTTTCTTGATTCTGATTTTGAATGCACCATGATATTCAGGAAGAATTATGGGAAAAAGATTCTTCCGCACAAGTTCCCCCGGCTCATAGGCAAGTATGTTACGAACAGCATCATTAACATGCATGATCGTTCCGGATTTTGATATCTCAAGGACTCCATCGGTACTTCCATAAAGACGCTGGTCAAATTCAGTTGTCGGAGTCGTAAATTTATGATGGACGAGACCAAATTCCTTTATAAGGTTCTGCAGAGTCCCGTCGAATAGTGAGCCCTGCTCCTCTTCCGGTGTATCTCTTAAAACAACGAACGGCTTTTCAGCACCATAAGAAGAGGCATGTTCCGCTTTTTTTCCATTCTGTGCTGTTAACATGGCATCCCTTTACTTTTTTTTCAATTGTACCCGCTTTCATTATATTCGTAAAGTCTTTATTGACATTATTTCCGTTCTCTAGTATTTTTCGCGGACACACGTATACCAAGGAGTCCCCATGATTACCCTCGATTCCATGACAGAAATAGATGCCTTTATTGCTTCCGGAGAGATGAGACTTCTTTATCTTTCCCGGCCTGACTGCGGAGTCTGCAAAGCGCTTATCCCGAAAATAAAAGATATGCTGACCGGTTTTCCTGGTATAGAGGCGGGATATGTAGATCTTGGGAAAATTCCCGAAGCAGCAGGTACCTTTTCAATCTTTACCATTCCTGGAATTCTTATTTATACTCAGGTAAAGGAAGCTATCCGTAAAGCACGGTACGTTTCCGTCGATCAGCTCGCAGGTGAAATGAACCGGTACTATGAACTGCTCTATTGACTCACATTCTATTTTTTCCAGAATGATGGGGTCAAAATAACAAGCACTGTGTACAATTCCAGTCTCCCAAGCATCATTGCAGCGCTTAATACCCATTTTATGTAATCAGGGAAAAATGAATAATTCTCAGCGGGACCGACACGTCCAAACCCCGGCCCGATATTTCCAAGGGTCGCAAGGGCAGTGGTAAACGATGTTAAAATGGGATATCCTCCCGTAGACACAACAGCAGTTATACCGAGGAGTAGTGCCATATAAAAAAGAATAAAGCCAGCAATGGGATAAATAATATCCTTTTTAACAACTTCTCCATTCAAACGCAGCAGGAAAATTCCCTTGGGATGAATCATCCTTTTCATCTCATTTATGCCGATTTTAAAGAGTGCAGTAAGACGAATAACTTTCATTCCACCGCCGGTAGATCCGGCGCTGCCACCGACAAACATAAGAAAAAACAGAATATTTCGTGAAAAAGCAGGCCAGAGAGAAAAATCAGCTGTCGCGAAACCTGTTGTCGTAAGGATTGATGCCGTCTGGAATCCGGCATACTGAAGACTTCGGCCAAAGGTACCGTAAGAATTGATCAGGTTAACAGCTATAAGAAGTGTCGTAATGCCAAAGATGGAAAGATACACCCGCATCTCTGTATCTTTAAAAAAATCTTTTACTTTACCTGATACCAGTTTGTAATAGAGATTAAAGTTCATACCCGCAAGAACCATAAAGACAGTTATGACAATATGGATAAAGGGCGAATGAAAAGCACCGACACTCTGTGCCCGGGTGGAAAATCCTCCCGTAGCCAATGTACCGAACGTATGTGTTGAAGCGTCAAACAGATTCATGCCCCCAAACATAAGAAGCCCTGTTTCAACAACAGTAAAGAGAAGATAAATTGACCAGAGTATCTTTGCAGTCTCTTTGATTTTCGGCGTCATTTTATCCACAGAAGGGCCGGGGGCTTCCGCGCGAAGCAGATTAAGCCCTCCCACGCCGAGGATGGGAAGCAGGGCAACCGTAAGGACAACAATACCCATACCGCCAAGCCAGTGTGTTAATGACCTCCAGAAAAGCATCCCGTGGGATAACCCTTCTATATCCGTAAGGATAGAAGCCCCTGTCGTTGTAAAGCCTGACATTGTTTCAAAAAAAGCATCGGTAAACCGGGGTATCTGTTTTGAAATAACAAAGGGAAGCGCACCAGCAAGAGAAGAAAATATCCAGCCGAATGTAACAATAAGAAACCCTTCTCGGGCCCCCATCTGCTCCTTCCTCCCGGCAGCAGTTAAAAATATGACAAATATCGAGAGACATATAACACCACCTGCCGCTTTCAGGAACGAGATGCCGCTTGTCGTTTCATGATAAAAAAAAGCAATCCCCGCTGGAAACAACATAAAGAGAGAAATAATAATCATCAGTACGGATAACGTAAAAAAGACCGTTTTAAACTTCATATTATCCAGCTATCATGCTCTCAAGCTTCCTTATTGACTCACGTTCAGTTATAAATGCAAGATGATCATCTTCTTCTAATACCAGGGTACCGTATGGAATAACGGTTTTTCCCTGCCTTGTAATAAAAAGAATAAGGCTTTTCCCAGGGAACTTTATATCTTTAAGCCTTTTTCCGGATATTTCAGATGAGTGCGTAAGTAAAAACTCAATGACTTCAAGTTTTCCTCCTGAGATACCGTATACATTCTTGATGTTTCCCTTTCGAACAACCTTCATAATGGAATCAACAACCGTATTATTACGGCTTATCGAAACATCAAGATTCAGATTATGAGCAAGATGCTGATAATTCTTTTTTACGACAAGAGCAATTGCCTTTGGAATCCCAAGCGTCTTGGCATAACTGCCGGTAATAATATTAAGTTCATGATTACCCGTTGTTGTGATAATAAGATCCGAATTTACTATGTCCGGATTTTCAAGCACACCATCCTCCATTACATCTTGACAGGTTACAAGGGCCGAAGGAAAGCGTTCAGCCAGTATTTTACAACGTTCATAATCTTTATCTATAATATGCAGGTTCTTTTTACCCAATTTCAGAAATTTCTTTACTGTTGAAAAAAAACCGGGGAAAAGCACCTCCCCGCCAAGGATATTACTAACAACCAGAGCTCCTATGGTTCCTCCTCCAACAATAACAATTTTCTCAATTTTCTGATTATTTATTTTTTCTTTCGCGAATATGGCTTCAAAATCTGCTTCATCTGCAAGAATGTACGCCCTGTCATCTTCTTCCAGTATTGTATCCCCTTCAGGGATAAGATAATAATTTTCACGGATAACAACAGGGATAAGGAACTCTTTTTGGCATTCCAACCGTACATCTTTTAATGGTTTATTGATTAGGAAAGAATTTTTTCCTAGCAGAATATCTCTCATCTGAAACTTGGTTTTCTCAAAAAGCATAATATCGCTTCTCGCACCATGTTTCAAGGTAAGGGTAATAGCCTTTGCCGCTTCCATATCAGGATTAATAATATGATCTATACCGAGGATTCTTTCGTTAAGCAGCTTCGTTTCAGAATATCCCAGATTTCTAATTCTGGCGATGGTTATAACAGATGGAAACTCAGCAGCAACTATTGAACACGCGATAAGATTCAACTCATCAGAACTGCTGACACTGACAAAGGCGGATGCCTTTTGTATACCGGCTTTCCGTAATACTTGAAGGCTCGATCCGGAATTATTAATAACAAGGCAATCAAGAGAATTCTGCACTTCTTTTGCCCGTGAAGGATTCTTTTCTATAAGAGCAACACTCTTCCCCTCGTCTATAAGCTGACGGGCAAGCATGTACCCCACTCTACCTGCTCCGAGAATGACAACATACATGGTTAAAACAGTACCCTTCATACATGGACTCTGTCAATGCTCGTCTGTATAATACGGCTCATGAATACAATCTATGGTAAAAAGGATAAAGTCCGGCTCGCTTCTGCTGGAATACATTTCGGAGAAGAACCGGTACTCACAGGAAAAGGAGGAAGCGGTACTCTCTTCTTTACAGGGTGTACCATGAAATGCCCTTTCTGCCAGAACTGGCAGATTAGTCACAAAGGGTTGGGAACTAATATCGATGAAGATATTTTCAACTCACTTTGCATGGTCCTGGCTCAGAAAGGAGCAGTAAACATCAATCTTGTAACACCGGGACATTTCGCTCCAACCATTGCCGCCTGGGTTTCCAATTTGAAAGGCAAGGGGTTTGACCTTCCCTTTCTCTGGAATTCGTCCGGATTTGACTCAGTTGATGTGCTGAAAACCGTGATAGATGACATTGATATCTTCCTTCCTGACTTAAAAACCCTGTCTCCTGATGTATCACAGCGTTATTTTAAAACCAGCCACTATCCAGTCGTTGCCAAAGAAAGTCTCATCTATCTTGCAGAGAGGAAACCGCTTGTCTATGCACCTTCCGGGCTACTTTCCAGGGGAGTAATCATCCGGCATCTTGTCATACCCGGAGAAATTGAAAATTCAAAAGAAGTTTTACAATGGTATGCAAAAAATCTGCGGGGAAAAACACTTATCTCCATCATGACCCAGTATACTCCTGTCCGTATTCCCGGAATCAGCAGTACCATACCGGAAAGAAGTTTATCGGAGAGTGAGTATGAATCGATACTTTCCCTTGTACGTTCTGCCGGTATCGAAAACGGATTTATCCAGGAATGGGAAAAGGATCAAAGCAGGGACTGGCTTCCCGATTTTTCAGAGGAGAATCCCTTTCCATCTGACAAGTCGATACCGGTCTGGAGTTGGAAGAATGGTTTTATAAAGGAGAACCTTGCTTTTTAAGGGAAATACTGTTACGTTTTTAAAAACAGTACAAGGGGTACATAATGAAAAAATCACGTACGTTACTGGATAAGCTTTTTACACGAGGGAAAGAGTTCCTCGGTGTGGAATACCCTATACTCGGGGGTGCTATGTCCTGGATCTCAGAAGCAAACCTTGTTTCTACTATTTCCAACGAAGGCGGATTCGGAGTCCTTGCCGGCGGGAACATGCCCATTGATCTTTTTAAGGAAGAAATAATAAAAACATCCGATATGACTGATAAACCTTTTGGTGTAAACCTGATTAGTATAGCTCCGAACTTCAGGGCACATCTTGACCATGTTCTTGACATAGAATTCCCCTATATTATTTTTGCAGGCGGACTCCCGCCCCGGGATGCGATTAATAAGGTTAAAAAAACAAGCAGCAAAATGCTTTGTTTCGCTCCGACGGTTGGAATTGCAAAACGGCTTATCAGTATGGGGGTTGACGCGCTTATTATTGAAGGTCACGAGGCTGGAGGGCATATCGGCCCGGTCTCTACAAGTGTTCTGGCGGAACAGATTCTTCCCCACACAACGGAAGTCCCCGTTTTTGTGGCAGGAGGTATCGGGTCCGGTCTTCTCATGATTCATTATCTCATGATGGGGGCTTCCGGAGTCCAGCTTGGTACCCGCTTTGCTGTGGCAGAAGAATCAATTGCGCATCCTAACTTTAAACAGGCTTTTGTCAAAGCAGCCAGTAAAGATGCCATGCCAACAGCTCAATTTGATCCAAGAGTTCCTGTTATTCCGGTACGGTCTATTACAAACCGTGGTGTAGAAGATTTTACTACTCTCCAGCTTGGACTTATTGCACAGATGGAACGCGGAACACTGACGGCGAGAGAAGCAGGCCAGAAGCTGGAAGAATTCTGGATTGGAGGGCTTCGCAAGGCCGTGATAGATGGAGACATAGATCATGGATCCTTAATGGCTGGGCAGAGCGTCGGTATTGTCTCCCGGATACAGAGTGTACATGATATTATCCACGATATGGTAGAACGGGGGATACAGGAAGCAGATAGAATTTTAGGTTTGGTTGATATAACTGAAAAATGAACTACTATGCCAGCCGAACCTGGTTCCTCCCGTTTCTTTTAGCTTCATAGAGAGCCAGGTCGGCACGTTTTATAAGATCCATCGGTTTTGCATCCAAAGAGGGAGTATATTCAGATAATCCAACTGAAAGTGAAATATTTACTCTTGTTCCCTTGTGAGTAAGAGAAAGGTTTTCCACTTTCTGCCTGATTCTTTCCGCTATCTTATACGCTTCATGCGCCGGTATTTTATGCAGAACAACGGTAAATTCTTCTCCGCCGTACCGCGCAGCCATATCCTGCATTCGTATACCTCCACGGATAACCGAGGTAACCTCTTTTATGACAATATCACCAAAAGCATGGCCGTAGGTATCATTAACCTTTTTAAACTTGTCGATATCCATCATCAACAGAGAGAGGGGGAGATTTCTGTCGGAATTAAAATCCTGCTGAAGTGTCTGAAAGAGAACATGCCGTAATTTAAGTTTCGTCATCATATCGGTAGTAGACACTTCAAACAAAAAAGCGTTGTATATGGCTATGGCTGCCAGTCCGGCAATATTCAAAAGAAAATTCTTTTCAGATTCGGGGAACTCCATATTTTCGATTTTTTCACCAAGAACAATCATCCCCTGTAAATTCCCCTTGTTGATAATCGGAATAATAAGCGTCGGTTCAAGAATGGTAAAAGACTTAATATCTGCTATATTCTGTATATCCTTTAATAATTCCGGCATAGTATAACAGACAGGATGCTCCTTAAAAAGTTTTACAATTTCAGAATGCTGCGGAATCACATAACGGATATTTTTATCAGTATTAAAACCCTCATAATTCCTGTACAGGGTAAAATCAGAATGGGAAAGTTTGTTGTTTATAAACAGCCCCGCTTTAGTAACCCGCGCATGTCCCATACAGGCAAAAAGAAGAGAATCAAGTAATGAGTGGTACTCAAGATTTGAACTTAAACTCTTGCTTATCTCCAGCAGTTCCTTAAGATCCTTTATTTCCGATTCATATTTACGTATCAGTTCATCCACATTCCTGTTCATTACAGTAGGGCATCCACCTGTTTCTCTATGGCCTGTAGTTTAATCTGTGTTATCTCCTTCGCTTTTTCCAGGGGAATACCTGCTTCTGTCCTGCATGAAGCATAGAACTTGATCTTTGGCTCTGTACCCGATGGTCTGACGGTGACTTTGCTTCCATCAGTTAAATAAAACTGCAGAACGTTGGATGGGGGGAGTTGAATATCATTTGCTTTTTTACCGGAAGCATGGATTGTCATTCCTGTTTTATAGTCTTTTATCAGATCTACCTGAATACCTCCGAATTCCTTCGGCGGATTGTCTCGCAGGGAAGACATCAGTTTATCCATTATTATTTTTCCTTCCTGCCCTTCAAAATACCTTGAAATAAGCAGCTCTTCAAAATACCCGAATTCATTCCAGAGTTCTTTTAGCCGGTCGAGAACGCTTTTCCCTTTTGACCGGTGATACAAGGTCATTTCAACGGCAAGAAAAGCCGCTGAAACTGCATCCTTGTCACGAACCTTGTCAGTAACAAGATACCCGTAACTCTCTTCTCCTCCAAAAATAAATGATTCTCCTGTTGTCTCAAATTCTCTAATCTTTTCCGCGATATATTTAAATCCGGTAAGAACATCGTAGCATTTTACCCCATAGGTCTCCACAATAATTCTCTGCAGCTCAGTCGTAACAATTGTTTTAACAAAAGCACTTTTTTCAGGTAATCTCCCAACCTCCTGACGTGATGAAAAGATATAGTCAGCAAGAAGTGCACCGAGCTGGTTCCCGGTAACAAGAACGATGGTATCTCCATCAGGTACCGCAATGCCGAGACGATCTGCATCAGGATCTGTCCCCATAAGCATATCAGCAGATTCTTTTTTTGCCAGTTCAATGGCCAGTTCAAGAGCAGATGCAATCTCTGGATTAGGATATTTTACTGTGGGAAAATCACCGTCTGGTTCCCGCTGTTCAGGAACAGTAAGAACACGCACACCCATCTCTTTCAGGGTTCTTTCAACAAGGACGGTCCCGGTTCCGTGGAGAGGAGTATACACAATTTTCAGATCTTTTCCCATGGTTTTTAATAGTTCCGGACGAATACTGCATGATTTTACAAGAGAAACAAACGGCTCATCTATCTCTTTGTCAATAATAACAAGAAGACCTTTTTTTAATGCTTCTTCCTTTGTCATCGGCTTCAAAGGGCCTTCGACCGCGTTAACTTCATTGATAATACCACTGTCGTGAGGAGGAACGATCTGTCCCCCGTCGGACCAGTACACTTTATAACCGTTATATTCAGCAGGATTATGGGAAGCTGTTACAACAATACCTGCCGTTGCTCCGAGTTCACGCACAGCAAAAGACAGAACCGGGGTAGGACGCAGGGAAGAGAAAAGATAGGTTTTAATACCGTTGGAGCATAAAATACGGGCTGCTTCATCAGCAAACAAATCTGAAAAATGACGAGAATCATACGCTATAACAGCAGATCCGGTAGAAGTATTTTCCCTGATATAGTTGGATAGTCCCTGAGTCGCTTTCCGTACTATATAAGGATTCATCCGGTTCAAACCGCCGCCGATTTTCCCCCTGAGCCCCCCTGTCCCGAAAGAAAGAGAGGTATAAAACCTGTCATTAAGTTCATCAGTATCATTGCCTTTAATAACCTTTTCCAAATCTGCAGTAAAATACGTGTTATCTTCATTTTTAAGATATTCTTCAATCCGCTGCTGCAATTCTTCCTTCCTCATGTGTATTCTCCCTTTATAAAGTGTAGTATATCTTCAGATGAAAAAGCTATATAACCGGCCCCCTCTTCTTGCAGATGTCTGCTGTCCCGATAGCCCCATGAAACTCCTATTCCTGTCATACCCGCATTGCGGGCAGTCTGCATATCCGCTCCGCTGTCGCCTATAAATACCGTATCCGATCTATCTACTCCCATGGCAGTACAGAAAGCATATACCGCCTCAGGATCGGGTTTCGCAGGTACTTCCGGCAGTTGTCCCTGAATAACAGCAAACATATTCTGCGGAAAAATTTTACTGGTAATAATCTTTACCAGGGAATCCTCTTTGTTTGACAGAATACTTAACTTCAAATCCATACTGGTAAGATTATCAAGCAGTTTCATAATTCCGGGATACGGAAAAGTTTTATCAACAGGGCTGCGCCTGTATTCATCAAGAACATCCCTGTACAGAGTATCCAGTTCTACATGACCCTTTTCAGGTGCATTTATGAGAGCCTTCCGCGTTACATCCTTTAAACCGTACCCAACCATGTCTTTGTATGCCGCATCTGGATAACCGGGAATATTATACCGCTTTAAGGCCCTGTTTACAGCCCCCGCAATATCACCCAATGTATTTAAAAGTGTTCCGTCAAGATCAAAAATTACAGCATGTACCATACAAACAAGCTACGTAACTTTTTATGTAAAGTCAATATGCGATTAAATTGTATGAAGATTTTCTTTAACCTGCTTCCTTTTAATATGTATTTCATGTATAGTATTTTCTCTGGAGTTCCGGTGGGGAAAAATAAACAAAAAATAGATTTTCATTCTTTTTACCATGATCTCTTTCCCGAAAGGTGGGAGAATCTTAAGAAAGCACTTTTAAAAGAACCGGTTAAATCAGCATATATGAAAGGTTTACTAAAACCCTACTACCTTGATGAAGCATCAGTGATGGCCGCAATGGCTCTCGATGTACAGCAGGGGGACACGGTCCTTGATCTCTGTGCAGCTCCTGGCGGTAAAACACTCATTCTTGCCTGTCAGATAGGTACATCCGGTTCGCTTACTTCCAACGACCGTTCTTCCCTCAGGAGGAACAGATTAAAAAGGGTAATATCCGAGCACATCCCTGATTCCATTGCTGAACATATTACCGTCACAGGACATGATGCATCACGGTGGTCACTGCATGAAAATGGAATTTATGACAAGATTCTTCTTGATGCTCCCTGTTCTTCAGAGAGGCATGTTATTACTTCTCCGGAACATCTGAATAAGTGGAGTCCCGCACGGACAAAGCATCTGGCAATACAGGCATATTCCATGTTAGTATCCGCATCGGAAGCTGTAAAAATAAACGGGATTATCGTATACAGTACCTGTGCTCTCTCTCCGTTTGAAAACGACGGAGTACTGGAGAAACTTTCGAGAAAAAGAAAAGGACGTTTTTCCATACTTCATCCTGAATTTCCTTTCGGAGAACCCACAACATATGGTTGGCAGATTCTTCCGGATACCGAAGAAGGACATGGGCCTATATACATCGCAAAAATAAAAAGAGTTATGTAAAGGAGTCTAAGATGCCGGCGACAGTAGCCCTCACCGTATGCAATACCTATGCAAAAAAAGAACTAGCAGCGGCAATTCGAAAAGTCTTTACCCTTGCACCTTTACCGGACATAAAAGGGAAAAAAGTCCTTTTAAAACCGAACATACTTTCAGATGCTTCTCCGGAAAAAGCTTTAACGACACGGCCGGAATTTGTCAGAGAAGTTATTTTATACTTCCAGGAAAGAGGAGCATCAATAATCTACGTCGGAGATTCTCCGGGACTTCCCGGTGCCGGATTTAAGGGGGAAAAATGCGGTATCGGAGCAGTCGTAAGGGAAACAGGGGCACTCTGGGCAAATTTTTCCAAAGAGAAAGTAACGGTCTCATCTCCGACAGCAAAAGTACAGAAAGAATTCAAGGTTACATCCTTTGTTGATAAAGTGGATATGATCATTTCACTTCCAAAATTAAAAACTCATCAACTTATGTTTTTCACCGGAGCAGTAAAAAATCTCTTCGGGCTTGTGCCTGGACTTACAAAATCACCTTTCCACGTACGTTATCCTGACAGGAATGCTTTTGGAGAAATGATTCTTGATTTATATGAAGCAATCATGCCGTCATACGCTGTTATGGATGGAATAATCGGTATGGAAGGCCCCGGCCCCGCCAACGGAACACCTCATCCTGTCAAGGTAATTCTTGGAAGTACAAACCTCGTAGCACTTGATATAATAGCGTCAACCATAATAGGGTACGATCCGCTTACTATCCCGATCAATGCTCTCGCACTTAAAAGAAATTTTGGAATTAAAACTCCCACTGATATAACTATTGCAGGAGTCAGTATTGATGAAGTCAAAACTAACACCTTCAAGCTTATTCCCAATCAGACGCATCCCTACACCATTTTCAATATATTAAAGAATTCTAAATTCATACAGCGGTACACCATAAAACACAAACCGAAACCATATTTTATTGAAGAAAAATGTATAAAGTGCGGAAAATGCATTGAAATTTGCGCATCTAACGCAAACTGGTTTGAGGAAGGTCCCAACGGGAAATTTGTTGCAGTAGATTACAACAGATGCATCCGGTGCTACTGCTGTCATGAAGTATGTCCGGCAGACGCAATTGAAATCAGATAGCCCACAGGGAGGACAGATACCATGAAAACTTTATTAATAACCGCATTTTTATCACTGCTGCCCATTTCAGAATTGAGAGGAGCTATCCCCTTCGCCCTTGGGAATAAAGAGCCAGTCTTTTTTACCTATTTCTACTGCGTTTTGCTTAATGCTGCGGTCGGCCCCCTTGTGTTTACCTTTCTGGCTACTCTCCATAAAGTGCTCATAAAACATTCTTGGTATGCTTCTCTCTTCACTTCTTTTGTGGAAAAAAACAGGCATAAAATTGAAGGAAAGATTAATAAGTACGGTTACGCAGGGATAGCGCTTTTTGTCGCTGTTCCACTTCCCATTACCGGAGCATATACGGGAACTCTCGGAGCCTGGCTTATGGGACTTGACGCAAAGAAAACCTTTCTAAGCGTTTTTATAGGTGTTATTATCTCCGGAATAATTGTTACGGCTATTTCTTATTTCGGAATAACAGCGTTCTCCATATTCACAAAACAGGTAACACTCTAGGAGACTGCCATTTGTCAATCAATCTAAAAAAAGAACTCAATGATAAACAGCTGCAGGCTGCATTAAAAATACAAGGGCCGGTCCTTGTTATCGCGGGAGCAGGTTCAGGGAAAACCAGAATGATTACCTATCGGATTGCAAATATGCTTGAAAATGGTATTCATCAATCCAATATTCTTGCGCTGACCTTTACCAACAAAGCAGCACGGGAAATGGAAGAAAGGGTAAAAGGGATAACCAAACAAAAACTTTCCAATTTAACTGTTTCAACCTTCCATGCTTTCGGAGTAAAAATACTCCGGAAGACCATACATGTTCTCGGTTACCATGACAACTTTAGTATTTATGATCAGGTAGATAAAATCTCAGCTATAAAAAATGCTGCAAGAGAGATCGGCATACATCCTGATTCTATTGATGTATTTGAGGTTGCGAATCTTTTTTCTTCCATCAAAATGGGAAGATCCAAATGGGATGCTTCCAACAAATCCTTTCAGGAGCTATATAAAACATATACAGAACACCTCTTTTTGTATAATGCGGTAGATTTTGACGACCTGATTAATATACCATTGAGGATTTTCAAAGAGTTCCCCGATATTCTCAGTGGATACCAGGAACAGTACCTCTATATAATGGTTGATGAATTTCAGGACACTTCTCTCAGACAGTATGAACTTATTAAACAGCTTGGCGTCCGCTACAGAAATCTTTGTGTGGTAGGAGATGATGATCAGTCAATTTATTCGTGGCGGGGGGCAAATTACCAGAATATTATCAGTTTTGAAAATGATTTCCCCGAACTTACAGAAATAATGCTTGAACAGAATTACCGGTCTACAAAAAACATTCTTGCAGCGGCAAACAATCTTATCTCACACAACAAACACCGCAAGAATAAAAATTTATGGACAGGAGAAGAGAACGGCAGATCTATAGAAATATTCTATCCTGATAATGAAATGAAAGAAGCCGAATTTATCGCTGATATGATTAAAACGATTTCCATGCGTGAAGGTTATAACTATCATGATTTCGGTGTTCTTGTAAGAACAAACAGCTTAAGTGCAATTATTGAAAATGCTTTCCTGTCAGAAAATATTCCATATAAAGTCTCCGGAGGGAAAAGTTTTTTCCAACGCAAGGAAATAAAGGATATTGTGGCATATCTTCGGGTACTTGATAATCCCGATGATAATATCAATCTTTTGAGAATATTAAATACTCCAAGAAGAGGAATCGGGAATGTTACCTTAAAGAAAATACGTGAGCTTGCTGAAGAGCAGAACTATTCCCTCTATTCAGCGATGGTTGCTCTCCGGTG
Source organism: Spirochaetaceae bacterium (assembly GCA_015493635.1). Classification (GTDB taxonomy): domain Bacteria; phylum Spirochaetota; class Spirochaetia; order B11-G9; family B11-G9; genus S145-15. Next base: position 1,257 of record WGCU01000045.1, on the reverse strand, counting down.
GGCGTCCCATACATCCGTTACTGCTAAAGCAAAAGAAAGCATTGACGATTTTATAAACTTAATAGAAACCTTTAGAGAAAAAATTGCTGATGGTGCCAAACTTGTTCCGACAGTACAGGACCTTATAGAAACGGTGGATTATTGGGGGTATCTCCTCCTTGAACATCAGAAAAATGACAAAGTTGCAAAATGGAAATACAAAAACATTGGAATATTTTTGGATATTTTTGAACGGTGGGAAAAAAATCCTGATACCCCTGATAAACAGCTTGCCAATTTCTTAAATAGAATAACACTGATAACACGCGATGATAACAGTGATGACGAAAAAGGAAAAATTAATTTAATGACTATTCACGCGTCAAAGGGACTTGAGTTTAAAATTGTTTTCCTGGGAGGTGTAGAAAACGGTATCATTCCTCATGCACGGTCTTTGGAAGAAAATCCTGATAATATTGAAGAGGAACGGAGACTTTTTTACGTCGCTATAACAAGGGCCAAGCAAAAACTCTTTGTTACAAGCTGTAAGACTCGTAAAATCGGACATGAAATTATTGATACTGGTCCTTCTCCGTTTCTCAGCGAAATCCCGGATGAACTCATCCAGTTTCATGAACCGGAAACAGTGGTCGAAGAAGAGGAAGCAGATACCTTTTTCGCACAGATTAAATCGGGATTCACGTAATACCAGGATTACATGACCTGGGCAAGGAATTTATTTTTTTCAGCTATCGAAGTATAGTGCATAGCGTCTATATCACACTCAGGGCACCAATGTCCCCCGTACAAGACAAGGTAAGGCGTTGCATTAAACCGGTGGCCTCTGGAACATTCCCACTCAAGGGGGGTATATAAATCTCCCTTTTTCATATAATCCGATAAGCATCGTCCGCCTCTAAACAATGCAGCTTGTTTAACATCTTTTATTCCAATCTGTTCAAGAGGTTTTATATCATTAAACCCATGATCAATATAATAGATGTTGTCATCATGAACATTTGCAAGATGCCCCCAGGAATCATCCATCGCTTCCCAATCTTTTATTGATCCCCAATATGCGTCAATTTTCTCCTGGATGCTGTTTTTTAACCAGTAAAGAGGCCCGTGTTGTTGATTCCCGCATTATTTTTGGAGTAATTCCCGGAGAGTTTTTGTTAGGAAAAAGAGTAAAACAGGAAAGAATCCCGCACTATTTCTGTGCCTGATAAAAAGCGGGAAAATTGATGCAGAAAAAAGCCCGGGATATTCACCCGGGTG
>WGCU01000044.1 GCA_015493635.1 Spirochaetaceae bacterium | reverse complement strand
TTAATCCGGATGATTATCTTTTAAAGGTGTTTGAAAGAGCTCCGCTGATAAAAACTTCAGAAGAGTGGGAGAGCCTTTTGCCCTGGAGTATTGGGAATTGACATTTTTGCTTCTTTTTTTGTCAGGGTGTGGTTAAATTGACGGTTACGAATTTTCAGATAAGGAGACCATCCTCTTGTCCATACATTCAATATAGATCCATAACAAACACGAAGGCATGTATCACCAATAAATACCAGAGATTTCAAAAGACAGTTGCTATTTAATATTCGGCGAATATCATGATGATCCGCTAATGGTTTCTCAGAAAATCTTATGTTCTGCATATCAGTCCACACTTAGTAACATATTATGCAACTAAATGCACACCGTTTTTTATAAATTTGTCAAATATAGATTTATCTGCCCCCGTAAATATTCTGATACCCAATTCATCAGCAGTCAAGGGTTTGTTTTTCCATTCTCTATTTCTTTTATTGACCCAAACTCTTCTTTCCACACCTCAAAATTGTTTTGTAAGTTTTCGGCTTGGGATAGAGCCTTGTGCTGGAACCTTCGGCAAGGATTATGCCTTTCATGATCAGCTCCTTGATATCTGAAGCCCCGTTTTTGAGATGCTCATATCAACAAATCTGGCACGTGAATTAGGAGGATCTTCTTCTAGCCGCCTTCGAATACGGCGGGCCGCTTCCGGATCCTTTGCCACTATATAAAGATACCCCCCCCCCTCCCGCTCCGGGAAGCTTGTACCCCAGAGCAAGATCATCAATCTTCGCAATTATGGATTCTACCATATTATTTGTAGTATCCGAATCAATCCGCTTCTTCTGATTCCAGGTGTGCAGTATCTTTTTACCAAACTCCGTAAAATCTCCCTGCTGTATAGTATCCCGCATATCCAGAGCGTGCTGCTTTATCTCTTGTAAAATAGAAAGCCTTTCATTTTCGTTCAGGAACATCCCTTCAACTATCTCCGTAAGGAGGTTCCTGGCCACTCTGGTAATTCCAGTATAGTAGAGAAGCATGGAAGAAAGATATTCCAGTTTGGTAAAGAGATTATCAGGAAGCCATCTTATCCTTGGTATTTGTTCCCAACCCCGTTCCGTTTCCAGTAGCTTAATACCTGAAACAATTCCACCATATTGATCCTGCCAGCCACCACCGGTTGTAAGGAGCTGCTCCAGACCAAGAGTGCGGTTTCCTAGATCAAAGGAGTCCCAACCAAGGCTGTAGAAGTCGGATAAACCACCCAGTATTGTAGCGGCAAGAATGGAACTGGTTCCCATCCCTGATCCTTTTGGGATTGCAGCAAGAAAGGAGATCTCCAACCCACCCCCAAAATCTTCCAGCATGGATTTAAGATCCTTATGTTTAATACCACTGAAATCAGGGTGAAATCCTGAAAGGCATAATGCCGCTTTTGGAATAGCAAAGGCGGAACCCACTTTTGTAAAAGAAGACAGTTCCGCAAAAGTAGTAACAATCTCCCTCTGCCCTAGATCTATCGACCTGAGAACAATCCGACTATCTTTTCTGGGACGAATGAACGCCTGAAGAGGCGGCTGCCCGTTAAGCTCTACAGCTACGTTTACAACCTTGCCCCCTTCGAGAATACTGTAGGGGGGAGTATCGCTCCAACCTCCTGCAAGATCTATGCGGACCGGACTTCTTGACCATACAATCTGGTCCTCATAGATATTTTTTACGGGAACAACTTTTTTTATCTTTACAGGATTTAAAATACTTTGCTGAAGAGTCCTGAAGGCTATATCTTTGTATCTTTTTGCATTCCCGGTATTCTTTTCGTAACATGACAACCGTGAAAGAAACATGTTCTCGTGTATAATGGATAGAGAATCTTTTCCCTTCTCAGGTAAAATAGAAATTGCTGAGATTCCGCATTCGGCACATTCTTCTGCCGCATGATCCAGATCTATCTGGAAAAATACACTCTTTTTATAGTTCTTTCTCAGAGCCTTCCAATTGCCGCATCTAAAGGTTCTTCTCTGCTCCTCAAGCTTGGCAAGGTTGGCTTTTGCAGCAATCTCATTTGCAGACAAACGTTCACTTTTCTGCCATAGAGTCTTTCCTTTATCACCAATACCTTGAATTATCCATTCGACAAGAACTGGAACTTCATCCGGATTTACAAAAGGGAAAAGTTTCGCATCCTGGATATCACCTTCAGAATCAAGCATACTGCTTTTATAATCAAGCCCTCTTTCTTCCATCCATTTAGAAAAACCCATCCCCAGATACGTTGTTTCAGGATTGCCTAATGAACCTCTGAAGGAATCGTCAAACCCGTACAGCCTTAGCGCATACTTTGAACCCCCTTTTACCGGAACCATATCCAGACAAACACCTGAGGGCAGACTAATTTCCCAGTTATTCCCAGGGACCCCTGTAACAATCTGATTTCCCTCTACTTTCCAGGCTGCTCCAATGAAGGAGTTTTCAATCCACAAATTCCCCTGGGATTCTTCCAGTTTAATTTCCAGTTCCGCATTCTGAACGAACATGGCAGGATGGGGTTTTACACCTCTTGTCCAGATCTCACTTTGATCATTTACCTTATTCTGAAGAGACAGGGATGATGATATAAGCTCCCTTCCGGTTCCAAAATGGTAAAACTCACCGTCTGTGAGATTAACAATGGAAACAGACAAGGCGTTGATATCGGGGTCAATATTTTCAGGGTTTTTACCAAGGGCAGGCGCAAATGTTCCATAGAAGTCGTAATTCAGCGGAAAACTTTCCGTTCCCCAGCCTGATTTCTCCATAAGAACGCTTACTGCTTTATCGCTTAAAAGCAAAATTCCGAGATCAATATAAAAGAAGTAATCTACAGCAAGGTTCTTAAGAACAGAAACGGAAGGTTTCTGCAGCATACGGTCGAGAGCTTCCGGATTATCTCTGGAGCAGATAAAAACACCGTGTCTTGAAGCAAGGGAGGCATCCACGGAAAGCCCAAAACTTATTACATCGGATTCAGGAAGATCAGGGAGGGGGGAGGGGGAAATATTAAGCGCATCTCCGCTCGCCAGTAAGGTATTATTACCGGCAGGGGTTTTATTCATAATACTTTGAAGCAGCGGGAGCTGCAAATCCAGCAGGGTCTGATCAAGACGCTGACCCCGTGCCCACCGGTATACAGGAACAGGAATTAAAAGTTTTCCGGAAGGCGCATAAGAAGGAAGCCTTCTGCTCTGTCCCCCGCCGTGGATAAGAATTCTTTTATCGCCAGATAACCAACTGCTGAAATCCTCACCGGAAGCAGAGTTCTCCCAGGCTTCTTTTAACAGCCAGGCTGTTCCTCCGCCGGAACCCACTTTTCTCCCTTCAGGATCCGAAGTGCAGAACCAATCTTTTCCAGGCTTCCCTGTGAGTTTATGAAAAGAGTTTACTGAATTGGAGGGGAGGGAAACAAGGTACTGCATAAGCTTAATTGGTCTCACTGAAAAGAAATATCATTTAACATCTTTTCAATAATACTTTTTAAAGGAATTAGCTTATTCTGACACACATCAAAAACTATTTCCGCATCCAAATCAAAATAATGATGGCTTATAATATCCCGCATACCCATGATTCTTTTCCAATTAATAGCGGAGTATTTTGATAAAAGCTCTTTCCCCGTAATTTTATCCAGATTCTTTAAGCTTTCACCAATAGTGATAAGAGCCATACAGATTGAATCTAGTTTTTCCAGTCCCTGTTCACTATCGAGGAAATAATCAGCATTTTTCACCGGTTTAAAGCGATATTCAATTCTACTTATTGCAGTCAAGATCTGAGACAGGATCTCTTCAACCAGCAAATTATCGTACATATACTGCCTCGTCTTCAATTTTTTGCTTTAGAAACAAATTCATTCTATCTCTTAAACGAACAAGATCAACAGGTTTACTGAGAATATCTTCTAGATCCTGCTTTATGTCCACCATATTAAAAAAGCTTGGAACTTCAAGATCTACAACAATATCAATATCACTATTTTCATCATCACATTCTTTTGCTACCGATCCAAATATACCTAATTTTTTAATACCGTATTCTTTGGAATGCTCTCGGTAATATTCTGATAAAAGTTCTACAACCTCTGTTTTTCTCATATTCACATATCCTAATAATACACAGTTAACTATGTGTTTACAAGTATTTCTTATACCACTTGTAAGTTTTCCTGATTCCTTCCTTTAAAGAAGTTTTTGCACTCCAGCCGAGGTTATTCAGCTTACTTACATCGAGGAGTTTACGGGGGGTTCCATTGGGTTTCGTTGTATCCCAGGTAAAATCCCCCGTATAGCCGATAATCCGGGCCATTAGATGCGCAAGATCCTTTATACTGATATCCTTTCCCGTACCGACATTCACAAAATCCCCCAGATCCTGCCAGTCTTTATTCTCCATAAGGAACAGTACGGCATCTGCAAGATCATCGGCATAAAGAAACTCCCGTAACGGACTTCCGTCCCCCCAGAGGGCAACCGGTCCACCGTTCTCTTTTGCTTCATGGATCTTCCGAATCATGGCCGGGAAGACGTGGGAAGAAACAAGATCAAAGTTGTCATTCATTCCGTAAAGATTAGTAGGCATAACGGATAAATAGTTTGTGCCATACTGTTCGTTATAAAAGCGACACATCTTAATGGCGGATATTTTTGCAACAGCATAGGCATCGTTTGTCTCTTCCAGAGGTCCTGTTAAAAGAAACTCTTCCTTTAACGGCTGGGGAGCAAGCTTAGGAAAGATGCACGAGGAGCCGAGGTTCATGAGTTTCTTTACTCCCGCTTTATATGATGCATGGATTATGTTAAGAGCAATCATCGCGTTATCGTAGAAAAACTGAGCTTTGGAAGTAGAGTTGGCCATTATCCCGCCGACTTTTGCAGCAGCAAGAAATACATATTCCGGCTTTTCCTGCTCAAAAAACTTCTCAACCGCTGCCTGACGAGTTAGATCAAGCTCTCTGTGGGTTTTTGTAACAATATTTTCATACCCTTCTTCTGTTAAAAGTTTTACTATTGCAGATCCGACCATGCCACGATGACCGGCTATGTATATTTTTGCATTCTTATTCATATAAATCACCTTATCTTTTTGTTATCCGCGGTTAATTCCGGTGCGGATAACTCTTTAAAAATGTTGATACATTAATAATATCGATTCCTTCATAGTTTTTTAGTCGCAATAAATGTTTATCTCCTGAAATTATAAACTTAGCCCCACACTCAAGAGCACATTCTATAAACTTATCATCATCAGGGTCATCTTTAACTACATGAATTCGATTACTGATTTTAATTGGTTTTGTAAATGTCGAAAAATCCGTCATTACATTTCCTGCATCCGTTGAATCAAGACCAAATTTAGTTGTTAATTTATCCAAAATCTCTTGCTCAATATCTTCAGAAATAATAACCTGTATCTTATTATCTCTCGCAAGGTCAATAATCATACGAGGTTTCCCACCCCAAAATATGGCTGAGATATACACGTTTGTGTCAATAACTACTCTTACCAAAAGTTTAACCAACCCCTATATCATAGAACCTTCTTAATGAAAAAATCAGGAATGTAGGAATCCGTCTAATTGAGATTCATTCATTCCAGGAATATTATATTTTGTTAATAAAGATTCTGTATATCTATAAAATTTTTCTTTATAACTTCTATCCATTACTAATTCATTAATGAGAGCCAGTTTCTTTTCAAATGCGAGCTGATATACAAGTTCTTTGATTTGTTCATAATTAACATCAATTTCTTTTAATTTTGGCATTCTTTTCCTCCATACACTATTCACTATAATAATACTATCTTCTAAAAGGATATTCAAATTTATCTGCGGTTAATTCCTCTACTCGTAGTAATTCTTTATTTCATACCCGCCGTTTTTCAGGTGCAGTTCTTTCTCCGCTTCCATAAGATCATGTTTTACCATCATGGATACAAGTTCCTTTAAAGGAACTTCCGGTTCCCATCCCAGTTTTTCTTTTGCCTTTGACGGATCACCTATTAAAAGCTCAACTTCCGCAGGACGGAAATACATTGAATCAACCTCTACAATAACTTTACCGGTAGCTGTATCAATTCCCTTTTCATCAATACCTTCTCCCTGCCATTCCAGATTAATTCCAAGTTCATTAAAAGAATAGTTTACAAAATCTCTCACTGTTCTTTTCTTACCGGTAGCTATGACGTAATCATCAGGATGTTCCTGCTGAAGCATGAGCCACATCATTTTTACATAATCCCCTGCAAATCCCCAGTCCCGCTCGGCATTCAAGTTCCCAAGATAGAGCTTTTTCTGCAGCCCTTTCTTAATTCTTGCCGCAGCACGGGTTATTTTACGGGTAACAAAGGTTTCTCCACGGCGGGGGCTCTCATGATTAAAAAGAATACCGTTACTGGCATGCATTTCATACGATTCACGATAGTTTACCACAATCCAGTATGAATAAAGTTTAGCCGCTGCATAGGGACTTCGAGGATAGAAGGGAGTTTGCTCTGTCTGGGGGATTTCCTGCACCTTTCCGTACAATTCACTGGTGGATGCCTGGTAGAAGCGTACCTTCTTTTCCATTCCGAGGATTCTAATTGCTTCAAGGAGCCTTAAAGTTCCCAGACCATCGGTATCAGCCGTATATTCAGGAACCTCGAAGCTTACCTGCACGTGGCTCTGGGCACCAAGATTATAAATCTCATCAGGCTGTACTTCCTGGATAATACGTACTAAATTAGAGGTATCAGTCAAATCTCCATAGTGAAGATGGAAACGTACATCCTTTTCATGAGGATCATGGTAGAGATGATCTATACGTGCTGTGTTGAATGAAGATGCTCTGCGTTTAATTCCGTGAACATCGTATCCTTTGTTTAACAACAGTTCCGCAAGGTAGGAACCGTCCTGTCCGGATATACCGGAAATTAAAGCTGTTTTCATTGTGGTCTTCCTTTTATATAAAGAGAATTATTCAGAATAAAATAAGATAGTTTCTTTATCTCCAAGACTATCTAAAAACTCAAATTTTATAGTTCTTTCTATTCCTTCTGCAATACCTACCGGAGGAACAAAATTAGTACGTTTTATATTCTTAGATTCGAACGAAGTATTAGAACAGAATTTCTTAATTCTTATCCTACTCACTGGCAGTTTTTTACCAGTAATAAAAGAAATTATATCAAAAACCAATCCCCCCAGATATCCTAAAGGATAAGGCCAATGAATACCTGTAGTCTCTTTTTTACCCAATACTCTTTTTACTGTCTTTACAAGAGTATTCATGTCAAAATCGGGTTTATCTATATAATTAAACACATGCTCCCCATGGTTATTACTTATGGAAAACTGAATAAAGGCGGCTACATTTTCTACATACGCCATTGATTTTATATTTTTCCCATTACCGATCATGGGAAACATTCCAGATGAAATCTGTTTTAATAGATTATATACGTTGCCTCTGTTTCGTTCACCAAATACCACCGTAGGTCTTATTATTGTTAAAGATCTATTAATGGGATCTTTTGCTACCCATTCACGGTACACGTTTTCTGCTTCCCATTTTGTTCTGCCGTAATCATTAAAATAATGTATATCTCCAGTTTCATCAGTACCAACAGGCGCAAATCCATAAACAGCTACTGAACTGGTAAATATTATTTTATTGATTCCTAATGCGTCACAAGCCTTACACACATTCCTGGCTCCACCAACATTAACCTCATCGTATAAGCTTTTAGGAGTCACATCATCCCGATGCTCTGCAGCAAGATTTATTACAACATCTGTATTTTTAAGACTCTCTTTTAATAATGCAAAATCTCTTATATCCAGAATTTCACATTTTTCATTAAAGAAAGGGGATGGATTTTTATCGATTATTTTTATGACATATCCTTCTTTATCCAATCTTCTTGACAATCTGGAACCGATGAAACCAGAACCGCCAACAATTGCAATTTCCATAAGCACCTCTTAAAATTTACTTATTTACAGTATTTATATATATTATAAGCTTCTGTAGGAAGTATATTTCTCTTTTCTACCATTGTCTGTATTTCACTTCCAGAATCCACATAATCAACAGCCAGGCTTCCAATCATCTTATTAATTGATGCCAATTCTTCAGGCATAATTGTATTATTTGAAATGCATAATAAGCTTTCATTTCCAACTACAAAAATACTTTTAATTATAACTGAAACAATATTTTCCAAAGTATCATAAACACAACTATCAATCCGGTCCCAATCTGATGAAACCGGGGATATGGGTATTGATAATACTCTTACTGTATTAGTATAACGCTTCAAATCATTACTGAAATCTTCAATAAAAATTGGTATATAAACATAGTACTTTAAACCTTTTTCTATAGACTTACAACAAGAATCCAAATATGCTGCAATTTTCTCTTTTGCATCAGGAAAAATTGAAATATCGAGTAATGTTAAATCAATACAAATATTACTATTTGTGTCTTGTCTTACAACTTTCCCAAGTTGTGAACTTATCTTATAACCAATAATTCCTCCGGCTTTTATGCATATTTTAAAATTATTCAATTTCTTCTCAATCTCTGAAGATATATTTAATTCCCTATCAATACCACCGATAACATCTTCCGGCAATATACCGCGTAGTGCACCATCCTTGTATACATAGACATGAACCCCAAGCAAAGAGCAAGCTTTCAAAATAGATACTACTTTATCTTTATTAAAACCTTTTGTTAAAATTACATATCTATAATTATCATAAATTACATATCTATATATATCTTTTATACCACCTAAAATACGTACGCCATGATAATCTGTACCCCAATCTGACGTATCCTCTGTCAGGATTCCAGAAATATCAATAAAATATTTTGCTTTAATCAACTTCAAAATCTCATTATCAATCATCATTCTGTCTGAAGTCAACAACAATGCTTCCCGGTTTAAAGAATCATATCTCAGATCTTTTTCTCTCGACCTGACTATTATTAGACGCACCAGCATCATAAACGTTGACGTAAAAACATATTCAGAAAAAATTATCGAAAGCGGCATCTTGATAAACTCAACCGGTGCGAAAAATCTAAAAAGAGCGAAGATCAGTGTAGACAAAATATTTATCTCAAATATTTTTGCTATATCTTTAATTTTTAGATTTTCATAACTTAACGAATAACTTTCAAAATAATTATTTAGAAACAATCGCAAGATAATAACGTATGGAATTATGTAATATAGCCGTTTACCGTAAAAATAAAAATACTCAAACCTTGACCGCAAATAGATAGCCACAAATAAACTAATTAACACAATGAGACCATCTATTACAATGAGAAAACCTTTTATTTTTTTTGTTTTTAAATCAAACACTAATCCAACACCCTATTAATTACACCAACAAATTTTTTTGCTGAAGCTTCAAAAGTAAAGTTTTCATCATATAGGGCTCTAATCCTTTTTTGTAATTTCGTATAGTCTTTATCAAGTCCTTGCAGAAAATGTATATACCTATATACACTATCCAGATCTTCAATAGATTCAAAAACAGCTCCAATTTCTTCTTTAATAATAAGCTCGCCTATTTCTGATTTTCTTGGTCCAAGAAAAAGTAACGGCCTCCCTGCCGCTAAATAACTATACAACTTCGAAGGAAGGATGTCTCCAACTGTACTATTTTTTTGTGAGACAATAAACATATCCGCTTCATTTAATCTTGCATAATGCTCTTCCAAAGGAAGATAAGGATAAAACCTGAATTTATCGGGATTTATGCCATTAAAGACACTTTTTACATACGACTCTTTAGCTCCTCCTCCTACAAATGTAAAATATATTGTTTCGTCCAGAGTCAACATTTTAACCAAATCCGGCAAAAGAGTAAATTCGTGGGCCAATCCCATATTACCAGAATACATAATCAAGAATTTTTTTTTATCATACCGCTTTAGCACCAAGCTTCTATTAGCCGACCAATTTGGTATTTCATATATTTTTTTCTTAAAAACGTCTTTATACCGGCCGATTCGAAGTGTCATATATCTACCTAATGTTATAATTGCATCCGCTCTTGCAAATTTCATTCTATTTAGTTTTTGTAATTTTCGAACCAGAAATGATTGATTAATATATCCCATATCATACAAGATTTCAGGGTATAAATCTTCTATATAATTTACAATCTTTGTCTTTCCAGCTAAATATTTAGCAGCAGCAACAACGTTACCAATCAACGGAGGGGTTGTCATAACAACAATTAAATCCCATTTTGTTGAAAATAAAAGAGAAATAAATATTTTTAGATAGAAAAACAAATATCCAAGTACACGACTCAATATCCCTGGACCTCTTTTGCCAACAGTTTTAAATCTTTTTATACATATCCCGTCCTTATTCTCTTTATTCTTTTCTTTAATTTCTCCTTGTTTTGTATGCAAAGAATTGCTGCAATAAACAGTTATATTGTGTTTTGTTGCTCTTTTCACATAAGGAAGCAGCTCCCCCAACAATTTTGCTACTGCAGAATGATCCGGGAAATACGAATACTGGATAACAAGAATTTCTTTATTCCTGGAATGTTTCATATATTCTCTTTAAATACTCTGCTTCTGAATATTTCTCTCTGCACGTTTGCATATTTTGCGATCCAATTCTATACCTTTCTTCTTTACCAAGTTTTATAATTCTTTTAACTGATCGTATTATATCATTAATAGAATGCGGCTTTACCAAGAAACCATTTATTTTATCTTCAAATATATCACCTATACCCCCCTGATTAGTTGTAATTACAATACAACCAGATGCATAAGCCTCTAAAATCGAAATAGGCTGTCCTTCATATCTGTAATAAGTTGGAAGGCAAAACACATGAGCTCCCTCTAGTAATTTAGATTTAATTTTACCCTCAACTACACCATGGTAGGTAATATTTCCCCTTGATTTAATATCATTTAAGAAAATCTCTTTTTGTATATTGCAATCAAAAGCCCCTGCAAAATCCAGCTGTATTTTAATACTTAAATTTTCTTTATTTAATTCCTTAACACTTTCCAATAATTCATTATATCCCTTTTCTTCAATTAAATTACTAAGATATAGTATTCTTAAAATAGGCTGAGAATATTTCCTTCTTATTTTACTTAGTGATAAAAATAGCGAATTTTCAGCAAAATTTGGTATACTAATAATATTTTCATGATTGTTGATATCGTGATAAATACTTTTCAGGGAATCGCTTAAGACAATTATTTTATTGACTCTATTTAACAAAGCTATATTCACTTTATAAAGAAACGGGTGTTTATCATATATTAACTTCTTTATCCCTCCAC
>WGCU01000043.1 GCA_015493635.1 Spirochaetaceae bacterium | reverse complement strand
GTATTTTTGCAGTAGGCCTGCCTCTGTTTAAAACCTGAAATGTTTCTCCATGCTCCAGTTTGTCTTCAATATCGGACCAGTGAGATTTTAATTCACGTACGCTGATTGTAATCATAAGAGCCTCTTGTAATACCCTATTAAATCTTTTACAAAATGTCAAATATACTGTTTACATTTTGTAAAACATTAGAGAGATCAATGCTGCTCCGACAGACTACCATTATGATATCTGGAAAAGACCAAGTATAGTGAGCTCCCTGAAAAAATCAAACAGGATTTACAGATTCAGGGGAAACCGTAAAAGATATCTATGAAAAAGATAAAGTAATGAAAAATAATCGTGTTAAGTTACCTGATGCTGGAAGAGAGTGGTCGTGGTATTGGGTGTTTCCGGCAAAGAATCTTTATGTCGATAAAAATGACGGAAAAACTTACAGGCACCATATACATGAAAGTGTAATTCAAAAAGCAATAAAAAATCCTTTGGATTATTTATTGCATATTTCTCTATGAACCTGATTGACATTAAAATTTGATCTTCGGCATAAGCCATTCAACTCCAGGATACATAGTGCACTTATCGCCCCTGCGGTTCCTTATACACGTATGATTACTTTTTTAGTTACGATGATGTAGAGACACCTGGGTATGTCTCTACATCGTTACAGGGAAATCTATCAATACAGCGTTCTATAAAGATACTGATCCACCGTTATGTCCAGCTTTGCAGCTTCTTTCAAAAAGAAAGCCCTTTCTTCAGCAGCCAGAACTTCAGGAGGGAAAACACCTTTCGTTGAAATCTTGTTGTTTACAAACATTTTGGTAAAAAGAAATGCTGACTGTCCCGTCATGTATGATTCATGGGTAATCTTTGCTTTTTCAAAGGATTCAGTCAATCCGGGAGCATTGACATAACTGTCGATGGTCAGATCATGCCCGTCCTTTTTACCGGTGACCCTTACAAGAAAAGCACCTTCTTCCGTAATCATCCCCTCATCAAGCACCTCCTGAATCTCGGCCGGATACTTGGGAGCAGGGGGTGTCAGTTTTGATATAAGATCCATGGGAACAATCTTTGTTCCCTTCACATCAACCGGTTCTTCACTTAAGAGACCCATCTTGTAAAAGTACTCCGCAAGATCCAGTCCCGGACCGCCGTAGCGGAAGTTTACGTAGGAAACTCCTTTTAGAACCTTATCGGCCAGCAGGCCCATGGTTACCGGCTCCTCGTGTTCATGATCCACCATCTTCCGCTTTCCCAGACCTAAAAAATCCTCCATCCCGGGATTGTTGAAGGGCTTTGAACGTACAAACTCTCCGTTTTTATACGTAATGGGCTGCGCCGCCATATCGCCGAAAGCAGTTTGGGGCGACCACCAGAAAGGAATAAACTTTTTACTCCATATACCATCATACACGGATATTTCTATACTGGCGCAGGAATCAAGCATATCCACCGCTTCACGGGTAAGGACGTTTGCAAAACCCGGAGCAGAGCCGGTATTGACGAGAGCAGTCAGCCCTGCTTTTTCAAATTCTCCGCTTCTGCCAAGAACACGTTTTACCGCATCCACAAATCCCATATCACTAACCGGACCAGAGGCCATATCCTGATAACAAGCGCCAACGGAAAGGGCAGCATCCATGACATTCATATTAAAATCTGGAGCCAGTCCGTTTACGATAAGTTCGCAACCCTTTGCAGCCTGTATAATATCATCAACATTCCGGGCATTAACAACAACACCCTTCGCTTTGGACAGGGTATTTCCCATCTCTTCTGCTGCTTTCTTATCGTAATCCGCGCATATAATTTCTTCTACACCCGGCTCATCATTAAGTCTTTTCGCTATAGTACTTCCCTGAGCCCCCACGCCCAGGACCATTATTTTTTTCATTCTCATTTCCTCCCGTTTAATTCTTTACGTGTCTTTATTACGGAAATTCCCCATTCACCAATACCTTCGTAGAATACTTCACGCTCTTCCTTGGTAAAAACTTCCGGCGGAACAACCCCCGTATGTTTAACCTGCCCCCGCAGTATCATAAGGGCAAAAACAGATGCAGGAATACTGGTCATCCAGGAAACATCACTCGTCCCCTTTATCCAGGCACACGCTTCCTTCCCTGAAGGACTTTTTGTATACTGATGAATCAATATTTTTTTTCCGTTTTTTGTCCCTTCCGTATCACAGACAAGGATCAGCCTGCTTTCCAGTCTTCCGGAATCATACAGTTCGATCTGCTTCCGGGGTGATGCTGTTTCAGGGATAAGCCTGAACATCATTTCCATGGGACTTACCCTGCCCCCGGGAAATTCAAGAGGCTCCGGACTCATCATATTCAGCCCCTGTATCATAAACCGCCACATATCAATACCGGGCTCACCAATTTTAAAATCACAATTTTTTACAGGTTTCCCGCAGAAAAGAGGAATGGTTACCCCTTCTTCATGATCGTGATAGTAGAACTTACCCTTTTTACTAAAAGGTTCAGGAAGATCATACTCCTCTTCTCCGGTAAACATGGGACATTTTACAGGCTTACCGTCAATCGTCTGTGTTGACGGAAGATACATATCTTCAAGATAGGTCCGCATTGACCAGAGAGCAACCGGTTCATCGCAGTCAGCTTCACCGAAATCTTTTATACTGATGGATTCTACGGTATCAAGATCATCAACTGCATCTTTTGCCATGATGTTACTTAACCCGGGATCTCCTCCGGCACCGGTCAGACAGAGAAGACCTGCTTTTTCCCATTGCTCCGCGTAATCAAGCTGTTCAATGGGGGTATCCGGCTTGGGATAAATCTCATTGGATGCCATATCAAGATAGTTTGTTCTACCATTGTAGGCAGCCTGCAGTACCTGTCTGACAAACTTCGGAATGGTTGCATTGATAACAAGATCAAAGCTGTCATCCTGAATACGCCTGGTCATTGCATCTATATCCGAGGCATCGAGAACTTCCGTTTGTATCTTGGGACTCCCGTTTGTTTCTGCTATGCCTTCGGCCCTTTTGATATCAATATCAGTCAGGACAATAGTTGATACTTCTTCAGCCCCCGAAAGAACTCCACATAGTACATTTGCCTGCGCACCCGCGCCGACAATGAGAACCTTCTTCATACATTAACTCCTTGTTATTGTGTAATACTGTGAAAATCCAAATTTTACGCTTTTTCCTTTAGATCTCACCTCCGGAAGGTGCCGGAACCATAATTGTGAAGGTTCTTTTACCCGTTTCACAACCCGCTGTACGACGGATTTTCATTTGATAATCTCTTTTACCGCATCATCAAACGCATTTAATACGTAGTCTGCATCTTTATCAGTATGGCTGGCCGAAATAAACCACGGTTCCCGTGAATCTTTATCCGGCATAACACCTTTTTCAAAAAGGGACAGAATAATTTTTTCATAGGTATCATGATCAGAAGCAGCCCAATCCCGGTATTCAGTAACCTTGTCCGCATCGGTAAGAATAATACCGAACATGGAGGGAGGCCCCTGAACAAGAGCAGGAACACTGCACCGGTTAAGGATTTCAGTTATACCACTCATAAGTTTTTCACCATGAGCGTTAATGGTATCAAGAGCTCCCGCTTTTATCTCGTCAAGGGTTGCGTCAGCTGCTGCTACCGAAACAGCATTTCCCGTGTATGTTCCGCCGAGAGGAATTTTGCCGGGGGCAATTTCAGACATAATTTCCCGTTTTCCGCCTATGGCAGCAATGGGAAACCCATTCCCCAGTGCCTTCGCATAGGTAACAAGATCCGCTTTTATATTAAAATACTCCTGGGCGCCGCCTTTTGCAACACGGAAACCTGTTTTTACCTCATCCATAATAAGTTTAATACCATATTCATCACAGAGGCTCCGGACAAAATCAAGGAATCCCTCTTCAGGCATAATTGAAGCGGTATTGCCCATAAGCGGTTCCATAATGATGCAGGCAACATCTCCCCAGTTCTCTCTTACACGGTTTTCCAGAAGCTCTCTATCATTAAAGGGGACTGAAATAACAAGCTCGCTCAATTTCATGGGAATTCCCGAACCATGGGCTACAAGAACAGGAGAACGGCGGTATCCTGCTCCTGGAACGGGGGGATAGCAGTTCCAGAGGGTATAATCATGAAACCCGTGGTAATGACCTTCGAACTTTATAATCTTGTTCCTTCCCGTGAATGCCCTCGCGATCCGGATCGCGTGCATTGTTGCTTCAGTACCTGTATTTGCCAGCCGTACCATATCCACACCGGTCAGTTCGTGGATCTTTTCAGCAACAGATACTTCATATTCACTTGTCATGGCAAAAGTATTACCAATTTCAAGGGCCTCTGTAATCCTTTTCGTTACTGACGGCCATGAATGTCCAAGAATTACCGGGCCGAAGCCAAGACGGTAATCAATATAGCGGTTATCATCCTGATCCCATATATATCCGCCTTTACCTTTCTTAAGCATCAATGTTTTATCTTCTCCCCAATATCTGAAGTTGGAATTAACTCCACAGGGTATAACGTTACTGGCACGATGGAACATCTCTCTGCTCCGGATACCGCTCTGCATACAAAATCTCCTTGTTCTTAAATCTACGTGCAGTATGCCACAAGGCTCTTACACCTATCTGATAAGTGAGTGATAGTGACATAATAAAGAAGTGATTTATACAGTTTTTTCTATTAAACTTGACCTGCTGGAGTTATTAGGCGTATCATTCACGGAAATAGATTTTTGAGGTGAACTATGGATTCAGCATGGCTCCAGGAGAGACGGTTCAGAAAACCCTATCTTCACAATATTCTCCGGCGGGAAAGGCTCCTAACCTTTCTTACCCAGCAGACAGGCAGGAGGCTTACCTTTATTCACGCAAAAGCAGGTCAGGGGAAATCCATTCTCCTTTCCGATTATATCAGTGCGGGCCAGCGTAATTTTTTGTGGATCAATCTTGAAGAAAATGACCGGAACCCAAACAGTTTACTAGCAGTCATTACAGAGGGATTGGAGAAATACTTACATAGGGAACACCTTTCCTCTCCTGAACAGGATCCCTTTACAAGATGTATTTCACTTTTTGAGCAAATTAAAACAGATTTTATACTTATTCTCGATGACTTTCATGTCCTTCATGGAGCTTCCGAAAGCGAGGATATTGTCGATAGACTTTTAAAATATCTGCCGTCTGCAGTAAAGGTATTTATTCTTTCACGTTCTTCAACAGGAATTCCGCTTTCCCGGTTAAGAAGCAGGCAGGAACTTCTGGAAATTAACGAAAAGGATATACGGTTCACCACTGAAGAACTTTCCCGTCTTTTTGCAGATGTTTTTCAGCTGAAACTTGAAGCCAGTCTTATTGCCAGCCTTGATACACTGCTGCAGGGATGGATTACCGGTTATATTTTCCTCATTGAAAAGTTAAGCTGTATGCTGAATCCGGAGGAACAGGAACAGTATCTGCAGACTTTTTTACATAAGGGGAATAGAGAACAGTTCTTTGAGTTTTTCAGTTCTGAAGTTATGGACAGCTATTCGGATTGTGAACGGGATATGCTTATTGCTCTAAGCCCTTTTAAGGCTGTTACACCCGCCTTGGGAACAAGTATTGGAGGGAAAAAGGGGGCACAATGCCTGGATAAGCTTATACATGATTTTAATTTTATCGAGCAGGATGGTGAAGCACAGCAAACATACCGGTTTCATCCTCTTTTTGCCGATTACCTTACAACCTGTTTTAACGATCTTCCTGAAGAAAAACGAACTGCGCTCTTAAGAAAAACAGTTCCGTTTTTTAAAGAAACGGATGATGTCCAGAATCTGATCCCCGTTCTCATACAGCTTAATGAGATAGAACAGGCAAAAACCATCTTTGTCTCGTACGCTGAAAAGGTACTCAATTTAACGCAGCATAAAAAGATAAGAAGCATTTTGAAAAGTTTTCCCATGAAAATAAGACAGGAAGATCCCCTTCTTACCTATTATTCAGCCCTTGCCCTGAATCTTGAACGTCCCTTTACAACACGTCAACAGTTATTTCAGCTTTTAAAGCATTTCAAGGATGTCGGGGACATTGACCGTCAGGCACGAATCTATACAACCCTTCTTGCCAATTTCTTTTTTTACCAGGAGAGTAAGGAGAATGTTGAGGAAATTGTTTTAAAAGCAACAAGTTTTCTTGACGCAAAAGGAGACGAAGTTTCCCCTGAAAAAAGGGAAATACTTCTTTCTCTGCTCCCGTTAGGGAAAAACTGGATAGGGGCGAATATTGAGAAATCCTTCGAAAATGCAATGCGGGCGGAAGAAACGTCTTTTAAACTCAATAATAAAGAAGCATTTCTATGCTCGCGGCTTGTCCTTGCCCGTAATTATCTTCAGAGTGGTGAGTTTTCCGCCACAAAACGCCTCCTGGCTCAAACATGGAACATGCTTGAAGACAAGCATCTTTTCCATCCCTATGCTGCTCTCCTGAAATTCTACATGGGAGATGCTGATTTTTATACAGGAGATATCCATCAGGCAATTCAGCATGTACAGGAAGGGCTTAATATATCATCACCAGATTTTGCTTTCAGACCTTACCTGGAATTAAATCTTATTCTCTACAATCTCTATCTTAATAACATCGATCAGGCAGAAAAACTTTTTGAAGCAATAAGGGACGCAGATATAGGGGAAAATCTCTACCTCAATTACTACCGCGTTTACCTCCTTCAAATGCTTATTGCATACCGTAATAAAAACTGGCGGCGGGCAGAGTACTACAGTAACAGGCTTCTTGAAGAAGGTAATGAATCTCTGCTTATGACTGACTACCCCTACAGTTTTACAGCATTAATTGAAGTCAATATTGCACTGAAACATTATAAAACCGCCCGGTCGCTTTTAGCTGCCGTAAAAGAAGATGTTACTGAAAAAAACTATCCTTATTCAGCGGTTTCCCTTAAAGCGATGGAAGTACTCTGCAATCTGCGGGAGGGAGTAGACCGGACAGAATCTGTTGACAATTTTAATGACATGCTGAATAAATATCAGTACAGAAATCTTGATATCTGTGATCCGGGACTTTTAGAAGAGATCTGTACTATTACCGGAAGTACCGCGAAAGAGAAATTCCCCCGGCTGAAATCGATTAATATTACAAGCGATCTCAGAAAGAACCACTATGAGCTGGATATCTATACCTTCGGAAACTTCAGAATTTTTATCAAAGGGAAAGAAATACCCTCCGGGAAACTGCTCAGTCAGAAACGGGTTATGGATCTTCTTAAACTTCTCATTATTTACCGAAAAAACGGTATCCATAAAGACACCATATATGAAACGTTCTGGCCAAAATATTCCTATAAAAGTGCCCGTGATAACCTTAATACCATTATCTACCGTTTAAGAAATATTTTTGGCAAGGGGAACATTTTCCTTTCAACTGATGTCAGCACCATAGGATTTTTACCGAATATTGTCCGGACAGATGTAGACAGTTTTAATAAATTTGCTTCTCTCGGTGACACATCACGTAATAACCAGGAAACGGGAAATGCTATTGAAATGTATAAAGAAGCAGTTTCTCTCTACAAAGGGGACTTTCTTGAAGGTGATCTTTATTCCGATTTCATACGGGATGAGCGGGAATCTTTGAAGAGAATGTATCTAGGTATTCTGTTTAAGCTGGCAAAACTCTTCCTTGATACAGGAGACTATCTCCAGGCGCTTGAAACGCTGAAACTTTTTAATCACCGTGAACCGCTCTACGAACCGGCAACACGGCTGTTTATGATTACAAGTACACTTATCGGCAACAGGAGTATCATTCCGAGAATTTTTGATGAACTTGTCAGCCAGCTGAGAGAAAACTACAGTATAGATCCCGATAAAAAAACCTTTTCTCTCAAGAAACATCTCATAAGCGGAGATAAAATTACAAGAGACCTGTGGATGGATGAAACGTTTATCTAGTTTGCTCCAGAGCCTCGGCAAAAAGGGAAAGCCCCTCCGCAAGCTGTTCCTTTGTTACAATGAGGGGGGGAATCCACCGGATGATATTTGAGTATGTTCCGCAGGAAAGAAGCAATAATTTCCTTTCAGCCGCTGCTTTGATAACCGCTTTTGCTCTTTCAGGGGCCGGAGCATGATTTTCACTGAACTCAACTGCCGCCATAAGCCCCCTTCCTCTGACATCTCCGATGAAATGATACTGTTTTTTAAATTCCTGGAGACGTTCAAGAAGCTCTTTTCCCCGTACTTCTGCATTATGTACAAGCTGTTCATTTTCAAGGACATTAAGGGTTGCGACAGCTGCCGCACAGGCAACAGGATTTCCCCCGTAGGTTCCTCCATGACTACCGGTAATCCATTTTTCACCGAGAGCGTGCCTGTATATAATTCCGGACAGGGGCATTCCTGACGCAACTCCCTTTGCTATGGTAACGATATCCGGAACAATCTGTTCGTGCTCAAACGCAAAAAACCTGCCGGTACGGCCGAACCCGGACTGAATCTCATCAGCTATCATAAGGATTCCATTTTTGTCACAAATTTCCCGTATTTTTTTTAAAAATCCATTGGGGGGAACAACGTATCCTCCCTCGCCAAGTACAGGCTCAACAATAATTGCGGCAGTTTCTTCAGGTGAAGTCTGGGATGCCAGAACTTTCTCAAGCTCCTTCACCGCAAAATCAAGAGTTTCCTTCTCAGGCCATCCATAGTAATAGGCATAGGGATAGGGCGAGGTAAATATACCGGCTACCAAGGGTTGATATTTCTTCCGATAGATAGGCTTGCTTGTCGTCATTGCCATGGTCAGATGTGTTCTTCCATGAAAACTGCCGTTAAAAACAATGATGTTTGTCTTTCCGGTAGCATGCTTGGCTAGTTTTACTGCTGCTTCTACTGCTTCGGCACCGCTGTTGGAGAAAAAGAAGGTGTCAAGCTCCGGCGGTGTTAGAGTATTAAGCTTTTCGGCCAATTGAAGTACCGGCTTATGGGTAACAATATTCAGCTGCCCGAAAATAAGTGCTGCTGCCTGTTTCTGAATTGCGGCTACAACTTCCGGATGACAGTGCCCGGTATTCACGACACCGATACCGCTTGTAAAGTCTATGTATCTCTTTCCTTCGGTATCATAGAGATAGATACCTTCCCCTTTTTCAACAACAATATCAGTAGCGTGGGTCCATACACCAGAAAGACCGGAGTTCCGTACACTGTTCATAAACATCCTCCTTACAAAATCCAGTATAATTCTCCACAGGAAGAGCGGTCAAGTTTCAGGGTCTGTTAAAAAAATGATATTCAGGTGATTTGTCACCTCTTATTGCTTAGAGGTCCAAGCTATGATAGTATCTACAGAATGAAGTTACTTAAATATACAGCATACTTAGTGATTCTTGTTTTCCTGATAACCATGGCAGGCTGCAGTATCGGCGCAGCACCTTACTATCTGGCAGGAACAAAAAAGCAGAAAAAAGAACTTATTCAATTATCCAGGATGCTTGAAGATCAATCCAGGACTCCTGAAAGTAACTTCATTGTTATTCAGGAAATAATCAAGATTCTTCACAGTACGGGAAATTTTGAAAAGTTAAATTTGTTTCTGACAACCTATGTAGAACAGAACAGCAGCGACTCTTTTGATGCGTATTACCTTCTTGTTGTTGCTCAGGATTATCTTGACAAAGGAGCAGATCCTTTCGCTGTCCTTTATTTTGAGCGTATCCTGAACAATTACTCGGATCTTCTTGTTCATGGGACATCTGTTCATTATACGTGTCTCTCTCATCTTATAAAACTTGTTAAAGATCCTGATGTAAGGATTAACTATTATAAGGAACTTCTTGCCCGTTTTAAAAACGAAATTGATCCCGGACCAATGTACTACTATCTTGCCAAGACCTATGAAGAGCTTGGAGAATGGGATCTTGCTATTCAGGCATATAAGAACTTCCTGAAATACCCCGATACCAAAATTCCAGGGCATCTGGATGCCCAAAAGCGGATAAAAGCTATCATTGATTTTTATGATTACCGGAATAAAAACTGGACCATGGCAAATCTGGACGATCTTGTAAAGGCTATTAAATATGCCATCAGAAGACGGGACTACCGAAGGCTGAGCCGTTACCGGGCAAAGGTGAACTTCTTTGCCATATCATGGGAACAGGTAAAAGTTCCTGCAAATAACGAATTCCTCTCGAACCTAAGTGTTTTTATGCATCAGCGCATTAGTTATGCTGCTTCGCTGGACAGGGATTCAAACGCGAAGGAAGCCTATTTAAAAACCTGGGGCTGGTCATACCGGATTCGAACATGGTATTTGTATTTCAGACGTGTTTATTTTCCTGCTGATCCGGAGATACATGGCCAATGGGAATGGGCTGGAATATATTTTGGAGACAAACCATTTTCAGGAGCTGAGTAATGATTCAGAAAATATGTGTATCAGCAGTACTTTTCTTATGTTCAGCCGTCTTTTTAACAGCGGAGAATTATTCCGTATCATCTCAAACAAAATGGGTAGAGGGAGAATGGATTCTTACTATTTCATATCCTCTTGAAAGATCCGAAATGGTTCTTCCGGCTCTAAAAAGCAAGGCCGAAGACACAGTCAGTGATGATTTAAAGGATATTATCTTTAACCAGATCCAGTCTCTCGTTCTTGATTCCCGAACGACGGTGAAGGAATATATCCAGCAGCATCCTGAAAGTATTTCGGGAATCTATGCGTTATCAAACAAAGCCCACCGGACTTATTCAATCCTTTCCGGCGACATGAAAAGTGTAGAAATCCAATACATACTGAATCTCTATCCAGACATTGCTGGTCTTTTCATGCAGCATAAACAGCGTTCACCAATTTCACCACTGCTCAGGTTTGTCCCTTCAACAGATTTTACCGGTATAATCATCTACATAAAGAAAACACTGCCTCTGTTCGGAAAAATAAGTAACGGCTCGTTTATCCCGTCACTCTTCCCCCGTATTTTTGATGACACGATGAACCTTGTTATGGATAAATATAATGTCGATCCTGAAAGTATCAGGAAATGGGGAACAGTAGGGTTTAGAAGAGATTTAAATATGCGGAATTTGGAAAAAAGAGTCGGTTTACATCCTTTAAAGATAGCTGCAAGAGGATTGTTTGGAATTAATAATACTGATATAATAATTCCAGCTTCGGAAGCAGCAAAAATACTTTCCAGAAAAAGCACTATTAATCTTATATACAGCGGCCGCATTATCATAATATATTAGAAGGGGAAGAGAATGAAATTTTTCAAAAACAGTACACTGCCCGTACTAATGAGCACACTTGTCCTTATTGCTCTTGTTACTTCATGCAAAGAAAAATATATCGGTTATGGAGTACTTCTGTGGTCACCCAACGAAAATATTGTTTCCACAGGCGCTGTTCTCCCTGTCATTTCAAAGTCTAAAATAAACAATAGTTATTCTGTAAAAGGAACAAACGGGAAAGGAACACTGGAGCTTCCTACATGGCGGATTGAACTGTATGAAAAAGAAACAGAAGCATCCCGTGCTGCACAGAATGTAATAAAATACAAAACAATATTTGCAAGAAATTTAAAAGATGGACTTCTTATCCGTAAAGGCCCCAAAGTGTCATCTTCCCGGGTTTATAAAATGAAAAAAGGCCAGATCATAAAAATCATCGGCCGTTCCGAGTCTATGAAAAATGTAGGACAGTACACTGGTTATTGGTATAATGTACTTACGCAAGACGGTACAAAAGGATTCTGTTTCGATCACTATCTTGATATTTATGACAGCTCTGTTCCTCCTGAGAAACAAGTTAATCCTGCTCAAGAGCTGCTAACAGCTGCTTTTTCAAAAAGTTATCATCCAGCACTCTTTGTAACAATGATAAAAAATGAAACAATAGTACTTCATTCCTTTAAACCGCAGATTGGATTGTTCCCCAATCTTGAAAATAAGACAGTGACAATCACTACCCCGGCATATAGTGTAACCTATTCATGGGAAAAACCGGTGCTCATTGACAAACGTTCTTTCTCCATAGGCGATGACAGCCTGGAAGTTTCTGTCCTTTCTGATACCCACATCAGAGTTCAATACCAGCACGAAGGGGAAAAGATACTATCAGAGTACTATGTTATTGACAATATGGAGGATGTAATAAGTAATGAAATGGATCGTAGAACTGCTTTATATGAATCGCTGTCAAAAAACGGATCAACCTATGTAAGCAGTGCGTATGGAACAATAAATTTCTACAGTAACAGGGATTTTTCCTGGAAAAACAATTCCCGTCTCATTCCTCTTGTCATCCCTAAAAATTCCGGAAATACCGGAAAAGTTTATTTTGATACGTTTGTTTCACCTGACCTTCAGGCGGATGCGGATGGAGTCATTACCTTTTCATTTACCTCCGGAATAAAAAAGACTGATGTCAACTTCCTTTTTAAACTATCAGAAAATAAACTGAAGTTAACATTTGTTCCCGGTTCATATATCCAGAATCATCTTGTGGTACGGCAGACAGCTTCACCGCTGATTCTTGCTTTTCAAACACAGTAAACGGTTCTCATGGCATTTATACAGTTATCCGGTATATCTGTTTCTTTCGGAGAGCGGGAAATACTCTCCGATGTAACACTTAACATCAGCTCATCAAGCAGAACTGCCTTATCAGGCAGTAACGGAAGCGGGAAAACAACATTCTTAAAGGTTATTGCCGGAATACTTAAACCTGACAAAGGAATGGTTACTTCTGGTAAAGATACTCGGCTTGGATATCTCCCCCAGGATGGACTCGTTCATAGTGGAGTTTCACTCCTAGAAGCGGCTGACAGTGCTTTCAGGTATCTTCATAAAACTATTGAGGAAAGAGACCGCACCGCCGAACAAATGCAGTACACCAATGACAAAAAAAAACTACAGACCCTCATTGAAAGACATCATACCCTTGAAGAAACCCTTTTAGACAATGGTTATTACAACAGGAATGAGGAAATTACCAGAGTACTGACAGGACTTGGATTCGGTAAAGATGACTTCAACAAACAATGTGAAGAGTTTTCAGGCGGATGGCAGATGAGAATAGCCCTGGCAAAAGTTCTTCTCAGCAAACCAGATATTATGCTGCTGGATGAACCGACAAACTATCTTGACCTGGAAGCTCGAAACTGGCTTGAAAAATTTTTCAGAGATTTCAAGGGAGGAGTTCTTGTTGTCTCGCATGACCGTTACTTTCTTGATGTTACGGTTCAAGAAGTTATTGAACTGTTTAACGGAAAATTAAAACGGTACAAGGGTAACTTTTCTGCATACGAAAAAACAAGAGAAGCGGAACTTGAAACATTAACTGAGCAATATCGGAAACAGCAGGAAGAAATTTCAAAATGTGAAGACTTTATTAACAGATTCAGATATAACGCTTCTAAGGCGTCTCTTGTTCAAAGCAGAATGAAATTTCTTGAAAAAATAGTTCCTGTTGAAATTCCTGAGAATTTAAAGAGTATACATTTCAGTTTCCCTGATCCTCCTCATTCAGGTAAACAGGTACTTACGGTTAACAACCTTTCAAAATCCTATGGCAGTCATGTTGTTTTTAATGCTCTATCATTTTCGGTCATACGAGGCGAAAAAATTGTCATTTCAGGAGTAAACGGAGCAGGAAAAACGACACTTTTAAGAATCTTTTCAGGGGAAGATACTGACTTCTCTGGAGAGATCCACCTTGGTACAGGAGTTAATACCGGTTATTTCTCTCAAGATCTCCTGCGCTTTCAAGGCAGGAAGCTCACGGTGATTGATGAACTTGAAGCACATGCTCCTACGCACCTTATTCCCCGGCTGCGTAGTATGCTTGGGGCATTTCTTTTCCGTGGTGATGATATTTATAAAAGTCTTGATGTTTTAAGCGGTGGGGAAAAAAGCAGGCTGGCTCTTCTGGAACTTCTGCTCTATCCTGCTAATCTCCTTATTCTTGATGAACCGACAAATCATCTTGATATTCACTCAAAGGATATTCTTCTCAAGGCACTACGTTCATATTCAGGAACTCTCATTTTTGTTTCTCATGACAGGTATTTTATTGAGAACCTGGCCACCCGGGTAATCGATCTTACCTCCGATGGACCTAAAGATTACCAGGGGGACTATGAATACTTTATATGGAAAAAAGGAAACCAAACGGCCTATCATTCACCTAAACAGAAAACAGGAATACCCTCTGCCGGGAAAATAAATCATTTTGAACAAAAACAGACAAAGAACCGTATTAATCGTCTTAAGAAAGAAGAAAACAATCTTCTTGCAGAGCTGGAAAATCTTGAAGAAAAGTATAAAATACTTGAAAAGGAGCTTGCTGATCCTGTTAATTACTCTGATGGAACAAAAGCCCGGGAATTAAAACATCAGATGGATGAAAACATCAATCAGCAGGAGAAAATAAACGTACATTGGGAAGAGATAGAAAACGAACTGAAGAGGTTAAAAACGTATGAATAAAACAATTGTTTCGTGGAATGTTAACGGTATCAGAGCAGCAGAAAAAAAGGGCCTTTTTGAATGGCTTCAGAGTGAAAGTCCTGATATTCTCTGCATTCAGGAGACAAAAGCACAAGAAGAACAGCTCTCTAAAACCTTTTTTGAACAACCGGGATATCTCCCTTTTTTCCGAAGCGCGGAAAAAAAAGGGTACAGCGGAGTAGCGGTCTATGCGAAGGAAAAGCCGATAAGTGTCAGAAATCTTGATGTGGCAGAATTTGACTGTGAAGGAAGAACCCTTGTCCTAGAATACAAAAACTTTACCCTTATTAACTGCTATTTTCCCAACAGTCAGTCAGAAGGGAAACGGCTGGCTTTCAAGCTTGATTTTTGTTCCGCTGTTTTTGATTATACTTCAGATCTTGTAAAAAAAGGGAAAAACATAATTCTTTGCGGTGACTATAATATAGCACATAAATCCATTGATCTTGCAAATCCAGATACCAATGAAAAAAATCCCGGGTATCTGCCCGAAGAACGGGCATGGATGGACATGTTTACTTCTCATGGATTTATTGATACATTCCGTACATTCAATTCCGAACCGGGAAATTATACCTGGTGGTCATACCGATTCAATGCACGAGCAAGAAATATCGGATGGAGAATAGACTATCATTGCGTCAATGAAGCCTTTGCTGGGAGTATTAAGAAGTCAGAAATTCTTAAAGATATTACCGGTTCCGACCATTGTCCGATAAAATTGGAAATTGAAGATGAGTAACTTTTTCACTTATCCGCAACAAGCGCCGGGTTAAGAAAAAGATATTCAGCCGGGGTTCCTCCATAAAGGACTTTGTAAAGATACTGATTATCATCAATAACAAGGGTAAGATCCTGCTCTGACAGAGATTTTTCAAAAAGAATTTCATCAATAAGGAAAATCCCTTCTTTTCCTAAATAACGCAGATAAACCCCTTTTGTCTCAGACGGTTTTCTGTCAGTTGCAAACACTTTCCCATCAAGCGTGAAAACAGGCACATTTTCCAGCAGAAGAAACCCCTCACTTCCTGTTGTATATTTTTCCATGGTAACATCAATAATCTTGTATACGTTCTTTACAGCAACAGCTATTATAAGAGAACCTGACCGCACCAGTTGAAAGGTTGTCAAGGTAAAACCTCCGGGTATAACAATAGTAAACCGGGTCCCTTCATTCATGGTACTTTCAAGGAGAAGCTCTCCTCCTTGAAGCTGCTTTATTTTATGGGCGACGATATCAAGACCAATACCTCTGCCTGAAAGAGAATCAGCATTTTCCTTTGTCGTTGTTCCCGACTGTACAAGAACTTTCAGGAGATTCTCATCCTTAGTAAGATCTACCGCTCCGTTTGTTAATTTTGAAGCAATTTCGTTCCGGTCAATTCCCCGGCCGTCATCATCTACCGAAATACGAAGCGTATCATCGATCTGTTCTGCTTTAATCTTTATATTTCCCACAGGGGGTTTCCCTGCAGCAATTCGTTCGTTTTCTGTTTCTATACCATGATCGACTGCGTTTTTTATAAGATGAGAAAGAATTTCTGATATTATTTCTCCCGCATTTCTTGATACCCTGATATCACTTCCTGCAATATCAAGAGAAACTCTCTTTCCACGTTTTAACCCGAGTTCCCGTACATAACGGTTAAAAAAATTAAATGAATCTCCGAGCGATACCATCTCAATATCTTTGACCACTTCTTCAAGACCCATTGAATACTCTTTTATCCGCTCAGCATACTTCAAAAGAGATTTCTGAACTTCTGATTTTTCCATATTTTTCATCAGACGATGAATATCAATTTTTATTTCATCAATATAATTTACTATTTCATCAAGTTTATCTGCATCAACATGAAGACTGCTCTTTTTCAATTTTCGTACAAAATCAAAAGAAGAAGTTTTCAACATCAGTTCATAAGAGAGAGAAGCAATTTTAATACTGGTAACCTGATCAATATTAACGGCTGAGTATATATCTTTTTCATGGACTGAAGCTGTGAAATAAATACTCATCTTTTTATAGAGCAGCTCATCTTCATCCCCGAAAGCGGGAACTGTCCGAATAACATTTACAAGGGTCTCAAGATTGCTGATAACGAGGAAAGCCTTCGCATATTTCATAGGACAGTTATCATCAATCTCAAAAGTCAGACGATAGAAATTCTCTTCCCGTTCCTTTGCCTCCCGAAGAAGGGCCTTTTCAAATGCTGTAAAAGACGGAATACTTAAAATATCAGTATCCTTTTCTTTTTCTGTCTGTTCAGCAGTACCCGTACTATCGATTGTAGTGCCGGTATAGTAATCAATAATCTCGTTTATACGATCCAGCGAGAATTTTATTTTTCCCAGATCAGGTTTTGTAATAAAGGTACCTGGCTTCTTATATTTTTCAAATATATTTTCCATGGAATGAGCAATTTTTACAACTTCTTCTTCCCTCAGGAATGCAGCTTCCGATTTTAATGAATGAGCATTCCTGTATGCCTGAAGAATTAATTCAGAATTACCTGGATCCTGTTCAAGGGTTGTAATGATATGAACAATGGCATCTATAAAGTTTCTGCTATCGACGACAAATGTCTTAAACAATTTTTTTTCGCTCATAATTATCTTCCTTCCTTACCTGAAGACAGAGATATAATTAGTTCAACTTCTCCAATAGAAATGCCAGCTTTTGCCGCTATAATACCAGAAGAGAAACCATTCCTATGAAGTTCAAGAACCTGTTCCTTCTTGCTGATTTTCTGATCATTCCTCGTTTGTTTAACATCTGGAAGAACCACCTGACGAAGGTCGTTGTAACGAGGTAACGGCCTTTTATCGAGAAGCTTTATCCTTTTATCTGCCAATACAAGAAGATCGCTGATTTTTTTTATTCTATCCTCAATAAGACTGATGTTCCGCTCCGCAGTCTGATTTATCTGAACAACGAGATCGTCAACATCTTTGCGTATTTCTCCGATGATGTAGTCGTAAGATCCAGATTTATGGATTTCTTTTGAGAGCTTTATATAAAGCAGGATAATAACACCCGCATTGATGCAAATACTTATAATTGCCAGTGTCAACTGTATACTCCTAGCTCGTGATGTCTATATTTTTACCAAGCGCAGGATCCGTATAGAAATTTTTCTTTTTAGGTTTTTTCTCTTCCGGTTCATTCTTTTCACCTTGCTTCTGATTTGATCCCTCTTCGGGTGTTTTTTCCTTTACCTTCGCTTCTTCTTCCTCTGCACTCCCGGTTTCATTGACACTCTTATTTTTATGCTGAGTCTCTTTTACCAGCTCATTACCTTTTTCAGCCTGTTGAAGGATGACACCCTCTTTTAAATCAGCCTGAATTTTTCCAACCTGATTCATATGAGCAAATAGTGTCTGTAAATCAATAGGCTGAACAGGCATTAGTACTTTTGGGAGTAATCCTCCTCCAACTCCTCATATTTAGTTATCTTTACAAGTCTGTCCTCGTTAATAAACGTAACAGCTTTGTATTCACTCTTTATCTCAAGATACGCATTCTTAATAGACAATTTCACCCCGGGGAAAACCCTGCTGGAAGCTGAAATACGTCCAGTTACCTCCAGACTTTCAAGATACTCCTTAATTTCAAGACTTTCATCTTCAAGAACATTTTTTCTGTCAACGGTATCTTTCTGTTTTTCAAGTAGATCATCATAGTAAGCCTGCTTATCATCAGGGAGTTTTTTCTTTGTTTTCATCAGCCGCTGAAGCGTTACAACATTCAGGTTAATCTCTTCGAGTTCTTTTTCGAGGGCCTCAATTTCCTCACTTATGACAACAAGACGTTCTTTTTTCTTGGGGTCGTATCCTACCTCTAAAACAGTCTCTGATCCCGCAACCGTACCGAGCGTCTTAGCATGAATTTCTTCTGCCGCCCGAAGGACCCCTCCCACGATAGTGGCCCTTTTCCCCTGACAGACAATTTTCTGCTGGGCATCTACTTTCGAATTAATAATGCCATCGGTAGCAAATACAATTTCACCTGCATCAACTATGGTGTTTTCAATAAACTTGGACCAGACCCCTTTGCCTGCTCGTACAAACCCTGAACTTTTACCATTAACACCCTGATGAATAATTATATCCCCTTCTGCATCAAGTTCACTTTTCCCGACGTTTCCCATTACCTCGATATTCCCGGCTGCTTTTACCTTGAAACCATCCGTTACGCTCCCTTTGACAAGAACTGTACCCAGAAAAATAACATTCCCGCCGTTTTTAAGATTTACATCACCGTTCACCACGTAAATAGGTTCAACATTGAGTTTGTTACCCAGCATAATTACCTGGCCATTAATTTCTGCTATAGCAGTATTGCCGTCTTCTGATAATTTTACATTTTTACCAATTCCAATTTCAACATCCTTCCCATCTTCCGCCGGCAGCAGTCTGCCGGTAACCGTCCTTCCGGATTTCCCCTGCTCCGCAGGAACTTTTCTCGCAAGAGCCTGTCCCTCGACAACATTTTTTATGAGATTTTGTTCCTTGAAATCCACCCTGCCATTTTTTTCTTTCAACTTCACATTGGATCTATCTGTATTGAAATTATAGATAATCCTGGCATCGCTTCCATTGACAGGTTTTGTACCTTCGGCAACAAGAATCGGTTTACCGTAAACGGGAAAATCCTCAAGATTCCGGATCAGCTCTTCATTAATTCCATGAATAACATTGTTGTTCTTTAAGAACGATTCTACTGTTTCATAATCAATATCTATGCCTCCCGGTCCAGGAGGCATAATTGATATAAAGGCTTTCATATCAAAATCTGTTATATCGATAGTTATAACCGGATCCGCAGCAGGGTTGTAAGCAAAATCACCAATTTTAACGAATTCCTCATTTGCTTCTTTTACAACCTTTTCAACAAGGCTGGTATCGATATCTTTTACTGATCGTTCTTTTATTTTGGCCAGCGCTTCTTTTACCGTTACTTTGCGCCCTCTTCCTACCGGAGGGAAAACCTTTAGAAGTACTCCTTCATCAGTAAAACGTACCGTAACCCTGCCATCAGCATCAACAGGTTTTTCTTCAACTCCCGCAACAATAAAATCCTCTTCTGCTTCGGCTTCCGCCTCTTCTGAGACAAGTGACGGGTAAGCAACAATTACACATTTTTTTGGCCGAAGCCCCAGTTTCCCTTTCCTGCCGCTCTCACGTATTTCATAGTCAAGTTTCTTAACAGGAAGCCCCAATTCAATCGCGGCTTGGCGAAGAGCATCTTCAATATCCACACCTTCAACCTGCACCCACTTCATATTGCGGTCAGATTCCGCCTGAGCTTTCATATAATTGCGTAATTCAGTGAGATCAACCACCTCTTTAAAACCGCCTTTAGAAAATTCCTTTCTTTATATTGGTCAGCTTGGCCCTTAACCGCATTATTGCTTTGGTATGCAGCTGACTGATACGGGACTCTGTTACTTCCAGCACCTTCCCAATCTCTTTCAACGTCAGATCTTCATAATAGTAAAGAACAAGAACCTTTTTTTCTTTTTCAGGAAGTTCATTGATAGCATCAACAATAACCCTCTTTATTTCTTCTTTCTCTATTATCATATCAGGATTCAGACTGGAAGGAGATTCTATACTGTCAACAATAGACACCTTGTCATTCTCATCCCCGGTATACCAGACATCATTCAAAGAAAGAATCGATGTCCCGCTTATTTTCATCATTGTTTTATGAAAATCCTTCAATGACATTCTCATTTCTTTTGCTATTTCCCTGTCATTTGCAGACCGTCCCAATGACGACTCAAGATGATGTATGGTATCCTCAATTTCTCTTGTTTTCTGCCTCACCGAACGCGGGACCCAGTCAATTGACCGCAGTTCATCAAGAATAGCTCCCCTGATTCTTGTAACCGCGTATGTTTTAAATTTTACATGTTTTTCCGGATCAAACTTGTTTATCGCATCAAAGAGACCAAAAACTCCAAATCCCACGAGATCATCAAATTCCACATTATGCGGCATCACCATAGCAACTTTTCCCGCAACATACTTCACCAGTGGCGCATACTGTTTCACAAACATATCTCTGATTTCAGGATCTCTGTTCTTTTTAAAGAGCAGCCAAAGTTCTGCTTCCGATTTTTTCTCCAAGAGTTTTTCAGCCATGTACTAACCTTCCTGATCCTTTTTCATAATTGTTCTTATTGCTTTAGCTACGGTGCCGGGATCCTGTTCCTGTCCCATTATATCAACTGAAGCGCTGCCTGTTAAGGCTGATCTATCTTCTGCGTTTTCAACAGCCGTATCAAAAACATCGGAAAACCTCTCAATATTTGGCAATTCTCCGTTATCGCCATCATCTTCCTCCGGTAATATTGATACATCATCCGATGGTTCTGATTCTGTTTCTTTCTGTAATGTATCCATCTCTGCTGATACCTCAGTTTCCAATTCATCCTCAGTATCATCAATAACAATGTCCACACCTGAACCTGGTTCTACCACAGGTACTTCTTCTATTTGATCTTCATTTCCATAGATCTCAGGTAGAAATTTATGAAAAATACGTGTAATGACAAAAGCCAAAAGACCGAATACCAATCCACCAGCCAAAGCCCGGATAAATATTCCGGTAACGGAAACTTCCCCTGCAATTCCTGCAATAAAGGAAAGTACAAATGCAATTCCGGAGAAAATAGCTATTATCTTCCAATCTCTCATAATTCCATTCCTGTATAAACAGATTACGCCAATAGGGGGCTGCCGTCAAGCAAGTTTCATAGAGCCGCTACCTCCCTATCAGCTTTCTGATAAACTGTTTTACTCCTCCACCTTCTTTAAACTCCACTTTCTCTAATCTACTTACGATATGCTTTACACATATCGCAGCTTTCCCGCCAGGATCGAGAATCATAAATGGTTTCTGCTTCAGAACAGCATTTGAAACACCGGGATCCTCATAAACATAACCAAGATAATCAACTTTCAAATTAAGGAACTGACTCGCTATACTTATAACCCGTTCTGCTACTTTTTTCCCTTCGGTAACACTCTTTACCCTGTTAACAATGAGTTTCAGTCCAAGGTTCATATTATCTATCTCTGTCGCAATAATTTTTATTATACCATACGCATCGGTAATTGCTGTGGGTTCAGGTGTTGTAACAATAATGGCATCATCCGCAGCAGCTATAAAAGAGAGGACGTTATGAGAAACCCCGGCACTGGTATCGATAACAATAATATCAGCGGAAGACATTGTAGATATTTCCTCAATAAAATTTTCCAGTTCATCTTCCGATAAATTCGCAATTTTTGAAAACCCTGAAGCTCCGGCTACAAACTGAATACCATAGTTGGTATCAAGAATGATATCCTTCATTTTTTTCTTTTTTCTGATTAGATGGTAAAGATTATATTTAGGGATTATACCAAGGGCTACATTTACATTTGCAAGGCCAAGATCGGCATCCATAACAATAACCTTCTTACCAAGCTGGGCATACGCAATCGCAAGATTGATCGACATGTTTGTTTTTCCAACACCGCCCTTTCCGCTTGAAACTGCAATAACCCTGGTCTTGCCCGTAGAAGTTTTATCTTCATTACGGGTTCTCATTATCTCTCTCAGTTGTTCAGCCTGGTCAGTCATAACTTTCTACAGCCTCTCTTTCTTTAAATTTTTTATATAATGCAGCCTTTTTTAAGGTAAACCCTTCAAGATTCTTTAATAACCGGATAATCCTTGCCGGTTCAATATCCTGAGGAACAACCTGTCCATCAGTAATGTATGTTAAGCTTTTCCGTTTTTCATGCAGTACGCTGATAATATTCCCTATTCTCATGGTTTCATCCAGCTTTGTTAAAATAACAGACCGGTAATTGAAGGGCTCAAACTGCTGAAGAATTTCTTTTACATCGGACACCTTCGTTGTCGCACTCATGGCAAGATACACTTCCGATGTACTGCCGCAGGCATCCAGCACTTTCCTCATTTCCGCAAGCTGCTGGTAGTCTTTCGGACTCTTGCCGATAGTATCAACAAGAATCAGATCAGCATCATTGAAAAGGGTAATTTTCTGCTGGAGTTCGTGATAGGTTTCAACAACCGCCACGGGGATATCCATAATTTCACCGTAGGTTTCTATCTGTTTCTGCGCTCCAATTCTATAGTTATCAATAGTAAGCATACGCACCGTTTTAGCCCTGTTACCGTTTGTTCCTATACCGTGGATAGCAGCAAGTTTTGCTATGGTAGTTGTTTTACCAACTCCTGTCGGCCCCACAAGAATAACAACCCGTGATGAATTAAATCCGTCTTTATCAATCGTTATACTTTCTCCGATCCATTCAATAACAGTATCTTGAACCAGATCAAAATTATCAAGCTCATCTACCGTAAGAGAATGCTTCAAGCGTCCGCTAATTTCCCGAATATATGAAAGAGAAAACTCGTTCTCCGAGAGTAGATTTTCAATTTTATCAATAGAAGGATGCTTCTTTTCTCCTGGAGCTAAGGTTGTTCCTGTTTCAATGTGTTCTTTTATGGATTTTACTTCTTCAAGCACCTTGAGAATGGTACTCTCATTTTTTACACTATCTAGTATTTTTTTCTTTTCCTCTTCCAGATTGAGTTTTTGTTTCCGGGGAAGGTCATGGGCAATATACCCGGATATTTCTACTCCTTCCTTCGAAAAAAGTCCTAAAAATCCACCGATTCTCACCGTTTTATGAGAAAGTATTTTAGCTCTCTCTCCATACTTACTGGTTATTTTTTCCAGGACCTCTCGGTGTGTCGGTGCTGTTTCTGTAAAATACTGCATAATCTTATCCTTCCACTGCAGGAGAAGAAACGGCTTCTTCTTCCTTTATTTTTAATGATATCTCACCTACCCCTTCAGCTATGATATCCGTAACAATTTCCGGAACTGAAAGAACAACAAGTTCTGGCAGATCCCTGGAAGTGCTCTGTTTTACGAGCCGTCTCGCTGCCTCAGAACAGAGAATAATCCCCAGGAGTCCAGACTGCTGCATCCTGTGAACTGCATTTACCACAGCATTGATCCATAAACGGTGTGTATCAGGCTCCAAAGCAGCAACAGGACCGTTTGCTGTATCAAGGCGTGAATCAATGATGGTTTGTTCCAATTCAGGATCTATAGTGAGTACTTTTAATTTCTTGTCTTCATCCGCATACTGAAGACAAATCTGACGACCCAGGGTCTGCCTGACTTTCTCTATCAGTAAACCGATATCTTTAGAAACTACACCATAATCAGCTAAAGTTTCAAGAATGGGAACCATGTTCCGTATAGATACCTGCTCAATAAGGAGCCCCTGAAGGACTTTCTGTATCTCGCCGAGAGAAAGCACTTTGCTTACTTCATCTACTACTGCAGGATAATCTTCGTGCAGAGTATCAAGAATCGATTTAACTTCCTGTCTTCCAAGCATTTCATGGGCGTATTTCTTGATAATTTCAGTTAAATGGGTTGCAATAATTGATGGTGTATCAACCACAGTATAGCCTCTTCTTTCAGCAAGATCCCTCTGATCCTCACCTATCCACAGGGCAGGAAGCCCAAACGCAGGATCTTTTGTCGTTTCGCCCTCTATCGGTTCCTCCACCGTTCCCGGGTTAATTGCAAGGTAGTGAGCAATCCTGATAATTCCTGTTCCAATAGAAACACCCTTGATCTTAATGCTGTATTCACTCGGCTCAAGGCGCATATTATCAATAATTCTGATCCGGGGAACAACAAGGCCGAGCTCAAGGGCCGATTCTCTGCGGATACGGGTTATTCTGTCGAGAAGCTCCGCACCATGTTCTTTATCTACAAGAGGAATAAGTCCATACCCAAGCTCAAGAGACAGCGGGTCAAGAGGAACAATTGGAGAGATCTCTACAGGTGATTCCTGAACTGTTTCTTCCTCTGTCCCCTTTTCCAACGCAGTGCCCGCCGCGATTTCCTTCTTGGAAAGCCGGTAAGCAAGGAGAAAGGTAAGAGCCGCCATGGGGAACAATACGTACCATGGAAAACCGGGAAGGATTCCCAGAAGCATGAGAAAACCGCCGGCAATCCAGTAAATTCTTGCCTGCTGAGTGAACTGGCTTGATACATCAGTACCAAATGTTCCATCAGATATAGCCCGGGTTACAATGAGACCGGTAGCAGTAGATATAAGCAGAGCGGGAAACTGGGTAATTAATCCATCACCTATACTTAATGAAACGTACGTATGGAGAGCACTACCAATTGATTCACCATGAATTGTTACACCGGTAATTATTCCTCCAATAACATTTATGGCAGTAATGAGTATACCGACCTTAACATTCCCTGATACAAACTTGGAAGCACCGTCCATAGCGCCGTAAAAATCTACTTCTTTTTGAAGTTCATTCTTACGCCGAGTCGCTTCTTCTTCTGTCAGGGATCCTGAATTGTAAGCAGCCTCTATGGCCATCTGTTTTCCAGGTAATGCATCCAGCGTAAACCGTGCCGCAACCTCAGCAACCCGGGTGGCACCTTTCGTAATAACGATAAACTGCACAGCTATAAGGATGATAAAGATAATAAACCCTATAACAAGTCCCCCGGAACCCGAAGAACCAACAACAAATGTTGAAAAGGCACGAACTATTTTCCCATTGAAATTTTCCCCTTGAGAAAGAATCAGACGGGTAGAACTGACATTCAGAGCCAGACCGAATACGGTAGAAATTAAAAGTAACGTTGGAAAAACAGAGAAATCAAGCGCCCGCTTTGTGTACATGACAATAAGAATAATAAGAAGGCTCAGCATGAGATTGAAAGACATAAAAATGTCCAGAAGAACCGTCGGCAGCGGAATAACGAGCATCCCGATAATGGTAACAACACCGACAGCAACAAGGAGATCACTCCGTTCCGTTAAAAGTTGATTCCTGATAAAGCTTTTTGTATTAGCCATTCAGGGGGCCTCCTTTGCTATGATACATGTTCATCACTATCCTCATCAAGTTTATAAATCTCTGCGAGAATAACTGCCATAACCTGATAATACTTTTCAGGAATGACATCACCAATTTCAACTTCCGCATAAAGTGCTCTGGCCAGAGGTTTGTTTTCCACGATGGGAACATTATTGTCTCTCGCTATTTCCTTTATCCGCAGCGCCATATTATCCTGTCCCTTTGCGACAACCATGGGAGCTACCATAGCCTCTCTTTCCCATTCCATACCGACAGCAAAATGAGTTGGATTCGTTACAATGACATCAGCTTCCGGGACCTTCTGGAGCATATTCTGATTCATAATTTCCCGCATTCTTTCTCTCAATCTGCTTCTGATAAGGGGATCCCCTTCTGTACTTTTACGCTCCTCTTTCACTTCCTGCTTACTCATCTTTAAAGATTCAAGATGCTTTTTCCGTTGGAAGTAATAATCAGGCAGTGAAAGAAGAAGCATGGCAAGAGAAGCCTCAATAAGAATACTGAATGCTATTTTAGAGAGTGTAATAAAAGATTGACTAAAAGGAGAAGTAAGAAATTGAACGATGGTTCCCATTTTTGCTTTAATATTAAAATAAGCTACAATACCAATGATAACAACCTTGAATATTGATTTAACAAGATTAAACGCTGCTTCTCCGGAAAAAAACGATTTCTGAAAGAATTTTAAAAAGTTCGGTGCTATCTTGTTAAGATCCGGCGTGATGGGTTTTACTGAAAAAACAAAACCAACCTGCAGAATATTTGCCAGCAGCGCCGCGACAAAGGCTATAACTGCTATGGGTCCGACAAGTTTAACAAGATATACCATAAAGGCATAAAACAGCCGTGATTCCCCTATAACATTTGACTGTGTAGCTATACTGAGATAGAATCTGATCATCCCTTCCATCTGATGGAGAATATACGGGCTGAGTATCCCAAGCGATATTATGGGAAACAGCAGAACGATAGCCGATGAGAACTCGGCACTCTTTGCTACTTTACCCTCTTCCCGCGCCTTTTTTATTTTAAGTTCTGTCGGTTCTTCGGTTCTGCCTTCATCCTCCGCCGCAAACCACTGAATGTCAAAAGAGAATTGTGAACGGGTTAATGGTATGTAGGTAAAAAGAGTATTATCATACACCGTACTCATACCTGCCCCCTCATACTATCTAGGAACTGCATAACACCGTAAAAACTCGAATCTACGATTCTGGCAAACACTTCCATAAGTAAGGGGATGGTAATAAAGAGCATGAGAAACGCAACACTTATCTTAATGGGAAATCCAAGCATCAGCAGATTCATCTGAGGTGCGGCTTTTGCCAAAAGCCCCATGGAAACAGAAACGAGGAGCAGGACACCGAGTATAGGGAATGCTATGACAAGAGCCTGCTTAAAAAGTACCGATAAACTCTGTAAAAATATTTTAAAAAGAGGTTCCTTTAACAGCATAAAGTCCACTGCGCGGATACTCTGAAAAGATCTAAGAATACCCGTAAGAAAAATCTTCTGCAAACCGCTGTCCAGAAGGAAAACAAACATTGCAATAAGATTAAGAAACTGTCCCATAAGTGGAATCTGTATCTGCGCCAGCGGATCAAAAACCTGTGAAGCACCAAACCCCATCTGAACCGTATAGAACTGCCCGGAAACAGTAAATACAGAAAACATCACCGTAAGGATAAGACCGATAGAAATGCCGATAACCGCTTCTCCCGCAAGGATAAGCACAAAAGAAAGACCATTATCCGGCAGCGGATATCCCGATTGAATAACCCATGGGGCAACGGAAAAACTCGTTATCAATGCCAGTCCGACTCTAATTATACCGGGCAGAGATGATGATGACATGAGCGGTGCTGTCTGAAGAAGCGCAAGGATGCGGACAAAAACGATGAGAAATATCTGTACATTTGCTGTTATCAGCTCTGTATTCATTGTTTCCTTTATCCGTTCATATGAGATATCAAGCCAAAGATTTTAAAAGCATACTCCCGCATGGACGTAAGCATCCATGGACCAAAAAATGCCAAAGTAAGAAATATTGCAATAATCTTGGGCACAAAGGTAAGCGTCTGTTCCTGAATTGATGTTGTTGCCTGAAAAATGGAAATAATAAGCCCGACAGTCATACCGATAAGAAGCACCGGTGCACTCATCAAAAGAATCTGTAATATACCGTCTTTCATGAGTCCAGCCGCAAATCCAATTGTCATTCT
This sequence comes from Spirochaetaceae bacterium, assembly GCA_015493635.1. Taxonomy (GTDB): domain Bacteria; phylum Spirochaetota; class Spirochaetia; order B11-G9; family B11-G9; genus S145-15. Next base: position 44,713 of record WGCU01000043.1, on the reverse strand, counting down.
GAACCTCCCTATTTAAAACTCATGATAAGCTGCTGTGTAATGAGTCCCCATCCGTCGACAAGAACAAAAAGAATAATTTTAAAAGGCATGGAAATCATTACCGGGGGAAGCATTATCATACCCATGGACATAAGGGTTGAAGCGACAACCATATCTATTATAATAAATGGTATAAAAAGCAAAATTCCAATTTTAAATGCCACGGTTAGTTCATGAAGAACAAAAGCGGGTATAAGCACGTAGGTAGGAACTTCCGAAAAGTTTTTAGGTTTTTTTAATCCCCGCATATTCATAAACAGCTGGATGTTTTTATAATTTCCATCCATCTGCTTATACATAAATATTCTTAAAGGAGCAGCGGCATTGTCATACATTTCCTGGATACCTATTTTCCCTTCTGAAAAGGGCTTGAATGATTTTTCATATATTGTATTAAAAGTCGGCCACATAATAAATAATGTCAAAAAGAGTGCGACCCCCATTAAAACCTGATTTGGAGGTACCTGCTGCAGAGAAAGCGCCCGTTTGATAAAATCAAAAACAACAGCTATCCGCAAAAAGGAAGTTGTTAATATTATTATGGAAGGAGAAAGAGTTATAACCGCAAGGAAAAGAAGAAGCTGTAATGATAAAGCTACCTCTTTATTATTCTGCGGGTTTCTTACGGTCAGATTTACAAAAGGAATATTAATGCCGTTCAGCGTCTGCCCGTTTACAGCTGTCGGACCGTTCCCGCCTGCCGGCGCAGTTTGCCCGAAAAGCATTGATACCGGAATTATCAGTCCAATTACAATAATAATAATTAATATTTTAGTGTTCATTCCCCCCCCAGGATGATGATCCTACATATTTTTCAAACGGTTTTTCTGTTGTTTCAAGAACGTACTCCGTTCTTTATCGATATCCTTTAAAACTCCGCCGCCTTTCAAGGCACCCCGGATAACTTCGGAAAACGATCGGTTTTGAGTGACTGCTGTACTATTCTCAAGAGTGAGCTGGTCAAGGGTTTCTTTGTCTGTTATTTCAGACAACAGACGTATATTTCCGTCACCCGCTCCAATTAAAAATATCTGACCACCTATTTTTATAAGGTGAACAGCACTGTTCGTAGTAAGATTTTTTGTTGCTATCACGTCTATTACATTACCGGCATCCTTAATCTGATGCCCCATTTTTTTCAGAAGATAGAAGAGCAGATAAATAACACCAAGTACTCCCCCGAGTACAAGAACCATACGCACAACATCCCAGACAGAAAACGCTGACAGATTTTCATTTAAAGCGGGAGTTTGAGGATTTGCTACAGCTGTTGCCGTTTCTACAGAAAGTTTTGTTTCATCGGCAGCAGGAACAGTCTCCTGAGCTATAAGCGGAAAACTGAGTATAAAGATAAATAGAACGCTGTAGAAAGCTTTTTTTGTTGTAATCACATCCCCTCCCGTTTGTGATTTATATTATTTCATGACAGATCGCCTACTCTGTCCATGGGAGAAACTATTTCCGTAACACGAACACCGAAATTCTCATCAATAACAACAACCTCTCCCTTGGCTATCAATTTGTGATTTACGAGAATATCAACCGGTTCACCGGCAAGTTTATCAAGCTCGATAATGGTTCCTTCACCCATACCGAGTATATCTTTAATTAAACGTTTTGTCCTCCCCAGCTCAACAGTCATCTCCATGTAGACATCCATGAGAAGACCGATATTCCCCTGTTCGGTAGGATTCATCTGCGGTACCAGGTTCGGAAACTGAACTGACTGTACATTTGCCTGGTTAAAACCCTGCATCCCGCCTCCCGTCTGAGGCATTGCCTGATTCCCGAATCCCTGAGCTGCACCTGCAGAGTTCTGAGTTCCCAATCCCGTAGAATCCATTGCGTCAGAACCGCCTCCGTATGTTCTGGCTATTTCCTGAGCATTCTCAGGGGTATACAATTCAACCATTTTCGTGGGATCAAGACCATTCACCGTTACTGGATAACTTACCAGGACAGCAGTAGAATCGTTGAACGCAAGTTCGGTCGGAGAGAGCATGGATGTTTTACCGGGTGAATTCAGAATAGTTTTTCCCAGAAGATCTCCTACGGCTGTCGCAGTTGATCCGGAAATGGTATTGGCAGCTTCTTCAAGAGCGGAAAGGGCAGCTTCGTTCAGATCCACATCATCCTGCCCCATCATTTTACCGGCAATAACCTGAGCTGCTTTCTCCTCAAATATGTATGAATGAGGACCGACAATACCTTCATTAAAATCCATTTTTATCTCTACAATGGAATCCGTAAAATGGCTTTGAATATCACTGCTGTTTACGACTTCCACCGTCGGAGCTCCAATCGTAACATTCTCGCCAAGCATGCCGGAAAGGTTTGATTCTATGGATTTAACATTTTCGCCGAGAAAAGAGGAAAAGTCATTTTTATCTTTTTCAGAAAAACCGGAATCTCCACCGGCTGAAGGAGTAGAAAACCCCATACTGTCACCCTGCAACAGAGCATCAATTTCATCTTGTGATAATGATCCATCACTCATTATTATTCTCCTTCTGCGGTGAGTTCTTCAATCTCACCTTTACTGACATCTTCCAGTTTATTTGTTATCTGTACCGCAATTTTATTCCCGACAACTCCCGGTCTGCATAAGAATTTATCTCTGTTACCCACTTTTAAAACCATCGGATCATTGATACGGACATTCGGTATTCTAATGACATCACCGTTCCGTAAAGAAAGTACATCCCGGACCGTAAGATTCATATTTCCAATTTCTGCAATAACCGTAACTGCTATTGTTGAAAGTCTGTCTTTCAATATATTCAAATTCTCAGTTGTACTTCCGCTTCTGACAGAAGAGTACATATACTGAGCTGAAAGTTTTCCTATAATAGGCTCTATGGTGAGATACGGAATACAAAAATTCATCATTCCTTCAACTTCACCCACCTTTGTTTCAAGGGTAACAAGAACAACCATCTCTGTGGGAGGTACAATCTGGGCAAACTGCGGATTCGTTTCAATCTGTCCAAGACGGGGCCGTAGATCAATTACCTGACTCCAGGCTTCCCTCAGATTTCCGAGTATCCGGACAATAATATTTTCCATAACTGACTGTTCAATATCTGACAGGTCCCGGTTCACTTTTGTACTTTCTCCCTGACCGCCGAAAAGTCTATCGATAACCGAAAAAGTTATAGCCGGGTCTATCTCCAGAATAGCTGATCCTTTGAGAGGATCCATGTTTATAATACCAAGGGTTGTAGGATTTGGAATTGAACGGATAAATTCTTCATACGTAAGCTGATCTACAGATGCAACGTGTACATGAACAAGACTCCGCAGCTGGGCGGAAAGTGCGGTCGTGGTTAACCGCGCAAAGGTTTCATGCATAATGGAAACAGTACGAATCTGCTCTTTAGAGAACTTGTCAGGACGTTTAAAATCGTAAATCTTGATTTTACGCTTTTCCTGAGTCTGACTTACCGTTTCAGTTTCTATTTCGCCGGTTGAGATTGCTGTTAACAGCTGGTCAATCTCATCCTGTGAAAGTACTTCGTTCATCTACACTCCATTTAAAACTCTACAACATTAAAATCAATAAAAACAATAGCCTGTATCTCCTGATTATCTACCAGTTTATTGAGTTTTTCTCTCAGCTCCATCTTCAATTTCTCATCTTGATCCGGTGTAAGTTCAGACGCTTTTTTTAGTGAAAAGAACGTACGGGTCGCATCTATCAGATACTCTTTTCGTGCAATAAGATCACTTAAAATCTTTGCATCGTTCATTTTGTAACCAAGCTTGGGGGTCACAATCACCGTCACCGGATGATCATCGCTCGTCTGAGCCCGGATCTGTCCCAACTCGAACCACTGCAGGATCTTGGGAGTCGCTTGATACTTTTCCGATGCTGAAGGATATACCACCTGCTGGGGGCCCTTATTTAATATTTTTACCGTAAAAATAACAACGGTAACAATGAAAATAATCGCACCAAGCCCAAGGGCTACCCACTTCAGAAGCTTCAGGATAGCAGCAGGTATAAATCCTGTTTTCCCTCCAAGCTCCTGCCCTTCTCCGCCGGCTAATTCTTCTTCAGCAAAAACTTCTTCATCACCCATTAAAAACTCCTACTCTTCCACAGAAAAGAATTTTACCAAAATAGTACGATTAATGCAAACACAAAATACCATTATAAGTGCCCATCCGTTAAAATAACAATATCAATCCGTCTGTTATAGGCTCTGCCCTCTTCTGTATCATTCGATGCAAGGGGAACAGTATCTGCAAAACCCGCTACTTGAAATTTTTTCTCATTAACACCAAAATCCACAAGATAATGCAGTACATTGGTAGCCCTGGCAGTGGAAAGTTCCCAATTACTCGGCCAGGGTCCATTTGGATCTGTCGGTGTAGAATCCGTATGCCCTTCAATTCTGAAAATACGGCTATTCATTGCAGGGGTTTTAAGTAATTCTGCTACCTTCTGCAACGTCGAACGGGCTTTTTCCATATCTATCTCGGCACTTCCCTTTCTAAAAAAGGCATCTGCTGCAAGACTTATTATTAAGCCCCGTTCATCCTCTTTGATACGTACTTTCTTTGATTTAATTTCCGGCTGGAAAAGAGAAATCGCTCTTTTCCTGGATTTGTCCATAGCCCTGCCATGCTCCAGAGAAGGAAGTGACATGATTGTATTTCCTAGCTCCGCCAGTTTCCCAACCTGCAGCGTATTACCGCCGTTCTGCATTCCAAGACCGCTGAATGCAGCTAATATAAGCTGCAGTCTTGATTCTTCTATTGTCTGTGGATTATAAAGCAATACAAAAAAAGTTAGGAGCAGCGTTACCATATCGCCATACGTAAGCATGTACTCAGGAACAGTACACTCTTCACATTTTTTACATTTCGCTGGGGCTCCCATTACCTAACTCCTATTCACCGGACAGTTCCTCCATCATACTCTGCCGTTTGACAGGGTCAAGGAACGAAACAAGTTTATATTTAAGAATATTCGGATTATCCCCGGCCTGTATAGAGAGAATTCCTTCTATCATTATCTCTCTGGTCAGGCGTTCCTCCTGGTCTCTATCCTGCAATTTATTTTTAAAAGGCAGTAAAACCATATTGGCAAGAATAGATCCATACATCGTTGTTATAAGAGCAAGAGACATACCAGACCCTATCGCATTCGGATCATCAAGATTCGAAAGCATAGCGATAAGTCCTGTAAGGGTTCCTATCATACCGAATGCCGGAGCAAGAGACGCCCAGTCAGACATAAGCTTTATACCTATGGCGTGCCGCTCTTCAAGCTGGCTGAGATCATTATAGAGAATTGTTTTTATTATTTCCGGATCGGTTCCATCAACAACCATCTGAATTCCGTTTTTTAAAAATTCATCCTCAACCTCTTCTATATCATCTTCCAGAGCAAGAAGACCTTCCCGCCGTGCCCGTTCAGAAAAATTAACAAGCGTTGAAATGGTCTTCTCCAGTTCGTAATTCGGGACTTTAAAAATATGGGAAGTATATTTAGTAATTCCAAGGACCCTGGAAAGAGGATTGGATACCATAATTGCCGCAAACGAACCGCCGATTACCATCAATACAGAAGGTATATTAACGTAGACACCGAGTCCCGATCCTCCTAATATCATTGACATTAAAATGAAAGCGGTACCAAGTCCCAATCCTAATATTGAAGCAATATCCATTACGCCTACTCCTCGTTCTTAAATGCGCCGATTAACTTTCTGTATTCAATAATCCTTTCCAGGATGGTAGGATAATCTTCTTTTACAATAAGCCGTTTACCGGAGAGCATGATAAAAGTAGTATCAGGATTACACTCTATGTATTCTATCTGATGCGGATTTACATAGTATATTTTATCCCGCAACGTTGTTACTTCTATCATCCCTCCCCCTTAGTTATGTAATGCTGGACGTTACCGCTTAAGCGTTAACAGCTCCTGAAGCATCTGATCCGACGTTGTTATTGTTTTAGAGTTTGCCTGAAACCCTCTTTGTGTAACAATCATATTTGTAAACTCTTCAGCGAGATCGACATTACTCATTTCAAGAGCACCGGCAATAATTTTACCTTTACCCGCTACACCAGAATTACTTATATTTGGATCTCCTGAATTATTTGAGACTACATACGTACTCTCTCCCGCTTTTTCAAGACCGCCGGGATTTGTAAAACTTGCCAATGCCAACTGTCCGAGGAGCCGGTTTGTACCGTTAGAAAAAACTCCTGTTATTTTACCTGACTGATCTACCTTAAAATTCTCAAGATATCCCATGGGATACCCGTTCTGCTTGTAAGCTTTCGTCGAACTTTTCTCTGCAAACTGGGTCATTGATTCTACCACACTTCCAACGGTTCCAAGTTTTAACTTGAACGTCTGCCGCACCTGACCGCCGGCCGCGTTCGGAGCTGTATTCGGCACATCAAAACCTACATTTACATCCAGTGCTCCATTATTTACTACGGCACCCTGGGAATCAGTTGATGACTGCAGAACACCAAGATTTGAGAAAGTTACTGTAAAAGTGTTCGCATTCGCTGCTGGGCCGATGCTTGCTGTTGTATTTGTGGGTACGGTCCCATCCGGATCAATAACTACAGTACCCTTCCACTGATTTGCTGTATTCGGAATCTTGGTGAAATCTATTCTCATTTTATGTGTATTGCCGAAGGTATCATATATTGTTTTATCAATGCTCCACGTTCCCTTCCGGATATCACCGGGAGCCGCTCCGGGAGCAATAACTTTGGTTCTTTTATCAAGATTACATGCCAGGTCCACTTCCGATGTTGCTGCGGCAGGATCTTTACTGCCAACAGGTATTTTCAAATCACCGACATCAGCTGCTGTATTTATAAAATCCTGACCCGCAACCTTTTCTGCTGTCCAACCCTGAACTCTCATACCGTTGGCCGGATTGACCAAAGTCCCGTTTTCATCAAGACCGAATGCCCCCGCCCGGGTAAAGAACTCTTTGTTTCCATTCTTTACAACGAAAAATCCATTCCCCTGAATCGCAACATCCGTCATGACACCGGTTGTCTGCATTGATCCCTGTGTCTGAATCGTATCGATCGCCGCTACCGTCATCCCCAGACCTACCTGTTTGGGATTTACTCCGCCGATCTCAGCAGTCGGCTTAGCTGAACCGGACATTGTTTGAGAAAGCATATCCTGAAAAGTAACTCTCCCCTTTTTAAAACCAACAGTATTTATATTGGAAATATTATTTCCTATTACATCCATTCTTATTTGATGATTCTGTAATCCCGAAACACCGGAATATAATGATCGCATCATAGAGAAGCCCCCTTACTGATAATCTTTTCAACATCACTGAAATTATAGTACCTTCCACCGACTTTAAGCTGAGGGTGGTCTTTACCGGATATTTCTTCCACAACGCCGGTAACTGCTTTATCTCCTGTAATAATTTCCACATTTTTCCCTAATAAATTCAGAGCATTACTCTGCATAAGCATCCCTTTAAGGTTAGCAAAACCTTTGCTCATGTTCGTCATCTGCTCCAGTGATGAAAACTGTGCCATCTGTGAAATAAATTCCTTATCCTCCATGGGCTTCGTAGGATCCTGGTAACTGAGCTGGGTTATAAGTATCTTTAAAAAGTCATTTTTACCCAAAGATTTTGAAACTGTTTTCCCGTTATGCAAAGACTTGTTCAGGCTGTCCACCTGCATACTTACTTTTGCTCTTTCTGAATTTGAAAGTGCCGCTGTAAAATCCATCTATTATCCTCCGCTAAACTACCAGATCAATTAAATTATCTGAATATTTATATTTCCCCATCACTGGAATTGAATTCTCTATAGTACCAAGAATACGATTTGATATTTTTCTTTCTTCTTTCTGCTCCGGGTCTTTCCCTTTACCGCCAACTGACACATCCATAGATGACATGGTAAATCCACTGTCACTAAAAGCCCTGACAAGGGTCTGCATATTCTTTTCAAAAACATCCTGAGCCTGCGGATTATTTACAAATATTTTTCCCGTCAGCTGGTTATCTTGAAGATGAAGTCTGATTCTTACTTTCCCAAGACTTTCAGGTTTTAGAATAAGTTTAATTTCACCGCTGTTATTATCTTTAAGAATTATGCCGGACTCTTTAACTATCCGGTCATTCATTTTATCCTGAAGCTCTTTCAGCAAAACTGCTTTTGCTTCAGCAGGAGCAGAATAACGGGGGGCATCTGGTGTCTGGGCTTTATCTGTTTGATGCGTTGTTACCAGCTTCACCAGGCTTCCCTGATCCTGATCATGCTTTATATTTTTTACCGGGACATCTGCATCTCTATTTTTATGGTGATTCCCTTTTATCTTTTTCAGGGTATCCTTTTCAGTTATACGTTTTTTACTTCTAAGATCTATTACCTTTAACCCGTGGGAAGTTTCTTTTGACGCAGAAAGAGAAACCTTTTTTACTCCATGTTCTTTCTTGTCCTTTGTCCCTTTATTCAGTTCTTTTACTGCTGTTGTTTTTCCATCTTTTAAACTTCCTGCAGACAATAATACAGAAACAGGATTCATGTTAGATGCGTGATTATGAACCTGTTCCTTTTCTATTTTGTGTATATTTTCTTTTTTCTTTTTCTCAACAGGCTTGTTCTTTTCTTTCTCCCCACGTTTCAATTTTTCCTTTTCAGGTTTCTTTAAATCCGTTTTTATTATTTTCCTATCTGACAGAATATTTTTCTTTTTTTTATTGATTTCTTTCTTAGGAACCACGTGTACTTTTTTTACCGTTCCTGATTTTTTATGCTGCTCTTTTTTCTTAACCGAAATATTTCTTTTATCGTCTGCATGATCCAGCTCTTTTTTAATTTTTCTTTCTTTTGCAAGAACAGTACGAAAACTATCTCCCTGGATTTTCCGGGGCTCCTGTATTTTCTGCTGTCTGACAGCTGAGTTTGGTTCATTCTTCTGTGTAAACGGTATCTGCATCTGATGCAATAATTCCTCCACGCCTTTTATTTAAGGCTTTTCTATCATTTTCCGGTTTATATCCGCAGCCCTTTCGGCGGGCATCAATGATAACCAGTATGAAACAATAGAATCTGTTCCCGCTTCCTGTGCCATCTTCTCCGTAACCCGTAAGATATCAATAATATCCTGATCATTCATCTTCAGGAGCCTTGCCACCGCATCTTTCGGCGGCATACCTACAAAATACTTTGAAGCCTGACGCAGGTTCTTATCTCTATTTTCGTACTCTTTTGCTCTTTCATTAAACGATTTTTCTTTTTCTTGAAGAGCTTTCCCCTGTTCATTCAGAGATTCAACCTTTTCGTTAATCTCATTTTCTTTTTTCTTTATCGCCTTTTCACGCTTATTCAGGGCTTCTGCACGCAGATCAAGTGCTTCTGTCTGCTTTTTTATCCGTTCTTTTTCCAGGAGAAGGAGATCGCCTGCATTTTCTATTTTTTCAGGGGGAGAAATACCAACCATGGAAAGAACCGGCGCAAATTTCTCTTTAACATTGATAAGCCCCAGATAATCAAACCAGAGGAGTCCCCCCATAAGAATAAGTATAATGAGAAGCAATAGAAGTATTATTTTAAAACCAGCACCTGTTCCACCTGCCAAAATGATCCCCCTCTTCTAGACCTGCACAGATCTGCTTCTTACAGCACTCTGCGTATTGATATCATCAAGTTCCTTGATTTCTTCCTGCATCTGTTCCCGGTAGTACTGCTCAGCCTTTCTTTCCTTCAATTTCTCAATAACCTTGGCAGCCCGGGAAGCTTTCAGATATTCTTCCTGAATTTCTTCCTTCTGCTGCTGCAATTCTATCAGCTCTTTATGTAGCGAGCTCTTCTCTACGGCAATCCTGCTAAAATACCGTTCAGCAAGCTGCAGATACGCAAGGCCATTCTTCTGAAGAATAAATTTTTTAAAGTTTTTTGTCCGTTCGATTTCCAGAGAACTAATTTTACGCTGAACATTGTTACACTTGCTCACAATTTCTCCTAGCTTGATTTCCCAGCCCTTCTCGGTATGTTTCCGGAGGCGGAGGATCTTTTCAAGATTAAACCGAAACGCTCTCATTCACTTCCTCCGGCATCGGTATTTCCATGTCCACCATAGCTGAAGCACGCTGCAGTGTCTCTGTAATTGAACTGTTTTCCAGGATATCCTGCTGCAGAAATGTTCTTATGCTGTCAATCTTTTCAATTGCTTCATCTATATCCGAATTACTTCCTTCCGCATATGCCCCAACGTTAATTAGATCTTCAGCATCAGTATACACAGCAAGGAGTTTCCTTATTTTCCCCATTGCCCGCTGCTCTTCCCGGGTTGTTATTTTAGTACCCAGCCGTGACAGAGACCCGAGAATATCTATAGCGGGATAATGGTATGATTCAGCCAGCTTCCTGCTTAATATGATATGACCATCCAATATCCCCCGTACGTTGTCTGATACCGGTTCATCCATATCATCACCATCAACAAGTATGGTATAGAATCCTGTTATGGTCCCCTTATCAGAGGTTCCGCAGCGCTCCAGCAGTTTAGGTAGAATTGAAAAAACCGATGGAGTAAATCCTCTCGTTGCGGGAGGTTCTCCTACAGCAAGTCCTATTTCCCGCTGTGCCCGGGCAAACCGGGTAACAGAATCAAAAAGGAGCATGACATCCTTCCCCTGGTCTCTGAAATACTCTGCAACCGCTGTCGCAACGTATGCTCCTTTAACCCGGGCAAGGGGAGGCGTATTACTGGATGATACAATAATTACCGATCGGGCCAGTCCCTCTATACCAAGATCCGATTCAATGAATTCACGCACCTCTCTTCCCCGTTCCCCAATAAGTGCTATGACGTTTATATCCGCCTTTGTATTCCGTGCAATCATCCCTAGAAGCGTCGATTTTCCTACCCCGCTTCCGGAAAAAATACCAATACGCTGACCTTTTCCCACCGGAGTCATCGCATCAATAGCCCGTACTCCGGTTATCATACGATCCGTAATTTTACGCCGGGTCAGAACATCCGGCGGAGTATTATGCACCGGGTAAAAATCAACAGATCCAATGCTGCCTTTTCCGTCCATCGGCCGGCCCATACTGTCCAGAACTCTTCCAAGCAGATTGTCAGAAACCTGTATATGCAGCGATTCTCCCATGGCAACAACTGTACATCCCGGTTCTATACCATCCATTTCGCCAAAGGGCATAAGCTGTACATTCTGTCCGTTGAACCCCACTACCTCTGCAGGAACAATACCCTCTCCCTTTGGAACAAGTATATGGCAGAGCTCGCCGATAACAACCTGAGGACCCGAGCTTTCAATCATGAGACCCTGGACTTTTTTAACCACACCGGTATATTTTATGGGATCCAGATCTTCAACAACCGATTCATATTTTTCAAACAATTGTCCCCCCCCGATAAAATGTCTATTGCTCAGCTTTTGTTTTTATTGGTACCAGTTCAAGTATCTTGTCCTCAATTTCAGATAACTGGGATGAAATTCTCGCATCAATTTCTCCGAAATCCGACTCAATAATACAGCCGCCCTTATCAACTGTTGAATCTTCCACAACTGTTACAGAGCGTACATTCTCAACCATCCGCATAAAATCCTTGACATGCTCCGAGGTAAGCTCAACATCTGCAAGATTTACACGGATAAGAACCTCACCTCTGCTTTTCAACTTACGGAGTGCCTGAATAACATTATTAATAACAACATTCTTCTGGTTTTCTGAAATAACCTTAATTACTTTTTTGGCTATCATGAGAACAAGACTGACAAGCTGAGATTCAGTTTCATCTATTATATCGTTTCTCTTTTCGATTATTTTGTCCAGCATACTATGGAGCTGTTCTACAAGGCGTTCCACTTCTCCTTTACCTGACTCAAACCCGTCTTCGCGTCCCTCCTCAAATCCTTCCTTCTCCGCCTCCCGGCGGATTTCATCAACTTCTGCTTCAATTTTGGCTTTGAGCGCATCGGCTTCGTTCCGTGCTTCTGTCTTTATCCGGACCGCTTCATCTTCCGCTTCCTGCCGGATAATCTGCGCTTCATCTGTCTTCTGCTTAACTTCCTCAAAAGCCTTCTGTTCCGCATCCCTGATAATTTCCTCTGCCCGTGCTTTAGCAGCGGCTATCATATCTTCTTTTTCTTTTTCCCAATGTTCTTTGAATAGTTCCGCTTCGCGGCGCAGGTCGTCAGCTGTTGGTCCCCCATACTCTTCCATAACAGGAACTTCCTCAATGGGTTCCTCCTCGGTAAACGGGGAATCAATAACAATCCGTTCCCCCAAGTTTATAATTTCACCGGCTCTAAAAACGTTCTTTGCCAAAAGCGGACCTCCTTACCACTATGGATCCTATACTACCATCTCATCTTCTCCGGAACGGGCTACAACAATTTCTCCGGAATCTTCAAGTTTACGTATAATTGAAACAATCTTCTGCTGTGTTTCCTCTACATCTTTCAGTCTGATCGGCCCCATATATTCCATCTCTTCCTTCAGCAGAGCGGCGGCCCGTTTCGACATATTTTTAAAAATTTTGTCCTGTACTTCCGCGTCCACACCCCGCAGTGCCTTCGCCAGTTCACCGGTATCCACTTCCCGCAGTACTTTCTGAATAGCTCTGTCATCAAGGAGTACGATATCTTCAAATACAAACATCCGTTTCTTGATATCCTCAGCGAGTTCAGGATCGTCTTCCTCAAGAGACTCTATAATGAGTTTCTCTGTTGACCGGTCGACCAGGTTAAGTATTTCCACTATATTTTCTACACCGCCGGCTGCAGTAAAATCTTCACTGGACAATGTTGAAAGTTTCTTTTCGAGAACCCGTTCAACTTCCCTCAGTACCTCAGGGGAAGTCCGGTCCATGGTAGCAATCCGTTTCGCAACATCGGACTGTATTTCATGGGGTAAACTGCCGAGAATGATTGAAGCTTTTGCGGGCTCAAGATACGCAAGGATCAATGCAATGGTCTGGGGATGTTCCTGCTGAATAAAGTTTAAAAGATGAGCAGGATCTGTCCTTCTTATAAAGTCAAAGGGACGAACCTGCAGACTGCTCGTAAGCCGGTTAATAATATCAACAGCCTTCTGTGATCCCAGGGATTTTTCCAAAAGTTCCCGGGCGTAATCTATTCCGCCTGACGTTATAAAATCCTGAGCCATCATCAGCTCTTTGAACTCCATAAGGACTCTGTCACGGTCATCCGGCTCTACATTATCGAGCCGCGCTATTTCAAAGGTAAGGGTTTCTATTTCATCTTCCCTCAGATGATTAAATATCTCTGAAGATATTTCAGATCCCAGAGTAACGAGAAAAATAGCAGCCTTCTGACGGCCGGTCAGTTCTTTACTGATTTTTTTCTTGCCTGCTTCTGCCTTTGCCATTTATTCCTCCACCAGCCATGTACGTATCAGCTGGGCAACGTCCTCAGGATGCTCTCGGGCCATATTGATTGCATTCTCCTGCATCTCCATCCGCGCCCGTTCCTCAACAGACATGGCAACATCCATCTCTTCCTCTTCCGCACTTTTAAGGGCTGCTTCCCGCATCATCTGATGCTGACGCGCAAGTTCCTCTTCCCTCAGTCTCCGCCGTCTTTCCATTTCCCTTGAGATAAGCCTGAAGATAATAAAAGCTAAAATAAGTACGGCAACACCAATGATGGAGTACAGTATCGCCTGCTGCATTTTCTGCTGGCTTTTGTACTTTGCATCTTCCGCCTGAAATTGTGAAGTACGGTCAAACTGCAGTGTTTCTACTGAAACAGCATCTCCTCTCGCCTTATCGAATCCAATTGCACGCTCAATTAAACTCTGTGCTTTTTTAAGCTGCTCAGGAGTTACAGGGATGTACGTCCGTTTTATTTCTCCGTTCTTGTTTACAACAAGGGTACCTTTGGCGTCAAAATCTTTTTTCCAGACACCATCAAGAGCTACACCAATTGAAATCCGCTTAATATTCCACGGGCTCTTCTCTTCAACAACGTTCCGGGTATTTACTTCCTCATTCTGTATCTTTGAATCCTTGGAATAATTACCGACCAGATTATCCAGCTGTTTGTAAGCCGGAGGAGTCTGACCTTCCTGTCCGGGAGGTCCCTCAGGATTAAATCCGGTACCCTTGAAGGTTTCAGTTGTCGTCTGGGTAGACCGCGGGATGGAAAGTACGTAACTTGATTCATCGTACGGAGTACTGGGGTTATCTGCTTTTGTCGTAATGGGGAAATGTTCCTCGGTTTTCACTGTCTCTTTATTGAATTCAAGATCAATGTCTACCTTCAGAATGCTCACTCTGTCAGCCCCGAATATCTGCGACAACTCTGAAAAAATCTGCTTTTTATACTGCATTTCCAGAGCTTCTTTCTGCTGAAGCTGCCGTTTGGAAAGTTCAAGGCGGTCAAACTGGGCCATATCAGCAAAGTCATTAAGGATCTTTCCATTGTAATCAGAGATAACGATATTACTCTCTTTAAGTCCCTCAACGGCAAACTTGACAAGTTTAACAATCCCTTCTATCTTCTTTCTGTTTGTTGAGATGTCTGAACCCGGCCGGGGAGTAATGATAACTGAAGCAGTTACCGGATTCTGATCCGCCTGAAAGAGTTTGTCTTTCGGTAGAACAAGCGTTACTTTTGCAACATCCACATCGTTCAGTGCTTCAATATGCTGTTCAAGATTTTTTGTTATCGCTTCCCGCAAGTTGACATTCCGTTCAAAATCCGTAAGACTCCACCGGTCCATTTTAAAAACATCCCAGGGTGATGTTTCTTTGGGAATAAGATCATCACGCATAAGAACAGAAACCATACGCCGGGCAGTCCTTGTATCTTTTACAAAAATTTTACCTTCGGGGGTAATTTTGTGCGGAACTCCCTCTTTATCCAGCTCAATGGAAATCCGGTCAAGCTGTCCCTGGTCTGTTATCGGTGTTGATATAAGCGGAACCATATCCGGAGAAGAGCTGATGCTCAACAGGATAATTAATCCTGCCACCGTTACGCCCGCTATGGCAAGTAAGATAATTTTCTGTACGGCAGTTAATTTACTCCATAGAGTCTTTAACTGAGCCGTCATTTTTTTCAGCCATTCATTCATTCTCCCCTCCCAAAAAGAATGCTGCTATCGTATATTTATGATCTCCCTGTATGCTTTCAGTGCGTTGTCCACTACACTTTTCGTCATGGAAACCGCCAGGTTTGCCTCTGACATGGCAATGGTGACATCATGCACATCAACACTTCCAGGATCTGTTATATACTGCTGCGTTAACGCTGCGCTTGTCTGGACAAGGTCATTGGCACCGTTAACTGCTTTTGTGACGAGACCGCCGAACGAGGTTGAAGTACCCTGCTGACTGTCGTTCCCTTTTACCGTTCCTTTCATATGCCCGGGATGAGTTACCGCCAGGCTGATTTTATTCCCTGCTACTTCAGCGGGATTAAAAAGCTTCATTTACTACCTCCCAATTTCCAATGCTTTCATAAACATTGCCTTGCTTCCGTTGACTACAGCGACATTTGCTTCATATGAACGGGAAGCAGAAATCATATCAACCATCTCCTCGACAACATTCACATTCGGCATCTCAACGTATCCTTTCTCAGGCCCGCTTTTGATGGCATCAGGATGTGTGGGATCATAGACAAGTTTAGGTTTTGCATCCTTATCCTTCTCTATTTCCACAATGCGGACGCCCTTGCCAATTCCGTTATCGAGCGTCTCCGGTAAAAAGGGAGATCTCCAGTACGGCTGTTCTACCCTTGGGCGGAAAATAACCCTGCTCCGTCTGAAAGGACCGCCTTCAGGAGTCCGGGTCGTATCTACATTCGCAATATTGTTGGATATA
Organism: Spirochaetaceae bacterium; assembly: GCA_015493635.1. Classification (GTDB taxonomy): domain Bacteria; phylum Spirochaetota; class Spirochaetia; order B11-G9; family B11-G9; genus S145-15. The sequence continues at coordinate 28,830 of WGCU01000043.1, read as the reverse complement.
ACATCAAGCCGCGTCCGCTGGGCGGTTAACCCCGATGCCGCTATATTGATACTACTAAAAATTCCCATTCTCTCCCTACCTTAAAACAATATTTAGTCGTGAAAACTGATTTGCCACTGACCGGGCAAGCAGATTATATCTCAGCTGATTCTGAAGCAGCAGCATACTTTCCTGCTCGGTATTTACATTATTCCCGTTATTATCCGTCTGAGACAGATAATCCAGTACTCTCCGTGGCATAACACTTCGGTAATCCATCGGCTGATTAAAGGGGATATCTCTCTCATTTGTCATAGCCGCGTGCATTGTCCCCGGTTTCTCCGATTCAAGAGCCCGTTTAAGCTGAGCTTCAAAGTTTACTTCAGACCGTTTAAAATTGGGTGTATCCGCGTTTGCTATGTTGTTTGCAAGAACATCCTGCCGGATCATCGAAACATCCATTGTCCGCTGCAGAATATCAAGATTTTTTCCAAAACTGTTATTTAAAAACAATCTTTTCTCCTTTCAAAATGTCTACACCTATAATTTCGGTGCTTCTCCTCCCCTTCATAAGGATTTCCTTTTAAAGAATATACCGTGAAAGGTCCTGATCTCTCACAATCGTTGATAACTTCTCCTCTACATATTCAGGAGTAACCCTGATTTCCTGCCCTTTAAGATCAGGAGCATTGAACGACACATCCTCCAGGAGCAGCTCCATAATAGTGTGAAGTCTTCTTGCTCCGATATTCTCGGTTGTTGTATTTACTTCAGCCGCTATTTCACTGATGGTTTTTGTTGCTTCTTCGGTAAAAACAAGGGTTACCTCTTCGGTTTTTAACAATTCCACATACTGTTTCGTTAACGAATTCTCTGTCTGGGTCAGTATTTTTTGGAAATCTTCACTCGTAAGATCTTCCAGCTCAACCCGTAGAGGGAACCGGCCCTGAAGCTCAGGGATAAGATCGGAAGGCTTGCTTATATGAAATGCTCCCGCCGCAATAAAAAGAATATGGGAGGTATCAACAATACCGTACTTGGTACTCACCTTGCTGCCTTCTACAATCGGCAGAATATCCCGCTGAACACCTTCACGTGAAATATCCGCCCCTGAACGGCCCTCTTTTGCGGCAACTTTGTCTATCTCGTCAATGAATATTATTCCCATTTCCTCGACACGTTCCCGGGCAATTTCAGAAGCTCTTTCAGTATCCACAAGTTTATTCATTTCTTCGGCCATAAGAATTTCACGGGCTCTTGATATGGGGACCCTCTTTTTTTTCTTTTTTCCTCCGAACATGGAAGAAAGATTTCCCAGATTCAGATCCATCTCCTCAAAATTGGTTCCGGAAAAGATCTCTATTGCCGGAAAACTGTTGCTTGAAACATTTACTTCAACAACTTTATCCTCAAGTTTTCCCTCTTTCAGCATCTTCCTGAATTTGTCTCTCGTTGATGATCCCGCACCGCTCTGAACAAGAGCCTGGTCACCGGTTTCTGCGGAAGGAACGGTTTTAGACTTTACACCGGGAAGGAGAAGATCAAGCAGTATCTCTTCGGTCCGCTGGGCTGCCTCTTCCTTAACACCTTCGGAAAGTTCGCTTTTTACCATGGTAACGCCGATACTCATAAGGTCCCGGATCATGGATTCAACATCTCTTCCAACGTATCCAACTTCCGTGTATTTCGTTGCTTCTACTTTAATGAAAGGAGCACCGCAAAGACGGGACAGTCGCCGGGCAATTTCTGTCTTTCCGACACCGGTCGGCCCTATCATGATAATATTCTTCGGAGTTATTTCTTCCCGTAACGACTCAGGCAGCATACGGCGGCGCATTCTATTGCGGAGCGCAATAGCGACAGATTTTTTTGCCTTATTCTGACCAATAATATATTTATCAAGCTCACGCACAATTTGCTTGGGGGTAAGCTGATCAAGATCAATTTTCATACCAACTCCTCAATGATAATGTTATTGTTTGTGTAAATACAGATCCCAGCTGCTATTTTCATACTTCGCAGAGCTATCTCCTTTACTTCAAGATCTGATACATCAAGATACGCAAGAGCTGCTGCATACGCATAATTTCCGCCGGAACCTATAGCGATAGCTCCCTCGTCAGGCTCTACCACATCGCCTGTCCCTGATATTAAAAGTGTTTTTGTTTTATTTGCCACCAGAAGCATCGCCTCAAGTTTACGCAGCACTCTGTCCGTCCTCCACTCTTTTGCCAGTTCAACTGCTGCCCGGGTAATATCACCATTATACTCTTTAACCTTAACTTCAAACCGTTCAAACAGGGTAAACGCATCTGCAGTTGCCCCGGCAAATCCGGTAATAACCTCATCGTTATACATACGGCGCACCTTCCGTGCGGTTCCTTTCATAACAGTATTTCCAAGAGTAACCTGACCGTCGCCAGCCATGGCAACCTTATTCCCTTTTCGTACTGCAAGAATCGTCGTTCCTTTAAAACTCATTTAAATCTCCTTAGCCGAAGTCATTTTCCCATGGGGATGTGTATTTCTGTATACTGTCTTGAGCCGTTCTATACCGACATGGGTATAAATCTGGGTTGTTGATATGGATGAATGGCCAAGCAGTTCCTGAACTATCCGCAGATCCGCCCCATTGTCTAGCAGATGGGTAGCAAAACTATGCCTGAAAGAATGAGGACTTACCTTTTTACCCCCCGGAAGGCGCTGCAGATATTTTTTCAGCACGAACCGCAGTCCCCGTACCGTTATCCGTTCACCATGGTGATTCAGGATAAGGGCACCGGCAGCATCCACATCGAAAGGCTTCACCATTTTCTGCCGGATATGAAGATAACGGTGAAGGAGAGAGACGGTAGGATCCGCAAGGAAAACATACCTGTCTTTCCGCCCTTTACCCCTGACAAGTACCGAACCTTTTGCAAGATTTACATCAAGCACATTCATACCGGCAAGCTCAGCTATCCTGCATCCTGTTGAATAGAACAGTTCCATGATAACCTTGTCACGTATACCGGAAGGTGTTCCATCGGGAAAGGATAAAAGCATTTCCATCTCTTCCGGTGAAAAAACATCAGGCAGTGATCTCGATGCCGTAAGACTTCTAATATGTTCAAAAGGGCTGTATGCTGCATCACCAAACCTGATACAGAAATTATAAAAGCCCTTTACCGATGACAAGATACGATTAATTGATGAATCCTTCAGATTTTTTTCTTTCAGGTAGGCCACAAAGTACCGGGCAGAGTGGGTATCCACATCCCGGAAGGCAAGACGGTTTATTTCAAGATAAGCCCTGAACAGCCCAAGATCTTTTGTATATGCTTTTACTGTAGCAGGAGAAAGATTCCGTACACCGGAAAGATATGACAGATATTTATCAATCATGACGAAGTACCGCCCCATGTGTAGTAGGTTCCCTCATACTGGATAAGTTTACCGTCAAGCTCTGCTTCAAGAAGTTCTGAAAGGTCCCAGCCTTCAGGATTATCAAGCAGCATAATACGAGGTTCTCCCTGTTTTCTACTGAAAAAGCACTGAAGATCCTCCGCGGAATCGACAATCCCCGCACCGTCAAAGGCAAGACCGCATGAACCGTATCCTTTACCGCTTTGAAGACAGCATGAATGTACAAACAGACTTCTTCCCTGATCCAGGGCATAATCAGCGGTTATGAGAGCTCCGGATCCTTCAGGGGCTTCAATAACAACAACAGCACTGCTTAATCCGCTTATAATCCGGTTCCGCTTAGGGAAATTGTATCTAAGCGGCGGAGTTCCCGGAGGGAACTCACTGACAATTGTCCCGCCTCTGTCAACAATCTCCCCGGCCAGCCTTTTATTGGCGGGCGGATAGACAGAATCTATACCGTTTCCCAGTACAGCTATTGTTCTTCCATTATTCCTGACTGTCCCCGAATGAACAGCAGTGTCAATACCAAGAGCCAGACCCGAAACAACAGGAAATCCTTCACGTGCACAGGAAGCCCCGAAAAGAAAAGCACTTCGTGTACCGCCGGAAGAGGGATGTCTCGTGCCGACTACCGCGATATGCGGAACATCATGGGTAAAACTGCTTCCCCTTACATACAAAAGACAGGGGGGATCATAGATCTCCCGAAGCTGGGGAGGATATCCGGGGTCCCAGAACCAGAGCGCTTCGGCGGCTCCTCCATTCAGGTATGCAAGAATTCTTTTAACCTCGGGAAGCATGGTTCTAACGGTAAACGGACGGGTCCGCATTTTCCTTCCGATTATTACAGAAATGTCCCTTGAATTCAGTGCTGACAATTCTTCCGCTTCAGAAAAATGCTCGGCCAGGTGCAGCCGTTCCCGAAGCGTAAGGCCCGGAACGAGACTTATAAGAATATGAAGGGCATTGCTCATGATCCGCCTCCGCTTAGTACGCTGTCCCTGAGAGCACGTGCATTATTCTTTACTTTTTCACTGCCGGAGCCTTCAACTATTTTACTATAAAGATCAACAGCCTCCCTGTTCTTTCCCAGCATTACATCAGCCCGGGCAAGAAGAAACATCGCGTTTGTATTCGCAGGTTCTTTTTTTACAATTCTTTCAAGCAGAGGAACAGCGTCGTAGGGTCTGTTAAACTCATAAACATCTAAAACCGCCAAGGCAAAGAGTGCTGCGGTATAATTACTGTTGATTTCCGCAGCCCGCTTGTAATAAGCAGCCGCTTCACTAAAGAGCAGTACTTTCTCATCTTTTTTTATCTTTGACTGAGCTGTTTTTCCCGCGCAGACCCCTGCATAGTAAAAGAGAACAGGGTTCTCAGGATAGTAATGAAGTGCTTTCTTAAAACTTTCCAGGGCAACCGCATACATTTTCAGTCTCATATACTCGAGGCCGAGCATCCGGTAGTAGATACCAATTTCCGCTGACGCCTTAACGGTCCGGTCCGCTTCTTTCTGATACCGTTCCAAACCCTTTTTTATACTGGCAATCCGTTCAGTACTGCTTTTTCCGCTTATATTCTCTGTTTTTTCAAGATCTTTCAGCAGCGTGCTTTCCTTTTTATTACAGGACACCAGAAAACCGGCAGCCAGAATGAACAGAAGGACCAAACCCGGTACGTTTCTTCGTTTCATTCTCTCCCTCCTTCTATTGTATACATAGAATGATGAGCTCCCGCTTTAACCTGCCGGTTATTTAACGGATGGAACGAGTGGTGTGTACGTTTAAGATCCGCGTTCTGGATATGTGTGTAAATTTGGGTGGTTGCAATATCAGCATGACCAAGCAGCTCCTGGACAACCCGGAGATCGGCACCTCCCTGAATAAGATGCGTTGCAAATGAATGCCGGAGAGTATGTACCTTTGCCTCTAATCCGCAGAGGGCGGCATACCGGTGAAACCGTTTCCAGATCCCTTTCCGGGATATTCCCGTTCCCCTGATACTCAGAAAAAGCCGGTCATCTTTCCGGCCCTGCTTCTTGAGCCGGGGACGCGCTTCAGAAAGATACTTTTTCAGCCATTGTTTAGCCTGGATACCCAGTGGGATAACGCGTTCCTTGTTCCGCTTGCCCGTTACCCGAATCAGATCTTCCTTGAAATAGATGTTCCCGTAGGTTATCATGACAGCTTCACTGATACGCAGACCGCAGGAATAGATAAGTTCAAAAAGTGCTCTGTCCCGTAGCCCCGCAGCCGTTGAAATATCAATTGATACCAGCAGCAGGTCCACCTCTTCAGGTGACAGGACTTTCGGGAGTGATACAAACTTCCCGGGAGATTCTATTTTTTCCGCGGGATTATCCACCCGGTACTCTTCTGAAGATAAAAATGAATAAAAAGAACGGATACTGCTTAACCCCTTTGCTATGGTCCGCTGATCAATCCCCTGTTCCTGCCTCCGGGTAAAGTAGTCCATAATGTCAGAAGAATCAGCATTCAACAATGTTTTATCCTGTTCTTCCATGAAGGACGCTAACCCGATAATTTCCTGCAGGTACGTTTGTATACTCAGAGCTGAAAGCCGTAGCTGTAAAGAGAGATAACTCTGATATTCTTTGAGGAAAGCAGCCTCGTTCACCTAATCCCCTTCCTGTCCTACAGCTCTTCTGTCACGCAGGACTGTCGGTATTCCAAGATCAACCTCATGCTGATTCCTTCCGGTGAGAAACCCACCTCCCTTTGTTTCACGGGAAAGTCCTTTCTGGAGATTCAGCCAGTCTTTGTACCGTATAACCTCATCCTGGGTCTCTTCCTTTTCCTCTGATACTGAATAATCTACGTTATTCTTAAAGCCTGTTGCAACAACAGTAACCTGCACCTGATCATCCATCATCGGATTAATGGTCTGACCGGGAATAATAAGCGCATCTTCATCAGCATTAGCCGTTACAATCTTTATAACCTCATCATACTCCGAAAGAGAAAGATCCTCTCCGCCGGTTATATTGATAAGAATCCCTTTCGCTCCTTCTATCCGGGCATCTTCAAGGAGCGGATTGTTAATGGCGTTTGTAGCAGCATCAACAGCTCTGTTTTCCCCTGCACCGGTACCAATACCCATAAGAGCATCTCCACGGCCCTTCATGATGGTCCGGACATCAGCGAAATCTATATTGATCTCACCGGTAACGGTGATAACCTCTGAGATTCCCTGCACTCCCTGACGGAGGACATCATCTGCCATAAGGAAAGCTTCCTTGATGGGGGTGCGTTTTTCAACAATTTTCAAAAGATACTGATTAGGAATGATAATAAGGGTATCAACCGCTTCCCGAAGTTTTTTGATACCTTCTTCAGCAAGCTGCATCTTTCTCCGCCCTTCAAAATCAAAGGGTTTTGTTACAACAGCAACAGTCAACGCTCCCGTTTCACGGGCTATACGTGCCACTATCGGTGCCGCGCCCGTTCCTGTACCGCCTCCCATTCCGGCGGTAATAAAAACCATGTCAGATCCACGAAGAACATTTTCAATATCCGCCATGTTCTCCTCTGCGGCCTTTTCACCGATCTCAGGGACACCCCCGGCACCCAGCCCGCCGGTAAGCTTTGACCCGATGGGTAGCTTGGACGGTGCTTTCGATAACTTAAGGGCCTGGACGTCTGTATTAACCGCGATAAAGTCAACTTTCTTCAGTCCGTTTTCGATCATCCGGTTAACGGCATTACTTCCGCCTCCCCCGACACCGATAACCTTAATCACCGTTGGATCTGTTACATTCTCATTAATTCTGTCTTCAATTACTTCAATCTGCATTGCCCCCTCCCTGAGCGATTGCTACGGTAGTAGATTATTTATTTTAAAAAAATTCTTTCATCCAATCCCTTAATTTCCGGCCGAATCCTCCGGAATTTCTTTTCATAGATTTCAAAGCACGGTAATCCGTCTTCATTTGGGCAGCCTCATACATCACAAGACCAACACCGGTGGAATACGCCGGACTCATGTACACATCTGACAGCCCGCCCAGCCGCGGCGGCATCCCTACCCGGGCAGGAACATCAAAAATCTCACTGGCCAGCTCCACAACTCCTGCCATTTTCGCTCCGCCTCCGGTAATAACAACACCGCCCCGGAGGAATTTCAGATAATCTTTCCGTGCAAGCTGTTCCTTGACCATGGTGAATATCTCAGTCATCCTCGGCTCAATAATATTACACACTTCAGACCGGGGAATAGATGCGGCAGGCCACCCTCCAACACCGGGGATAATAACTTCCTCATCTTTATCAACAAGAGGCATGAAACAGCATCCGGATTCAAGTTTGATTTTCTCCGCGAAATCACCGGGAGTTTTCAGCATAATGGATAGATCGTTCGTTACCTGATCCCCTCCAATGGCAACAACATCGGTATGATACGGAGCTCCGTCTATATACACAAGTACGTCCGTTGTTCCTCCACCAAGATCAACAAGGAGGACTCCAAGTTCCTTTTCACTGTTAGATAGAACAGCTTCAGCAGAAGCAAGGGACTGCAGAACAATATCCTGAACCTTAAATCCCGCTCTATTAACACATTTGAGTACATTCTGTGCCGAAGTAACCGATCCTGTTATGATATGGACTTCCGATTCAAGACGTATCCCTATCATATCTATAGGGTCTTTTATACCTCCCTGATCATCAACAATAAACTCCTGGGGTATAACATGAATAACTTCCCGGTCCATCGGTATAACGATAGCTTTAGCAGCCTCAATAACCCGCTGCACATCTTCCTCGTTTATCTCTCTTCCCTTCCCGGTAACCGCAACAACACCTCTCGAGTTAATTCCCTCTATATGAGCGCCCGCTATACCGGTTACAACTTCATGAACCTCTCGTCCGGACATCATCTCCGCCGCTTCTATGGCAGAAGTTACTGACCGCAGTGTTGATTCTATATTGATGACAACTCCTCTGCGCAGTCCTTCAGACGCACTTTCCCCGACACCAATAATATCCACCGCGCCGTGTTCGTTTATCTCGCCTATGACAGCACAGACTTTTGTTGAACCAATGTCCAGACCTACCAGTAAATCATCAGCCAACAATTTATTCCCCCCGCATCCTGTATACAACCTCACCGGATCTCATGTCAATTTCTTTTAAATTGCTCATTGCCGGTTGTTTTGCAATAACATCAAGCATCATTATAATATACTTAAGCGTTTTTATGTCGAGATCTTTACCTATTCTTACCCGGATCTTTGAATTTACCGGGAAAAGAACGACATCATAATCCATACCGTTCTTTTTAACGAATTTTATCTCCGAGATCAAGCTGAAGAGCTCAGGTGATGCAGTACGTATACTCTCAAGATCTTCAAGAAAGGAGCAAAGGGGAAGAGGCAGCCGTGCACCCTTTGCCAGAGAAGGGATATCTATGCCGGAAATTACCGGAAAATCTGCAGTATCAAGCCGGTTTGAAACAGGAAAAAGGATTCCGCTTTCACCTACTGCAGCCGGCACCATTCCACCGGCGCTCTTAATAAAACACACCCCTACCGGAACACGGTTCTCAATTCTTATATAAATCTTTGATGGGAATATTTTTTTAACTGTTACAGATTTAATTGAAGGAACCGTAAGAAGTCTCTGCTTGATAAGGTCACTCTTAACATCAAAATAGTTACTGTTTCCGGATAGACCTGTTATCTTGATAATTTCACTATCAGTCATCCCCAGGGTCTTGTCTGCTGAAACTTCAATCTTTTTTATGGTAAGAGACGGAACCACATAAAAATGGAAAAGAATTTCAAAAGCTATTGTTAAAATAAGGAGAATAACAAGAATAATAAAAAACCGTTCCATTTTTCTGACATTACTCACCGGTGAATGCTTTCTTTTCCGGCCTGATCCCCGTGAAAAAACAAGTACACTGCTCATTTCAAGCCTCCAGAAGAGGACGGCCGTGAAAGATTCAACAAGATTCCACACATAATTGAGGTAACAATAATTGAAGAACCGCCGCTCGAAAAAAACGGCAGAGGGATTCCTGTTACCGGTACAACACCGGATACAACAGCTATATTTATCAAAGCCTGGTAGAGAATACTTGTCGTAAGACCGAAACTCAGATAGTACGCAAAAGGATTTTTTTCATAGTATCTGAAACCGAGCGCGTACCCCCGTACCGCTAAAGCAAGAAAAAGGGTCAGAATTACTATAATTCCGATAAATCCGGCTTCTTCTCCCAGTACTGCAAAAACAAAATCAGAATGAGCTTCAGGAAGACCGCCAAGCTTTTTCGTTCCAAGTCCGAGCCCTTTCCCCCATAATCCGCCGCCGCTTAATGCTGCTTTTGCCGCAATGGCCTGAAAGCCTGCTCTTGAGGGATCACTGCTGGGGTTTAAAAAAGCAATAAGCCTCCTGACTCTGTGTTCCCGGGTAAAAAGGAGCATAAACGTAAGGGGGGTTACTGCCGTAAAAATGAAAGCAAAGTAACCAAGATGAATTCCCGCAATAAAAAATATTGAAAGTGAGATAAACAGGATAAAGAATGCTGTAGAAAAATCATTCTGGAGATAGATAAGGGTGGCAAAAATTGTAACAATGATAAAAGGAGGAAGGATACCGTTTACAAAATCATTTTTTTGGTTACTTTTTTTACTCAGAATATGGGCAAGATAAAGAATAATCGTCAGTTTTACCAGTTCAGAGGGCTGGAATGTACTATGTCCGATGACAATCCACCGCTTCCCGCCGAGGACCTCTTTCCCAACCCCCGGCAAAAGTGTCATTACCATGAGAATCAGGGTTACAACCAGCAGAACGGGTATACTCTTTACAATAATTTCAATCTGCAGCCGGGAAACAAGATACATGAGAACAAATCCCGCTGCCATAAACAGGAGCTGACGATTCAGAAAATACCGTGGATTTCCAAACTTGACAGCACCGTAATAGTAGGAGGCTGAAAAGAGGGTCGCTATTCCCAGGCCCGCAAGAAGAATAATAAGAGAAAGGAGAATGAAATCTGAGGATTTTTGATTGATTTTTTCTACTGAAAAACTATATTCCATCATTGTATTTTTAACGTTGAAAGACTTAAAATTGTAAACATTGCTCCGACTATCCAGAACCTGATAACAACTTTGCTTTCATCCCACCCCTTCAGTTCAAAATGATGATGCAGAGGAGCCATTTTAAACACTCTCTTCTTCCGCATCTTATACGATACAACCTGAATAATAACAGAAAGCGCTTCTAAAACAAAAACACCTCCAATAATAATCAGAAGCAGTTCTTTTTTTGTAATAAGGGCAATTACACCTATAACACCCCCGAGAGAGAGACTCCCCGTATCTCCCATAAAAACCTCTGCAGGGTGGGCATTGTACCAGAGAAACCCTGTGGCAGCTCCTACGAGAGCAAAGCAGAGAACAGTCAGCTCTCCGCTGTTCCGTACAAACGGTATCTGCAAATAGGATGAGTAATCAACCCGTCCTGTCAGATACGTAATAACAGCAAAGGTTATTCCGACAAAAATAACAAGTCCTGAGGCAAGTCCATCAAGACCATCAGTTAAATTTACCGCATTGGATGTTCCTACAAGCAGCAGGACCCCAAAAGGAATATACAGATACGAAAGGTCCAGTACTGCATGTTTTACAAAAGGAAGGTACAGAAGTGTTGTCTGATCGTTCCTGTAAATATACAACAGAACCACAATAACGGTGGAAAGGATAATTTGTATACCCATTTTCAGCTTTGCCTGAAGTCCCTCAGTATTTTTCTTTGTAATTTTAAGATAATCATCTACAAACCCGATTGATCCAAACCCGACAAGAGTTAAAAGAGTAATCCAGGTATAGAGATTATCAAGATCCTGCCAGAAAAGAACAGAAACAGAAACGGTAACAAGGATGAGAAGTCCTCCCATGGTTGGTGTTCCGGATTTAGAAAGATGTGTTTCAGGCCCATCTTGTCGAATTTCCTGTCCTGCCTTCATTCTTTTCAGAGTTGCTATCAGTTTGGGACCAAATAGAAGAGAAAGGAAGAGCGAAGTCACCGCAGCATAGGACGCCCTGAACGTAATATACTGAAATATGTTAAAGAAGGTAAACTTGTCAACGAGAGGTAAAAGAAGTTCTTTAAACATTACGCACTGCCTCCCGGGATTGAAGAAACGGAACAAGACGCTCCAGTTTCATGGAGCGAGAACCCTTTAACAGTACCAAATCTTTTGAAGATACAAAATTCAGGAGCTCCGTCTGCAGTTCATCATACTCTTCAGTATAAAAAAAGTATCCGGGGAAATTATTATCCCGCAGATACCTGTATATATTTCCAGTCTCCTCTCCATACATAAAAACCGCATCCATGTCAGTACCGCAGATTTTTCTCCCGACGAGAGTATGCAGTTCTTTTGAATCTGCTCCCAGCTCTTTCATTGAACCGAGAACGGCAATTTTACGTCCCTGCCACGTAATCCCGTTGAGAAACTCCAATATTTTACAAGTCGAATCAGCGTTGGCGTTATAAGAGTCTTCAATTATCGTTACACGCCCTGTAAGTATCCTGCTTCTCCCTGAAAGGGGAGACACCGCTGCAATACCTTTTATTATATCTCCGGAAGGTACATCAAAGTATTCAGCTGCCGTTACCGCTGCATACATATTAGAAAGATTGAACTCACCAGGCAATGCTAAGTGAGCCCGTTCTCCTTTATAGGTAAAATCCCAACCGCTGAGTCCCCGATTTTCAACAGCATCTATCGACCCCGTTGAATTCTTTCCGAAAAGGACAAATCTGCCGCCGCATGCACGTTGGAGCTGCTCCAACCGCGGATCATTTTCAGAAAGGAAAGCTCTGCTTTCTGATGAGAAGTACGTAAAAACCTTTGTCTTTTCTCTCAAAATTCCTTCGACTCCTCCCAGAGGACCGCTGTGAGCAGTACCGATATTTGTAATAACAGCAAACTGCGGCTTATAAATGTCAGCAAGGATATCCATCTCCCCCTTGAAATTTATACCCATTTCAAAAACACCATAACGGTCTTCCTTCTGTAGTGAGAACAGGGACAGAGGAAGCCCTATTTCAGAATTCAGATTTCCTTCGTTTGCCTTTGTATTTGAACCTACGGATAGAATTGACCGGAGGATTTCCTTTGTTGTCGTTTTTCCACTGCTCCCCGTTACTCCGATACGAACCAGTTCAGGAAACTTCGCAGTCCACCACTGTGCCAGCTTCTGAAGACTTCTCAGAGGATCCTCCACAATGATAAACGCGGCTCGAGTGGTATTCGATAACTTATCTATCTGTTCTTTCCATGAGGATGCTACAAGAACACATGAAGCCCCGGAAGCAAGAGCGTCGGGAATATATGCATGACCGTCAGACTGTTCGCCTTTCAAAGGAACAAAGAGAGCTCCCCGTCTTCCCTTTCTGGAATCTATTATGACAGAACTAATCTCAAGACGTCCGTAACCGTTTTCCAGCAGATAACCGGAACAAACCTCAGCAGCTTCAGCAGCTGTAAAAAGTCTTTCAGGACTCTTTCCCATCATTCCTGCCCCTCTTTACCGGAAGAAATCTCTACAAATGTCATCTTCTTATCTGAAAGCTGTTTTAAGTGCAGAACATCCTTTGCAAGCTCACCGATTCTCTCCGGTGATCTGAGAATTGCAATATTGGTAAGCATCTGCTTGTTCTTTTCAAAAAGTGTCCGCTGCTTTTCCGTAACCGTACGCACCTCTTTTTGAATTTGTTCATTTTTAAACACCTGCTGCACTGTCATAAAAGCGCTGAAAGGAATTGTTATCAACATAAAGAGTATTACCGTTTTTCTCATTGTTCCTCATCCACAAGTTTTTCGACGACTCTGAACCGTGCGCTCCTGGAAGGAGCGTTTTCATCTACTTCTTCCTGACCCGGACGCACCGGTTTTTTGGTAAGTATCGTAACAATACGCTGTCCTCCACACTTACATATCGGCCACTCAGGAGGGCACGAACAGGACTTATTCTTCTCCTGAAAGAATCTTTTAACAATACGATCTTCGAGAGAATGAAAAGAAATAACACCTAAACGCCCCCCGACAGCAAGAATTTTCAAAGCGTTACCCAACACATGTTCAAGTCTGGCGAGCTCTCCGTTTACCGCAATTCTCAATGCCTGAAATGTCCGTGTTCCGGGATGGATACGGCCATACCGGTAATCCGGAGGAACTGAATTCCAGATAATATCAGCCAGCTGTTTCGTTGTTACAACAGGCCCCTTTCCCCTCTCCCGCAGGATAGCCCGTGCAATTCTCCGCGAATACCGTTCTTCCCCGTACGTGTAAATAAGATTGGCAAGTTCTTCTTCTGGATAGGTATTAACGATATCTCCTGCTGTTATCTCCAGATCTTCTTCCAAACGCATATCGAGAGGCTCATCTTTTCTAAAAGAAAATCCCCTTCCTGATTTTTCATAATGGTATACAGAAATACCAAGATCAAAAAGGATTAAATCGGGCCGCTCTCCTCCCAGTGGATATTCACGAAAAAAAACATTAAACCAGGTATTAAAAAGCCGGACCCTTTTTCCGTATTCAGAAAGCCGCTCCCTTGCGACCTTCAGGATCCCCTTATCAGCGTCCAGTCCTACAAGTTTCAATTCCGGATAGCGCTTCAAAAAAGACTCGCTGTGTCCCCCTTCTCCGACAGTACAGTCAATAAAGAGTGCATCTGCCTTTGGAGGGACAAGAAACTCGAGAACCTCATCTTTTAATACCGGCCTGTGTACAATATCCATGAGCAGCCCGTTTCCATCCTTTTATTTTATTCAGTCTTTAACCCCGACTGAAGTAAATCACCTAAACCTTCCGCAGCTTCAAGAAAATCATTCTCACTCTCTTCAAGATACCCGGAATACGTTTCAACATCCCATATTTCCATATACCGCTGAACACCAAGGATAACAGCTTCCTTTTTCGAAGAAAGACCCGCTGATTCCCGTAATGACGGAGGAATGGTTATTCTCCCTGATTTATCTATTTCACATTCCTGTGCGGGAGCAATAATTCTTCTTTGGAGCAGTCTCGTTTTCGACTTGAACATGGATGATGACCCCATAATACTTCCAGAAATACGCCGCCATTCATCCGGTGTAAAGAGCCAGAGACATTTATCGACTGCTCTCGTTATAACAAGAACATTACCGCCGATTTCATTGCGTATCCTCGCAGGAATAAGAAAACGTCCTTTCTCATCCAGAGAGTTTCGATACTCACCATTCAACACTTTTCAACCACTTTATGCTAAATTCCCCCACTTTTCCCCACTCACCTACTATTCTATCCCATAATGCCCAGTTGTCAACCGGATAAAAAAATCATTAAAGAGAAAAGCGTTCTATTCCGATACTTATAGCTTGACATCCGTTAAGATGTTTACCAATCAGAGGACAATAAATTAAAGAGAATAAACATAGGAGAGATATTTGACACTTTATTCCAATGTTCTTATCTATCCGGAAGGTGACAGGTGTGAAACTACCAGCTCGCCCTCTTTTAATGAACTTGTTGATTTAAACGGATTCCCATTACAACTTCCATTAAAATCGGCGAAAACCATCGTATACCGGGTGTACAGAATTTCCACGAAAGAAACCAGGGGAGAAGTTACTACATTTTTCTATCTTGAACTTGTTACCGGTGATGAGCTGTTCAGTCTGGTACAACCGTGATCATAACTGTCAGCCGTTAAGGGTTTTTAACTCCAAACATCATGTAATCCACATCCGGGAAAATATTATTCTTTTTACCAACGACGGTCAGCCATGCTGTATCCACCGTATTACGGCATAGATTATCATAGATATAGTTAAAATTATGTATATGCTCTCTGATTCTTTTTTCCGCATAAGGAACAGTTGTGCCGGTCTTCATAATAAAGGGCCAGTCAGATGACATACTTAAAAGGACTTCCCGCGCCGCCTGATTCAAAACACGAAGTTTTAATCCATTCTCATTGGGAAAACGCTGCACCAATTCTGTCATCCGCTCGATGGCCTTATGTATATGACGGTAAATCCAGTCATTTTTCCCATCAAGCCACACTTCGGAATATCCCTTGTTTCCCCAGCTTGAAAAAGAAGGTGTTCCCGTCTGAATGACATGATTCATCTTTAAATAGGATGCAGGACTGAGAGTAGATATATGATTTTCCCCTGTATGGAGTATTCTCAATACGTTCTCTAGCCACTGTATACCTTCAAACCACCAGTGTCCGAAAAGCTCCGCATCAAAAGGAACAAGAAAATATGGATCAAAATCAGTAAATTCCGACAGTTTTTTCAACTGCCTTTCCCGATTTTCCACAAATTCTCTGGCATGTTCTTTTACCTTTTCCAAAGCAGCTTCTCTATTATAGATATCTTTCTTATCGCCCTTTCCTGTAATTGCATAGTACTTATATCCGGTATTTACCCTGATATCAGGCTCATAAATAAACGGACGTATATATTCGAGCGAAAGATCATATCCAATATCCCTGTAGAACTCCCTGTATACGGGATCTGCGGGAAATCCATGCTCCTCTGACCACACCTCATCTGAGGCAGTAAAATCACGACCGAAAGCATACAGACCGTTGGGCAGTTTCAACGGAGCATAAACTCCGTATTTAGGCTGCTTATCAGCAAGAATTATCCCGTGTGCTGATGTGAAAAAATACTCAATATCATTTGCTTTTAGCTGCTTTTCTATACCGGGAGCATATCCCATTTCCGGAAGCCAGAATCCTTTGGGCTTAGTCCCGAAATTTCTGCCGTGAGAGATGATAGCTGTCTGTATCTGTGCATTAACCGCCTGGGGATATTCGGTATACAAAGGAAGAAACGCATGAGTAGATGCTGTTGTAATAATATCGAGAAATCCCTCTTTTTCCAGGTTTCTGAATCCCCAGAGAATATTTTTTCTGTACCGGGAAACAAAATCATCCAGATTCAGCTTAAAAAGCGAATGGTACATATCCACTATTTCATAGAGGCGCGGATCACTCTTTACCCGTTCTTTCTCTTTGTAACCAAGCTCAATGAGCCTGTTCAGATGCTTTATATACCGTTCTGTTAACAAATCATCTGTCAACATTGAAGACAGTGTAGGAGAGATGGAAAGCGTAAGCTTAAAGGGAATATTTTCATCTCTCAAACGGTTCAGCATCCGCAGGAGAGGAAGGTAGGTTTCAGAAATAGCTTCAAACAGCCAGTCTTCTTCCATAAAACGTTCATACTCCGGATGCCGTACAAAAGGAAGATGTGCGTGTAATACTAAACCAAGATATCCTTTAGCCATTATCGGTCCTCATGATCAAATTTTCAGCTTCATATGCTGATTATCCATTATTGCAATTATTCGTTGAGGAATAGTATTATCACCACTCTTCTTATAATTCCACAAACTTGAGAGAATAACTTCTTTTGCTTCGGGGTCCTGTAAAAATGCGTCATAATTTTCAGCAAGATATCCAAGAGGACTTCTTACAGCATTAGACATTGCTAAAAGCCTTTCTTTATTATGAACTATTACAAATAATCCCAATGAGTACCATTTTCCTCCGTGAAGGAGATTTATATATCTGCTTTCATCGCTTTCTGACACGGGGATATCAAAATATTTCTCCACAGCCGCAGCTGAATACTTCTCATTATTCTGCTCATAAACCCTGAGGAAAAAACCTTCAAAGAAAACATCCTCCTTCAAAGACTCTCTATCCTGATCGTTTATATCCCAGTATGTATATGCCCACTGCGGATCCCGCAGCAAGAGAGCTATCTTCGTCTCATTATACCGGTCCGGAATAGGGTAAATCTCCTTTTCCGAAGAAATGAGCTGCTCATCCTGAAAAATATCATACTTATTCCCCTTGAGTTTCATGGCAGCATTGTTCAGAACAGCCCGCTCTATACGGCTGTCAGCCATTGATTCCAGAATGAAATCAATTATCTCTTCCCTGTCTCCGACAGCGGAAACTCCTTTAAACCCCTCTTTCTCAGCAATTTCGCGCAGAACCCTCATTGAAAAAGACCGTAGCCGTTCTCTCGTCATAGTGCCTCCACTTAGATGCTTATGATATCCTTACCCAAATTAAATAACTGTGTCAACCCTGCAAACAGGGATGATTATTACTTCCTTTATTCCGGGGGATGAAAAAGACCTCTTTACTTTTTTATCTATATACGTAAAACTATTTCTGTGAAAAACTATCTTATCATACATGGCCACTTCTATCAGCCCCCCAGAGAAGATCCTGAATCGGGAGTCATACCGCTCCAGTCTTCTGCTGCTCCATACCATGACTGGAATTGCCGGATAACCAAGGAATGTTACGGAGCAAACTCCGCCTCCCGGGTACTTAACGAATATGGAAAAATAACTGATATTATCAATAATTACCGCTATCTTTCCTTTAACTTCGGTCCCACACTCCTGGACTGGCTCCGAGTTCATTCTCCGAATGTTTACAGCAAAATACTTCAGGGAGATGAAGAAAGTGCACGTGCAAATGGAGGTCACGGTAACGCCATTGCCCAGGGATACAACCATACGATTCTACCCCTGGATACCCAGGAAGACGCAGAGATACAGATACTCTGGGGCCTTGATAATTTCCGCCATCATTTTGGAAGAGAATCCGAGGGGATATGGCTCCCTGAAACCGCTGTAAATATGCATATTATTGATCTCCTTATAGCCCGGAATATCAAATTTATCATTCTCTCTCCATGGCAGGCAAAAGCAATCCGCGCAAAGGGAAAATCAGAATGGGAACTCCTTGGTAAAAATCCCGCACCATCCAATAAATCTTATTTCATTCAGGGTACTGCCGGGACAATAGCTGTTTTCTTCTATAATCCTGAACTAGCCAGCGGTATCAGTTTTGGACACTACCTTCACAACGCTGATGAGTTATATTCGAAACTTCTTAAAATTAATTTCCCCGATAATACTTCCCGGCTTATTCATACCGCTACAGACGGTGAGATATACGGCCACCATGAACCTTTCGGAGATATGTGTCTTGCCTCACTTATCAAAAAGGTTCAAGCCGGCACTGATTTTATACTATCGAATTACGGAAAGTACCTTGAGGAGTTCCCTCCTGATACAGAAGCGATTCTCCGCGAAGGAGAAGAGAAGAAGGGAACATCATGGAGTTGTGTTCATGGTGTCTGCAGATGGTTTATGAATTGCGGCTGTACGACGGGGGGTGAACCGGAATGGAATCAGGAATGGCGAACCCCCTTACGTGATGCTTTTACGTTCTTAAGCGGCCGGCTTGTCACAGAATACAAAAAACAAGTCACGCTCCTTACAGAAAAGGACCCCATGGAAATACTCAAAGCGTACAGCGCGGTTTGTAACAAGGAAACATCTCCCCGGGATTTTACTCTCCGCTATATTCCTGAGGCCGATCAAAAAACACGCATAGAATTTCTGTCCCTTCTGGAGGGGCAACGGTACCGTCTTTATACATTTACTTCCTGTGGTTGGTTTTTTTCTGAAATTTCCGGACTTGAACCGGTTCAGAATATGCGTTATGCGTTAAAAGCAATCAACCTCTATAAAAAATACCTTTCTCCCGGAGATACAGAAGAATTTTTACAGATCCTTGACCGGGCAAAAAGCAACCTGAAAGAAAAGGGATCGGGAAAGGACATTTTCAAGACTCTTATACATACATTTCCCGAAGGATATCAGGCTGCTCTTTATTTCTGCAGTACTTCGCATAACCATCCTCTGTCCTATGGCAAGTACACTCTTGATAAAATAAGACGCATCAATGAAGAAACATTTACAGTGACATTGACTGATTCAATGACAACCGAAGTATACATATACGGCATAACTTTTCCCGGAATTACAAAAGAAGAGTTTTCAATATCCATGAAAAATGCAGATAATCCGAATATCTCCGCTGTTATTGCTGATGTACAGGAGATCGATCCGGGAACACGGGCAAATCTGCTTAACGATCGAATTGCCGCCGCCGATGATGATTATACCCTGAGTGAACTGGTTTTTATTTTGGAATACAGTAGATTCCTTGATACTCCTGTTCCTGATTTCTTCAGGACTAAGGTGGTAAATCACATTTCAAGACTACTCAAAGATCACCTGACATCAAACGGTACACTTATTCCCGCTGCGGTATTCGGCAAAATGTGCACACTTATTCATCTTGCGGATCAGTTACAACTATCCTTTGACCGTACCATTACACAAAACATCATATTTGAAAACGCATCAAAGCTCCGTAAAGCAAAGATAAAGAATAAAGAATACATCAGACAAATGATTATTCTTTGTGATCTTATGGGCATCTACAGTGAGGATTTGAAACTCATTCCTCTGGTTTCCGGGCAGCCAGTACCATAACATCTCCAAACCCGAACTTCTTTGCCAGTTTGTCAGCTCCTCTTTTTATCATCTCAGGAGCTGCTCCGCGCGGTATACCTCCCCATGTTTTCCACGCGAAAAGAGAGAACCCGTTCTGTTCTATAAGAGTCCTCAGGGTACCCAGAGAGAAAAGATACATATGATCAGCTATAACAGATCTCCATCTTTTACCGTTTATAACAGCCTGGAGTCCGGAAGCATTGGGGGTTGTCGTAATAAATAATCCCCCCGGCTTTAAGATACGGTACACCTCTTTAATAAAGCCTGCAGGGTCAGTTAAATGTTCAATAAGATGCGAGGAATGGACAACAGAAAACATTTCATCAGGATAGGAAGCATCCTCAAGTGTTCCGTTAAAGATATCAACCTTCCGGGTCTTACGCCCATACACTGCGGATGAAGGACAAACTTCAACACCGTAAACGTTCCAGCCGAAGGTTCGAATATGCTCCAGAAGCATACCTGTTGCACAACCTACATCAAGAAAGCCTGGATCCTTCTGTTTCAGGAGATGAGCACTGTATCTATCAAAGGATATATCTTTAAGTGTTTTAAGCATGAGTTGAAAAAAAATCCCTTCATTTTCCAACTCATAAGAAAAGTACTCATCATCATACCGGGTTGTCAGATCTTTCTGAACCGGCTGCGGATACTGATAGTAGAGCCCGCAATCGGTACAGCGGTAAAAGGTAAAGGAGGATAACTTCCATACTGCCTTTCTATGCGAACTTCCGCACACCGCACATACTATTTCTTTTTTATTCTCATTTCCCGGATCTTTTGAAAAGGTTTTCATATAAGATATCTACTCAACACTTTTAATTCTGAATATTTTTATGGTTTCATTCCCTTCAAAATCTTTTACAGATAACTCTATACGGGTATCTCCCGGCGGTATATCAAGAGACCCGGCAGAAAAAAGCCAGGGTCCTTTATACAGATCAGAGAATGAGAGAAGCGTATTCTGCAATACCCGCCTGCCAGCTTTTAAAGTAAGAAATTCAAACTTTATACTTTTCTTAAGCTCCCCGTTTACATAGAGATCGATACTGTAAGGTGCCAGAGGACAATAGAAAGTAACATTATTGCTGAAATCCCTGATTTCTACTGCTGCCGTATATGTTCCTGAAGTAACCGTTTTGCCTTTTACCACCTTTTCCCGTGAATGAGGAGTACTCAAAAAGAGACTTCCTATCTCCGGCCTTTCAGTATCCTGTATCGGAGGCAATGATAGTAAAGGATTAACAAACTGATCAAACTCACCATCAAGTAAAGCGAAAAACAGTGACTGCCCCCGGCTTATTCCTGAAGTTCCGATACTACCGAGTGAAGTATTTTCGGTTACAAGAAAATTAGTATCATCAACATTTATGTTCTCAAGATGTGCGTAGAAAGAATAAAGCCCCCTCCTGTGCTGTAGAACGATGAGATTCCCAAGGGGAGCCGGAATGTCATTCTGACGATTCTTTTCTTTATGATAGAAGACTACTTCTCCCTGAGATATGGGATGTACCGTTTTTTGAGAACTTGCAAGATCTACTCCTTCCGAGAAAGAATGATCAATATCCTCAGCAAATGTTACAATCAAAACAGGATTCTTGAGCGGCCACTGGAACGAAAATAGAAGTCCCGGAACAAGAAAAAGCAGCAAAATTACAAGGTGTTTCATCATTATAGCTCTACCACATCCAGTCTTATGAGACGGTTTTCAGCTCCGATGTAGAGAGAGGAATTATCAACCTTAAAAAACGGATTCTCACCGGGAAGAATAAAAGAAAATACCGCTTTTCCTTCCTTGGTAAAAGAGGAGAACAAACTTTCCCTTTCTTTTTGTGCCACAGTATAAAATAATCCACGGGAATTATCTTGAACACAATTCTGGAGTACACCATTAAGAGGCAGGGTAACCATATTTCTGCTCGATATATCCAGCAGCACAACACTGTTCTTTCTTTCAATGAAAGCTGTTTTTCCATCTGTAGAAAATCCACATATAACATGATGCCGCAGAGCTGTCCCTAGCTTTAAAGAATAGTCTGTTCTATAGGTATTCCCTCTCCTGCTCAGAAGAGTGAGAATCTGTGGTTCAATCCCGGAAACAACAAGAAGACTCCTGTCATTACGGGACACACTCACTCCATAAATAATGTTTACTTTGCTTACATCAGGATTGAAAGTGTATATTTTTTCTCCTTTTTCATTAATGAGGACAGCTCCTTCATTCAATGTTCCGATAAAGATAAATCCATCCTCTACTGATATACCAGTAATAAGAGAATTGAAGGTAAATTGACGGGATATCTGCCCCTGCATATTAATTTGTGTAAGATTGTTTTCATCAGCAGAAAGGACAAACCGTTTCCCCCCCTGAAAAAGCGGATATCCTGCCAAAGGAATAGTTCCATTTATCAAACCATTGGGGTACCGCACAAGAAGGTTGTTGTTAACACTTGAGTAATTTATAAAACCGTGCGCATCAACAGCTACGCCATACAGCGTTTTTTCACTAAACAATATGTTACCATTAGAAAGAAAATATCCGAACCAATCAGAAAACTTAAATGGTTTTGCATGATCAAAATTGCCTTCAGGGGATACGGATACGATAGAAGTTTCTATCCGTTTAACCCACCTGGGTTTGAGAGAAACTTCAGGGAAAATTGTTCTGCCAAAAAAGATGATATAAAGCAGCACAAAAAACAGTGGAAATACATGCTTTGTAATTTTCATATCAGGATGTCCTTACCTCAACGCTTTTTGGAAATTGATTCTTTTCGGCGTTGATCACTCTCCATCTTGGTTTTCCATATTTCTATTTTCTTTTTTATTACTTCACTTTCATTTGTTTCACCCATAAGAACATACAGCCTCCGTAAAGCTGACAGATATCTAATGGCCAATTTAAAGTCATCAAGCCTGTTTGTTGATAATTCATATTTTTCCCTGTACCGGTCTGCCGCCTGCTGCAGAAGGTCAAGAGTAAGATGTATATGTGCATATCGTATTTCATATCCTTCAACTCTTGGATCCATTCCCGCAATAACTTTTCTCAAGTTCAGTATATTTTTTGCTACGGTACCGAATCTTCCTTCAAGTTCAACAAAAGCCCACTTCCACTTAGTATTTTCTCCATATTCCAGTTTTACCGAATCAATAGAAAAGCCTAGTTTTTGGATCAGCTTCCAGCGTCCTTCATCAGAAAAATCAGAAATTTTTTCCAGCTGTTCTTCATATTCTGAAAAAGAAACATCTATATAATCCGTTACCACCTGCTCTAGATAGATAATAGATTTGTAACATGCCTTTCGTGCATTGTTTAGTAATTCTTCATTTTTTAAACCCAGAAGTTCCGTAGAAACTTTATTCATCAGAAGAAAATAAGAAACAATATTGAGGGTTTCATCAGCAAGAACAATTCTCTGGTATCCTGCATTATCTTTATCCAGCTGGATCTCTCCGAGTATTTGTTTTTCCCGTGTATGAATTGATTCAATGACTGCCTTATACTCTTTTATTCTCTCAGAGTAAATTTTCCGTGCTTCACCGCTGACTTTTCCCAAAACAAACTCCTGTTTTATCCCTCTATTGCTGATACTTATGCAATAATTCCCGGGCATGGTCAAGTGATGCCGTTCCTTCTGTATCACCCGCAAGCATCCGGGCAATTTCTTTCACTCTCTCTTCACCACTAACAATATGAACTTCTGTAAAGGTTCTCCCCTCTTCTGTTAATTTGTCCACTTTATATTGACTATCGGCACAAACAGCAATGGAAGCAAGGTGTGTTATACAAAGAATTTGTTTGTGCCTCGACAGCGATACAAGATGCTCCCCTACAGAGAGCGCTACTTCACCGCCGATTCCAGTATCAATCTCATCAAAAACAAGGGTGGAGATATTATCAGAATCAGCAAGAACAGATTTTATACTTAACATTATCCGTGAAAGCTCTCCTCCTGAGGCTATTGCCTTAAGCGGCTTCAGCGGTTCCCCTTCGTTGGTGGATATAAGGAATTCTACACGATCCATTCCTGTCGGTCCGCATGTAAACTTTCCATTGCCAGTTTCACGATTTTTAATACTTATTTTAAAAGAGGCTTTTCCCATTCCAAGTTTATGCAGCCCGCCGAGAATCTCTTTCTCAAGTATTGTCCCGCGGGATTTACGTGTTGACGAGATAAAATGCGCTTTTTCAAGAACAAATTTTTCCTTGACAGCAATCTGTTTTTCCAGAGAGGAAATATCGGCATCACGATTCTCGAACCCTGTAAGCTTTTTTTCAGCTTCAGCTTTATACCTGAGTACCTCCTCTATAGAGTCACCATACTTTTTTTCAAGTCTGCGGATAAGCTGCAACCTGTCTTCACATTCTTCAAGCCGTTCAGGAGAATAGTCAATTTCCTCCTCCATAGCTTTCAATGTTTCAAAAATGTCTTCAATTTCAAAGAATGCATTATTCCACCGTTCCCTATACGTATCAGCTGAACTGATAATACCTGCTATTTTATCGAGGGATTCTCCAGCTGTTCCAAGTTTCGTCAATGCTCCGCTGCTTTCTGCTGCCAGAGATTCCTTAAAGGTTTCAAACAATACCATCAAACTTTCATGCTGTACCAGCACCGACCTTTCATCTATAAGAATTTCTTCTTCTCCCGGTGAAAGCTCCGCATCATTTATTTCCTGTATTGCATGCTGCAGCATATCACGCTCAATAAGTATATCTCGTTCAGTTTTCTTTAATGCTTCCTGCTTTTTCTTTAATCCGGACAGCTCGGAAAAGGTTTCTCTCAATTGTGCGACATCCCGGGAAATACCCGAATAGTTATCGAGGAGTTTCCGGTGATTATCTATATTCAGCAGTGACTGATGAGCATGCTGCCCATGCATATCAAAGAGAAACGAGGTAAACTCAGCAAGCTCGCTTCGCGTCACAGGCATGGATTGGATAGAAAGGGTCCCTCTCCCGGCAGAACGGACAGTCCGTCTGATAACAACATAACCATCATCAGCAGCTATATCCCGTTCTTCAAGCCATGCCTGCGCATCGTTATTCTCCATGACATGTATAACTCCGGATACCTTTGTTTCACTGCTTCCGGTACGTATTAAACCAGGATCTCCCTTGGCACCGAGAAGCAGTCCGAGAGCTCCTATTATTATAGATTTTCCTGCTCCTGTTTCTCCGGAAAAAATGGTAAGCCCGGAAGTAAACTTCAAGGTAAGAGACTCAATCAATGCATAATTCTGAATAGTAAGTTCTTCAAGCATCGGGGCCCCCCGACCAATTTAATTTAGATCGTAGAATTTCATAAAAATTCCGGACATCCGATTTAACAAGAAGTGTTTTACTATGGGATTTTTCTATAATAACTCTGTCATGAGGAAGCAGAGGAAAAGAATCCTGACCGTCAATAGAAAGGATGATTCCAACTCTCTGATCCGCTTCAACAAGAATAGTGATAACTTCATCACCGGAAACAACAAGAGGACGGTTTGAAAGGGTGAAAGGACAGATTGGATTAACAATTAATGCTTCCAGTTCCGGATCAAGGATGGGACCTCCTGCAGAAACACTGTATGCTGTTGAACCGGTTGGTGTTGCGACGATAACACCGTCCGCCCGGTACTCACCAAGGGGTGTGTCATTTATCATCAGACTGAGCTTTACAATTGTTGAAATACCTTCGCAGCTGATAACCGCATCATTCAGTCCTTTAAATGAGATGATTTTCCGGCCTTCTCTTTCCACAACTACTTTGAGCATAATTCTGCGTGACAAGCCAACCTCATTTTTCTGATACTTTTCGAATACTGTTTTCCATTCCGCCTTTGATATTTCTGTAATAAACCCGAATTTCCCAAGATTAAGCGCAAGAATAGGAATCCCTGAACTTTCCACTACCCTTGAAGCATACAGAACGGTACCATCACCTCCCAAGGAGAAAACAAAATCTATTCCCCTGACATCCGGGATTTCCGGTTTACCGATAAAACCAAAAACAACAACCTCTATTTTCTTTTGCTCAAGGTAATCTTTAATCTCTTCAATGAGGCCTTTAACCTCCCGTTTATGAAGATTGGCAATGATCAATACTTTTTTTATGGACTTATTCACGCATACCCCCTCTGCTTCTCATGGCAGTGTTGTGAGTACTTTGGAAATTATTTCTATATTCCGTTTGCTTAAGGAGGGATACAATGGAAAGAGAATAGATCTCTTTACAATGGATAGTGCGTTCGGACAAGAATACCGTTCAATTTGATGCTGCAGGAACACCGCATCTTCAAAGGCTATTTTTGTCCGAATATTCTTTTTCCGTGCATACTGACGTACATCCTGAATATTCCCTTCCAATAAAACAGGGAACGAAAAGGGAACATTATTGCTATCGTCTTCCTGAAGCAGCCTTGTGTGTCTTCCTCTCATAAGAGAAACACGGAATATTTCATCAATAGCCTTTCTTTTTTCAAGAAACGAATCCATCTGATGGAACTGAACTGTTCCAAGTGACGCATTGATATCGGTTAACAGTGAAGTTACGGGAACTATTTTCCTGAATTTTTGAATCTTTGAAACATACCTGCTTTTCCCGCTTACCACCAAAGTTCCACCGCCTGCGGTAATAATACCCTCTTCTTCGAGACTTACAATAAGTATATCTGCCAATTGGCAGAAAGACTGCCCTTTATATGTCCCGCTGAACGCAGAAGAAATATCCATAACCACAGGAATAGTGATATTTTCCAGTAAAGCAAGGTCGGGAATAAACCCAAGAGGAAAATGGAGAAACAATGCTGCGGGAGTATTTTTTTGCAGCTCGGCAATAGCAGACAGATCCATACATCCGTTTACCGGATTTACATCAGCGTAGACAACATCAAAACCGCGCCTCTTAATTTCATAATAGTAAAAGGCTGGAGACAGGGGTGAAATAATCACAGAACTACCGGGTTCAAGCTCAAGAAGATCAAGAGCACTCCCGAAAGCAACGGAATAATCACGAAATCCCACTCCTGCTTCAGCTTCAAGGTACTGAGAAATAAGATGTATAAACTCTCTGGCACGTTCACCGAAACCTATAAAATCTGAAATGAGGCAGGTAAGCACTCTGTCCATATCTTTACGTTTAATTGAAGGTTTAAATACTGATATCACAAATTCTATCCGTACTATCTACTTATAGTTCCGAGTTTCTGCAGCTCTTTCGGATCGAACAACCGCTCAATATTGAGGATAATAAGATACCCTTCATCACGGCTGAAGACTCCCTGTATATATTCCGCGCCTATTCCCGAAAGCATCTGGGGCGGCTGCTGCATTTTTTCAAGATCTACCGTTACAACTCTTGATACTTTATCTATTATTATCCCAAGTTTCATACCGCTGATTTTGATAATGACAAAGCCGCTTAAGAGCTCATCTTCTTCACTCATCACTGATTTTCTTATATGAAATCTTTTATGAAGACTGATTATGGGAATTATTTCGCCTCTCAGATTAAAAATACCATCAACATAAGGCGGTGCATTTGGTATGGACCGTGTTTCCTCCACACGTACGATACCTTCTACAGTCATAATATCAATACCGTATAATTCTTCTCCAAGCTGAAAGGTAACCAGCTGTATTTTTTTATCCTCAGTTTCTGCCATTATTACTCCCTTTACATAGAATAATTAAGAAAGCACTATTTTGCAACTGTTTATTTAACAATAATAACTGGACAACTGCTTTTTCTCACCAGGTGGACAGCATGAGATCCCAGGAGATACTCTGTTACCTTATGTTTACCATGAGCTCCAATGAGAACTATATCAAATTTCTCTTTTTCTACAGCCTCAAGTAATTCCGCCTCGTTTTTAATACGTACAGCATCCTCTGTATCTGCATCGCTCCGTTGAGTATAGCGGGTAATATCCACACTGTTTTCTGAAAAATTTGTATCAATAAATTTCTTTACACGTTCATAAGATGAGCTCCCGTCATCAAAACACGCTATACGTTTGATTTTTGTTACAGGATGTGAGCATACCATTACGGGAGCATCAGATTTTCTGATGACCTCCTCTACCGTGGATCCCAGAATATTTTTATGGAAGTTTTTATTCTCACCATACTGGCCGAGAAGAATCATGCTCTCATCTCCGGCTTTATCAATAAGTATCTCAAAGGGGATACCTTCGGTAATCTCTGTTTCAGGAGGAGATAGCGACGGGCAATCTATATCTTTTATAGTTTTGAGACAATTTTTACCAAACTGTACCATATCTCTCCGTAGTTTTTTATAAAAAGACAGGAGTTCCTGGTCAGGCGGTATGTAAATCTTTTCATACGAAAGGTCAAAAAAGGTTGTAGAATACATATAAGGAAGCTCTGTACGGCGCTGATCTACAATATACAAAACATGTATTGAAGCTCCCGTATTTTTCGAGAGTAGACATGCAAATTTATATGCATGTAAACTTTCTTCGGATCCGTCTATTCCAACGATTATTTCTTTAATCATAAGAAGCCCCTTTATCCTATTGTAACGTCTTTTTTAAATATTTACAAATGTTTATTCTCAAACGGGTGAGTGGAACGAGACAACTTATTGGTCACACTCCCGAGAGGGTGCAGTGCACGAAAGTAAGCTTAAAATACCCCGCAGCTTGCCGCGGAATAGACCACGATAGCGGAATGGATACAGGGTTTAACCCGGGGTATTGATACCGTAATTCATTTACTTACTGAAAGTCTTCATTTACGCTCTTCCGGTACTCCGGCCCGCGCGTTTGCTTCGCAAGCCGCGCTCTATCCAAAGATGCGTACCGGAACGGTTGTAAACCGTGAGGAACGCATCTAAAATTAAAAAAAAGCCTGGCAACGACCTACTCTCCCACCACAAAGGCAGTACCATCGGCGCAAAAGGGCTTAACTTCCGTGTTCGGGATGGGAACGGGTGGAACACCTTTGCTATTGTCACCAGGCAAAAATTACTATTTTTGCAGCCTCCACTTAAGGAAGGCAAAAATTAC
>WGCU01000042.1 GCA_015493635.1 Spirochaetaceae bacterium | reverse complement strand
TGAGTAGTATTATTTTGGGTAAGCCGGGAATAAGCAGAGCTCTAACTCGTACCTTTTTCCCGGTTTATCCTCCCTTTTCAAATTCTTCTACAAGAATTCTTTTCGGGAAATTATCTCTCTTTATTTAATTTGGGCGCGGGAATCAACAACAGAGAAGGTAAGGAAAATACTTAATAAGAATGGAGAGATAATCTTAGATCCTCATAATTTTAGAATTCTTGGGAATAAAGTGAGTAATAAATTAGTAAGGGGTGTAAAAGAAGATAGATGGGGCTTCATTAATCTAAAAGGTGTAATTGTGGTTAATTTTGGGGAGAACTATTATGTAAGTGATTTTTCTGAAGGTTATGCAAAAATATATAAAAAATCGACTCATAAATATGGAATGATTGATACACATGGGAATTGGATTATTGAGCCTACCTATGATGCTTTAGGTTATATGATCGAGGGGTTAATCCCCTTTGGCAAAGGTGACAGGTATGGTTTTATTAATATAAAGGGAACTGTTGTTATTCCAAATATATTTAGAGATGTTTTACCCTTTTCTAATGGTATGGCAAGGGTGAATCCAAGAGATGGTTATAATGGGGGATATGTAAATAAAGAAGGTAAAATATATCTGGGAAAAGATTATATTGATTTATCTATTACAAATTAGAGTTTTGAACACCGTCATAGTCGAATAACTTAGTTGTGCTGTCCGTCCTGGAAAGAAGAATATTTCTTTACGAAAGGATTGGCGATTAGATTACTGAAGCTAGAACTGTCCTGAAACAACCCGAAGCATTACCGATAGCCTCCGGCTATCGGCAGTGCTGAGTAAAGCGTACCTCAAAGGAGGAGAGGCAAATTACGGACAATAGGCTATTGTACGTATGTTTGCCGAAAAACTGTACGTAATAAGGCGTGATTTAAGGTAGTCGTTTCTTGTTGGCAAGACAGTTCTCATAAGCCTTTGAAGAATTCCCTGTATTGAGAAACAGACGCAAAGGCGCCACCGGTTTCCGGAACTGCATCGGCTAACAGGTAAACGAGCAGGGAAAGTGATATTTTAAAAGGCTGCCGGAATAAATTTAATGGGAAACAGGCCGGTAAACTTCGCACAAGACGGTCTTGTACGAAATTTACCAGGAAAAGCAGTACCGGAAACCGCCCTTCGGGTTCGTCTAACTAAAGTTAGACGGAAATGGCTGTTAGGAAGAATATTCTTTACGAAAAGTTAGCGGAAATGCTATGATTGCATTAAGGAAAAATTATTTTGGTGGTCATTCGAGGACGCCTTGAAATTAGAAAAAAGTTTAAAGGAGAAGAGAGAAATGAAAAAGATTTTTACTGTGTTTGGTGTAACTTTTGCTTTACTGATAATAACAGCATGCCCAAATTCAACAGTTCCAGTTGATACCCCAACAGTACCAGTTGGTGATTCAACAGTTCAAGATAATAAGGTTATTGACATATCGGCAATTTCTGGGATAATTCCGCCCTTTGTTGCGTATCTACAAGCGCAACCTCCGGTAACACTTATTACTGAAACAGAACAGTATAATGGAACGGTATCTTGGTCACCGTCAGATAATCTATTTGGGGCAGAAACTGTTTATACGGCAACGATTACGTTAACACCTAAGACAGGATATACCCTAACCGGTGTCAAAGAGAACTTTTTCACCGTTTCTGGGGCAACGACTGTGACAAATGTAGTTGATTCCGGTATAGTAACGGCTGTTTTTTCTGCTATATACATCGCTGACGGTGTTGACTTTAATATGGTTTATGTTCCAGGAGGCATGACTTTTCCCACCGGTACAAATGATGATAGTATTGCTACGGTGACCAATTCTTATTTGATATGTGAAACTGAGGTAACGTATGAGCTATGGGAAAAAGTATATTCATGGGCAACAAGCGGAAATGGAGCAACAGGTGCTGGGCAGTATACTTTTGCCAATGTGGGTAGAGCGGGGGGAGGCGTAGCGGGATCGCAAGACAATCATGAACCTGTTACAACAGTAAATTGGCACGATAGCATAGTATGGTGCAATGCCCTGACAGAATGGTACAATGCTCAAAAGAATACAAACTATGAATGCGTCTATGTCTATCAAGATGCGATAATCCGTGATTCCAGAGATACTAATGCCACGGCCTGTGATAATGCTATAGCACGTACAACAGCAAATGGGTTTAGGTTGCTAACAAGCAATGAATATGAGCTCGCAGCTCGATATCGGGATGGAAAGAATTGGACGTATGGAGACCATGCAAGCGGAGATAATACAGGCGCTTGTTATGATGATGGCAGTATTCTTGGAGGACAGGGAATGTCCACGATATTAGATAATTATGCTGTTTATTCGGATAATTCCGGTTACACTACTGATGTATACAACAAGAGCCCTAACGCTCTAAGACTCTTCCACATGAGCGGTAATGTCTCGGAATGGTGCTTTGATTTATACCAATCCTCTCGGGTATTACGGGGTGGCAGTTTTAGGAATACAGCCTTTTACCTGAGAGTTGGTTACTGGATCCAATTATCTGCAGACTACGAGTATTGGACTATAGGGTTTCGTATTGCAAGAACTCAATGATATTTTGTATTTTTTTATTTTTCACAGACATAAATTCCCCTTAGTAAAAAGGAAAGGAGAAGAATACCCTTAGAAAAAATATAATGTATTATTATAGATTCCTTTATTCTTTTGGGAAATGAGCAAAGGATAACTAACTGAAATCTTAATGCAAAATAATAAAATGATTTCCGTATATATCCAAGTTCCTCGTAGTACCTATGACCAAGTAGACTGAGCACTTCTGCTAACAGAGGATATGAGGCTACGGCTGGGAATCCAGTCGTAGCCTCATACCTGCAAAAGATATCATGATCAAGATTATGTTGTATTTGCCTTTATTAAGTCATCTATGGTTTTCAGAATTGCTTTTTTACGGGTTTCAGGTAGTTCTTCAATAGCAGTAACTCTTTTCATAATTCGCAGGCTAATTTTAGTGTTGTCTTTATGTTTTACTGTTAGACCCAAGAGGTCATCAGTTGATACATTTAAAGCAATAGCAAATCTAGCAACCATTTCATCGTATAGGCGTAGTCGGCCGGTTTCATAATCTGAAATAATACTTTGCGTGAGCCCCATTTTTTCAGCAAGTTGGTTCTGTGTAAATCCATGATTCTTTCTAAAATTTGCTATTCTTTGACCTATTGTCATATTCCCAAGGTCAATAGGCGGCAGTTTTCTTTTTGGTTTAGCTGGCATAAAAATAAGTATACTATGTAAATAAGAATTTGCTTGACATATATGTTATGATAACATATTATAGGTTTTGTAAAAAGTGTCAAACAAGTACTTGACACAGAATTGAGAAAAGACCTGATAAAAGGGAAAAGAGAAAAAAGCCCTCGTTGAGGGAAAAGAAGAACCCATGGGGCCGCTGCCAGCAACCCCACGGAAGAACACAAAGAGGAGAAAGCCTCTTCATGCAAAGACTAACCCATCCTACCATAATCCGCATAAAAAATGAAGAACTCATTCTCCTCTGCAGGGAGAGAAGATGGAAAGCATAGGGACGAGCGATTTCTACGAAGCGGCCTGGTACATATTAAGCGGCTGCAGAATACGGACAATAGTATGCACCGA
>WGCU01000041.1 GCA_015493635.1 Spirochaetaceae bacterium | reverse complement strand
TTTGTAATTCATTGAGTCTATCAATTTGATTCATAGTCCCCTCCATTATAGCACACGTCATACTGAACGCAATACATACGTCCAGTATAGCACAAAAAAACAGATTGACAAAGGGTAAAACGATATATAAACAAAATTGTCGTACACCCAAAGGTGATGATAAATTTGACTTCTAAACTGATTCTTACTATCATAGTAAGTAAGGATTTAAGCCCAGGAGGAATTTATGAACCTAGAATTGAAAGGTGTCCATTACAACATTAGTGAAGCAACTTCGGAATTCATCGACAAAAAACTTCAACGAATCAGTTACGCAAAAGATCATATTGTTGATCTTCTCATTACGGTAACAAAGGAGAAGCAAGGGTACAAAGTAGAAGGAAATATTCATTTCCGTTGGGGAAAATCCGCCCACATAGGGGTGGAAAGCTTTGAGCTGTACGAAGGTATTGAATTGTTTGTAGATAAACTGGAACATAAAGTTCGAAAAGAAAAGTCAAAAGTTACATCTCACGTATAAATTTTACGGGTTTCTCTTTTGAGAAACCCGTTTGTTTTTCATGTATAATATGGTATAGTAAGATATGAAAGAATTTACCGTTCTTGATCTGCTTAACATGGATCTCAAGGAACATAATACTCTCAATTTAAAGTGTATTGCAGGACGGAAAGGCCTTACAAGGGAGATTACTGATCCGGAACTGAACAGACCGGGTCTTACATTAAGCGGGTTTTTTGATGAATTTGCTTTCCACCGGATACAGCTGTTTGGAAAAGGAGAAGCAGCCTATATCTCACGCCTTGAAAACCAGAACAAAATGGAATCCATAGAAAAGATGTTCACCTATCATCTTTCCTGCTGTCTTTTCAGTAATGCTCATACTCCCGGTCCCCGTTTTTTGGAACTGGCTGAAAAATCAGGATGTTCGGTTTTACAGACAGATCTTTCTTCTGCGAAGATAAGTATGCGCCTTTTACGAGCATTATCCAACGTTTTCGCTCCTCACAAGTTAATCCATGGAGTGTTGGTTGAGGTTTTCGGAATCGGTATTCTTATTACCGGAAGCAGCGGCGTAGGAAAGAGTGAATCTGCACTGGAACTTATCGAAAGGGGTCACCGTCTTATTGCTGATGATTCTGTTGAACTTCGTAATATCAGTGGAAATATTCTTATGGGATCCGGGAAAGATCAGGTTTTAGGGCATCACATGGAAATACGGGGCCTTGGAATAATTAATGTGAGCTACCTCTTCGGGGTAGGATCAATACGGGATAGAAAGCAGGTACAGCTTGTTGTAGAACTGGAAGATTGGGACTCTGAAAAAGTTTATGACCGGCTGGGTTCCGGGGATTCCACACGGGAAATTCTTGGAGTCAAAATTCCGCTTGTCATTGTTCCGGTTAAAGCTGGAAGAAACATACCGATTATTATTGAAACAGCAGCAATGAATGAACGGCTGAAAAAACTTGGTTATTACGCGGCAAGAGAATTTGACCAAAATGTCCTTAAGTGGCTGGAAAGTAAAACAGCGCGGAATTTATATTTTAACAGTAGTGATATATTTTAGGAAACATAATGGTAACAAAAACAGTCATTATCAAAAACAGAGCCGGACTACATGCACGGCCGGCAGCTTTAATTGTAAAGAAAGCCAATGAATTTGACTCTGATATTTATCTGGAACTGGAAGACATGAAAGTTAACGGGAAATCCATCATGGGTATTATAACGCTGGGGGCAAACTACAAAGCGGAAATCACCATCAGTGCGGATGGAGAAGATGAAAACCAGGCAGTTGATGCAATTGCAAACCTTTTCGAGAACCGTTTTGAAGAAGAATGAACAGATCTATATCATTATCTTACTCATCATGACAGCAGTCCGGATCTGTGCTCAGGAGTCTTTCGCTTCAGTATCATTATCAGACAACCGGATAAAAATCTTATTGCGGCTGACAGGTATGTCGCCCCGGTCAATTCTTACACCTGTTCAGGAAAATCAAACCGCTGAAATTACCTTCTCTATTCGTCTGTATCAAAAAGAAAAGGAGAGTAATCCATTCCGGGCAGTTCTGGTAAAAGAAGTTTCAAAAATACAGTGGGGCCAGTGGATGCCTGTTATCCAGCGGTATGTGGTACAGTCAGATAACGGCAGTGTATACTTCACCAATGAGCAAACCTTTGTTGTAGCATTTTTATCTCAACGGTTTAATCTTTCCTTTCTCCCAAAACAGAAAGAATCATACTATATTCTTACCAGAATACAGCTGAAAACATTAAAATTCCTTCCTCCTTTCACTATACTTGAACCTTTCTTCCGGAATTACTATAAGACAACTCCTTGGGTTCAAACGGAGTTGACAGGATGACAAAGAAGAAACCGGGAGCTCCTGTTCTTTCGGGAGTTATCAGTATAATTCTCCTCTACATCGTTCTTATCATTATGATTCTTCTCTTCGCCGGGAAAATACTTTCAGATATATCTACCGGGGTATCCCTTACTCAGCTCCGTTATCTGGGGTTCTCTCTTGTTCTGCCGATCTTTCTTTTAGCCAGTATTTTTATAAACATATACAAACTTGTTAAACAAAAAAGAGCAAAAGCCCCGGGGGCAACATTCAAAACAAAACTTCTCATCTTTTTTACGTTTATCTCGCTCCTTTCATCAATCCCGCAGGGAATTCTGGCATTAAGTTTTATCAATACCGCCATGGAATCATGGTTTTCCTCCGGTACCGGCGATGCAATGACAGGAGGGCTGCAGATTGCTATTGATTACAACAAACTTGTTTCTTCAGAGATGAAAACATTCAGCAGCAGCCGTATCTTTGAGAATATTCTTGGTCAGATGCTTACTTCTCCCGACAGAATGTGGCATACGCTGAAAAATATTCACCCCATGATCAACAGTCTTGCTATATATAATGGAAAAGGGGAAAGAATTCTCTCCCGGAGCGACAAGAATTTTACGGAATCAAATCTCAACCTTTCAATGAAGGAAGGAGTGCTCTCCCGGTCAAAACAGGGAGAAACAACGGTATTACGGATACATAAAAACTTTACAAAAAATGACGTCCGCTATTTTGCCGTTATCAGTACCGCTTTCCCTAAGAATTTTGATACCTATGCCGGTAATATCACCCATGCCCTCCGGCTTTATACCCAGTTCGGGAAATTCCATTCCGCTTTTTTTCTGGCGCTTATTTTCTTTTTTACCTATTTTTCTCTGCCGATTCTTCTTCTTTCCATCCTGACAAGCTTTCTGTTGAGTGATGAAATTATAAAACCCGTTGTCCATCTTGAAGAAGCCATAAACAGGGTCATGGAAGGGGACTACACGCACAGAATTCTCTCCAAACACAAAGATGATCTTGCAAACCTGGTAAACTCATTTAACAGGATGGTGGCGGAGCTTGAACAGTCCCGTCAGAGCCTTGTCCAGAACGAAAAGGTTTCCGCCTGGCAGGAAATTGCTCAACGGATGGCACATGAAATAAAAAATCCTCTGACGCCGATTAAGCTTTCAGCTCAGAGAATTTTAAAGAAATATCAGGAAAACCCGGAATCAATAGGAAAAATCCTTTCTCCTTCTGTAGATGCAATTATCAATGAAGTTGAGAATTTAACAAAGCTGATTAAGCAGTTCCGGGACTTTGCCCAGATGCCTGTATCTCATATGAGTAAAATTAACCTTAAAAAACACTTTGAACAGCTTATTTTTCTTTATTCGGGATCTTTTTCCCGTATAGAAGTGGATATTTCAGGGGTAAAAGATATATCTTTAATGGCAGACCCTGATCAGTTGAAGAGTATTTTCTCAAATCTTATTTCCAACGCAATTGATTCATTCAACGGAGGGAAAGGCAAAATTATCATCCGCAGTGATGAGATTGTAAAAGGCACTCTCAATTATTGCAGGATACAGATAATGGATACAGGGGGGGGAATACGTATCGAAGATAAACCAAAAATCTTTCATCCCTACTTTACCACCAAGGAAAAAGGGACTGGCCTCGGGCTCCCCATTGTTGAACGGATTGTTTCCGAACACAGAGGACAGATATGGTTTGAGTCCGAAAAAGGTATCGGTACAACTTTCTTCATAGATCTTCCCATTAAACAGTAAATCAGGAGTTTTATATGAGTACAGTCCTTATTATTGATGATGAACCGGGAATACGAACAGTTCTGACAGATATACTTGAAGATGAAAACTATACGGTACTCTCCGCGGGAGACGGATTTGAAGGATTAAGCATTCTGAAAGAAACGGCGGTGGATGTTGTTTTTCTTGACATATGGCTCCCCAACATGGGGGGAATTGATGTACTAAAAAAAATTAAAAACGAGTATCCGGAAATAGAGGTTATCGTAATTTCAGGACATGCCAATATTGATATAGCAGTTAAAGCAGTAAAACTGGGAGCGTTTGATTTCCTGGAAAAACCTCTTTCACTTGAAAAGATTGTCACCGTAACATCAAATGCCATTAAACTCGAAAGCCTGAAAAAAGAAAATACCTATTTAAAAGATTCTCTCTTTATGGAAGACCGGATTATCGGAGAAAGCGAAGGAATTAAGAAAATTTGGGAGAGGATACATCAAAGCGCCCCTTCTGATGCAAAAATTCTCATAACGGGGGATAATGGAACCGGAAAGGAACTGATAGCCCGGGCAATTCACCGCCATAGCACGAGAGCGGAACGTCCTTTTGTAGAAGTGAACTGTGCTGCTATTCCCGATACGCTGCTGGAAAGCGAACTTTTCGGACATGAGAAAGGATCTTTTACCTCTGCAGTTTCCAGAAGAAAAGGAAAGTTTGAACTGGCACACACGGGAACTCTTTTCCTGGACGAAATAGCAGATATGTCCTTAAGTGCCCAGGCTAAGGTTCTCAGAGCCATACAGGAAATGAAATTTGAACGTATCGGCGGTGAACAGTCAATAAGCGTGGATGTACGAATAATCGCTGCAACCAATAAGAATATACAGGAAGAAATAGCAAAAGGACGTTTCAGAGAGGACCTTTACTACAGACTTAATGTTGTACCGATTCATGTACCGTCCCTCAAAGAGAGAACGGAGGATATAAAGCTGCTTATTGACTATTTCATGGATCGATTCAATACAAATCCGGATCTGCCTCCTAAAACGATTTCTCCCGACGGTCTTGAAACATTAAAGCATTATTCATGGCCGGGGAATATCAGGGAATTGAAAAACTTTATAGAACGTATTAACATTATGACCGATGAGAATGTTATTCAGAAAGATACCGTTATCCATTTTCTCAATGAGGCAAGCAGAACTGATGAAAAAGATAACAATTTTAAGGAATTTGACGGTATGAAACTGAATGAAGCAAAAGAATTGTTCGAACGGACATTTCTTATCCGTAAACTGAAGAAGCACAGATACAATATTTCCAGAACTGCTGAGGATCTGGGCATTTATCCCAGTAACCTTCATGGGAAAATTAAAAAATTCGGGATAGAAATTAAGCGGTGAAAGAACTAACCAACCGGCAAAAAGAAATACTGGACTTTATAAAAGATTTTATCCTTGAAAACAAGTATCCTCCAAGTATAAGGGAAATTGCTGCTGCTTTCGGTATTTCTTCCAGCGGAGCACACGACCACATAAAGGCTCTTGTCAGAAAAGGAGAAATAAAATTCAGCTCAAAAAGATCGAGAGCGATAGAGATTATAGGAAATTCTTCCAACGAAAATGACACTATCGTACGTATCCCTCTCCTGGGGAATGTAGCCGCCGGCTTACCCCTTATGGCAGAAGAAAATCTTGAAGGGTACATTAAAATCGCAGCTTCGTCTCTCAGCGACGGATCCCACTTTGCACTTCATGTAAAGGGAGACAGTATGCAGGGCGCAGGAATTCTTGACGGAGATATAGGTATCTTTATACAGAGGCAGACGGCGCATAATGGCGATATTGTCATTGCACGGATCAATGATGAAGCGGTTACCCTTAAACGGTTCTATAAAGAAAAAAACAGAATAAAACTAAAAGCTGAAAATCCCGTTTATCCCCCTATCTACACCCAAAATGTAAAAGTTCTGGGAAAACTTCAATTTATCTTCAGAAATTATGAGTAGTATTGCCCCTGTCTATCTCTTTACCGGACCGGAAAAAGGAGAGAAAAATCGAGCTGTTTCAGACATTTTGGACAGGTACACCTCTACCACCGGGTTAACACCTGAAATATACAAGTTTTATGCTTTTGAAGCTTCCATAAGCGAAGTGATTGCTCTCCTTAAAAACGGAGGTCTCTTTTCTGAATATAAATTTGTTTTTCTTATGAACATAGAAGATATGAAGAAGAGTGATATCCCTCTTCTCCTTTCCTACCTTCATGCCCCCGGAAAAGAAGCAACATTGTTTCTTCTTTCTGAAGCCTATAAAGTGGACTCCAAAATAACCAAGGCGGTAAAAAAAGAAAACACCCGTACATTCTGGGAACTTTTTGAAAATCAAAAAATAAACTGGCTTCAGTCTTATTTCCGCAAGAACAATAAAAAAATCACTCCCGATGCCATAGAGATGATTCTTGAGATGGTTGAGAACAGAACAGATGACATGGAAAGGGTCTGCAGCCGTCTGCTTATTCTTTTTAAAGACAAAATGGTTATCTCAGATGAGGAAATAGAGGAATTTGTTTTCCACAGCAAAGAAGAAAATGTTTTTACGCTTTTTGATCATATGACGCGAAATGACTTTTCCGGATCTATAGAAATCCTTCATAAGATCCGTTTATCGGGAAATCATAACCCTGTCCAACTTTTAAGCGGCCTTCTCTGGCAATACAGGAACCTTCTTAATGTAAAGCTGCTCCTCAAAGAAATGCCACAGCAGAAAGTATTTGCTCAGTTAAAAATAAACGGCAAACGCAAGCAGACCCACTACCTTAACGTATCAAAGCTGCATTCTGTCCTTGAAATTGAAGATATAATCAATTGTATAGCATATTATGACAGAAAAGCACGAGAAATAACACGAGAGCGGTGGATCCTTCTTATGGAACTTTTCATCTACTATTCTGTAATTAAAAAAGGGAAACGTCCGGAACTGTATAAAAATTAAAGAAAACAAAAAGCCGGTAAAACTACCGGCTTTTACGGATACTGTTAGTTCCGGCTATCATCCGCCGAAAAAAATCAGATCTCATTATTAATACAGGGATAAACCCCGTGGATTATTATTCCGTTCGCCGGACAATCCGGCCTTTCTTGTATGGCGGCTGCATAGGCACCTCCCGAGAACGTTTTTTTATTTCATCCTCCACAATGAATTTATAGCTATATTTCATGTTTGTCAAATTTTTTATTTAAATATTTTAAAACTTTTTCTGCGGCCTCTTCAGTTAATCCAGCTCTCCCCTTCATCTCCTCATACGTTGCTCCTGCAATTGCTTCAAGGGATCCGAATGCTGTCAGCAAGTTTCGGCTTCGTTTCACTCCTACTCCCGGTATCTGTTCAAGCTCTGTCAGCATGATATCCTTCCTTCTCAGGTTTTTATTGAAAGTAGTAGCAAACCGATGAGTCTCATCCCTCACAGCCAGTACTATTTTTAGGGCCTCTGATGTTTCCGGAAGAAGTAACGGGGTACTCTCTCCTGGGAAAAAGATTTCTTCATTCCTCTTCGCAAGACCAATAACAGGTATCCCGGGAAGTCCAAGAGCATCAAGAATATTCCGGGCTGCATTAACCTGCCCTTTACCGCCGTCTATAACAATGAGATCCGGCTTATCAAGGTTTTCATTTACTACCCGGGTATACCGCCTGGCAACAACTTCCCGTATGGCTTCGTAATCATCTATCCGGCCATGGAGAGTTTTTATGTGAAAGCGGCGGTACATCTTTTTGTCAGGAATACCATTTAAGAAAGAGACAAGGGAAGAAACGGGATATTTCCCTGAAAGTTGTGCAATATCAAATCCTTCAATTCTTTTCGGTATTCCGGACAGGCCCAGCGCCTTTTTAAGCTCCCGCAAGCCGGCTTTTTTCTCAAACCCGCGGGTTCTTTTTTCAATATCCTGCCGTGCATGTTCCATG
Organism: Spirochaetaceae bacterium; assembly: GCA_015493635.1. Taxonomy (GTDB): domain Bacteria; phylum Spirochaetota; class Spirochaetia; order B11-G9; family B11-G9; genus S145-15. The sequence goes on along the minus strand of WGCU01000041.1, from coordinate 81,811 downwards.
GCCATCTGGAGGATTTTTCTGTGCTTACCTTCTTCCGGGAAAATGACAGATACTTTCTCACCTGAAATTTTATTCAGATACTTCTCTACAGATTTTATGTCGAACGCACCGGATACATAAACAGTACGGGGACATGTTTCAGCTTCATGATACTGGTGAAGAAAAAATTCAGTAAAAGCATCTTCTTCATCACCATAAACATTAGTTCTAAAGAGTGCTTTCCCTGTCAACTTACCCGTAAGAAAATGCATAACAGAAAAGGTACACATTGTTCCCTGAATATAACATGCCGTATAATCACGTGATTCTTCATCAAAATCAACTCTATCCGCTTGGCGGCCTACCATATCAACAGCCTGAATAAAATCTCTCATTTCCGCTGCTTTCTCAAATTTCAGACTGCGGGATGCAGTGTTCATCTCTTTTTTCAAATCCCGCAGGAGACTTACTGTCTTTCCGCTAAGCAGCTTTTCCGCTTTTATAACATATCCGTGATACTCTTTTTTAGAAATCCGTCCGCAGCATGGTGCACCGCACCGCCCCATGTGATAATAAAGACACGGAGAATCCCTTTTCTTTAATTTCCCTCTGCATTTCCTCAAAGGCAGCAGTTTATTAATCAGATCAAGATACATTTCAAGTTTTGCCGTAGAAGTAAAAGGACCATAGTATTTAGAACCGTCATTTTTCACATTTCTGGTCTTAAAGACACGGGGAAAATCTTCATTTGTAACACAGATAGACGGATATGATTTGTCATCTTTTAAATCAATATTATATTTTGGAGTCCATTTCTTGATAAGGTTATTTTCCAGAAGAAGCGCTTCATATTCATCACCGGTAAGAATATATTCAATATCCGCTATATGCTTGACAAGTATGTGGGTTTTAATATCTTTTATTCCCGTAAAATATGAACGGACACGATTCTTAAGATTTTTTGCTTTCCCTACATAGATAATTTCTCCGGTTTTGTCTCTCATAAGATAAACACCGGGTTTACGGGGAAAATCACAAACTATTTCTCTTAAAACCTCAACCATAACCTCTATAAAATACACTTTTACCCATAGATTTTACAAGATATGCAGGGAACCCTTTTCTTTCAGAACTAATCTGTCGATAGTAAGGAAAGAGTTATGAAAAAAATTATTCTTATATTCTACATATGCACTACAGCAATGCGGCTCCAGGGAATGCAGCAGATTGTCAATATAGGAGGACAGTCCGGATGGAAAGATGTGTCAGCAATGGAAGGAGTTACCCCCCATCCAGGTAAAAAGGCATATCCTGATATGGTACTTCAGGGATCGCGTTACCGTGTAGACAAAGATACCGACCTCCTTATACATTTTGATTCCGGTATAAATGATGCTACCGACCGGTACGGAACAGATCCTGGGACAATCCGCATTTCCCGCCGTTTTACTGCCATGGGAAGGGGTTCGGGTATTTTTACCAATGACGGACAGGGTATTCAGCTTATCCCGAAAAAGGATTCTTATTTTGCACCAGGAAACACAGGAGATTCTTTCAGCATGGAATTCTGGCTCAATCCTGCCTACGCGGCTGACAATGAAGAAATAATTTCATTCAGGAGCAGCAGAAAGAATAGAAAAGATCAAATTGTTCCTCAGGAAGTTACCTGCTACATAGAAGGAAGAAAATTAAAATGGAGCTTTAAAAATTTCTTCTTCGATCCGGTAAAATTTACTTCTTCTGTTACTCTTGAGGGACAGGATTCTATTATTCCCGATGAATGGCATCATCACATGCTTGTATTTCACAGCTCAAACGGTCTGCTGGAATACTATATGGATAATAAACTGGAAGGGATAACCTATGCGACTGCTTCCGGTACTGATGACAATGCTCCGCTTGTTCCTGTTATCGGTACCATTATTCAGGGGAGGTTCCATCTCGGAAAAAACTTTACCGGTTTTATGGATGAATTAAGAATTGAGAAAAAAATAGTTAAAAATCCTGTCCTTTCAGAGTTTCAAAATGATTCAGGATCTTTTACAACAACACTCTTTGATATGGGGAGAGGCGGTTCAGAACTGGAAAAGATACATGTTGATGCCGATATCCCCGATAACACTGCGGTACGTAGTTACTACAGAGTATATACCAATTTTAAGCAGACACTCGAATCACCTCCCCCGTGGATGCCATTCATTCCCGGTACCTTTATCACGAAGATGAATACCGGAAGATTCTTCGAGATCCGTCTTAAAATGTATGCCAACGGAACCGGAACGCTCTCTCCTGAAATTCATTCCATCCAGGCTGTATACGATAAAAACCTCCCTCCCCTTGCCCCCCTTTCACTTAAAGCTGTTCCGGGTAACGGCAGTGTTACCCTGTACTGGAAAAACATCGGGGAAGCTGACATTCAGGGATACCTGATCTATTACGGAACAAAAAGCGGCGTTTATTTCAACGATGACGCACAGGAAGGTGCCTCCCCGATACCGGTTTCCGGCGGCAGTTATACACTTCATGGATTAACCAACGGTACATTATACTATTTTGCTGTTGCGGCATTTGATAAAGCGGGGGCATCTTTTCCCGGGGCTTTTTCTAAAGAGATCAGCATACGCCCGGGGATTAATTAATGGCTGAACCAATGCTGCTTACAGCAATTTACCAGGCTCTTTCCATGAATGACCTCTCCCTTGCGGAAGAGTATGCTCTACAACTGAAGGATGAGCAGAAAGACAATCCTGCAGTTTTTCATCTTCTGGGAACTATCTATACCAGGAAGAGGGAATATATCAAAGCTATTGATGCATTCCGTCAGTCAAATCGTATTGAACCGGGTAATCCCGATACCCTTAATAATCTGGCAATCGTTTATAAAAAAAGCGGTGATTTGAAAGGAGCATTGAAAACACTAAAACAGGCATATAATAAGGATCCGGACAAAGCCGAAATATGCTACAACATTGCAAATTTATACAAAGATTCCGGTTCCCTTGATGCAGCTGAAAAATTCTATAAAAAAGCTATTGCCCTCCAGCCGGATATGCCTCTCGCGTATAATAACCTTGGAACAATGTACGAGGCTTCAGGAGATAGTGACCGTGCTGTTTCCTTCTATAAAAAAGGGCTGGAAAGGGACCAGAATCATCCGAAACTTCACTATAATCTTGGAGTTACTCTTCTCTCAAAAGGAGAAAATGAAAAAGCTGTTCAAGAGTTCCGAATGGCAGTTAAAAGCAGACCCGGGTGGATTGACGGTCTCAATAATCTTGGAGCTGCACTTCTGGCATGCGGAAGGGAGGAGGATGCGCTTCATACTTTTATGAACGCATATCGGGTAAACCCTGATACAATTCAAACTCTTAATAATCTTGGTTTTGTTTTGACTAAATTAAAACGTTTTAAAGAGGCTTCAGGATATTTACAAAAAGCAGTAAAACTGGATCCGAATTATGTAGATGCTGTACTGAACCTCGGAAAACTTCAGGAACAAAGCGGCTCCGAAACAGAAGCAATCGATCTCCTGAAATCAATTGTAACACAAGGGGAGGCAACAACAGGAGTACGTCTCCTCCTGGGAAAACTTCTCCTCCAAAAAGATCGATTCGCAGAGGCATCCGATACTATCCGAAGTGCCCTGAGGAGAGATCCGGGAAACAGTGAAGGTAATACTCTCCTTGGTATCCTGAATCTGAAAACAGGAAGGAAAAAAAGAGCACTTTCGCGGTTTAATAAAGCCCTTGAAATTTCACCTTCAAATCTTGAAGCCCGGTATCAGCGTGCTCTTCTTTTCCATGATGGAGGAAATTACAAAGAGTCACTGCCGGATCTGGAATATATTTTTACACGAAATCCTGATTTCTATCAAACAAAGATGCTTCTGGCTGAAACATATCTGCAGACAGGAAACTTTGACAGAGCTCTGAATCTCTATCAGGAACTGAAGGGAGAGAGTCCCGAAAGAGAACGTATCCTTAACCAGCTGGTTTTTCTTTATAAAAAGGCCGGTAAAAAAGAGGATGCTCTCCGGGAAGCTGAAGAACTTGTTGTCCTGCAGGAGCAGGAGGAAAATCCGGAAAGTATGAAGCAGATGGAACGCTCTCTCTCTGTTTATGAGGAAATCATCAATGATTTCAGGAAAGACTATGATACTATTCTCAACAGAAATATTTCTCTTTACCTTGATGAAATAGAGCGGATCAGCCTCAATAAAGAACAACAGGAAGAAGAAAGCCTTTTTATGGATGCATTTCCAGACCTTGATCATGAAGTGGTTCCCATCCTTGATTTCGGCGGAATAGAGCCAATTATCGAAGTTAATGAGGAAGACCGTGAGATACTCAATCTGGAAGAGATGGAGGAAATTCTTGATCTTCCCGATGAGGAAGAGGATATAGAGCACATCAAAGCAGCACTGATCCAGGAAAAATCTAAAAGTGGAGAACCTTCTTATCCCGGACAGAACTACCCTTCCAATCCCTCTGGTTCACCGCAGGTTCCTTCTTATCCATATTATCCGCAGGTTCAGGTCGTTCCCGTCCCGCAGGTTATTGTAACGCAGCCTGTTCAAACATCTGAGGGAGGTTCGGGAGGCTCTTCCACTGCTCCTCAGATTATTGTACATTATAATCAACCCCCTCCGAAAAAAACAACTTCTCCGGCTCGTAAGGAGGAGCGGGACAGAAGAAAACATGATGAATTCCAGGAAATTTCAGCAGATCCAGCAGAACTCCTTGGATATCTGGAAAATTTGACCCGGTATCTCCCGGATGAAAAGCAGAAAGCCTTTAATGAAAGTGAAATGAAATTAAAGATTGAAAGTCTTAAGGCAAAGATGAGCGGGAAACCGGGGCTGGTACAAATAATTGAGAAAAAATACGGAAAAGGTGATACAGTAAAGGGGAAGGAAAAAAAGGAAGTAATTTCAAGGGATAAAGTTGAATCAACATTTGAGTTTATGAATACTTTAACCAATTTTCTTCCGGATAAAACAGTAAGCAGTACGATCAAGCAGAAGATTGATCATATTTTATTAAAAATGAAGGACATTCATGAACAAGGAAAAACACCTTAAACAAATTGCAGCGTACATACACAAGATGCCCAGCCTCCCTACTTCTGTAACAAAAGTAGTGGAAATATGTAACGATCCTAATACCTCCCCTGCTGATTTAAATAAAGTTATCAGTATAGACCCTGTACTTATGGGAAACGTTATGAAACTGATTAATTCCGCATATTATGGACTTTCTCAGCAGGTAACTTCTCTCGTGAGAGCAATTATTATGCTTGGATTGAATACCGTAAAAAACCTTTCTCTTTCAACTGCTATTCTCGGCAATCTGAGCAGTAAAAAAAACTTTCAGGCAATAAATATGGAGGGATTCTGGAGGCATTCTCTCTGTGTCGGTGTTACCGCAAAGCTTATTGCCCGGCATATGCACATTGATACGAAATCTCTTGAAAGCTACTTTATTGCTGGTCTTCTGCATGATATCGGGAAAATCCCGCTTAACAACCAGTTTGCCCAGGAATATATCACTGCCATGAGCTTTTCTGACCGGGATCAGCAGCCTCTATATAAAGGAGAAACAGCAGCTATCGGTATTAACCATACAGAAGCCGGACAGTTGGTTGCCCACGCATGGAAACTTGGAGATGAAATAAAAGACGCGATTATTTATCATCATTCTGTTGAAAGTTATGAAGGAGAAAACAAAAATATTGTTTTTGCAGTTTCAGCCGCAAATTTCTTTTCCAACTATTTTGAAATCGGGTTTTCAGGAGACCGGTATCCTGAAAAATTGTCTGAAATAATACTGAACAGCCTCTCAATAGATATGGACTGGTTCGATGATATTGAGGATACTGTAAATGAGGAAATTGAAAAAGCACGAATATTCCTTAAACTTTCCAAATAGAGGGCAATATGAAAATTAAATTCTGGGGAGTACGGGGATCAATCCCCTGTCCAGGACCTGATACCGTGGAGTATGGGGGAAATACCGCCTGTTTAGAACTGAGAATAGAAAACAGTAATAGAATTATTATTATTGATGCCGGTTCCGGGATACGGGCACTCGGCGACAGTATTATGAAAAATGATCTGGCAAAAGGCCCCTTAAAGATAGATATTTTTATTACACATACCCACTGGGACCATATCATGGGTTTTCCCTTTTTTACTCCCATCTACATTCCCGGTACTGAAATAAATGTCTACGGACCTGTTACGTATGAAGATGAGGGACTGGACCGTATAATAGGTGATCAGCTGCGTTACCGATATTTTCCGGTTAAACAAAGTGAACTATCCGCTTCCATTAACTATCACCCTCTCAAGGAACGCACGCTGGACCTTGGTGACGGTCTTTTTGTAACAACGAAATATCTTAATCATCCTATCCTCTGCCTGGGATACCGTTTCGAGTACCGGGCCAAATCTTTCTGTACTGCCTATGATACAGAACCGTTTCTGAATCTCTTCCCAACAGATCCTTCTGATCCCGGATACGATGAAGTGGCTGCTATTGAGGGGGAAGAGGTTGCCAGAGAGGAAAATGAAAAACTTCTGCAGTTTTTTAAAGGAGCCGACCTTCTTGTCTATGACAGTCAGTACACTAAAGAGGAGTATGAATCTTCAAGAAAGGGGTGGGGGCATACAAACTTTGAGTTTGCTCTTAATTCCGCGCATAAAGCACGGGTAAAGAAACTGCTTTTTTTTCATCATGACCCGCTGCGTACAGACTCACAGCTTTCTGAACTTGTTAAGACATACAAAGCGCGTATAAAAGGAAAAACATCAATGGAAGTCGACGCAGCCCGTGAAGGGATGGAAATAGATCTTTAATAATGAAATCTTACCATAAAATGGACCTTTTCAAAAATACTTCCGGTTTTGCTTCATTGCAATCTGCCGAGCGGGAGTTTATTCAACAAAAAGCAGCAAAGTTTCATCTCTCATTTCAGTATATTAAACAGATGATAGATATAGCATTGGACCTTGAAATGTGGGAAGAGGGAACCATTCAGGATCTTTGGCAGGATCATGAAGAATCAAAAACCACCGGTAAAACCCGTACGAAACTGGTTATGGATTCACTTATTCACTCATGGGAAACTATCAAAAATAAAAAGAAAGATTATACCTCATTCATCCCGGAACCTCCTGAAACAACTCCATTAATCTTTTCTGTTGAGGAGGAAGAAACAACACTCCTTGGTAAATGTCCCGTGGCTAGTGATAAAACCAGATGCTGTAACCTGCAGACCCTTGATGCCGTTAAAGGATGTGGTTTCGGCTGCAGTTATTGTTCAATTCAATCATTCTACACCGAAGGAAATATTGTTTTCCAGAAAGATTTTGTTACCAAACTTCATAAACTCACTATTGATCCGGACAAAATTTATCACATTGGAACGGGCCAATCATCAGATTCCCTCATGTGGGGGAATAAGGAAGGCCTCCTTGATGCTCTCTTCGATTTTGCCCGGAAGCATCCCAATGTTATTCTTGAATTAAAAACAAAATCCGACAATATAGCTTATTTCAGAAATCATGATATTCCCCTGAATGTTCTTGTTACGTGGTCACTTAATACTGATACTATTATCACTTCAGAGGAACACTTCACGGCACCTCTCGCAAGAAGACTCTCTGCTGCCAGAGAAGTAGCCGACAAAGGTCTGCTTGTGGGTTTTCACTTTCATCCTATGGTTTATTACAAGAATTGGGAAAAAGAATATAAACAACTTTTTTCCCGTCTTCAGAAGATGTTCCGTCCTGAAGAAGTGGTACTTATCTCTCTCGGTACACTTACCTTCATAAAACCGGTTATTAAACAGCTGCGAAAGCATACATTAAAGAGTAAAATTCTCCAGATGCCTCTGGAAGATGCAAGTGGAAAATTGTCATATCCTCTTGAAATTAAACGATGCATGTTTCAGACCGCATACCAAAGTTTCTCAAAAGAGTGGAAAGAGAAGGTCTTTTTTTACATGTGTATGGAGGAAAAATCACTGTGGGATGATGTTTTCGGTTTTCAGTACAATACGAATGATGATTTTGAAGAAGCTATGAAGACCAGCTACATAAAAAAAATAAATGAAATTATTACAAAACGGAGTATAATAGAAACCGGAGTGTAAATGTCAAAAAGGCCCAAAGAAATCTTCGAACCGGGAGAGCTGTTCAATACAAAAAGAAACATCGGTGAGATTTCTCCTCAGGAAGCAAAAAAGATGGCGGAAATACTTGGGGGAGAGATTGGGATTGAACGTACCGATGAACATATAAATAACCGGTACAAGGAGTTCGCGGAACAAAACAGACGGAAACAGGATTCCCGGCTTCTCTATCAATCAAAACCATCAGAACGCATGCATCGACCCCATACCGTTCAACCTCCCAGAGTTCTAAAAACAAAACCTGTTGAGCGGGTAAAACAGTCATATCTTCAGAGGATAAAGCTTTCTTTGACCGCATACCATAGTTCATACCATATTAAATCTGTCAGCAACGTTTTTGCCGCCTTCTTAAGCTTCCTGCCTGGGTACAAAAACAAAATCAATCCGTTTTTTATAAAAACACTTCATTCTGTTATTTACAAACATATTGAGCAGTTAACCTTGTCAGCACGGATTCTCTATGGAGGAATTGAAAATAAAGACATTTTTTCCAGAAAAGATCCTTATTCCTGGATGATAATAAAAACAATAATGGAATGGGATATTGAAGCTATTGAACAGGAGATAGCACGGCTAAAAACATTCTCCCGTACCGTTTCGGTTGAGGCTTGTTCAACATTTGTCCAAAAAGTATACGCTCCTATTATTCTTCTTTCAAAAGTAGATACAGGAAGAGATATAAAAAATGCCCTTGAATATCTTTATAATCAGAGTATAGCCGGACTTCCCCTGCGGCATGTAAAAATTACAAAACTTAGAAAGCGGTACATCCTTGCTCTGGGAGAAATAGAGATCATTTTTACTCAGGTAAAATACAATCTTTATCCTCTTATGCTCTTACTTATTTCACCAAAAGCTTATTCCTATCACGATATGCTGAAATATCAGGGGAAAAAAATACTATCTTTTCTTGAAATCAATCCCGCTGATCTTGTTACATACAAAGCAGTAAAACAGGCTGAAACCGAGATAAAAAAAGAAAAGGCAGAATCAGATCAACAAGAAAGAAATGAGGATGTAAACAATAAAGAGCCGGTAGATATCGGTATTACCCAGGGACTGTTTTTCCTTGAAAGCTTATTTCCCGGTACGGGTTGGCTCAAGTTAAAAAACAAACCGGACATGTTCCCCGCTTTACAGCATCTCCTTGATTTATCCCCTGATCTCGCTCTCATTACACCTGATGACATTCTTCAAAAAGTCGTTATTCTTACAGCTGTCCTTAAAGAACTTTTTTTCGGATTCAGATCCATTGAATATGGTTTTATACGGGATGAAAAGGGGACAGCCCGGGAAGTAAAGGATATAATGGAAAGCATAACCGACAACTGGTATCTTTTCCTGACAACACTGATAGAAAAAAACTACATCACTTCTCTGACAGAGTACTGCCGCCAACTGGAACGTGACGGATCATTTATAAACTCTGATTATGCTCAGCGGATGAAAGCTGATCTACTATGGGTAAGGAAGAAGTATATTTTCCCGCATCTGTATCTTGATACTCCCAAAATTATGCAGCCGAGAATTACCCTTTCTGTTCCAAAACTCTATAAAACTACGCGGATTCTAAAAGACGTTCTGCAGCGTATGGTTCTTGAAATATGGAATAATGAGGGAATCCCTATTGAAACAATACGGAACCCTGAACAAAATGCAGTATTTGAAGTTGATACCGCACTATCAAAAAAACTTAAAACATATTTTAAAAAGAAGAATAAACCATTTACCAATAAAAATCTTATTCTTTCTGCATTGAATATTGTCCTTGTTCTTGATTATCTGCTGAATAACAAACAGAGTCCCGCTTATACCGATACTCCGTCAGTTCTCTTTAGAAGTGAAGGAAATCTAGGTTTCATCCCCGTTTATTCCATCATATCTGCTTCTTCAACGAGCTCATTAACTGAAAAAGAAGAAGAAGAGGAGTTAAATCCTCACAAACTAACGGGAGAAATAGACAGTATTTCAGGATTTCCCGGCAGCAAAATGCTTAGCAGCTATCTCCTGCAGCATATTAAAAAAGCGAGAGAAACAGGAGAACCCTTTACTATCATCCGGCTGGAAACAAGAGATTATCATCTCCCTGATAAAAGTACGGAAGAGCAGATATCAATATTAAAACAAGTAGCAGCACTTATATCCGACTCAATAAGACAGTTTGAAGATATCCCTATCCGCATTGAGGAAGATAAACTGCTCCTTTTGCTCCCGGATACAGAAACGGCAGGAGCTCTAAAGTTCATGGAGCGGTTCTTCAAAACTGCAGGAGAAAAACTCCCCTGTTTTGCGGGGATTGTTGAATACCAGGAACCTTTAACAGAAAACGAAATTCTTACCTCTGCCGAAAAAGCTCTGACTCTGTCAAAATCATTCCCTGCTCCTATGCTGACTTACGTCGATTCTGCTACAGGAAATTTCTCTCATACATTATAACATCCCGCGGATACACTGGCCGAGGATCTCAATCCCTTTCTCTATTGATTCTTTATCAGAATTTGAGTAATTAAGCCGAAAAGTGTTCAAATCTGTTTTATTTACATAGAAAGCATCCCCCGGTACAAACGCAACATTTTTCTTAACAGCACGGTTAAACAGTTCAGTTGCGGAAAGACCCTTAGGAAGGGTACCCCATATAAACATCCCTCCCTCAGGATTAGTATACGTAACCTCAGGCGGAAAATATTTCTCTATAGCCTTAATCATTGCTGCTTTCTGCTCACCATACACAATTCTAATTTTCTCAACATGTTTGTCCAAACTGTAATCAGAAAGGAACTCTTCCACGATTCTCTGACTGAAGTAATTGGTATGAAGATCCGCTGCCTGCTTGGCTACTAAAAGCTTCTCAAAAACATCATCCGGAGCAGCAATCCATCCAAGACGGAACGAGGGTGCAATAGTTTTGGATATAGTTCCAAGAAGAATCGTCTGTTCAGGGATAAATTCAAAAAAAGATTTTTTATGTGTCCCTGCAAACCGCAGTTCCCCATAGGGATTATCCTCCACAAGATACATTCCCGCTTCCTTTATGAGGGCAGCTGCAGCGGCTCTGTTTTCATTGGAATAGGTTATTCCGGAAGGGTTCTGAAAATTCGGAACAACATAGATAAGCTTCGAAGACGTTCCTTTAAGAGTCTGCTCCAGCTTTTCTAGATCGATCCCTTCTTCATTTACAGGAACTGCATTGAACCGGGCGCTGTACGTGGCAAAAGCCTGAATTGCCCCAAGGTATCCCGGTTCTTCAACAATGATATCGTCCCCTTCATTGATAAAAACTTTTCCAAGGATATCGAGTCCCTGCTGCGATCCGTTTGTAATAAGAATAGTATCCGGATTAACGTTGATATTGGAAGAATTCCGGTACCGTTCAGCAATCTTTTCTCTTAAGGGATAGTATCCCTCAGAGTTGCTGTACTGCATTATACCGGGTTCCCCTTTTTCAAAGACTCTTTCAGTTGCAGCTCTCAGATGCTCCATGGGAAACAAACTCCCGTTCGGCAGCCCACCCGCAAAGGAAATGATGTGAGGATCTCCTGCTATCTTTAAAATTTCGCGAATAAACGATTTAGGAACACCCATTATCCGATTTGAAAACATATCTGCCCTCCTTATAGTGAAAGTATCAATTCATCCATTTTTCTCTTCGGAACATGATGAACACCGTCTCCGTCTCTCCAGTACTTAACATCATCATTCTTCATATCCTCAAGAACAACAGTTTCCAGTGGTTTCCCAAGAGCAATAACATATAATATCTCATATTGGCCGGGAAGGGAAAGTGCAGCTGCAAGAGAAGGCCTGTTTATTGAAGCAAAAATACAGCCGCCGTACCCCTTTTCCACCGCTCCCAGCAGTATCGTCTGCATAACTATCCCAGGATCAGCATAGTATTTTGTACTTATTTGACGGTCTCCAAGAACAACTATATACGCAGAAGGTTTTTCTCCTTCCTCAGGACCTTTCCATTCAGGCAGATACCCGGCCCATGCAAGGGTTTTGAAAATAAGCTCATTTTTTTCAGGAGAATTGGCAAGAACAAATTTAAGAGGCTGCTTATTTGCTGCGGATGGTGTTATCCTTGCCAAGGAAACGAGATCTTCGAGGGTTTGACGGGAGATTTCATTATTCTGAAAAAATCTCCGGTATGATCTGCTTTTTAAAATGAGATCTTTAAGCATATTTTCTCCTTTTATAAAAAGGGTCAATCAGATACAGTCATTACTATGAATGATGAAACAATTAATTTCAAGATACTGCATATGGATGGTTTAGGCCAGGGAGTTTCTAAAGACGGGGAGGTAACGTTTATTGAAAAAGTACTTCCCGGAGAAGAGGGGACAGCAGAGGTCTACAGAAAAGCAAAAGGTGTCCGCTTCGCTATGGTGAAAGAGATTACTGTAAAATCTGAACAGCGGATAGAACCGGCGTGCAGTATGTTCAGCCGATGCGGAGGCTGCCAGTATCTTCATACTTCATATAAAAATGAAAGAGCGTTGAAAGAGCTGTACCTTCAAAATACTTTCCAGAATCTCGTTGACAGCACTGTGAAATTTTCTGTGTATCCTGCCGAAAAACGGTTTGGATACCGAAACAGGGTACAACTCCATTACAATATAAAAACCGGCCAGTTAGGTTACATCAGCAAGTTTTTCCAACAGTTTATTCCCGCTAGTGCGTGTCTTTTACCCGTACCCTCCGTCAGAGAGACCATACAAGAGCTGTACAGCGGTTTCTCCTGGAAGGCGCTTCTCCCTCCCCATGCCCCTGAAACAGGAATTATAGAAATTTACCACCGTAAAGGAAAAGAACATCCGACTGTTTCCATCAACACATCCTACGCAGAGGGCGGATTCTCCCAGGTAAATACTACCATGAACCGTCAACTTGCTGCTCTGACTACAGAAGCGTTCAACCGACATTTTAATAGTATCCAGAATACCAGGGTTCTCGATATTTTCGGGGGAAACGGAAATCTTACCTCTTCTTTTCATGGTGCAGATATTATCGTTGCCGATTTAACCCCCGAAAAAGAAAAACAGCACACCTCTAACAGGACCAAACAGGTTATCGTTCAGGACCTCTATAGAAAAGAGGCCGTACAGGAGCTGTACAAAAAACTTATCCAATTTCATGGTGAAGATCCCCACCTCATTGTGTTTGATCCTCCGAGGAAAGGAGTAAAAAATATCAGGAAATGGATCAGCCGGTTTTCTCCTGATATGATATTCTACATCAGTTGCAACCCTGCAACACTCAAGCGGGATGCGGAAACAGTTAAATCACTCTATAAAATAACAGATTTATCCCTTATTGACCTCTTCCCCGGTACAAAACATTTTGAAACCTTCGCTGTATTTAAAAAAATCGAACCATCGACAGAGTCTTCAGCATCTGCTATAGTCGTATAAGGAGCTTACAGGTGTCAGAGTATACATTTAAACAACTTTCAAATCATACCTATTATATTGCCTCACCTTCCAATATTGGTATTTATGAAGAAAACGGTTCAGCTTTCCTCATAGACAGCGGTATAGATAAAGAAGCAGGCAGACAAGTGTTAAAGTTTTTAAAACAGCAGAAATGGGAACTTGCACTTATCATAAATACACATTCCAATGCTGACCACATAGGCGGAAACGCTTTTCTGCAGAAAAAAACAACCTGCCGAATTGCCGCGACCGATATGGAAGCCCCTTTTATTACCTTTCCTTTTCTTGAACCGGCGTTTGTATCAGGTTCATATCCCAGTATTAAATTACAGAATAAGTTTCTCATGGCAAATCCATCCACCGTTACTGATATTATCCCTCCTGATGGTCAAATACTGGAAACTCCGCTTCAGGCGGTACATCTTCCTGGGCATTTTTTTAAAATGATCGGTGTTGAAACTCCTGATAATGTCCTTTTTACCGCCGACAGTCTTATTCCTGAAACAATAATCAAAAAATATCATATTTTTTATCTCTTTGATGTCAGAAATCATTTCGAAACCATTACTATGCTTCAGGAACGGGAAAACATTCTCTACGTACCATCCCACGGAGAACCGGTTCAGAATATCACTGATATGGTGGAAAAAAACAGGGAAAAGATGCTGGAAATAATAGACCTCATCCTTTCACTCGTCCAGACACCTGTTACCGTGGAGGAGCTGCTTGCTGAACTTTGCAGGCACTATAACCTTGAAATCAATACAAACCAGTACTTTCTTCTCCTTGGTACTGTCCGGTCATATCTTGCCTATCTTCTTGAAGAAAAAAAGGTTGACAGTATCTATGGGGATGGAAATATGAAGTGGGTTGCCCGATGAAGTTTATGGAACTCGTAAACAAACGCTCAAGTATACGAAAATATCAATCTCTCAGCGTTGAACGACGTCTCATCCTCAAAGCAGCTGAGGCCGCTCGTCTTGCTCCTTCTGCCTGTAACGCCCAGCCATGGCACTTCGTCATTGTTGACGAACCGGAACAGGTACGGAAACTGGCAAAGGCAACAGTTCTCCCTCTCTCAAAACTTAACAGATTTGTTGAAAAGGCTCCTGTCATTATCGCTGTTGTGTCAGAACCTCCCAACGTTTCCTCTTCCCTGGGCGGATATATAAAAAAGAAACCATACTATCTTATGGATGTGGGGATGGCGGTAGAGCATTTCTGCCTGCAGGCCGCGGAAGATAGCCTCGGGACATGTATAATAGGATGGTTTAACGAGAAAAAGGTAAAAGAATATCTTCATGTCCCCAACAGAAAAAGCATACCCCTGCTCATTACCCTTGGATACCCTGATAAAGATGCCGGCAGCATTAAACACCGCACTGACCTTGATTTAATGACCAGTTTCGGATTTTATTCATAGGTCCCCCCAGAAAAGAGAATCCTAAAATCTCCATTTTTACTGATGACTTATCAACGATTTATCCACAGGAACAAAATAAATATGGTTTTTAGGCGTCGGAAAGGACCTAAAATGCGTATTGTTACAAAACAGTATACATATTCATAACTGCTTACAATACAATAGATTAGTATATATAGTTATAGAAGGGTTTAATCTTGATTTGTAACCAGATAGTGTAAAACAGCCTTCCAGGGCACTTTCACAGGTATGATAAGTATATATCAACAACTTATCCACAATACTCATTTTCTATCATATATCCTAATCTGGTAACTGTTTTAATCTTATTATCCGAATTTAATTGGATAAGTTTTCTACGAAGAGCAACAATATGCATATCTATATCCCTGCTGCCGGGCTTCACCGTTTCCCGGAGAAGATACTGAAGTGATTGACGGGAAACAGGGACATTCCGGTGAACAAGCAGCAGCCGGAGAATAAGAAACTGTTGATATGTTAAGGGTACTTTTTGTTTCCCGTCGGTAATATATCTACAGGTAACAGTAAGTTTATCCCATGCATAGCTTCGGAAATGAGAGGATACATTTCTTAGAATACGGAAATATAATTCATCTTGGGTG
Organism: Spirochaetaceae bacterium; assembly: GCA_015493635.1. GTDB lineage: Bacteria > Spirochaetota > Spirochaetia > B11-G9 > B11-G9 > S145-15. Next base: position 66,161 of record WGCU01000041.1, on the reverse strand, counting down.
ACAGGAATGCGAATATAATCCCTGCATCCCGATAGAAAGGCTTTCCGAAGCTGACGGGAACCTCCATACGCAAGAACAGGAACATTTTTCAGCAGCAGTAATTTCATATCCAGATCCGGTACCTTTTCCACCGGAACGACAACAATATCAGCATCATCCGGAATATAGGGGAATCCTGTACCTGAGAAAGTAAAAAACGAGAGACGAAAAGATAATGTATCAGCTAATGTAAAATAGGAAGGATCAGAAGAATAAAAGGCAACAGAGATATTATCCGTTCCCTTCTCCCTCTTCTTTCATGCGCTGTTTCAAATCTTCAAGTAATAATTCTGGAGAAGTGGTATCAGATTCAAGAGCTTCAAACTTTTTTTCCAGATCATCTTTACCATTGTTTGTCTCAGAAAGCTCCAGTACAGCTTCATTTTCCGCTTCCAGGCGGTCTACTTTTTCAGACATCTTATCAAAAACTTCAAATGCGGAACTGTCATCGATGCTCGTCATTGTTTCCTGAATTCTTTTTTGAGCCCGTGCTCTCTTTGCCCTGGCAATAAGAAGATTCTTCTTCCTCTGGGCTTCTTCAATCTTTCGCTGAAGTTGTTTCAGAACAATCTTCAGTTTTTCAACTGATTCATGTTGATTAGTCCATTGTTCTTTGTACTGAAAATAGATGGAATCATACTCCTGCTTACGAACGAGGGCTTCTTTGGCAAGATCATCTTTTCCTGCTTTTACTGCAAGTTTTGCTTTTTCTTCCCACTCTCTGGAAAGCGATTGATTATTTCTCATCTGTCTTTCCAGCCGTTTCTCATCGGCTATGGCAGAAGCAACACTTTTTTTTGATTCCATAAGCTGCTGATTCATATCAATGATTACCTGGGTAAGCATTTTCTCAGGATTCTCAGCTTTATCCATGGCACTATTCAAATTAGCCTTAAAAATACGTTTTATCCTTTTGAATATTCCCACTGGAATGCTCCTTGGTTAAGAAAAAAGACACTGTAAGAAGTATTGATTATCCAAGAAAAACCTGACCTGAATTATCTATGGCAAGGATGGTTTTACATTCTGAACACCGAAAACGTCCTGGTTTTGTCGCTTTCAGCCGCTTCGAACAGATGGGACATTGGAAAATCTTCGGAAAAACCTGTGAAGATTTATCAGCAGAACCAGAACCAAAGAAATCAACAGCCTCACCAAGATTATCTTTAATGGTGAAAAACTGGGAAAAACCGAGAAGCTGAAACACTTCATATACTTTTGGTTGTATCTCTAAAAGAACCAGATCCCCGCCCCGTGGTTTGACTGCTTTTAAAAAAGCTGTAAAAGAACCAATTCCGGTACTGGAAACATAGTTTAGACCCGCACAGTTAAAAATAAGCTTTGTAAATCCGTTTTCAATCGCTTTTGTGACCCTTTTCTGAAAAAAATTCGAATTATACGTATCAATATAACCAGTTAAATAGAGTACAAGGCAATTCTCAACTTCATTAACCTTTTGAAGTTTAATTCGTAAACTATCGTCTTTTTCCTCGTCAAATCCTGGTACAATTTCGTTGTTAGCCATACTACCTCTTAACTATCCGGTTTTGAAAAGGGATTAACCCTTTTAATATTTTATCAATGTGTTGAGCTTTTATCAAGCTTTTATATGTATTTTCGGCATTTTGTTCTTTTAAATAAACCAATAAGAAGGAATTTCACGTAAAAACTGTATGATCAGCATACAGAACACCTTATCTGTGTTTTCCCGTTATAATGGAGACCGGTTCTATCTGCTTATTACCTGATAGAACCATAGCCCTGTGTATAACGTTTTTTAATTCTCTGATGTTTCCGGGCCACGAATACTCCATTAATTTTGAAAGGGCCGATTTCGATAAGGAAGATGCGTAATGCCCACGCCTAAGGAAATGTTGTACAAGGAGAGGGATATCATCCCTTCTCTCTCTCAGCGGCGGAACTGATATGGACAGCGTACTTATTCTATAATAGAGATCATCCCGGAAATTCTTTTCCTGTATTGCACTGTGCATGTCAATGTTTGTCGCGGATACAATCCTGACATCTATGGGAATTGTCTGCTTACCGCCTATACGTGTAATCTCCTCATCCTCCAGAATCCTGAGGAGTTTTACCTGGGCGAAGGTAGACATCTCACCTATTTCATCAATAAATAGCGTTCCCTGATTTGATTTTTCAAAGTATCCTGCTTGAGAAACCGCATCGGTAAATGCCCCTTTTTCCGTACCATACAACAAAGATTCAAGCAAGGTAAAAGGAATTGCACCGGCAGGCATAATCTGGTAAGGACCGGTTCTTTTTGACAACTGGTGTATTGCCCGGGCAATAAGGTCCTTTCCTGTTCCTGTTTCCCCTGAAATCAAGACAGCCGCATCTGAAAGAGCAAATGAGAGAATTTCATCTTTTATTTCCCGCATCTTTTCCGATTCTCCGACAAGGGCATCCAACTCCTTATACTTTTCATATCGGACATAATCTCCCGTGATCTTTTTTATCGGTGCTGTCCGTAAAATTGATTCCTTTAACTCATATAGATTGAAAGGTTTTAAGAGAAAATCTACCGCACCATACTGAACTGCTTTTACTATATCATGGGGTGATTTACATTTTCCCATGATAATAACCGGAGGAGGGGCAAAAACCGAATTTATTCTCTGCAGAGCCTCAAATACATTCATATCGGGCAGTTTGTTATTAAGTATTACAAGATCCGGTGACCTCTGTAATACCATAGTGAGTCCGGTCTTTCCCGTATACGATGATAGTATGGAATATCCAGGTAAGGAGAAGCGAAGAATATCATGCCACTTTTTGTCACTATCTATATATATAATCTGAAACACTTTATAAAAATAATAGTGAGAATAATTCTTCTTTGCAAGTATTGTTAAAAAAAACTTAATTTCATAGGAAGAACCAGTTTATACAGTGATAACCTCAATTCCAAACCGGGCAAATTGATCACCCGCGGAGAAGCTATTATCTGTTACAAGCATATCGATCTCCCCACTCTGTGCAAATACCGAAAATGCCTCTTTCCCGTACTTACTGCTGTCAGAAAGGATAATTTTCCTTTTCGATGAAGCTATTACGGTACTTTTGAACTGACTTTCAAAGATGTTGAAGGAAGAAAATCTTCCCTCTGCGGAAATCCCGCTCGTACCGAGAAAGGCAAGGTCAATTCTGAAATAGCGTAGTATTTCTTCCGCCTGAGGGCCTATAAAAGAACCCGCATCTTTCCGGAAACTCCCTCCAACGGAAATAAGAACAACCTCTTCGGAGTTGGAAAGAATATTCATTACATCAAGACTATTTGTAATAACGCGGATATTTATTCCGGAAATTTCCCGGGCAAGAAAAGCAGCGGTACTGCCCGAATCTATATAAACAGTATCATCCTCAAAAATAAACTCCGCCGCTCTTTTGGCAATTCTCTTTTTTTCCTCTTTATGCGTTTCTTTCCGTTTCAAAAAATACTGATCACGATAGCTGTTCTCAGCAAGGACCGCCCCCCCGTGGGTCCGCATTAGAATCCCTCTTTCCTCAAGGAAAGAGAGATCTTTTCTAATCGTCACATTTGTAACACCAAGACGTTTCGTTAAATCATGGACAGAGACTTTCCTCATTTTTCTTATAAGGGTAATAATTCTATCATGACGGCTGTTAACTGACATCAGTATCTTCTTCTACGCATTGTACGTGCTGGAGGAAACGTTTCCGCCTTTTCCGGTCCAATTAGTATGATAATACTGGCCCCTTGGACGGTCCTTACGCTCGTAGGTATGCGCTCCGAAATAATCACGCTGAGCCTGCAGCAGGTTAGCCGGTAAATTCTCTGTTCTGTATCCGTCAAAAAACGCAAGCGCTGTACTCATCGCTGGCAGCGGTATTCCTAATTCAACAGCTTTTGACACAACCCTCCGCCATGCCCCCTGTGCATCAGCAAGAATACGCTTGAAAAAATCATCAAGCATAAGGTTGGAAAGATCTCTGTTCTTTTTAAAAGCGTTCGAAATATCACCAAGGAATGAACTCCGTATAATACAGCCGCCGCGCCACATAAGCGCAATATCACTGTAGTTCAGATTCCATGAATACTCTCCCGCTGCTTCCCTCATAAGCATAAAACCCTGGGCGTAGGAAACAAGCTTTGATGCCAGGAGAGCTTTTTCAAGATCTTCAAGAAACGTATCCCTGTCTCCGGAGAACGTTTCATCAGGGCCGCTGAAAACTTTCGATGCGGCAACCCGTTCATCCTTCAATGCTGAAAGGCATCGGGAAAAAACCGCTTCTCCGATGAGCGTTACCGGCATTCCCATTTCCAGGGCACTGATTCCCGTCCATTTCCCGGTACCTTTCTGACCGGCTTTATCAAGAATTTTTTCAACTATCGGCTCACCGTCTTCATCTTTGAAAGCAAGGATAGCTCCTGTTATCTCTATGAGGTACGATTCCAGGGCTCCGGAATTCCATTGGATGAAGATTTGATGCATCTCCCCGTATGTCATCCCCAAGCCGTTTTTCATAAGATGATACGCTTCAGAAATAAGCTGCATATCCCCGTATTCAATACCGTTGTGGACCATCTTTACGTAGTGCCCGGCACCGTTTTCACCAACCCATTGACAGCAAATTTCCCCGTTGTCAGTTTTTGCTGCAATTCCCTGAAGGATCTCCTTAACAAAGGGCCACGCTTCCGGATTTCCGCCGGGCATAAGAGAGGGGCCGGATCTTGCTCCTTCCTCACCTCCGGACACTCCGGTACCGATAAAAAGTATTCCCTTCTCAGCCAGTTCTTTTGTCCGCCTTTCAGTATCCGGATAGTGGGAATTACCGCCGTCAATAATAATGTCCCCATCGTCAAGAAACGGGAGGAGCTTCTCAATAAAAGAATCTACCACTGCTCCGGCTTTTACCATAAGCATAACTTTACGGGGACGTTTTAAGAGAACAATAAACTCATCCAAACTTTTAGCACCGAAAATTGTTTCTCTCCCGGAAGCAGGGCCCGAAAGAAAAGCTTCAACTTTACTCACTGTCCGGTTAAATACCGCCACACTGAAACCGTGATCATTCATATTTAGAACCAGATTCTGTCCCATTACCGCAAGGCCTATAAGACCAATATCAGCTTTCCTGCCATCCATAATAACTCCTTATACCTCATCCCCGGCCATCCACAATCCCAGCGCCGGATTAGAAATAAAGTAGACCTCTTCTCCATCCGTCATTTTGTTCCAGCCTTCTTTTAATAATTCGTGATTATACTTGCGCATCATTGTTTCAATTCTTTCATACTGATAGCCCACCCCCTCTATCTCCTGCCGTGAAAGATTTCCAGGACAGTACGTAATCCTGAATCTTCCTTCGCTTGATCCATGGATGAGGTGGGCAGCCGCACTAAGATTTTCAGCGAGATCACTTTTTTCCATAGTTAACTCCAGAATCGCCGGAGTTCCCGCGTAACCATACTTTCGAATAAGCTTATCGATGGTTCTATCCTCACCGAAGGTCTTCATCCCCGGTGCCATAATGACAAGGTCTCCTCCGTCAGCAATAGCCATCCGTGTACGGTAAATTGCCTTGTTTCCCAGCCAGGTACTTTTGTATTCTTCAGGGTCAAGATAAACGACAACCTTTTTCAAAGGTTCGGGTACCCGGGTAACGTTCACCCGTAACGAAAGTTCGGATGCCTTTAAAAAACATTCTTCATCATCTCCTATAAATAACCCCCGTGTTTTTAACGCTCCCTGTGAATCGGTTCCGATAACCGTTAAAACATAGAAAAGGGGGAGATTGCCCGTGAAATGTTCTGAAGCATAATTGAGGACTCTACGTACGGGGGTATCCACCTTTCCCATCATCCGTTCCATTCCGTATGCAGCTCCGAGAAAGTGGCTCTTGTTTATCCCTTCTGCTCCTCCAGTTCCGATAAATATATTCTTGTTGTAGTTTGCCATTCCCACAACTTCATGGGGTACAACCTGACCAACCGAAAGAATACAATCATACTCCCCTTCCACCAGCATTCGGTTAACCTCGGCGGTCCATGCAAAATCAACACTCCCGTCTGATATTTTCTTTACGTATTCCGCCGGTACAGTACCGACAGATACAACATCATGACGCCAGTCATGAACGCGGAATAAATCCAGCGGCGTCCGGCCGTACATCCTTTTTATTTCAGATTCACTCATGGGAGCATGCGTGCCGAGGGCAGGAAGAATATCAGTGAGGGACTTACCCAGATATTTCCAGGCGGATTCGGTAAGTTTACCCGCCTGTGAATGAAGCCGTGTTATATCAGGAGGGATAATAAGAACTTTCTCCCGTTTCCCCATTCTCTCAAGAGCGGAAATAAGTCCTTCCTGTAATTCTTTATCAGACAGTACATCATGCGTTCCGCCCCGCTCATAGTAAATCATGAATCCTCCCCTGGATCTGTATCTTCTCTGAATTTTTAGTATACCCTCATCAAAAAGTCAAGAGATATCTTTCTTTTAGCTCTCTTTTAAGAAATAAAAAGAAAAATTATTGACCAACAAGACATTCTTATTCTATGATACTCTCAAACATGGAAAGAAAAGGAACGGATAAATGATTGAGTTGTTTGATTTAACCGGTGAAATTATACTCATCACCGGAGGAACAGGGGTTATAGGATCATCCTTTGCCAAAGCTGTGCTCCATGCCGGGGCGGAAGTTATCCTCTGGAGCCGGGGGAAAAGTACCTCACCGGAAGAAGTGATAAAAAATCTTGAGGAAAAAACCGGGAAACAGGGGAAAATCTTTTCCTTCAAAGTGGATACCTCCGACAGAGAAGCAGTAGAAACTGGTTTCAGGGAAATAGTAGATACTATCGGTATCCCCACAGTACTCATAAACGGAGTGGGAGGAAACAGGGGGAAATCTTCTTTTATCGACACGGATCTGGATCTTTTTGAAGAAATTCTAAAATTGAATCTCTTTGGGGGACTCGTTATTCCTACCCAGGTAATTGCAAAATACTGGATAGAGCACAAGATCGAAGGATCCATTATCAATCTTGCTTCTTCCGCTTCTTACGTTCCTCTTTCCGGCGTATGGGCGTATGATGCAGCAAAAGCCGCAGTCATGAACCTGACCGCGGCAACAGCAAAAGAGTTTGCACCCTATAAGATCCGTGTAAATGCTATTGCACCGGGATTTTTTGCCGGAATTCAGAACAGGTCACTTCTCTATGAAAACTACGGGAAAAAGACCCTTACCGAGAGGGGGAAGGCCATTATAAACCATACTCCCTTCAAAAGGTTTGGCAATCCGGAAGAACTCCACGGGACTGTCGTGTTTCTGGCAAGCAGAAAAGCCTCCGGATTTATTACAGGAGTAACCATCTCGGTAGATGGCGGATATCTTGTAGACAATATCTAGGGGGAGTTATGAGATCTTTCATGGACGGAAACTTTCTTCTTGGATCAAAACCAGCTCAGCGGCTCTACCATGAATACGCGGAGAGGATGCCGATTTTTGATTATCACTGCCACCTGCCTCCGGGAGAAATTGCAGAAGATAAACGGTTTCAAAACCTGACGGACATCTGGCTCAAAGGCGATCACTACAAGTGGCGTGCCATGCGGACGAACGGAGTAAAGGAAAAATACATTACAGGAGACGCTTCCGACCGGGAAAAATTCCATGCATGGGCTGCTACTGTCCCGTATACCATAGGGAACCCCCTGTACCACTGGACACACCTCGAACTGCGGAGATATTTCGGAATAGAGGAACTTCTGTCTCCTGCTACGGAAGAGTTCATTTATCAGACTGCTTCAGATCTTCTTAAAACCCGTGATTTTTCAGTAAAACATCTTCTAGAGAAATTCAATGTTAAAGTCATTTGCACGACTGATGATCCGGCTGATTCTCTCGAATATCACCGGCTTATGGGAATGGATGAATCTTTTCCTACCAGGGTGCTTCCGACTTTCCGGCCGGATAAAGCGCTTGCCTTTGAAACACCGCATGAACTAAATATGTATCTTGATACCCTTTCGCGGATTTCAGGCATAGAAACAGACTCTTTTGAATCCTATATCGGAGCACTTAAAAACCGACATGATTTTTTTCACACTATGGGCTGCAGAATATCGGACCACGCGCTGATACTACCTGTTTACCGTATCGGGGATAAGAGTACGGTTTCCCTTCTCTTTGAAAAAATAAGGAAAGGGAATCCCCTTTATTCGGGGGAAATTGAAATACTGAAAACAGCAGCACTCCTGGAACTGGGGAAAATGGATGCGGAAAAGAGATGGGTAATGCAGCTCCATTTCGGAGCACTGAGGAATAATAACACCCGGATGCTGCACTCCCTGGGACCGGATGCAGGGTTCGATTCCATTGCGGACGGTACCGTTGCTGTTCCACTTTCCCGCTTTCTTGATACCCTCGAAAACCAGGAGAATCTTCCAAAAACAATTATCTACACTCTTAATCCCCGGGATAACTACCTTATCGGTACCATGACAGGTAACTTTCAGGGAGGGGGAATCCCCGGGAAAATCCAGTTCGGTTCCGGATGGTGGTTCAACGATCAGAAAGATGGAATGGAAAATCAAATGAGGGCCCTGGCAAACTTGGGACTGCTCTCACGATTTGTCGGGATGCTGACTGATTCGAGAAGTTTTTTATCCTATCCCCGGCATGAATATTTCAGAAGAGTTCTGTGTAATATCATTGGCGGCTGGGTTGAAAACGGAGAAGCCCCGGAAGATTACAACCTCCTTGGAAAGATGGTACAGGATATCAGTTTCAATAATGCAGCTGATTATTTCGGAATAGATAGTAACAGAAAAGGAGTGCTTACTGATGCGTCTTGAAAAATATTCAATCGGTACCGGAGACCGATTTACAAAAGAGGCGGAAGCCCAGCTGCAGGCGGTAATGGCAGCAAAAGAGGACGGGATCAATCTTGCCATTGTCTGGAACAAATCCTACAGGGAACATGCGATAATTCACACTGATCCAGTCTCTGTTCGGCAAGCGGCAGACCGTGCCGTCAGTAACCTTGACTGGGAAGGAGCTTACTACGTTGATGCCGACCATATAAACCTTGAAACCATCGACATTTTTATTGAAACTTCTGATTTCTTTACCCTCGATGTTGCGGCATACATCGGCAGGGGAGCTTCTGAACAGGATAAAAACTCTTTTTTTACTCTCTGCAGACCGTATATTGGTTCTCTTGAAATTCCGGGTATACCCAAACCATATTCCATAACACAGGAGATCCTTACAGACATTGCATCACACTATCTTTATGCCGTCAGTGAAGCGGGGAAAATATACCGTTACATTAAAAATAAAAAAGGAACTGAAAACTTTATTACCGAAGTTTCCATGGATGAAACTTCCACTCCGCAAACACCGATAGAACTCTTTTTTATCCTGGCGGCACTTGCAGACGAAGGGATTCCTCTCCAGACCATTGCACCGAAATTTACCGGAAGGTTCAACAAAGGGGTCGATTACAAAGGGAATATTACCCGATTTGAAAAGGAGTTTAATGAAGATATATCAGTTATCGCGTATGCTGTTACTCAATTTAGTCTTCCGGAAAATCTTAAATTGAGTGTTCATTCGGGAAGTGACAAGTTTTCCATTTATCCGGTTATACAGAAAGCACTCAGGAAACACGATGCCGGTCTCCACATAAAAACGGCCGGGACAACCTGGCTGGAAGAGCTGATCGGACTCGCAGAGGCAGGGGGAGAAGGGCTGCAGATTGCAAAAGAGATCTACAAATCAGCTTACGGCAGATACGATGAGCTATGCAGGCCTTACGCTGATGTTATCAATATTGACAGAGCAAAACTTCCACTTCCTGACGATGTATCAACCTGGAGCGGGAAACTGTTTGCATCAGCTTTACGGCATGACAAAACTGATCCCCGTTACAACATGCATCTGAGACAACTTCTCCATGTAGGATACAAAGTCGCGGCAGAAATGGGAGACAGATACCTGAATGCTCTCGAAAGCTGCCGTACCGAAATAAGCAGAAACGTAACAGAGAACCTGTACGTACGGCATATAGTACCTTTATTCGGAGGATTGAAATGAGTATTCAGTTACGGAACAATTGCAGATATTCCCTTCTCGTCCCGACAAGTATGGGACTCAGGCTGACACCGCTACAGGGACAGCCGGTCCATACCAGTTCTCTTTTCAGCTTGGATGTCAGCAGCGCAGAGACAAATGTTGCAAGTGTATCTTCTTATCTGGGATTACCGGTTAAAGTCCTGACTGCCTTTGTTAAGGGGAGTCCTCTTGCCAGAATGATAAAGGACAATCTTGCATCACGGCACATGGACTATGAAGGTCCTGAGATTGAACCGGATGGACCATGGGGAGTACGCCATCAGATAAATATTGCGGACAGCGGATACGGTTCCCGGGGACCGAGGGTTTACAATGACCGGGCCGGAGAAGTGGGAAGGCTCCTTACGGTGGAAAATTTTGATCTGAAAAAGATTTTTAAAACTGAGGGGGTACAGATTGTTCATCTTTCAGGACTAATAGGGGCCCTCTCGGAAGAAACAGGAAGGTTCTCCCTGGAAGTGGCAAGAACAGCAAAGAAATACGGAACTCTTGTATCCTTCGACCTTAACTACCGGGCCTCTTTCTGGCAGGGCAGAGAACAGGAGCTTAAGGGAATCTTTACAGAAATTGCCTCACTCAGCGATATTCTTGTTGGAAATGAAGAGGATTTCCAGCTCTGTCTCGGTATTAGAGGTCCAGAAGCAGGGGGAAAAGATCTTGGAACGAAGGTAGAAAGTTTCAAAGAGATGATCAACGAAGCTCACCGGACATTCAGTAACGTTACCGTGTTCGCTACAACGCTCCGTCAGGTTGTCAATACGAACAATCATCTGTGGGGTGCCGTCATGTGGAATGAAGGTATATTCCATGTGGAAGAACCCCGGTCCATTGTTGTCCTTGACAGAATTGGAGGCGGCGATGGTTTCGTCGGAGGATTGCTGTACGGTATTCTCAAGAAATGGGAACCAGAGAAATGGATCCGCTTTAGCTGGGCCAGCGGAGCTCTTGCTGCTACCCTTCTCAGCGATTACGGACAGCCTGCAGATGAAGAACAGGTGTGGAGCATTTGGGAAGGAAACGCGCGGGTAAAACGGTAGCTTACCATCTTTACTCAAGTGCCTTTGACAAAAGATCAAGAAACATTATCTGCTCTTGTTCATTCAGGTGATAAAGCAGTTTACCTACCTTTTCCAGACGATAGTGTTCTATTTTGTCATGGAGAGAACGGGCTTTCCCTGTAAGTTGTATCTTTTTCACCCTTCCGTCAGAACTATCGGCTGTTTTCTGTAAAAATCCTCCCTCGACCAGTTCTCTTACCGCCACACTAACCGTAGGAGGAGTCAGCTCGAGAACCCGGGACAACTCTCTGACAGAAAGTTCACCTGCTTCAGCAATTTCATCAATAATGTTTACCTGCGTTACCGAAAGGCCCAGCCGGGCGGGGGGAGGCTGCCCCGCTCCAGAGCTCATTAGTTTTTTAAGTAAAGCTATAAGTTTCCGTTCGTTACTCATGTCCTGTAGTGTATCACATCTACCGGACATACTTCCTGACATTTGAAACAAGTCAGGCACTCATTTTTAATAATATGTCGCTTTTTTGACTCCAGGGTTTCTATTGCCGAAGCGGGGCAGACTTTCTGGCAGAGCCCGCAGGAGGTGCAGCCCTCTTCATCGATTTTTACACTTAAAACCGACGGCCGGGATGAAAGATTAAGAAGGGTTCCGTAAGGACACAGGTGATGGTGCCAGAACGTTTCCTCAAAGAACAGGGTAACAGCAACGGAGAAGATGGTGATGTACAGCAGTATATTTATACGAACCTTGAACTTAAGGGACAGCACAAGTGCGGCAATCATCAATATGAGAATTCCATACCGGATAACAGGTTTATTGAAAACAGCCGGCGGCTTTAATCTCTTAATACCCAGTTTACCGTATATCCATCGGATTGGTCTGAAAAGGGTCCCCATGGGACACATCCAGCCACAGTAGAATCTACTGAATACAAGCGAAAGGAGGACCCCTCCTGCAAATACAGGCATCCAGAGCTGCAGCCTTCCCTTAAAAATCAAGAATATAAAAACACCGAGAAAAAATATCTGACTTACAATCCTTAAAGCTGTTTTCTTTGCACTTTTCTTTTTCATGGAGGAACTCCTGTCAATATATAATTAGATAGACTAACTAATAATATATATAACCTGTATTCTGTTCAAGGGGTTTTTACTATTCAGGTAGAATTTTTTGTTTTAGAAAGTAAATGCCGGCACCTTAAGGTACCGGCAAAAAATCTACGGAGGGAATGAAATATCAATCGTAGAGAAGTTGAGCAATGTCGGGCTGGTCCATGTTTGTCGAGTCATAGAACTTGGCTCCGGTATCAACATTGGCTACAGGTTGGCCCTTTACAGCCTTGTAAGCCAGCTCCATGGCGTCAAAACCTATCATGTAGGGATCCTGCGTAATAGCACCAAAGAAGTATTTGTCGCGGACAGCAGCTTTCTGTGCCTTACCGGCATCAAAACCAATAACAATAAGACCGGGATACTGTGTAGGCAGGGAACTGCCGTCATTGGAGGAAGCAAGAATAGCTCGTGCTGTCCCTTCGTTAGAGCAGAAAATACCGAGAACGTTGTCAGACTTTACCCGGTTAAGAATAGCCTGGGCAGTGTTCGTTGCGTCTGTATCCTTAGGTGAAGCGGGAACCTGCATATCAAGAATAATGGCACTCCCTTTGGTTGGGGTGTCAGAAGCGATGTATGCCGGATTACCGACGACCTTGATGTCACTTGCAGAACGGTTAGCTTTTGTTTCAATAAGCTTGATCATCATGTCCCGGAATCCTTTACCGCGGTCAGTTACCGACTGGCTGGTAGCATCCTGGTTGAAGTCAACAATCGTTACAGGATTTGCTGCCGTCGCAGCCATGATCTTGTCTTTTATAACAGGAAACATCTTCTGTGCGGCAAGCCCGGCAGCGGCATAACTATCTGTGGCAGCGGTAGCATAGATGGCTCCTTTGGGAGCATTGGGAACACCGGAGTCAAAACCGATTATCGGGATCTTTCTTCTTACGGCCTCATTCAGCTGGTCCATAACCGAGTTGGTATCCAGCGCTGCCAGACAGATAGCTGATGGATCCTTTGCCATAGCGTTGACAAGCATCTGTACCTGGGGCTGAATATCTGCTTCTGTAGGCGGACCTTCAAACGTCATCTCAATGTTGTACTTTTTAGCGGCAGCCTTGGCACCCTTCATAACGGTCTGCCAGAACTGATGCTGGAATCCCTTTGAAATCATGGGGATAAAGATCTTTTCGTTCGAAGCACCTGCATTCTTAGTGCTCTCCTTCTTACCGTTGGCGAACAGGGGAGTTGCCAGGGCGATAATGATAACAGCCATTACAAGAACCATTCCCATCCTCTTGAAACTACTCATAAAATCCTCCTAAAAAGGTTTTATTTGCGAATTAAAATAAACCCGCAAAAAAATTATCCGGCTGAGGCTTTTTCAGCCGGCACAGCATTCAATACTGCTGCTGTATTTCCCTCTATCTACTCACATAAACTATTTTCAGTTCAAACCGATGCATTATACCTCCAGCTTATGTGCAGACTTACTTGTTTCGGATCCAGGAGTATTCAAATTTATTCCCCTACCTTGTTCGAAGGAAGATCCTTATGCTTAAGCATTTCCGCAAACTCGTGGTCAGCCTTACGCTCCTCCTCTTTAATTCTGGCTTTCACTGCTTTTTCCTCAGATTTCATTTTAACGTACGTTGCTTTCATTTCTCTCCGGACTGCAGATATCCTGGTTTTCAGTTCAGCTGCCCCGGCATGATCACCTGCTGACATAATCTCGGTTAATTTAAGCTTCATTGCTGCAATCTCGGCAGTCTTTTTCGCCTTGTATATATCCGCCGGTGTTTCAATATGCACTTCAGAAGCTTTCTTGTTTCGGTACATATCAAGGAGAACAGCTCCTATAACAATAACTCCGGTAAAAAACGTCTGCCAATGCGCCTGTAGATTCAAGGAAGGCAGACCTGTTGCAAGGACTGACATGATGAATACACCGATAACCGTCCCCCAGATGGTACCTATACCGCCGGCCAGGGATGTACCTCCGATAACTGCCGCGGCAATCGCATAAAGTTCAAATCCCTGCCCCTGGGCGGGCAGTACTGTGGTATATATGGCCGCGTAGGAAATTCCGCCGATACCAGCTGTAGCACCTGCGATAATGTAAACCATCATCTGCCATTTTTTAACATCAACACCCGATAACCGTGCGGCTTCCATATTACTCCCGAGAGCATAGGTATAACGGCCCAGTTTTGTATTTGACAGCATCAAATGACAGATTATCCCTACCGCAAGAAGAAGTAATGCCCCTGTGGGAATCATTCCGCCGGAAGGATTAAGGTAAAGAAAGATACTTTTAAACCAGCCGCCGGCATGACCGCGGATGGGAAAGGTGGCACTCTGGACGTTTGATACGATGGAACCGACGCCCATGGAGATCATCATGGTACCAAGAGTAACGATAAATGGAGGCATCTTCAGCTGTGAGACAAAAAAACCGTTGAACGTACCGAAAGCAATTCCAACAAGGATAATTATGATAAGCGAGAGCCACATGGGGAAGCCGTGCTTGAGAGCGACTCCTCCAATAAGGGTCGATGCCATCATCACTGTTCCGACGGAGAGATCTATCCCCCCTGAAATAATAACAAAGGTTTCTCCCATGGCAATAAAACCGATATAGAAAGCCGCATCAATAATATTGACGAGGGTCGGATACGAAAAGTAATTCCGGCCGAAAATACCGAAAAATACATAGAGGATAAGCAAAGCGGCAGGGGCCAGTACGTACTTAAGCCCCCGTTCCTTGAACTGCTGCATACGACTGATGCTCATACTGTTTTCCATACTGTTCAACTCCCTGCAAGAACAACCTGCCGCCCCATGGTGGCTCGTTCCATGATGGCTTCCTGGGTTGCTTCTTCTATATTAAGTTCGCCTGTAATTCGTCCTTCGCACATAACAATAATACGGTCGCTCATTCTCAGGATCTCCGGCAGCTCCGATGAAATCATAATAATCGATTTACCTTCTCGTGTAAGTTCGTTCATTAGGGTATAGATCTCACTCTTTGCCCCGACATCAATGCCCCGGGTAGGCTCATCAAAAATAAGGATGTCGCTGTTCCTGATAAGCCACTTTGCAACAACCACCTTCTGCTGGTTACCACCAGACAGATTAAAAAGAAGCTGATCAAGGGAGGGGGTTTTGATATTGAGCATATCTATATACTTCTGCGTAATGTCCCGTACCCGCTTCGCGTTAACAAACAAACCCTGCTGAAACTGGTCATAGCTTGCCATCACAGCATTGTCTTTTATATTCAGGTTAACAGCGAGTCCGTAACGTTTACGATCCTCGGAGAGGTATCCAATCCCTTTTTTTACAGCATCCTGAGGTGATCTGATCTGGGAACGGACTCCCTTAACCTCTATAGTACCACTCTGTATTTCATCGGCACCAAACAAAGCCCGTGCCGTCTCCGTTCTCCCTGCTCCGATAAGACCGGAGAAACCAAGGATCTCTCCCCGGCGGAGAGTGAAACTTACATCACGTACCAGTTTACCGGCGTTGAGTTTGTTAACCCGCAGAACCACCGGTGCATCTGGTGGAACAGCACTTTTAGCTTTTGGCTGCTCATATATAACCCGACCGACCATCATGTTGATGATCTGCTGTTTTGTAACTTCAGAGGTTTTTTCTGTACCAACAAGCTCTCCATCTCTCAGGACGGTAACACGGTTGGTAATCTGGTGTATCTCTTCAAGCCGGTGCGAGATGTGGATCATTCCCACACCGCGGCTTGCAAGGTCGCGCATAATGGCAAAAAGCTCGGATATTTCAATATCAGTAAGAGCAGCGGTAGGTTCATCAAGAATAAGGACCCGGAGACGGTGTGATACTGCCCGGGCAATTTCAACCATCTGCTGTTTCCCTACGGTAAGACGTCCAACCTGCTCCGAGGGATCTATATTCATGTTCAGCCGCTTGAACAGTTCCTCGGTCTGCCGGTACTGCTCACGTTTATCGAGCAGGAGTCCTCCTCTTTTCGTAGGTTCTCTGCTTATAAAGATATTCTGGGCCACCGTGAGGTGGTCCATCATGTTCAGCTCCTGATGGATAATACCGATACCCATCTCAAGAGCATATTTGGAATCTCGGGGATTAAAAAGATGGTCGAGATAATGGATCTGCCCGGAATCTTTAGGGTAAATCCCTACAAGAACTTTCATTAACGTAGATTTGCCGGCTCCATTTTCTCCGACAAGGGCATGTATTTCGCCTTCAAATAGATTAAAATCCACATTTTTAAGCGCATGAACTCCGGTAAAATACTTATCGATATTTTTCATTTCAAGTATTTGAGTTTTCATAGTGATGTTATTATCACACCAAATACACCTGAACGAAATTGAAAATTTTACGAAAAGTGTTTAAATTTTTCCGGTGTGTTACTTATTACTGAAAGGAAAGAGTAATTCCTGATATTCCCGTTTAAACATATTATCCTTTGTAATAAGTATTGAGCCTGTATCAATAAAAGGCGCTACTTTTTCTCCCTTCAGATACTCGACAGCGGTTTTTACCGCAAGATACCCCATATTATACGGCTGCTGTACTACGGTTGCTTTTATTACTCCAGCTTCAAGAAGAGAGAGTTCTTTAATAGCATTATCAAACCCGACAACAATTATTTTATTCTGAAGCTTTTTTTCTTCAATTGCCTGAGCCACTCCCAGCGTGGCAACTTCATTCAGCGCAATGATTCCTCCCAGGGCAGGATCTTTAATCAGTTCCAGCGTAATACGGTAAGCCTTTTCCTGTTCTACATCACAAAACCACGTTCCTGTAACAGGAGTGTCCTTAAGCCCTTCACTAACCCCGGCTTCTCTGTCAATGGCAGTGGCAGTTCCCTGAATATGACTGACGATGGCCACCTTCTTTAATTTCCGGGCGTCAAGCAGTCTGTGCATTTCTCTTCCCGCTTTAATACCGGCAGCTTTGTTATCAGTTGCAATAAACGAAACAGGCAGAGATGAATCAACTCCTGAATCAATGGTTACCACAGGAATACCCAGTTTATGTGCCCGCTCCACAGACGGGACAAGACGTTTATAATCAGAGGCGGCAAGAATAATAAGCGGTGGGTGCAGATCAATAACCTGATCCATTATTTTTATCTGTTTGTTTACTTCCTTTTCGTAACGGGGCCCGGAAAGTTTTACCTGAATGCCGAACTCCTTTGCTGCTTCATCTATCCCCTTATCAACCACGTCCCAAAAATCCATAGGCTGCCCTTCGGATTTCATAACAATCTGTATCGGTTCTTTCAATGAGAAGTGTGAAACGGCATCTTTCGCGGAAGAAAACGTTATGACCATAAATAACACAATTGCTGTGAAAATACTAAGCGCGATAAGGTACCATTTTTTCATGTTTAAATCTCCTGGTACATATATGGAATTTTAACTGTTATGGTCGTTCCCTTTTCCATACTACTGAAAAAGGAAAGGCCGTACGCTTCACCAAAATACAAACGTATCCGTTCATGGACATTTCTCACACCCATTCCCTGCCGTGTCAGTGAAAAATCTGAATCACTCTCCGATGAATAAATACTCCTGGTAAGGGTATCCAAGGTAGTTTTATCCATCCCCTTACCGTTATCCTGTACAGAGAGGATAATAGAATTGTCTCTTTTCTCCCCCTTTATTAATATAAGTCCGGGATGGTCTACCTCCTTGATACCATGATAGATAGCATTTTCTACAAGGGGCTGGAGGGTAATTTTAAGCATTCGGCAATGGTACAGAGAAGGATCAATTTCTATGGTGTACGTAAACTTATCACGATACCTCATTTTCTGAATGGTGAGATAAGACTCTACATGTGCGATTTCATCTTGTAACGGGATAATTTCTTTCCCACCGCTGATACTCAACCGAAAAAGCTTAGCCAGAGATGCAGTCATACGGACAACCTCTTTATTCTGCCCCATTTCTCCCATCCAGATTATGGAATCCAGTGTATTGTATAAAAAGTGAGGGTTAATCTGTGCCTGAAGTGCTTTTAAATCACTTTTCCGTTTTAATTCCTGCTCCCGAATATTTTCTGCTATCAGTTCACGGATTCTCCCTACCATAATATCATATTCCCGTGCCAGCTCTTTAATTTCATCGGAGGCCTGTATGGTTCCGGCAATTTCAAACTCCCCGGTATCAACACTTTTCATAATGTCACGAAGTTTCCGTACCGGTTTTGTTATACTTGATGATATCCTGTTTGCGGCAAATCCAACAACAAGAAAGAATATTAAACCGATAATGGTATAGGATATCTGTATATGGTTCCAGTCAGGTAAAATATCACTCATATGGGTAACACTTACGACATGCCAGCCAGTCGTTTTAGAAGTTTCTATCATATAATAACGATTGCCTTCATGATAGATATTCTCTTTCGACTGCTGCAGCAAATCAAGAATCGGCTTGACCGGTTCGCTTCTCAGATTGCTGTACACAAGCTGCTGCGTTGGATGAAACACGTAATTCATCTGTCCGTCAATAATAAAGTTGTATCCCTTGCGTCCGACAACAAGTGACCGGCACAAATCATTAATACGATTAAACTTTAAATCGATAAGCAGCACTCCCAGAGGTTTTCCATCCTTTACGGAAAAAAGCTCCCTGCTCATGGAAACAACCCAGGGATATCGTCCCGCTATAATATCCTGCACATAGGAAGACGAAATGAAAGCCTTCCCTTTCCCTTCCATAGCCTTGATAAACCATTCTTTGTTTTGTACGGAAGTAGAAGGATTGAGAACAGCTCCAGGATCTCCGGTAATAACGGCCCCGTTAAATCCAATAACAAGAATATCTGATATATCATCCCGTGCCTGAATATAATTCTGTAGACTATGCTTCATTTCCTTATCAATTTTCCCCCGGTCCTGTTTGTCTGCTGAAAGATAATGCTGTATCTGCATATCATTTTGAATAGAAAGGGAAAGCTTCCCTAGGCTCTTGATATATGAATCTATCTGGGCAGTAAGCTGGATAAGCAGGACTCTATTATTTTCCAGTACGGAGTTTCTTACCGTATTTACTGTAAACCGGGAGGAAACCAGCTGCATGGTAAACACCGCAAAAAAGATCAGGAGGGTAAAACTTATATATATTTTGGAATCAAGCGTTCCGAAACCAATACGTTTTCTCACTTCTCACGTTCCTTTCTATACTCTGTTGGAGTAACTCCTGTATATTTTTTAAAAATAATCGAAAAATAACGGGGATCAGCATACCCTGTCTCCTCCGCTATTTCATAACTTTTCTTATCTGTCGTCCTGAGAAGTTTTTTAGCCTGATCTATCCGGAAAGCGGTCAGGTATTCAATAAAAGTCATTCCCGTTCCTTCCTTAAAAACAACACTGAACTGACTTGTTGACAGATACAATTCATCACACATATCGGAAAGTGAAAAATTTTTATCACTGTACCGTTGTGAAATAATATTCTTTGCCTTTATAATACGCTCATGGACGATATCATTCCGTGAGTTGCGGATCATATCTTCTATAACATCAAGCTGTTCCAGAAAATACTGCTGAGCCTCAAAGAGCGTTTCAAATCCTCCTAATGGTAACGGATGAAGATCAATAAGGGAAGAAAACAGCCCCATCTCATTCAGGAAAGTATACATAACCCCCTGAATATGTATATAAAAATGAGCGGCTTCTTCACCGGTAACTATATAGGTCTTTAAAAACGAAAAAATGGTTTTAAGAGCTTTCCGGGTTTCGATACGGCTGCCTTCTTTCAGTTCTTTTGAAAATTTTTTTTCCAAACTGTAAAATTCAGCCAGAGAAGGTCTTCCTCTGTTTTGAATATCCTGCGTTGATATAATTTGTGAAAGCCCGGTTAATTTCGCGTATCGGCTTGCAGCAGAAGCACCCCGGAATGAATCACTGATCTTATCCGTTTCAGTGACAGGGTCTCCATATCCAATATAGATAGATTCCAATGATACTTCCTCAGCATGCCGAAACACCTGTTCCGCGAAGGTTTTTGTTTTTGTTAAACTTTTTTCCTTATTGTCACTCTGGATAAGCGTAACAATAAAACCTTCCTGATTCATAAAAACTTCATCAGTGCTCTCTTTCCGGGCATTCATAAAATCAAGAATCTCGAAGTAATCCAATTCCTCACAGTTACGGGGGAGAATGATAGCTATAACCTGATACACCAACCCAAAATCATTCCATTGAAAAAAATTTTTCCTCTTTTCCAATGTCGCATTATCTATTTTACCTGAAACAAGATTATTTAAAAACCGCTCTTTCAATAACGGAAAACTCAGCATAAGTTTTTCTTTTAATAATGCCTGCTGACGTTCTTTTTCGTTCCTGACAGACAGTTCCCCATAGATCCTTCCCAGTACCTTCTTTAATTCATCCGCTGTAATTGGTTTAAGAAGAAAATCAGTGACTTTATATTTTATTGCCTTTTGAGCATATTCAAACTGCTCATAACCGGTAAGGAGAATAACAACGATTTGAGGATATTTTTCTGCAACAATGCTGCTAAAAGTAAGACCATCCATTTTAGGCATATTGATATCTGAAATAACAACGTCAATATGTTCCCGTTCTATAAATGCAAGAGCCTCTTCCCCGTTTTCAAAAACCCCCGTAAGTCTGAACCCATTTTGTTCCCAGTTTATACATTTTCTCACACCGTCGCGGATAATACTCTCGTCATCTATAAATATTAAAGTAAACATGGTTTATCAGTATAGTATACGGGGACAGTTGAAATTTTTCAATGTAATGAATCTATCCTGGCTTCTTTCTCCACCAATACTGCATCTCCGCTTCGGAGATAGTAAAGAAAGCTTTTTACCGGTTTACCAAAGATGGACGCTACAGCGCTGCGATAAATTGAAAGCTGATATTCATATTCAGCCGGATTTTTATACTGGTCTGTTTTAAAATCAATGACAATGACTGCATCATCCTTTTCATACAGAAGATCCGCCTGCCCCGTCAGGTACAATCCGCTTTCATCCTCCTGGGAACGGTAGAGGAAAGAGAACTCTGACTCAAGTTTTGCTCCGTCCTGAAGTTTCCGGTGAAACGATGAGGCAAGAAAGGCATCGGCGAGATGGCGGGCATCGGAAAAGAGAATCTTTCGTTCAGCAGAAGAGACTTCTTCCAAGCCTCTGAAACGCTCATCGTTAAAAGAAAGCTTTTTAATACGGGACTCAATAATCCGGTGGCACAATGTCCCGAACAGAGAATACAACCCGTATTGTGTTATAATACTGTCAGACGGAATCACGGGAAGCTTCTCTCCTTTTTCTGACAGGGAATCTGCCGTATAGATCCTGTTTATTTCGGTTACTGTGTGGAATTCAGCCCCTTTTCGCAATTCCGGGAGAACGGTATCTCTATATTCACGGACAGTTTTATGAAGATCCCTCAGTACCGGAACCTGAACAGCCTTCTCAGTTTCGGCCCAGGTATAATCCGGGATATATTCCATGCGGGATATCTCTTCACCCAGACCTCCGCGGATCATGTTAAGAAGTGTTCTTTTCCCGGTATCACTCCCGGTATTACGATTATTTTTTCCATGTACGCCGGACAGGATGAGATGACTCTCCGCCCGGGTAAGGGCAACATACAAAATACGTTTCATCTCGGAGATCATTTTTTTTGTCTGCTCCTCTTTTGCAAGCATAAAAAAGTAATTGGCTTTTCCCCCTTTTTCTCCTGCTACTTTTAAAGAAATCCCAAAAGCATCAGAAGTATAGTAAGGTTTCCTGTCACTCGTTCCAAAGCCTGAATTGCCCGTATCCGCAACAACAACAACAGGAAACTCAAGTCCCTTTGCCTTGTGGATAGTCATACACAGCACACCGGTGATTTCATCCCGGAGCAGTTCAAGGTCAGGAATTTTCTCATACTTTCCCAGATTTCCTCTGATAAAATCAAGAAATAATGCCAGATTCTCTCCAGCGGCATCTGACCTGCGGGCTAATTCTTCTAGATAATCAAAATACTCAAGATATCCTGCATAAAGGGGGTTCTTAAGCAGAAAATAGCGGTATCCGCTTTCATACCAGAGAATTCTGATCAATTCGGTTTTGGGAACGATATCTTTTATTTTCAGAAGACGGAGATACAGCTCTCTCCCCTGCTGGTATTTTAAACGGTCATCATCTCTGAAAAAAAGCTCCGGGGTTTCTTCCGCATTAAAAGCAAAAGCCGGCTGGTGTTTAAGGAGAATCCCGGAAGTTACATCATCATTCAGATTAAAAAAAGGTGACCGTAGAATCCCTGCATACGCATGGGAATCCTCCCGGTATACGAGAAGCTGAAGGAAATTGTACAGATCGTTTATCGGTGCTTCAAGAAACAACGCCCGGACACTTTGAACTGAAAAGGGGATATTCAGACGTCTGAAATACTTTTCATAGAGGATCTGATCGCTGGTAGACCGCATAAGGAGACATATATCCCTATATCCTGCCGGCCGTACTCCTTTATCTTCATCGGGAATAAGAAGGGTTTTTTCTTCAACAAGTTTCTTAATGGTTTTCGCTATATGCCATGCCTCTGCTTCTCTCCCGCTGAGAATATCCTCTCCTGATTCCGGGGAGTATGGTTTATAAAAAAAACGGATTGAGGAATGGATCCCCTCTGAGGGAGTCCGTGCTTTTAAACCATCAAAAACTGCTTCATAATCTTCACAGGCATCTGCCATAACAGAAGAAAAAAAGGTATTGAAAAAATCAATAAGCTGCGGTTCACTCCTGTAATTTGTCCGCAGGGAAAGTGTTTCTCCTCCGGAGAGAAGAATTTCATTCTGGAGCTTTTTAAAAACAGAAACATCAGCTCCCCTGAAGCTGTAAATTGACTGTTTTTCATCTCCGACAAAAAAGAGTTTACCGGGTTCAAGAAAATCTGCTCCGGGAATCCCAGGCAGTTCTTCCCCCTTCTTCTCAGCAAGGAGAAAAAGGAGATTCCTCTGAAGAATATTGTTATCCTGGAACTCATCGATCATAATATGTGTAAACTGATCTTTATAGTACTTTCTCAGTTCAAGATCTTCCTCCAGTATTCTGACCGCAAGGGACGCAACATCCTGAAAAGAAAGGATACCCCGGATACGTTTCTGTGCAAGAAATTCCATCTGAAAATCTGACAGGAGAGAAAAAATTCCCTTCACCAAGGGTAAAGCGGAAAGTGACGAGATAACGGTCTGCAGTATTTCTTTTTCTTTCCTTATTTCCAGGATGTACTCTTTTTGAAGAACAGCCTCATCACTTTTATCCAGCCGTATATTAAATGTCAGTCTGTTTAGTATGGCTGAGACTTCCTTCAATTCGGGATTTTCTCCTGAAAAAGAAAGAGATCCGATTTCACTGCACATCTTCTGGTTTGAAAGGTACGTTTTCCCCCCTGACGGTTCTGCTGACAATATCTTCTGTCTCAATGCTTCAAGCCGGGAGATTTTCTCATTCAGAACTCTGTGCAATTCTGCTTCCTGTTTTTTAAAAAGTATCTCAAAGTCTATCGGTTCCGCAATGTTAAAATCATTAACAGCCGCAGAAGTAAACAGATTCTCATATACATTTTCAAATCCGTGCAGGGAAATAAATTCCTTGAGAAAAGGATCATCCTGATGTCTAAGGAGAAAATCAAGGGCACTGTCTGCAGCAAGAGCAGTAGTTTCTTCAGTATCAGTAGTAAAATCCATCGGTATACCAAAGAGAGATGACCCGCTTCTAACAATTTCCGCGGAAAAACTGTCCAGTGTTGAGATTCTCGCATTCTCAAACCGCGCCGACTGCTCCCGTGCTCTTTCATTGTTTGTCTGTTTAAGTAGTTCCTGATAGATCCTTTCGTACATTTCAGCCGCGGCTTTCCGTGTAAAGGTCAGAGTCAGTATATTTTCCACCGCGGCTTTCCCCTCTGTGATGAGCCGTACGTACCGCTTTGACAGGACGGTTGTTTTCCCTGATCCCGCACCGGCGGAAACAACGACATTCTTTTCACAGGCTACTGCCTTTTCCTGATCTATGTCCAGCTTTTTCTTTTTCACCGCCTACCTCACCGTATATCTAACACGGCAGATATTTCTAAAACTGCAGGAACCGCAGTCTGAAACTGAAAAATCTCCCGATTGAATTTGTTCTTTCATGCTCCGGATAGAGGTCTTCATCTGTGCCGAAATCTCATCAACCGTTTCCCGTGAAAGACTCTTTTTTTCAGGGGGATCAGAAAAAACCGTTACATACGTATCTTTTGTAACATTATAGTACGCTGCTCTCGATATTTTCTCTCCTTCCGATTCTGCAAGAAGAATATAAAAAAATAACTGAAAGGATTCAGGAACACCTTCTTCAGGATTCAGCCGAGACAGAGAGGTAGTGTAATTTTTCTTGTAATCAATAATACACCGAATCCCGTTCCGTACAGAAATTCTATCGATTCTTCCTTCAATCCGAATATCATCTTCCACATCGTATCCATAGCTTTTCTCAGCCGACTCGAGCTTGTATAATGGAAAGGTCTCTGCTTCTATATCAAGAAAGGTACCCAGGTGGGAAATCAGATAAGTCCGTACTTCCTCCCATACCGGCCCCAGCATAATCATCCCATCTCTCTCATACTGAGCCATAACACTTAAAACAAGTTTCGGCACATACTCTCTGTAGAGATTCCTCTTCCCGGGATCAAAAACACCGGTTTTCCTGTCTATAAAAGAAAAAAGTTCAAGAAAACAATCATGGATAAGCCTGCCGATAAGCTGATGATCCTTAAAAACCATTTCGTACTGGTTTTCACTGACAGAAAGAACTCTTTGAAGAAAAAATGCGTAAGGGCAGGTATAGAAAGCATCAAGCATGGTTGAAGAAACCCTCATGGTATCCTTGCCGTGGAAAAATGCTTTTCGGACTTCGTTAAGCAGATTACTGCTGGAAACAGCCTTACGTGTATAGTCAATCTGCTTTTTACTGAATACACTTACCTGAGCTCTTTCCAGCCCCGTTCTCATGACCGGAACGATCTTTGGATGCATAGGGGTTTCTCCATTCCAGTATGCAATCTCACAATCAAAAACATCCTGTATATCACCAATTCTTTCCTGAAAATCATCAACCTTTCCTTCCGTTAGAAACTCAGGCGGGGGAATTTCAGGGCCTGAAAATGAAACTTTGCTCATGGAAAAAACAACATTTTTACCGGACATACTATAGAGAGACAAAAAATAATCAGAAAAATCATGAACAGTATCTGTAAAAAACACCTTCTGGTCTTCCCTTAAAAAAGAATAGTCTTCCATTGAAACAGAAAAAGTGCGCTGGGAAAAACCGGGAATAAAATGCCACAGGGTTTCAATGCCTCCTGCAACACGGTAGGGATAAACCGCTATACCATTCTTATTCTCTCTGGAAACATAGATTATCTCATCAAGAAATGAAAGCCAGATATCAAAAGGGGATTTTACGGCATCACTCCCGCAGGCAGCAGCATCTTCAATAACCGTATTCAATATTTCAAGAGCAAACTGAAATGCTTTCAGCATCCCTCCGCGTTCCAACTCATCCGTATTGAGAAAATGTGTTATAAACTGCTGTATAGCCCTCTTTAATTGAGAGAATGTTTTTGAACCTGAAATAGCCTGTACGTTTTGTTTAAAACTCCGGTAATAAAGCAGAAGCTCATGATCTCCACTGCTCCTGAGTGCTTTTTCCCAGAGATCAACCTCTTTCCCTTTTCTGTAATAATTCCGAAAGCAATGATTCCCAATCCCGAAAAGAACGAGAGCATGCGCTTTCTTCTCCTCTATCCAGGGAACTGAACCGTTCAGAAACAGTTGTTTCATTGCCGTACTGCTGAATCCGGTTTTGCTGCAATCGGAAAGCATACGGAAAATCCGGGCTCCGGAGAATTCGCTGACAGGACGGCCTTCTTTAAGAGAAAGCGGAATATTCCGTATAGACGCCATCGTTTCCAGACGATCCCGCCATCCATCCATATCGGGCAGGGTAATACTTATTTCATCAGGAGGAATTCCCTTATCCAGGAGATCCCTGATCTGCTTCAGCAGCCACTTGATCTCCGCAGAAGCTGTTGGAAACCGGAGAATCGACGGTGAAACCTTATCAGACAGCGGGACAATGATGATATGATCAGATGCAGAGAGTTCAATGGAAAAATCCTTATAATCCTCAATAACCTCAGGATAAAAAAGATAAAAAATCCCTTCAACTTCCGATACATCAGCTTTCATCCACCCTGGCTCGAATAAGTCATGTTTTTGGAGGAACCCGGTATACTCCTCATGGATTTGTGCAAGATCTTTCAAAAGGGGCCGGGGTAAAGGAACTCTTTCATCATTAATTTTTTTAATCAGGCCGGCAATTCCTGGAAGAAGTGAAAGAATCAGCTTTTTAAAAGCAGCTGAGTTTTCCGCGTAATCAGACGGGATAAGGGAAGAAAGCAGAGAACCACCACTCTGACTGTTTTTTTCCAAAAAAGAAACAGTAAAAAGCGTCCTCACTATTTTATTTACCGGTGTTCCTTTTTGATTTAGTGAAAAATATCTTTCCTTGAAAGTGTCCCAGCTGAGGAACCGTTCAGAACGAACAGCCGACCTTCCGGTACTATCAAGACTCCTCATTCTCCAGAAAGCAGCAGTTATTTCAGAAGGAAAAACAAAAGAGGTATCCTGTTTATCAAAATTCTCTATTATAATACTTTTAACGTTCCTCATGGATGACATTATACACACTATTTTTTTATTTTCCTTGACAGACAGGGTGAAAAAAGCATTAATTTTAAATAGAAAAAATGGAAACTTCCCGGAAAGTACAGTTATTATGCTCAAAAGCTCTCAGTGAAGCCATGGATGTCCGGACAATGTGTCATGTAGCCCGGAGACTGATTCCCGGTTATGATATTTATCAGGAGACAGGATTTCCCGAAAGCTTTGCAATCCCAAACCGTGACGCAGCAGATACCATTATCCGTAATATAATTCAGAAAGATCTGTTTCTCACCTTTGTTGAAACCCTTCTCCGTATTGAAAAGGAAGGTATCATGAGCAGGGTAGTCCAGATTCCCTATTTGAACGATATTCTTAAAGAGATCTATAACAGCGGCTACCTCTATGACAGTGAAAACCAGATGTTTGTTGAAAACCCCCGGGTACGAAAAACCAGGAACTGGGGGACTTTGCAGGATGGAGAAACGTACACCCTTGCATTTCTTGGTATTGATATTATTGATAATACGGGCATTGTACGAAAATATCCTGGAGAAACCGTTGAAAGAACGTATACAGAATTCAGTTACATTGTTCAAAATATCACTGAAAAAAGAGATGGCCGGCTCTGGGCATGGGAAGGAGACGGTGGTGTTATTGCGTTTTTTCTCGGAAACAAGTATCTAAACGCAGTTCTCTCAGCCTTTGAAATTGTCAATCAGATGTTTCTCTACAACCGCACGTTGTGTTCACTCAAGGAACACCTTCATTTCAGAATTTCCATTCATTCAGGAGAGTGTGAGTATACGGCGAACAAAGAGATGTTAACCCAAAGTGAACCGGTAAAGCATCTTATGGAAATGGAAAAGAACTTTTCCGATACTGATACGGTCTGTATTTCTTTCTCGGTTAAGATGATGCTTGACGAATATATTTCCAGGCAATTCTCTCCGTTAAAGAAAGGCGGAAAAAACAGATACTTTCAGTACCGTCTTGGGTGGGAGACGAATGACTAATATCTACCTTTTTTCAAAAAACAGAAAAATACTCCAGGCTTTCAAAAAGATACAGAAATCACGGACATTTGCGCTTTCTATCTACAACCCCAAACATTATAAACATATACTCTCCCGGGACCAGGATTTATTTTTTACATACCTTGATCTAAGCAGTTATACTCCCGCCGAAAAGAAAAAGCTTATCTCCTATGTAACACGGCAGCAAAAATTCGATTACGGTATTCTCGATCCCGAAACCTGGGTTAAGGATCCTGCCGCCCTGTTTCATAAAGGTGCTTCCGACTATATTCCCGGAAGAGCACTCAGTGGAGAGCTTTCCACAAAAAGAATCAAGAGTGCCATAGGATTTTACTTTATGGAATCCGCCGAGGACAAAGAAGAGGATACAGATCCGGGTCCGGTAGAAATACATGAAACAACGTGGGAAACTATTGTGGAAGGGAACAGTTATACCTTCATTCTCATGTTTATTGAAATTGACATGATAAAGGATTGGGCTTCCCATTCCGGAAAATCACATATCAATGATGTCATGGATCATTTCTACCACCATCTGGAAAAGGTAATTACACCGCTGCATGGAAGGATATGGATTAGAACAGAGTATGGAGCACTTATCCTTTTCCCCTTTTCCGGTTCCACAGGTCATATCATTATAGAATGTTTCAAACTTCAGCTGAATAAAATTATCTCCAGTGCGGAAGAATATCCGTATAAAACGATTCTTTCCTACAAAATTGCCCTTGATATTGGGACAACCCAGTATCTTACCCGGGGAAATACCGGAAACATCATCTCTGATTCCGTCAATTACATTTTCCATCTGGGCCATCAGTATACTCCAAAAGGTAATTTTTATCTGACTAACAGGATTTACGCGGATATTCCTCCCGGGCTCCTTGATTATTTTACTTCTGCCGGGAATTTCCAGGGGAAAACGATACATAGAATGATCCTTCCAAAGTTTACATAAAACTGATGGATAATTCTCCTGTTGTTTGATACACTTGCCGTACGCTATGAAAAAGATAATTTTCTACGCAGCAGTACTTTTTCTCTATTCCTGTACTTCTGTTCCGGTTGCTGTCCATCAGATTCCACCGCAGCCTTCTACTGCACCGGTTCCTTCTTCACAGAGTACACCCGCTGCAATAACCAAAAGCTCTGCAAAACATGAGCAGAAACAACCGTCGGGATTATCAGATAAGGAAATTGAATATCAAATACGGCATACCATTCCATCATCCTTTGCTCCGGTAACAGAAGGGGGGAATCACATCAAGATTATATACCATGACCTTGATGGTAATGGATATAAGGATGCTTTTCTCCTCGTCATAAAGAAACAGGAAGGTATATCCGCTGATATCAAAAGTCTTTCTGATGTTTCAGGCCTTGCTGATACCGGCAGGAGTCCTGTCGACTATTTTCTTTCTGTTTACCTTCAGAACAAGGGGACCATGATTTCAATGTTTAGAATTCCCATTGGCTCCCGGAATGTCTTAAACTCGTTCACGTCTTACTTTATTAAAAAAAACAAATCTAATCCTTTCGGGCTTAACATAAGCTTTTTGACAAAAAACGGCACAGAAGTTGAATGGATTTTCTTTTCAAGCTATAACAGATTTTCACTTTTCACCACCGAAAATACCGCTTCCGTCAAATATGAAGTGAGTGATATAGATAATGACGGGATCATGGATATTATTGAATGGAAACACGGATTGGAAGAAGGGACCGGTTATGAAACATACCTTACCTGGTATAGATGGAACGGAAGGGAGTTCAGGGAAAAAGCAACGACAAACGTTGTCCGTAATCTGAATAACTTCCTTGAAGCCGCCGCTGGACAAATTATACGAAAACAATGGCATGCTTTTTTAAATAATCTGTCAGACAAAAACCGGAAAGATATCATTCATTCCCAGAAGAATATTTTATCTGTCTTTTCAAAGATTTTTGTTACACCAAAAAACACTGAAGACATGGAATATCCAGCCGAATGCACCAATTTCCGGTCAGTAGTTTTTCCAAAAATCTTCGAAAACCCTTTTAAGATTCAAAGCCGTAATTTGAAAGAGGTAACGCTGATGGTCCGGTTTGAATGTTATAACGGCAGCGGATTTATCAGATCTGTCAGGGTAGCCATGGATAAGAACCCTTTTGGAAAATCGGAATATTTCTTTATTTTAAATTAAACACTTATTGCAACACCCCCCTTTATGGGATACAGTGCATATGATGGATGCATACAGTATAGAAGGGAACTTCCCGTTAAAAGGAAAAATTACCGCCAGCGGAAATAAAAACGCTGCACTGCCGTGCATTGCGGCAGTACTGCTCACTGATGAAACCGTGGTGCTAAAAAACCTTCCTGAAATTGAAGATGTACATGTTATGTTCAAGGTTCTTAAAATCCTTGGTGTTGATATTAAGAAAAAATCCCACGGCATCTACAGCTTTAAAACACAAAATATCAGTACCTCTGAAATACCCGCACAGCTTGCAAGGAATATCCGTGCTTCCATACTTTTTGCCGGACCGCTTCTTGCACGATCAGGCAAAGTGACCCTCCCGCCTCCTGGCGGAGATGTTATCGGACGCAGACGTCTGGATAGCCATTTTCTTGCCTTTAGTGCATTGGGGGCTCAAATAGAAATTGACGGCCTTTTCCGTATCAATGCGAATAAACTTGTCGGGACAGACATTTTTATGGATGAAGCATCGGTAACTGCTACTGAGAATGCTATTATGGCTGCCGTACTCGCATCAGGAGAAACCGTTATTATAAATGCCGCCAGTGAACCCCATGTCCAGGATCTCTGTAGAATGCTTAATCAGATGGGGGCTAAAATTACCGGGATCGGTTCCAACATCCTCACCATAGACGGAGTAAAAAAACTGGAAGGTACCGAATTTCCCATAGGTCCTGATTTTATGGAGGTCGGCTCTTATATCGGTCTGACTGCAGTTACGAGAGGTGAGCTGGAAATAGAAAATGCCGGACCTGAAAATTTACGAATGACAAAAATAGCATTCGGGAAACTCGGTATCCACTGGGACACAGACGGCAGCACAATCTATGTTCCCTCCGGACAGGAACTAAAAGTAAGCCCCGAATTGGGTGGAATGATTCCCAAAATCGATGATGCTCCATGGCCGGGGTTCCCAGCTGACCTGACAAGTATTATGACTGTTGTTGCTACGCAGGTGGAGGGTACGGTTCTTATCCATGAAAAACTATTTGAATCACGCATGTTTTTTGTTGATAAACTTATCGGAATGGGCGCAAAAATAATACTCTGCGATCCCCACCGTGCTGTTGTCAGCGGCCCGGCCCGGCTCCGGGGCGCGGAACTTGTTTCTCCCGATGTTAGAGCAGGTATGGCCATGGTTATTGCCGCTCTCTGCGCTGAGGGCAAAAGCAAAATCCAGAATGTTTATCAGATAGAAAGAGGTTATGAAAACCTTCCTGAAAAACTTCAATCCCTCGGTGCAAAGATCGAACGAACTGAATGAAAGCACTATTACTATCTTTTTCCCTGCCGCGCTATTTCTACAAGGGCCCAAAAAATCAGAACAGCCTGAACACTGAGTAAAATGACAAGAGAAACAGTAAATCCTGTTTTTAAGAGAAAAAAAGCATAAAAACCTTTGGAACTGAAAAGGTAGAGCAGTAGAAGTTTATGAAGGACAAAGGGAAGAAGCGGGATAAGCAGGACCGCGGCAAAAGGCATCCGCCGTTTCCGTATTCTAAAAAACCATCCAATACTTATTGCAAACAGAGAAAAAATAAAAAAAGTAAAAGGGCGAAGAATACTTTCCAGGAGAGAGATCTCCAGGGGAGTTGTCAGATAGCCGAATTTTCCAACCGTTCTCCACATATTAAAAAGATCAAGAACTGTTGCGCTATCCCTCATTCCGTTTTTCCGCAGCAGCACAAGATCTCCGGGATAAGGAAGAAGTTTGATCGCCGAAATATTTTCTGACCGGTTTTTTGCAGAGGGGTCCCGCATGATAAATTTTGGTGCATACACTCTTTTTTCGTTTTTTCCAATTGCTTTGAGAATAATATATCCGTCATTACTTAATTTACCGTAAGGCGCGGTATAATGCTCAACGACCCCTTTACCCGGAGAAAAGGTGAGGACTTCTATGGAAAAGAAATACCGTCCATCCTCTGCCTGAATAAACTTCTTTATCTTAACGAGGGCAAAATTCCCCCCGCTGCTTTTCTGAACATAGATAATATTCTTAACTCCGGGTAAACCGGAATATTTTTTGATCTCATCCACAAAAAAATAGTTCTTTTCAACCTCTTCTCTGCTTCTTTTGAAAAAATCCTTCAGATCCCTGTCACCGGGAAAATCATGGGAAAGCTGCTTAAAAGCATAATATGCATCATAGTAGCGGCCGGAATTTAGATCCTTGACCGCATCCATCTTACGCTGATAATATTTACGCTTTTCCTCATCGGTGTTTAACGCTCTTAATGTCGATATCTGTTTCTCTGTTTCTGCCATCAACCGTAATGCTTTCTCTTTCAGATTCTTCTCATCTGTTTCCGAAGCAAGAAAAGCATAGTAATATGCTGAAAAATAATCCTTATTTTTAAAATAACCTTCTGCATCCTTGATGTAATGCATCTTCTGCACCGTAGAAACTGTTCCAGCAGGAACGGTCTTTTGAACAGGTTTTATGTTCATTTGAGCGGCAGTCCAGTCAAACGCTTCTTTTATTATTTTATTATCCCTGTCCAGAACGAGGAAAGAAGAAAAAGAAGTGTGCGCTTCAGCATACTTACCGGCTTTCATATTTTCCAGGCCTTCATGGTAAAAGGTCAAGGCAATATCAGTGTCAGCAGTCATTTCCTGCTGTGCTTTTTTCAGTGAAGGACTGAAACCTTCATGTAAACTGAAATAAACAACCGTCAAAACGAGAAGAAGAATGATATTTTTCCCTATAAGCTGTAAAAAGGAAATCCGGGCACTCTCATCACCGAGCTGATATGGAAATAGAAGCGAATAGCACAAGAGAATCCCTGTAAGAGTGAGGGCAAGCATGTACCTGGAAAACAGAATTACCGTATTGTAGGTGATCCACCGCATGGTAAACGTATCAAGTACAGGTGGATTACCAGCCTTTAGAGGAAACCTTCCTGTGTGCTCCTGCAGCAAGAGGGAATATCTGAACTGCTTTTCTCCATGATGGTCCAGCTCTTTTGCGGCAATAGAAACACTATGGTACGAAAAGAAAGAAACCGCAAAAAAAATCAGGAAAGCGGCAGCATATACAGCAAGCAAAACGATAAAAGTCCGCTTAGGAATATTAATCATTGTGCTTTCCCCGTGAAGAATATTCTGACAGCAGAAAAAGGCTGTTAAAAAAAATAATGAGTCCAGCAATCAACAGCAGTAGTATTGAAAAAAGATTATCCTTTACCATATCTGAATGAATAAAACCGAATTTCCCCTGAACCGCATCACTCTCCCATACAGAAAAGAAAGCAAACAATCCCCTGATAAGAACAAGAGAAAAAAGAGCATTAATGAGAGGCCACCTGGAAATCCGAAGAAGACTCCAGCAGGTAACAGCTAAAAATACCTGGGCCGCAACCGCGAAGAGGAAAAAGTACCGGGAACGGTTATAAAGACTTCTCATCTTAGCGTTGAATCCCTGTATATCCGAGATAAGACTGGTAAGAAACGGAGGAGGAGTAAAAATACCCGAAAAATAGGGATTACCGGCCAGACGCTGCTGAAAAGCAGAGCCTTGAACATTTACAGAAAGTTCATGTTTAAGATCTTTCAATTTAATTTTGTCTTTATACGAAAAAGAGGGAAACTGCTGCGGATTTTCACGTACAATGCTGTACGCATCGGATGCATCCAGACTCCCCACATACACAAATCCTTTTTTAAACGGGTTTATCTTCCCACCGTAGAGAATTATCCCGGATGTAGATTGTGATACCGGTTTATTCAATTCCAGATGCAGTAATCCTGTAAATCCGAAAAAATAAATTCCTACGCCAATAGTAAAAATGAGAAACCACGAAAGAAGGACATGAGCCTTTCGGTTCAGCGTAATAAAGTGGGAAAAAAGTATACTCCCGAAAATGGATAGGGGCAGTACGTAAAAAAGATAACGGGGAAGCAGCACTAATAATGCATCAATATCATGAATGTTTGAAGGAGTTCCCGTATCAAACCACAGGAAATAAGAGGAAACACCTATACCCAGGATAATGACGACGAAAAAAAGTAAAAATATAAGGAGCTGAAAAATTGATCCTTTCATATCTCAATCACTCTTTAAGAATACCCGATAGTGTTATAAAATGCAAACAGGAAATTTTATTTTGTACCGAAGTGGAGATTTAATGAATAAACACCTTACTCCCGATGAAATTTCATTACTTATTCAACATGGAAACAAGGCAGAATCCTGGGATACAATATATATCCAGGGTTCTTTCAAACCTGAAAAATTCCGCGGAAATACATTTATGGGGGAAGTAGTCCTCGGGGAATGTACAGCAGATACCATAGCATATGACGGTATATGTCTTACTACAGGGATCTATAATTCTGTTATCAGTTCAACAACGATAGGTTCAGACTGCGCAATTCATAATGTAAAACTGCTTTCAAAGTATATTGTCGGAAATAATGTTCTCCTTTTTAACATAGACGAAATGACTCTTTCAAACACTCCTCTCTTTGGAACAGGGAAATGGATACATGTTGCAAATGAAAATGGGGGGAGAAAGGTACTCCCCTTTCATTCTATGCTGACTGCTGACTGCTATCTGTGGGCCAGGTACCGTGAAGATCCGGCACTTATGAAAAAACTTACTGAGTTCACTAACGGGGAGGAACAGTTTTCCGAAGATACCAGAGGGTATATAGGAGACCACACAAGCATACGAAGCTGCAGAATTATCCAGGATATAAGAACGGGAGAAAACGCGCGGATTTTCGGTGCTGATGTATTGAAAAATATCACCATCAGCAGTTCTCAGGATTCCCCTTCCATTATAGGTGAAGGTGTTGAACTGATAAACGGTATTATCGGAAGCGGAGCGCAGATCCGTTTCGATGTAAAAGCATTCAACTTTGTCGTCAGCAGCTATTCAGTGCTAAAGTCAGGCGCCCGTTTTTTTGATTCGTTCCTCGGTGAAAACTCAACAATAGCCTGCTGTGAAGTTCAAAGTGCTCTTATTTTCCCTTTTCATGAGCAGCACCACAATAATTCATTCCTCATTGCTTCTACCCTTCAGGGACAGTCAAATATTGCGGCAGGTGCTACCATCGGTTCAAATCATAATTCCCGGGGAGCTGATGGCGAAATTTTCGCTGAACGGGGATTCTGGCCGGCATTAAGCTCAAGCCTTAAACATAACTGCAAATTCGCAGCGTTTATTCTGCTCGCAAAATCAGACTATCCCCATGAACTCCATATTGAAATGCCCTTTTCGCTCGTTTCACAGGATCATGCACAGAACAGACTGCTTGTAATGCCTGCATACTGGTTCCTCTATAATATGTACGCTCTTGCCCGGAATTCATGGAAATTCAAGGTCAGAGACAAAAGAAAAGATACCTCTCAGTTTATCGAATTTGATTATCTTGCTCCTGATACAGTTGAGGAGATGTTTAAAAGTCTTGAGCTTTTAAAATTGTGGACCGGGAAAGCCTGGTACCGGAAATACCGCTCCTTCACCGATTATGTTGACACCGGTACAATGATGGAAAAGGGGGAGAAAATTCTTACGTCTACCGAGGGGGAAATTGCATCTCTTGAAGTTCTCGGTGAGGGGATGGAAAACTCTACCCGGGATGTACTGATCCTGAAAGCAGAAAAGGCGTTTAAAATATACCGGGAAATGATTCACTACTATGCTGTAAAGAATATCATCTCCTACGCTGTACAGCATTCACTTTCCCTTACTGAGCTTTCAAAACAATTTACCGGCGCGGCCCGCTCCTCCTGGGTTAATATCGGGGGGCAGCTTCTTCAGCAAGAAGATCTGAACCGTTTGAAAACTTCCATCCTCAGTTCAGAAATCAACTCCTGGAAAGAGGTTCATAACCGTTATTACACCTTGAGCAAAACCTACATCGAACAGAGATGCCGCCACGCGTTTGCCTCCCTTATCTCCCTCTATAACATGGAAGGAAAAGAACTAACACTGGGTTTTTGGGAAAAATCTCTGGACTCAGCTCTCACCATACAGCATCTTATAGAGAAAAATACCTACGAAAGCAGACTGAAAGATTATACCAACAAGTACCGGAGAATTACCTTTGAAACACCAAAAGAGATGGAAGCGGTTATAGGAACCATAAAGGATGATACTTTTATCAGTATCATTCATAAAGAAGCTGAGCAATTCGAATCACAGATAGTAAAAGTTAAAAAATTAACAAATATGTAGACAAATTACAAATTACCCTTCATACTGAAAAAAAATCATATGGAGGAATAGATGAAAAGAAAATTGTTTATCTCCCTTCTTTTGGTAGTTCTGGCGGGAATGGCTTTGATAAGCTGCAGCCAGGGACCGAAGGAAGTGAAAGTACTGCACCGTTATGTCGTGTCAAAAATCCAGCCCTTTGACCCTGCAAAGATGACTGACCTTTACACCGCATCCATTTACGGTGATATCGGTGAAGCACTGTTTCAGTACAAGTATACGGCAGACACCTATCAGCTGGAACCATTAATCGCAACCAGCATGCCGACGGTATCCGCCGACGGACTTGTGTATACCATCAAGCTCAGAAAGGATGCCTATTTTTATGATCCCCTTAAGGAAGTATTTCCAAAAGGAAAAGGAAGAGCGGTTAACGCGCATGATTTTGTGTATTCGATCAAACGTCTTGCTGATCCTGCCAATGAATCCGGAGGGTGGTGGCTTTATGACGGATATATTAAAGGTTTAAATGAATGGGCCAAAAACGGTGCTGACTACAGCAAGGTTGTAGAAGGATTCAAGGCACTTGATGACTATACCATCCAGCTTACCCTTACAAAACCGTATCCCCAGATTCTCTACACCCTGGCAATGCCTTTTACCTATCCTGTTCCCAAAGAACTGATGGATAAGTACGGTGATGAATGGACAAATAATCCAATTGGTACCGGCGCGTACTATTTAAACCATGACGAAACTATCCCTGACAGCCAGTATGTCCTGGACAAGAATCCCTCATGGCACGGACAGAAGTTCCCTGCAGCCGAAGAAGCAGGGACTGCAGTAACCAAGAAACTCGGTGCGGATGTTCTTAAGAAATACGCAGGGAAGAAACTCCCCTTTGTGGATAAAGTTGTCTGGTATGTACTGGAAGAAAGCAGTGTACAGTGGCTTAAATTCCTCAACGGCGAGATTGATTTTTCCGGGATTCCCAAAGACAATTTCGATTCCACCGTTGTAAACGGAAAACTGACCAAGGAAATGATCAGTAAAGGGATTAAACTTGACATAAATCCGACACTGGATGTTACCTACAATTTCTTCAACATGGATGATCCTATCCTTGGAAAGAACAAGAAACTCAGGCAGGCTATGTCAATGGCATACAACCACGAAAAAGCCCTTGAGATTTTTTACAACGGCAGAGCGGAACTGGCCCAGACATTGATTCCTCCGGGACTCGGCGGCTATGATCCAAACTTTAAGAACCCCTATGCCACCTACAATCTGGAAAAAGCAAAACAGCTTCTTGCAGAAGCGGGATATCCCGGCGGGAAAGGACTTCCGACATTTAAATACCAGATGTACAGCTCAAGTTCTACTCATCGTCAGATGGTTGAGTTCTTCATAGACAATATGAAAGATCTAGGTATAAAGGTGGAAGCGGTTCCCGGCGACTGGCCTACCTTCCTGCAGAGGATAGATAAACACGAAGTTCAGCTCGGCGGTATTGCGTGGGGTGCTGACTATCCGGATGCCCAGAACTTTCTCCAGTTGAACTACGGACCCAACAAAGCTCCAGGACCGAATGCGGCCAACTACGATAATCCGAAATTCAACGCACTCTACAAAAAAGGTGCTTTTATGCAGCAGTCTCCTGAACGGGACAAGATATATGCGGAAGCGGCCCAGATTGCAGCGGAAGACTGCCCATGGATAATGGGAGTTCACAGACTTTCCTACGCTCTGGAACAGCCATGGCTCCTTACCCGTGTATTCAGAGACATTGGTGCAGGGTATACAAAATATCTCGATATTGATACAAAAATGAGAGATGAAAAAACCAAGAAATAGACGTTAGTCCTTTCTTAATGGAAGATCCCGGGAAATCGGGATCTTCCTTATCCTATATTACCAGGTGAAAACAATGATTCATTACATAATCCGCCGTACGATCTATTTAATTCCGATTTTGCTGGGTGCTGCAATGATATTCTTTCTCATATTCAACGTTGTAGGCGGGCAGGACCGGTACCTTTACAATATGCTTCCCAAAAAAGTCCGGACAGCTGATCAGATTGAAGTTTACCGTCATAAATACGGTCTTGATAAACCGCTCGTTGCCCAGTACCTTGATTACGTAAAACAGATGGTTACCTTTAACTTCGGGAAATCAGAAAGCAGAAAACTTCCCGTTACCCGTCTTATAAAGAGAATGGTTCCCGTCTCTGCCGCTCTAACCTTTCCGGCATTTACCATGGAGATTATTATTTCGCTTGTTCTTGCCGCTCTGTGTGCATTTTTCAGAGGAAGATTTATTGATAAACTATTAACCATTTTATCGGTCATAGGAATGTCAATTTCCATGCTTGTTCTTATAATGGTTGGTCAATATTTTCTTTCCTACCGTCTCCACCTCTTTCCCATTTCCGGCTGGCAGCGGGGCATATATGCGGTTCGGTACCTTATGCTTCCGTGGCTTCTCTGGGTTACCGTATCCGTCGGATATGATATCCGTTTTTTTAGAACAGCTCTCCTGGAAGAAGTCCACAAGGATTATATACGGACTGCCCGGGCAAAAGGTCTGAATGAAACAACAATTATGTTCCGTCACGTGCTGAAAAATGCCATGATACCTATTTTGACCTACGTTGTCATTCAGATTCCCTTCCTGCTTACCGGTTCAATTATGCTGGAGCGGTTTTTCAGCATACCCGGGATAGGGAGTCTCATGGTTACCGCCATCTTTAATTACGACCTTCCGGTTCTCAAAGCAATCGTTATGGTTTATACACTCTTTTTCGTTGTTTTCTCATTGCTTACAGATATTCTGTATGCTTTTGTTGATCCGCGAATACGGCTTAGTTAGGGAGGACGTAATGTTAGAAAAAACCGTTTCCACATCGTACAGAGAAGGGAAAAGCCCCTTCACCCTCTCCATGCTCAGACTCTGGAGAAACCGCCTTGCCATGGCCGCTTTGCTTGTAGTTATTCTATATATACTGCTTGCATTGATGGGTGAACTCAATATTTTTCATATTAAGGACATGGCTTCAAACAATAATTTTGATCTCAGATACATGAAACCCTTTACCCATATCGAACATCTCTTCGGAACTGATAATTTTGGACGAGACGTACTCTCTCGGGCAATTATGGGAACAAAAATATCGCTGTTTCTGGGATTTGTCTCGGGACTTCTCATGATTCCCATTGCAATTTTCTTCGGTTCCCTTTCCGGATACTACAGCGGCTGGTTTGATGATGTTGCCATGTACATTATGAGTGTTATCGTTGCCATACCGGGGATGCTTATTATTTTAAGCCTGATACAGGTTGCCGGCAGGAGCTTCTTTATCATAGCCTTCGCCTTTGCCGTTACCGGATGGGTGGGGCTTGCCAGAGTTATACGGGGTTCTTTTATGCAGGCTAAGGAGTTTGAGTACGTTCTTGCCGCAAAGAATCTCGGTGCAGGAGATTTCAGAATTATCTTCCGCCACATTCTTCCCAATGTATTTCATTTTATCATTGTCCGGTTTGTTCTTAATTTTGTCGGAGTAATTAAATCCGAGGTTTTCCTGGCATACGTGGGACTGTCCATTATAGGTGTTCCTACCTGGGGTACAATGCTCGACGATTCCAAACTGGAACTTATGAGCGGCAACTGGCAGAACCTTATTGCCGCGACACTGTTTATGTTCCTGTTCCTTGTCAGTCTTAATATCTTCGGCGATGCGCTGAGAGATTCTCTCGATCCCAAGCTGAAAAATGTTGTCTAAAGGCGGAATCAAATGAATAATACGATACTGGAAATTAAAAACCTGAAAACATATTTTCATACCGAAGAGGGGACGGTACGGGCAGTTGATGATGTCTCATTTTCCATAAAGGACGGTGAGATTCTCGGTCTTGTCGGTGAATCCGGATGCGGTAAATCTGTCACCAGCCTGTCAATTATGGGTCTTGTACCTGTTCCGCCCGGAAAAATTGAGGGGGGACAGATCCTGTTTGAGGGGAAAGATCTTCTAAAAATGTCTGAAAAAGAACTGCAGAAAATCAGGGGAGATGAAATTACCATGATTTTTCAGGAACCCATGACAGCGTTGAACCCCGTTTCCAGAATAGGTGATCAGATCGCTGAGGTACTCGAATTTCATACCGATTTAGATAAAAAGAAACGGTGGGAAAAGGCAGTGGAAATGATTAAACTTGTTGGTATTCCCGAACCGGAAAAGCGGGCACGGTCATATCCTCATGAGATGTCAGGGGGTATGCGGCAGCGGATTATTATAGCCATGGCCCTTATACAGAATCCTTCTCTGCTGATCGCTGACGAGCCTACAACAGCCCTTGACGTAACAATTCAGGCCCAGATACTGGATTTAATAAAAAAGCTGAATAATCAGTTTCATTCAGCAGTTCTCCTTATTACTCATGATCTCTCGGTTATTGCCGAGAACGCGGACAGGGTAGTTGTTATGTATGCGGGAAAGCTCGTTGAAAGTGCTGATGTAAAAACTCTTTTTAACAATCCGAAGCATCCTTATACAAAAGGTTTGTTAAAATCCATTCCCATTCTTGGAAAACCTGATAAAAAATTACACATCATCAGAGGTACAGTACCGAATCTTATAGACCTCCCCCCGGGATGCCCGTTCTTTAACCGGTGCACCGAAGCAATGGAAAAATGTGAGAATGAACTTCCCGAAATTATATCTTTAGATAATGATGGACATCTTGTCCGCTGTCATCTATACCGTCAGGAGCATACTACATGAGTAATCTCGTCGAAATATATAATCTTAAAAAATATTTTCCCATCAAAGCCGGAATATTAAGAAAAACCGTTGGATACATTAAAGCCGTTGACGATATCAGTCTAAAAATTTCCAAAGGAAAAACAGTCGGACTTGTCGGAGAATCAGGCTGCGGGAAAACAACTGCTGGAAGAACAATTACCGCGCTCTATAAACCTACCGGCGGAGAAATGTTTTTTGACACATCCCCCGAGGATATCGAACATGTACTGAATCTTAAAAAAGAGATTGAAACCCTCAGCGGTGCGGAGCAGTCAGAAAAGAGGAGGGAGCTCCATACGTTAAGGAAGCGGATGGACATGTATTCACTTCCCAAAAAAGAACTCAACAAGCGTAGAAAAGAGTTCCAGATGGTATTTCAGGATCCTTACGGATCACTGAATCCCCGAATACCGGTGGGAGATATCATTGGTGAGGGGCTTGATATACACCACCTTTACAAAACAAAAAAAGAGCGGAAAGAGATAATACAGGATCTTATGGCAAAAACAGGTATTGATCCCTCCTACATCAACAGATACTCCCATGAGTTTTCAGGAGGACAGCGGCAGCGGATCGGCATAGCCCGGGCACTCTCTCTCAATCCAAAATTACTTGTTCTTGATGAACCGGTATCCGCCCTGGACGTCTCCATTCAGGTACAGATACTTGATCTTCTGGAAAAGCTGCAGTCTGATTTTGACCTTACATACCTGTTTATTGCCCATGATTTATCAGTTGTTGAGTATTTTTGTCAGGATGTTGCAGTTATGTACCTTGGGAAAATCGTTGAAAAAGCACCCCGGGACAAACTTTACAAAGACAAGCTTCATCCCTATACACAGGCACTTATTTCCGCGGTACCCATTCCTGATCCCAATACAAAACGGCAGAGAATCATTCTTGAAGGAGATGTACCTTCCCCTGTTTCTCCTCCGAAGGGCTGCTATTTCCATCCCCGCTGTAACCAGTGTATGGATATCTGCAAGGTTGAAGAGCCCCCCGTTTTTGAACCGAAAGAGGGTCACAGTGTACAATGCTGGCTCTATAAGGGTTCAAAGATTGTTGGATAGGCAATGTTTTTTACCGTAACGTTATCCAGGGATGAAAGTGTACTTACCTATAAAATGAATCCCGTTATCCGGTTTGTTTTTATTTTTTTTCTTGTTTCCCTGGCAGGGATGTTTCTTTTTGATTTTTCTTTAAGCGACTTCAGAGAAGCCTCTATTCTTGGAAAAATAAATATCTTTCTGCTTCCCCTTCTTGTCTGCGGCGGCAGCCTGTACCGTTATACCATCATGATGGACAAGACAAAAGAATCAATTACAATGTACAGAGGTTTCGGAGTTTTTATATCACGGAAAATAGTACCGCTTTCCTCTTTAACAGCTGTGGTAAAGCAGCGGGTACACTCAGGAATACAGAAAGACGGCGCATCAGGCTTTCTCGCACGGGAACGCTTTATTATCGGCTTTATCATCGACGGCCGATTCATCATTCTCAGCAGAACGGCAAAGAGAAAACAGGCAGATCAACTTTTTGGAGCTTTTAGAGCTTTTTTTCCGCTCCCCTATGAGATTACCTAATGGCCTCCAATCATTAAAATATCATAAATACGTTCAAGATCATCGAGAGAAAAATAGGTAATTTCAATTTTCCCCTTCTTGATGTTCCCTTTTACTGCAACCTTTGTACCGAGCGCATCAATAAATTTCTGTTCAATCCTCCGCAGTTCAGGGTCGGCAGGTTTGTCAGTTCCTTTATTGTTCTCTTTTTTTGAACGGACACCGTTATTAAGGGCTGCCGCCTGCTCTTCAGCCTCCCGGACAGAAAGGCCATCGTGCAGGATACGGCTGTAGAGAATACGCATATCAGAAGGATTAAGGACGGCCAAAAGTGCCCGTGCGTGTCCTGCTGTTATGTCGCCGTTAATAAGCGCCGTCTGCATATCTTCCGGAAGCTTCAGCAGTCTCAGACTATTTGCTATGGTGGAACGTTTCTTACCTACCTTCCCCGAGACCTCTTCCTGATTTAAATGCAGGGTATTCATAAGCATCTGATACCCCCGGGCTTCTTCAATGGCATTCAGATCTTCCCGCTGTATATTCTCAATCAGTGCCGCTTCAAGTTTTTCAGCTTCAGTATACTCCCGTACAATAGCAGGTATTTCGAAAAGGCCCGCCATACGCGCGGCTCTGAATCTGCGCTCCCCGGCAATAATGGTATACCGGCCGTCCTCTTTTTCAACAATAACAGGCTGAATGATACCCTGCTCTTTTATTGACGCGGAAAGCTCCCGAAGAGCATCCTCATTAAATTTCTTTCTTGGCTGGTGAGGATTCGGATGG
This sequence comes from Spirochaetaceae bacterium, assembly GCA_015493635.1. Taxonomy (GTDB): domain Bacteria; phylum Spirochaetota; class Spirochaetia; order B11-G9; family B11-G9; genus S145-15. The sequence continues at coordinate 22,617 of WGCU01000041.1, read as the reverse complement.
ATACGGTTCAGCGGTATATTTTCAACCCGGGTACCGTTATTTTGTTCTTCCTCAATTTGAGGAATAAGTGAACCAAGCCCCTTTCCCAATGCATGTTTAGACACGCTGCAGTACCTCCTGCGTTAACTTCTCATAACTAACCGCTCCAAGACAGGTAGTATTATACTGATTGATAGGAACCGCGTGAGAAGGTGCTTCGGAAAGCTTAACATTTCTCGGGATTACCGTCCTGAATACTTTATCTTTAAAATAACTCGTTACTTCCTGAACAATCTCATGGGCCAGTCTCGTTCTGGAATCGTACATGGTAAAAACTATTCCGCCTAAGCTCAGTGAACTGTTTAATGTTTTTTGAACCTGCTGAATGGTCCTCAGGAGAAGTGTTAACCCCTCCAGGGCAAAATATTCACACTGCATAGGAATAATGACCTGATGCGCAGCTGTGAGCCCGTTCAGCGTAAGAATACCAAGAGAAGGGGGACAGTCGATAAAAATATAATCCCACTTTTCTCTTTCATGCTCCAGCACTTTCTTAAGAAAATATTCTCTCTCATCTGCATCTATCAGTTCAACATTGGCTCCTGCAAGATTTATATCCGAGGATACAACGTACAGATTCCTCACTGTCGTTTCCTGAACAGCATCCTGTATTTGTATCTGACCTGTTAATGCCTGGTAAATACCGGGTTTGGTTTTATCAGCCCCTAGACTGCTTGATAAATTACCCTGAGGATCAAAATCGATAAGAAGTACTTTTTTCCCTGCTTCGGCTGCATAGGCACCGATATTTACCGCAGATGTGGTTTTACCGACACCGCCCTTCTGATTTGCAAAAACAATTATTTTTCCCCTCATAAAAAGCATTATACAGTATATTGAATTATTATCAATACTTGACGATTTATGAGTATTTTACTATATTACTCATGAAGGAGTTTACTCATGAATGTTGAAGAAGTCAAAAAAGCTCTTGAAGATATTCGGCCATCACTTCAGGCAGACGGTGGAGATATAGAATTTATCAATGCCACAGACGAAGGCCAGGTTGAAGTCCGGCTGACTGGTGCCTGTTTCGGATGTCCCATGTCTCAGATAACCATTAAAGACGGTGTTGAAAAATACCTGAAAAATGTTGTCCCCGGAGTTGTTTCAGTTGATGCTGTATAAGTACTCATCGGGTCCGTATTGAGCTCTCTTAATTGAGAGCTTTTTTTATCTCTGCCTTATTTAATGTTTTTTTTATTGAAAATAATTTAAACTGTAGTATCCTTAAAGAGAAGGGAAGGAATTATCCCTAATGGTTATAGCGGTATCCGCCGTTAATCATAAAAACAAGAAGATGGTAAAATGCGGATTAAAGACGTGCTTAAAGATGATTACAGAACTATTATAAGGGAAATTCCCAAAACCGAGATCCACCTGCACATAGAGGGGCTGGCCAGTGTTGATACAATCTGGTCCTTAAAAGAAAAACACAATATCACCCTCCCCGGTATTAAGACTAAAACTGACATCTCAAAAAGATTCAAAGTGAAGAATCTTGATGATTTTATTGACCTTTTTTTGAATGTTATTCAGAACTGCTTCCGTACGGAAAATGATCTTGACTTTCTTATTCAGGATACCCGTGATTACCTGAAACGGAATAATATTTTTTACGCGGAAATATTCTTTGCTCCCTCAAAATTTGTCATGAACGGCTTTTCCTTTGCGGATATGATGAATCATCTCGATAATGGCGCGCAGTTAATACAGAAAGAGGACAACAGAGAAATAAAGTTTCTTATTGATGTCTCGAGAGGATTCGGACCTGAAAACGCCATGAATAATCTGAACCTTACCCTGAAAAACCGCAAACCCTCAATACTGGGAATCGGACTTGGCGGAGCTGAAAGCAAAGGGCCCGCCAGTGACTATAAAAAGGTTTTCAAAAAGGCGAGAACCCATGGTTTGAAAGTTCTTGCCCATGCCGGTGAAGATGTCGGACCCGAGTCAATATGGAGTGCTCTGAAAGATTTAAAAGTTTCCAGAATCGGACATGGAATAAGTGCTAAATTCGATCCGAAACTGGAACAGTATCTTGCAAAGAAACAGATCCCTCTTGAGATATGTCCCATGAGTAATATCTTTACCGGAAAATATGCTACATCATATAAAAATCATCCAATTAGGCATTTTTTTGATAATGGTCTGTACGTAACAGTGAACTCAGATGATCCCACAATCTTTGGTGCAGAACTGGATGATGAGTACTATAATCTGCTCACTAACAATATTTTTTCACTGGAAGAGATATTCCTTCTCATGAAAAATAATCTATATGCTACCTTTCTTTCTGATAAAGAGAAAACCGAACATTGGAAACAGATGAAACAGATAATGGATAAATGTTTCACGTGAAACATTTATTCTCCTGATTCTTCTTCCTGATCCCCTATAACCTTTGCAACACCAACAAGAACATCTGGTTTTTTAATATTTACAACGGTAACACCCTGAGCTGTTTTCCCCTGAATTGAAATCTGGGAAACATGTATTTTAATGGTATTGCCCTGAGATGTTATGCATACAAGATCATCATTTTCACTTACCGAAAGGACACCGATAATCTCACCTGTTCTTTCATTTGTTTTATACACGATCTGTCCTCTCGTACCTTTCCCATGGGGGGTAAAATTCTGATATTCTACCCTTTTGCCGAAACCGTTTTCCGTAATAACCATAATATGGTTATCCTGTATAATCCTCAGAATACCTGCAAGTTCATCGTCAGGACTTAAGGATATCCCCCGTACACCCCGGGTGGCCCTCCCGATTGCTCGTACCGTTGTTTCCAGAAACCGGAGAGCATATCCGTTCCGTGTTATAAGGATAACCTCTTCTGAACCTGTTGTAAGAACAGAACTGACAAGCCTGTCATTATCGTCAAGTCTGATTGCTATAATTCCTTTTGTCCGGGCATTTCTAAATTCATACGTACGAACCCGTTTTACTACTCCTCTTCTGGTAGCCATAAAGATATACTGGTCATGTGAAAATTCTTCCAGAGAAACCACTGAAGTAATTTCTTCATCAGCTGATAACTGAAGGAGAGCTTTTACCTGGGTTCCCCGTGCCGCTCTGGAACCCTCGGGTATTTCATGAACCTTTATCCAGTATGCCTTTCCCTCATTGGTAACAAAAAGAATGTAGTCGTGAGTTGATGCAATAAATATCTGTTCAAGAAAGTCTTCATTCTTAAGAGTCGCCGTGGACGAACCCTTTCCTCCACGACCCTGCAGCCTGTATGCGGAAACAGGAATCCGCTTTATAAAGCCCTTGTTTGACAGAAGAACAGCCATATCCTCTTTTGCTATAAGATCCTCAATATTCAGCTGCTCTACTTCGTCTGGTACAATTTCTGTCCGTCGGTCATCTCCGTACTTATCTCGAATTTCCATTACTTCAGTTTTAATAACCGTCAGAATTTTCCGCTCATCAGAGAGAAGATCTTTGAGATATTCTATAAGAGCGAGGACTTCTTTCAATTCATCGATAATTTTCTTTGTTTCAAGACTTGTTATCTTCTGAAGCCGCATATCAAGTATTGCCTGGGCCTGCCGTTCAGAAAAATTGAACCGTGCCATGAGGTTTTCCCGGGCATTATTGACGCTTCCCGATTCCTTGATGATTTTAATTACTTCATCGATATTATCCAAAGCAATCTTTAAACCCTGTAAAATATGAGCCCGCTCTTCAGCTTTTTTAAGATCATACTTCGTTCTCCGGGTAACAACCTCAATCCGGTGTTGAACAAAATAGTGGATCATATCCTTGAGAGAAAGTAATTTTGGTCTGCCGTTTACAAGAGATAGATTATTAACATTAAAATTCTGCTGCAGAGCAGTATGGGAAAAGAGTCTGTTTAATATAACCTTGACAATCGTACCCTTTTTCAACTCAATAACAATTCTCATCCCGTTTCGGTCTGATTCATCCCTCAGATCAGCAATCCCCTCTATCTTTTTATTCTTTATGAGATCAGCGATCCGTATAATGAGGTTAGCCTTGTTAACCGCATAGGGAAGTTCTGTTACGATAATAACATCCCTGCCCCGTTTATTCGTTTCGATACTGCACCGTGCACGGACAACAATCTTACCTCTTCCCGTTTCAAAGGCATCACGAATACCTTTCCTGCCGTATATAATTCCCGCGGTTGGAAAATCAGGACCCTTTACATACTCCATCAGGTCGGAGATAGTACAGTTTTCATTGTCTATGTACGCACTTACCGCATCTGAAACTTCACGCAGGTTATGGGGTGGAATGTTTGTTGCCATTCCTACTGCAATACCGCTTCCCCCATTGATAAGGAGATAGGGAACCGCAGCAGGAAGAACAGACGGTTCCTGCATGGAATCATCATAGTTGGAAACAAAATCAACTGTCTCCTTCTTGATATCCTTAAGCATCTCATCTGCTATCTTTTCCATTTTTGCTTCGGTATAACGCATTGCTGCCGGAGGATCTCCGTCAATCGAACCAAAATTTCCCTGGGGACGGACAACCGGATACCGCATGGAAAACGTCTGGGCAAGACGCACAAGTGCATCGTATATGGACATGTCTCCGTGAGGATGGTACTTTCCTAACACATCACCAACGATTCTACCGCACTTTTTAAATGTTTTATCCGATCTGAGACCCATTTCGTTCATGGCATAGAGAATTCTTCTATGTACCGGTTTCAGCCCGTCACGGACATCAGGAAGTGCTCTGCTGACAATGACAGACATTGCGTAATTCAAATATGATTCTTTTATCTCATCCTCTATGGCAATAGGGATTACTTTTCCACCTGTGTGATCCACGTTCTGCTCCGTTATTATTTATACATCAAGATTAGATACTAAAAGGGCGTTATCCTCAATAAACTTTCGCCGGGGTTCCACCTGTTCGCCCATGAGTGTGGAGAACATCCTGTCAGCTTCCACTTCATCCTCAAGCTTCACTTTCATTATGTTCCTTGTTTCAGGGTTCATCGTTGTTTCCCAAAGCTGCTCAGGATTCATTTCACCAAGCCCCTTGTACCGTTGAATATTTATTTTATCAGTTTCGGTATTGTACTGAGAGAGTATTTCATCCCGGTCAGCTTCATCGTAGGCATAAGAAATTTCCTTACCCTTTGATATCTTGTACAAGGGAGGCATTGCAAGATAGACATGCCCCTCTTCTATAAGCGCAGGCATATATCTGAAAAAGAATGTCAGGAGCAATGTTCTGATATGTGATCCGTCAACATCCGCATCCGCCATAATAATAATTTTATGGTACCTGATTTTTGAAACATCAAACTCTTTTCCGGCACTTGCACCGAGAGTTGCAATAATCGGCTGCAGTTTCTCATTCGCGAGGACCTTATCAACCCGGGTTTTTTCAACATTCAGCATCTTTCCCCACAGAGGGAGAATAGCCTGAAAATTTCTGTCTCTTCCCTGCTTCGCGCTTCCTCCGGCACTGTCGCCCTCTACAATGTACACTTCACACAGCGCGGGATCCTTCTCGCTGCAGTCTGCAAGCTTACCGGGCAGACCACCGCTCTCAAGAAAATTCTTCCGCCGGGACAGATCCCTGGCTTTCCGTGCCGCAAGCCGCGCCTTTGCGGCATTTACCGTTTTTTCCAGTATTTTCCCGATTATCTTAGGGTTTTCTTCAAAATATGAAGTCAGATGTTCATTAACAAGAGATTCAACAAGCCCTTTTACTTCAGAATTTCCTAACTTTCCCTTTGTCTGCCCCTCAAACTGAGGATCCTGCAGTTTAATTGAAATAACAGCAGTTATACCTTCACGGACATCGTCTCCGGAAAGAGGGTTATTATTGAATTTTTTTGCCAGGGATGATTTTTTGTAAAAATCATTTATGGTGCGGGTTAGACCAGCTTTAAACCCGACAAGATGCGTACCGCCTTCCCTCGTATTTATATTATTAACAAAGGTAAAAATCTGTTCAGAATATCCTTCATTGTAGGAAATTGCAATTTCAAGTTCAGAATCATCTCTTTTGGCTTCAATATATACCGGTTCATCAAGAATAGGTGTTTTATTTTCGCTTAAATATTCCACGAAAGATTTAACGCCGCCCTCAAACTGATATTCCCGTTCTCTTCTTATAGATATACGTTCATCTGCAAATGAAATATGTATTCCCTTATTTAAAAAAGCAAGCTCACGCAATCTGTTTGAAAGAATATCAAAGCTGTATTCTGTCGTTTCAAATATTTCATCGTCAGCTTTAAACCGTACTATTGTTCCACTGGAAGAGTTTTCACCTATAATTTTAACGGGAGCCAGCGGAACACCCCGTTTATACTCCTGAAAGTAAATTTTCCCCTGCCGGTGTACTTCCACGGAACACCAAGAGGATAAGGCATTTACAACAGAAACACCGACACCGTGAAGACCACCGGAAACTTTATAACTGCTTTTATCAAACTTACCTCCGGCATGAAGTTTTGTAAGAACTATTTCAAGAGCACTGACTTTTTCAACAGGATGTTCGTCAACAGGGATTCCTCTACCGTCATCTTCAACACGAATAATATTGTTTTTTTCAATAACAACATCTATACGGTTGCAGTACCCTGCGAGTGATTCATCGATACTGTTGTCTACGATCTCATAGACAAGGTGATGAAGCCCTTCAGGCCCTGTTGATCCTATGTACATCCCCGGTCTTTTTCTTACTGCATCAAGCCCCTTTAAAACTTGAATTTGTTCGGCTGAATAGCTGTTTTGCATTTATTATTACCTATTTATGTGAGAATATCTGATTATACTGTTTTACCGCTAAAGAATCAACAGAGCTTCATATTTTTAAAGTTTTTTGCTTGCTAATAATTCTACACTATACTAAAATAATAGTTGTTTATAAATTGTGGATAATTTTTATATTATCAGTAATGTATACTGAAAAAACAGTTTGAATGGCCTGTTTTTTTATTATGTTTGTATACAATTTTTTAATTATATATAATATAAGTAATTATTTTTAGAATAGATTGTATTAACTATTTTGGAGATTTTTAACGTAAGTTATTGTATATATTGAATTTATATATTTTGTTAATAACTTGTGAGTAACTAAGATGAATGAATGGGATTACAGTATTTTCTGGAATGAAGCTTTAAAGCATATAAAAGAAGAAATTTCAGAAATAGATAACGCGATGTGGTTTAATAATATAAGTTATGAAGGTTCTAAACAGAATAGCATTATACTGTCTGTTCCTTCCGCATTCTACCGTGATCAGGTCATCCAGAAATTCAATGTATTGATACATGAAAAATTACGTGAGCTCACCGGTTCAAAGATTGAGGTGGAATTCAATGTTGTCCCTCATAAAGAAACATCTCCAGTTCAAAAAACAATAACAAAAGAAAAAAAGGTTAATGCTCCATTACCTCAAAAAAGAAATCCCACTTTAAGAAAGGATTATACCTTTGAGAATTTTGTAATAGGAGAAAGTAACTCTTTTGCTGCAAACGCGTGTATCGCCATATCAAAAAATCCTGGTAAATCGTACAATCCATGTCTTATCTATGGGGGTGTAGGACTCGGTAAGACGCACCTTATTCAATCAATAGGAAACAGTATCGAAGAAAACTTTGAAAATATGAAAGTCGTGTATGTTACGGCAGAACAGTTTACCAATGAGTTTATTCAGCAATTAAAAAACCATCAGATACACAAGTTTAAAAACAAATATAGAAAGGTGGATGTTCTTCTAATCGATGATATTCATTTTCTCGAAAACAAGGATTCAACCCAGGAAGAACTTTTTCATACCTTCAATGCTCTGTATGATTATAACAAACAGATGGTATTTACCTGTGACCGGCCTGTTTCAGAACTGAAAACTCTTACTGACCGGCTGCGGAGCAGATTTGAACGGGGTCTTAATGTTGATCTGCAGCCTCCAAGTTACGAAACTCGTTCTGCCATTCTCAAACAAAAAATCGAATCAATGCACGTACATCTTGATGACGATATTATTGATTTTATCTGTAAAAATGTGACCACGAACGTCCGGGATCTGGAAGCCGCTCTTACAAAGCTTATAGCATATGCTGATCTACTTAATAAAAAGATAACCATTGAAATTGCAAAAGAGCAGCTTAAAGATATCTTTATCAATCCAAAGCAGGGCAATATAACAATAAATGAAATTCAAAGAGTTGTGGCAGATTATTTTAATCTTTCACACAACGATTTGAGAGGAAAAAAAAGAACAAAAGCAATTGCATTTCCACGGCAGATTGCAATGTACATTACCCGGGAGATAACAGAATATTCAACAACAGAAGTTGGCATAGAGTTTGGAGGACGTGACCATACAACAGTGATGCATGCGTGTCAGAGAATCGAGAGTAAATTGAAACTGGATCCGTCTCTCGATTCAATTATTCAACGCCTTATCCGGGAAATAAAAGAAACGAGAACAATATCTTAGTAAACAGTGTGTAAGATGTTGAGACATGGTTATAAATATTTTTTTTAGATGATATGTTAAGAAATTGTTAAGTATGCTATACTTTTATCCAGATGAATAATTGTATATAATAGATAGTATTATAGCAGTTATAAACATTATAACTGTACTTACTATTACTATTACTTATATTAATATTAATAGTCTTAGGAGAAACAAATGAAATTTACCTGTAATAAAGACCTTATAATAAAAGAAATCTCAATAGCCCAGGAAATAATTTCTTCCCGGAATTCGATTTCAATTCTTTCGAATGTATTACTCGAAGCAGACGGCAATACCCTTACCATACGTGCAACAGATTTGAAAGTAGGTTTTGAGACTAAAATTCCTGTTGACAGTACCCATTCAGGAAGTACAACCGTTTATTGTGATAAATTTTTAAGCATTTTACGTTCTTTGCCTGATGGTGATATAGAATTCAGTTATCTTGATGATAATCGTTTGATGATAAAACCACTTTTTAACAAGATAGACTTCAAACTTAAAAGTATCAATGCTGACAAGTATCCTGAATTACAGAACATATCTGATGATAAATACTTTCAGATACCTCAGAAAGAGTTTATTGATATGATTAGTCAGACTATATTTTCTGTTTCAGATGATGAAACCCGATACTATATGAACGGAGTATATCTTGAACATGAAAATAATACACTCTCTATGGTAGCTACAGATGGGAGACGGCTTTCTTTTATGAAAACACCAAGTAATGCTGAAAATGTCACTTTTGATCCAGTAATAATACCAACAAAAATTTTACAATTAATCAGAAAACTTTCTACAGGAGAGGGAAATCTTTCTCTTGCAGTTAATGAAAATAATATTTTTATTAAATTTAATAATCAGAAGCTTTTTTCAAACTTGATCAAAGGACAGTTTCCAAATTACAAGCGTGTTATACCTGAAACACAGGAATATACAGTAGAAGTGCAAAGGGTTGCTTTAATAGAGGCCTTAAAGCGTGTATCGCTGCTTGTTGAACAGAAGTCACGAAGGATTTTTATAACTTTTTTAGAGAATACTATAATTCTCAGTTCCGAAGAGAGTGAAATTGGTATAGCAAAGGAAGAGGTTTCCTGTTCTTTTATCGGACCTGAAACAACAATTGCATTAAATTATCTCTACTTAGTTGAACCGTTACGGGTTATTGATGATGATACCATCATTATTAAATTTACAGAAGCAAATAAAGCTATTACCCTCGTTCCTACAACTGATAAGGGATATTTTCACATTGTTATGCCGATGCAGCTTGATTAAATGGGTTTTTCCCGGATAAAAACCCTCTCTTTCAGAAATCTCATCGATCAGACTGTTGATATTGAGGGAGCAAATATATTTCTGACCGGTGAAAACGGACAGGGTAAAAGCAACTTTCTGGAATTGATATACATTCTCTGCTTCGGTTCTTCTTTCAGAACGCGGCAGGATTCCCTGTTTATAAAACATGGAGCATCAGAGGTTACACTCTTTGGAAACTTTTCAACAGGGTACGATAAAAATAATACGATATCATATCAATTAAAGCATAAAAAAAAACAGATTCATCTTAATGGAAAACCGATTCATGACAGGAAAGATCTTCTCCAAAATATTCCGTCAATTGTATTTACTCATGAAGATATTTCCTATATAAACGGGGCTCCCGAAAAACGGCGATGGTTTTACAACCAGATTATGAGTACGTATGATCCTCTGTTTATTGATACACTCCGTAAATATAATAAAATTTTAAAACTGAGAAACGCTGCATTAAAGGATGAAAAATCATCCATCATTGATGTGCTGGATGTACAACTTGCCGAAGCAGGCCGTGAAATACAGCAAAGGCGTGAATATGCTGTTCATGAGTTTAACATGACATTCTCCCCCCTTATGAAAGAGATATCTGAAATTAACAGTACCGTTAGTATAAAGTATGTACCATCCTGGGAATTAAGTACTTCAACTGAAGATATTCTTGATACATTGCATAAAAACTACAAACGGGACAGTACCATGGGATTGACCACGACCGGTCCGCATCGGGATAAATTTGAATACTATTCTGATAGTTATAATTTTGAAAAAATAGCCTCTACTGGTCAGCTGCGTCTCATTTCTCTTATTATGCGTATTACCCAGGCACTTTTTTATACAAAAAAGACATCACGCAGACCTATTCTCCTTCTTGATGATGTTCTTTTGGAACTTGATCCCCGCCGGAGAGAAAAATTTTTTACCTTTTTACCTGAATATGAACAGGCTTTTTTTACCTTTCTTCCAGGAGAGCATATCTATAAAAACATACAGAAGGGTGTTAAAATATATACTGTCAAAGAGGGTGTTATCCAAAAAAATGAAGAAAGCTGATGAAATACTCAAACAGATACTGAAAAATTTGAATATACAGGATAATGTACCTACCTTATCTTTCTTTAACAGCTGGGAAAAAATAGCGGGGATTGATATAGCAAACCATTCCGAACTTCAGGAAGTAAAAAACAATATTCTGTATGTAAGTGTTGATCATCCGGGGTGGATTCAGATTATTCTATTGAAAAAAAGGGATATTATAAAAATGGTTAATACCCTCTTTCCTGAACTGAATATTCATAATCTGCGGGTTTTTTATAAAAAGCATCAGTTGACAGAGTGAATCGTTTAAAAGTATACTACCTCACCATTGTAAAATCGAAATAAATGCGCTTTACGCGATAATTATAAGGAGTTTCTTACATGAAAAGAACATACCAGCCTAGTAAAGTGAAGAGAAACAGGAAATTCGGCTTTAGAGCACGTATGAAGACAAAAGCGGGAAGATTGATACTGGCAAGACGGAGAAAAAAGGGAAGAAAGAAACTGTCAGTTGCAGATGAAAAGAAGCCTTACTAGAGGGGAAAGACTTAAGACCAGAGAGGAAATCAGTAGGGTTTTTACATCTTCTGTCAAAGTTACCTGTTCCGGAGCAAAACTTGTCGTACTGGAAAACGGATATGACCGAAACAGAATTGCAGTTACACTTGTCAGGAAATATGGTAATGCTGTTACACGGAATAGATCCAAACGGATACTTCGTGAGATTTACCGTAATCTGAAATTCAGTATAAAACCGGGATATGACATGGTTATTGTCCTGTACCCTGGAACGTTTACGTACAATCAGCGTTTGGAACAGTTTAACTATCTGTTAAAAAAAGCTGGTTTACTGATCAATAATACCTGATCAGTACTATGTTAAAATCCTAAAACTGATAAATCCTCAAATTATTAATGAGGAGTTATAATGGAAAAGAATACGCTCATAGCAGTGGTTTTATCAGTTGTTGTCATAACTATTGGCTTTATGCTTCAAAATACGTTTTTCCCTTCGGAAAAAGTAAAAACGCCGGTACCTGTTGTACAACAAAAAGAGAATACAGAACCTGCCGCCAAAACCGCGGTAACCAGTCAGACGGCACAACAGAATACCGGGATATCTACAACGGCTGTTCCGGCAGCAGGGCAGGGAGCATTTGTACCTTTTGACGGTGATAAGCAGCCTCCTCTTACCGGTAGTCCCACAATAGAAACAAAACATCTTCTCGTTACGTTCAGTGCCCGGGGCGGAACAGTAAGCTCTATCAAACTGAAGGATCATCTGGATAGAGGATTACCTCTGGAAATGGTGCAGAAAGGAACTTCAGGGATCAATACATTTGAGCTCTCATTCGGTGGTCCGGAAGCAAAACCGGTAAATGATCTTATGTACTACAGTAAGCCTGATAAGAATTCAATTGTTTTTTACCGTAATTTCAAGGTGAAGGGAGATACCTCCGGAGCGTATTTTACCTTGAAAAAGACGTATACGTTTAATCCTGATGATTATCTTATGGAACTGAAAGTTACCATTGATAACAGTGTAAATGCGTATCCACCGTTAAACTTCAACGGTTACTCCTACACGCTTATGTATGGGCCTCAGATAGGGCCGTATACGGAAAAACTAAATGGACGTTATGATTACCGGCGGTACTATACGTACTCAAACGGGAAAAGGATAAACAATAAATTAAAAACAAATACTGAAAAATCAATAAAGGGAAATATTTCCTGGGCAGCTCTTGTTGGAAAATATTTCACCATTATCGGTGTACCGGATGCAACAAATTACAAAGTAACCTTTTCCAATAAACCGGTGAAGGGAGAAAAAATTGTTTCTGAACTCTTTTTATCCCGGCCTTTAATAAAGAGCTCAAAAAATGAAGATACTTTTGAATTTTATGTAGGCCCTAAATTAAAAAAAGAACTGGTAAAATATGATAAAGCAGATAAAAACGGATTTCATGTACAGGATCTTAATCTGGAAGCTGTTGTAGATTCAAGCTCCATTCTTGGCTGGCTTGAATGGATTCTACTGCAGATTCTGCAGTTCTCCTATAAAATTATACCGAATTACGGAATAGCCATTATTATATTGACAATTATTATTAAAACACTTCTTTTCCCTTTTACACATAAGAGTTTTGAATCAACAAGCAGAATGCAGGCACTTACTCCGAAGATAAATGAGCTTAAGGCCAAGTATAAGGATAATCCCACAAAGATGAACCAGGAGATGCAGCTACTCTATAAAAAAGAGGGTGTTAATCCATTGGGAGGCTGCCTGCCAATGCTGCTGCAGATGCCGATTTTCTTCGCGTTGTATGGATTATTAAACAAGTATTTTGAGCTTCGCGGTGCTGTATTTATTCCCGGATGGATCACTGATCTATCGTCACCGGAATCCATCTTTAATTTTGCGCCGTTTCAGCTTCCTATTCTTGGATGGAGCAATATACGGCTGCTGCCGATTTTATTTACCCTTACGATGGTTCTTTCAAACAAAATGATGCAGAATCCGTCCACTACCGATGCTGCCGGCGGAAATAACATGAAAATGATGACAACCCTGATGCCTCTATTATTTTTCTTCATCATGTATCAATCACCGTCAGGGCTGCTTTTATATTGGACTTTGACAAATATAATCACCGTCCTTCAGCAGAAATACATAAGCGGAAAGCTTAAAAGGAAAAATGCCTAGTTTAATTCTCCAGGAGGGAGATTGTTATGATAAAAGAATTTGAGGGAAGGACTGAAAAAGAAGCTATTGATAATGCTGTGGAAGCCCTCAATATCAACCGGGAAGAGTTTGATGTTGAGATTATCGGTACTGCTAAAAAGAGTCTTTTCCGGAAAGGAATGGTTAAAATCAAAGTTCACATTGAAGATGATGATCTTGAGGAAGAAAGAGAACCTGTTTCCGATTTTGAAGAGAAAGCACTCACTTTTCTTGAAGGGCTTATAGAAAAAATGGGCTTTCCTGGAAAAGCCCAGGTGTTTTTCAGGGAAGAAAATAAGCTTGGTCTTACTATTGTTTCCGATTACTCAGGCATCCTGATCGGTAAAAAAGGTAAAAACCTTGATGCAATTCAGCTGCTTGTAAACGTCTATACAGGACGGCTGGATAATACTATCCGTGTCATTGTTGATGCAGAAAACTACCGGAACAGACATGAAGAAAACATTGTCCGTCAGGCTTCCCGTATGGCGGAACAGGTACGGAAGACGAGACGTTCAAAACTGCTGGAACCCATGAACCCCTTTGAGCGCAGACTGGTCCATACAACGCTGAACGACATCGATGATGTTGAAACGAAAAGTGAAGGTGAAGGGCTTTACCGTCAGGTAAGAATACTCTACAAGGGTTCTTCCCACTGAACCGTAACGCATAATCCATTCATGAAAAAGCTGCTCCTCAGGGGGCAGCTTTTTTAATACCCTCCCTGTTCATGAAAGAATGAGATATGATATACTTTTTCCAAAACCAAAGGAGTACACAATGGAAGATAAAAACAGAATTGGTATAAAAGTAAAAAACATGCGGGAAACAAGAAATCTGTCCCTTGAGGAACTTGCTGAGCGGGCACATCTGAAAGTTGAGGGAATACAGAAGATTGAAAAAGGTGAAATGATTCCGGGGCTGACGCCTTTAATAAAGATAGCACGGGTTCTTGGGGTACGGCTTGGAACATTTCTTGATGACCAGCAGAATATAGGTCCTGTTATTACCGGGAAAGACGAAAAGAAAAGTATTACACGGTTTTCCGACAGGGACAATCCGGATCATGCCGATTTGAATTTCTATTCTCTGGCCTTGAACAAATCCGGGCGTCATATGGAACCGTTTATGATAGATATTTTCCCTTCCTCAGAGGAAGATTACAAACTTTCCTCACATGAGGGAGAGGAGTTTATATATGTTGTGCAGGGAGAAGTTGAGATACTGTACGGAAAGGATACGTATATTCTTACAGAGGGGATGAGCATCTATTATGATTCAATAGTTGAGCATCATGTCCATGCACACGGATCTGAATCCGCTAAAATACTTGCTGTTGTATACGCACCGTTTTAAGGAGGAGAAAGAATGCTCAACAGTACATTAAGCAGTTTGCTGAGAGAAAAAACAGCCCGGACTCCTGACAAAGAATTTATCATATATGCTGACCGCGGTTTACGGTTTACGTACAGGGAATTTGGAGAGAGAGTCGATTTGCTTGCAAAAGGACTCCTTGCCATCGGTATACAGAGAAATGACAATGTTGGTATCTGGGCTACCAATGTACCTGACTGGCTTACCTTTATGTTTGCGACCGCGCGGATTGGAGCTGTTCTTGTTACCATAAACACGAATTACAAGCTCCATGAGCTGGAATACCTGGTAAAACAAGCTGATTTGACAACACTCTGCCTCGTTGATGGATTTAAAGACAGTGACTATGTTGCCATGGTTAATGAACTTGTCCCGGAATTGAAGGAATATGAACGGGGACATTTACAGAGTAAACGCTTCCCCTTTCTCAAGAATCTCATATTTATAGGGCCTCAGAAGCACAGAGGGATGTTTTCTGTTCAGGAACTTCTCCTCCTCGGGCAGCAGATTGACAACTCAAGTCTGGAAAAGGCTGAAGAGGGATTATCCGAGCATGATATTGTCAATATGCAGTATACATCGGGAACAACAGGATTCCCTAAAGGAGTTATGCTGACCCATTACAATATCATCAACAACGGGTACTACATTGGAGAGTGTCAAAAATTTACAGAAGAGGAACGGCTTTGTCTTCCTGTCCCGCTGTTCCACTGTTTTGGTACGGTTCTTGGTGTTCTGGCAGTGCTTTCCCACGGTGCGTCGCTCGTAATCATTGAAAATTATGATCCGCTCCTTGTCCTTGCCTCTGTACAGAAAGAAAAATGTACTGCTCTCTACGGCGTTCCCACCATGTTTATTGCTGAACTGAATCATCCCATGTTTGATATGTTTGATATGTCATCGCTGCGTACCGGTATTATGGCAGGCTCACCCTGTCCGATGGATGTTATGAAGCAGGTTGTGGATAAAATGAACATGAAGGACGTTACCATAGCGTACGGTCTTACGGAAGCTTCTCCTGTTATGACGCAGACAAAAACAGACGATCCTCTTGAAAAGAAGGTTTCTACTGTTGGAAAAGAACTTGAAGGTATTGAAGTTAAAGTTGTTAATCCGGAAACAGGGGCCGAATGTAAAACCGGCGAACAGGGGGAGCTGTGCTGCAGGGGCTACAATGTAATGAAGGGTTACTATAAAAAGCCTGAGGAAACGAAAAAGGTTATTGACAGTGACGGATGGCTGCACTCCGGAGATCTTGGTGTTAAAGACGAAGACGGATACTATAAAGTTACCGGACGGATAAAAGACATGATTATCCGGGGCGGAGAGAATATCTATCCCCGTGAGATAGAGGAGTTTCTGTACGGAATGGACGCAATTCAGGATGTTCAGGTTGCGGGTATTCCCGATAAAAAGTACGGCGAAGTTGCGGGAGCGTTTATCATTCTTAAAGAGGGGAGAACTCTTGCGGAAGAAGATGTTATTGATTTCTGCAGAGGAAAAATTGCCCGGTTTAAGATACCGCAGTATGTTTTTTTTGTAGATTCTTACCCTATGACAGGAAGCGGGAAAATTCAAAAATTCAAGCTAGGTGAAATCGGACTTGAACTGTTAAAGAAATAGTATGGCCGAAATGTTTATTTAGGATTATATTTTAGCAAGAGGTATTGAATATGGAATATGATGTAAAAGATGTAAGTTTGTATGAATGGGGCAGAAAAGAGATGGATATAGCTGAGAAAGAGATGCCCGGCTTAGTATCTGTCCGGGAAAAGTACAAAAAGGATAAACCCTTACAGGGGGTAAAAATAACCGGATCTCTGCATATGACAATTCAAACAGCGGTACTCATTGAGACCCTTGTAGAACTTGGTGCGGATGTCAGATGGGCCAGCTGTAATATATTTTCTACCCAGGATCATGCGGCCGCTGCTGTAGTTGTCGGAAAAGGCGGTACGCCGGAAAACATGAAAGGTGTTCCTGTGTTTGCATGGAAAGGAGAGTCATTGGAAGAGTACTGGGACTGTACGTACAGAGCGCTTTCATTCCCTGACGGAAAGGGGCCGAACCTTATTGTTGATGACGGCGGCGATGCAACCCTCATTATGCATAAAGGTTTTGAATATGAAAATGGTGACAAGTGGGCGGAAAAAGCAGCATCTTCAGAAGAAGAAGGAGTTTTGAAAAAGCTGCTGCACAAAGTGCATGAAAAAGATTCGAACAGATGGCATGAACTTACCTCCCGATGGGTCGGAGTTTCTGAGGAAACAACGACGGGAGTTCACCGTCTTTACCAGCGTCAGGATGCGGGTTCTCTTCTTGTCCCTGCGATAAATGTCAATGACAGTGTTACAAAATCAAAGTTTGATAATCTGTACGGATGCAGGGAATCACTTGCGGATGGTATAAAACGGGCAACTGATGTCATGGTTGCAGGAAAAGTTGTTGTTGTCTGCGGTTACGGTGATGTCGGAAAGGGCAGCGCTCATTCCATGAGGGGGCTTGGTGCCCGGGTTATCATTACTGAAATTGATCCTATCTGTGCTCTTCAGGCGGCTATGGAAGGATATGAGGTTACCACGGTAGAGGATACCCTCGGTAAAGGGGATATCTATGTGACGACAACGGGAGACCGGGATATTATTACGGCGGAACATATGTCCCTGATGAAAGATCAGGCCATAGTCTGCAACATCGGTCATTTTGATAATGAGATTCAGGTTGCACAGCTGAAGGCCTGGAAAGGTATAAAACGTATCAACATAAAACCCCAGGTTGACAAGTACGTGTACCCAGACGGTCACGCCATTTTTCTTCTTGCGGAAGGACGTCTCGTTAATCTAGGCTGTGCGACGGGGCATCCGTCATTTGTCATGTCCAATTCATTTACCAACCAGGTTCTTGCCCAGATGGATCTCTGGAAAAAGAGGAAAGACTATAAGGCCGGTGTATACCGTTTACCGAAGTATCTTGATGAGGAAGTTGCACGGCTTCATCTTGAAAAAATAGGGGTTAAACTGACAAAATTGACACCGGAACAGGCCGCATATCTCGGAGTAAAACCGGAAGGACCCTACAAACCGGAACATTACCGGTATTAATTTTACTAATCCAAGGAGCTTGAGATGGATAATAGAAAGTATTTTTTTACATCGGAAAGTGTCAGTGAAGGACACCCCGATAAATTGTGTGATCAGGTTTCAGACGCAGTACTTGATTCCTGTTTGGAACAGGATTCAGAGTCGAGAGTTGCATGTGAAACCTACGCTTCCACGGGAATGGTTCTAGTTGGAGGTGAGATTACCACAGAAGCGTTTGTGAATATTCAGGAACTTGTCCGTAAAGTTGTAAAAAAGATTGGGTATACCCAGTCGGATTACGGTCTGGAAAGTGATTCCATGGCGGTCCTTAATATGATCAAGGCCCAGTCCCACGATATTTCAATCGGGGTTACCAAAGGTGAGGGGCTTTACAAGGAACAGGGTGCCGGAGATCAGGGGATGATGTTTGGATTTGCCTGTAACGAGACCGTTGAACTCATGCCTGCACCCATAATGTATGCGCATAAACTTCTCAAAAAGGCTTCAGATGTACGTCACAACGGAGAACTTACGTGGCTGCGCCCTGATTCGAAAAGCCAGGTAACGGTCCAGTATGAAAATGGAAAACCGGCACGTATAGATACAGTCGTTATTTCTCATCAGCATGATCCAGAAATACAACATGATGAAATAGAGGACATGATTATCAAGCGGATTATCCGACCGGTGCTTGAACCTACTGGTTTATTGGACGATACAACAAAATTTTTTATCAATCCTACCGGCCGGTTCGTTATCGGTGGTCCTTTCGGCGATACAGGGCTGACGGGACGGAAGATAATAGTGGATACCTACGGAGGTATGGGGCGTCACGGCGGCGGTGCCTTCAGTGGTAAAGATCCCAGTAAAGTAGACCGTTCAGCGGCGTATATGGGTCGGTATATAGCAAAAAATATTGTGGCAGCGGGTTTGTGTACGAAATGTGAAGTTGAACTTGCCTATGCCATTGGTGTACCATTTCCTGTTTCTGTTATGGTTGATACGTTCAGAACGGGAACAGTCCCTGAAAATAAAATTGAAGATGCCGTTAAAAAGGTATTTGACCTTTCCCCTGCGGGAATAATACGGCATCTGGATTTAAAGAAACCAATATACCAGCAGACAGCAACGTACGGTCATTTCGGCAGAGACGGTTTTACCTGGGAGCGGACGGATATGGTCAAGGCGCTCCAGAAAGAAATTGGTTAAAATATTTTAAAAAGCAGGGTACCGCCGGCCGGCAGTACCCTTTTTTTTATTTTTGGAAGGGTAGTTCAACGTTGTACGTATTTCCTGTATCAGTTTTTATGTTCATGAGAAGATTTAAGTTCGTTACAGGTTTTGTAAACGTATACTTTTTCCCTGTTTCTTTGCAGTAGAACGAAAGTTCGACTCCCTTCAGGGAAGGTTTTACTGAAAAATTTTCGATGGTTTTACCTTTGAAATCATAATAGACACTTCCAGCAGGATCAACGATCCGAATATTGTCTGAGCTGAACTCCCATACCGCATTCCACCGTGAATCCAGCCATTTTCCCAGAGGGAATTTACCCAGATTTAAACCTTCAGACCAGAGAAGAGATGTTCCGGCTGCAAGAAACAAAAGTACAATGAGAATTTTTTTCATGGTATCCTCCTGAAAACAAGTATAACAGGTGTTTTATATGAAAACAAGGATTGATTAAAGATCTTTCCATTTACCTGAGTCCAGGAGCTCGTTGAGGGAAGAAGCTTTTTTATCAGAGAATTGTGCACCATGCTTTTGAACAATTTCACCAGCCAGAAAAGATGCGAGAAGGGCACTGTCATAGAGGGAATAATCCCTACAGAGTCCAAGAATAAAACCGGCAGCATACGTATCTCCGGCTCCTGTTGTATCAACCGGGGTTTTCCCCTTGACCGGGATGGTCAGAATTTTATTATCAGCAGCAATATAGGAACCGTGTTTCCCATTTTTTACTGCGGCAACCGGGCATAGTTTTCCCAGGGATTTTGCGCATTCACCCGCATCGTAATTGTCAAAGAGGATACGGGCCTCTTCACCGTTGGCAAACGTTATATACGCGTGTTTCTTTATAAGATCCAGAAAATCCTCCCTGTTTCTGCTTACAGCAAAGGGATCCGCTACATCAAAGATAATCTTTGTATTGTTTTTTTCAGCTATCTCAATGGTTTTCAGGATCGCTCTTTTCTGATTTTCAGTATCCCACATATAACCGGTAAAATAAAAATATTCAGCGGCGGCGATAAGATCCGGATTTATATCCTCTTCACAGAATTCCCTGTTGGCTCCAAGATACGTGTTCATCGTCCGTTCCGAATCAGGAGTAATGAGTATAATACTTGAACCGGTTGAGCTGCTGCATGTTTTTAACTCTGGTATGATATCCAGTTCTGCAAGTTTTTCTTCGTAGATTCTTCCGTATTCATCTTTCCCGATTTTACCGGCAAGTGCCGTTTTAATTCCGAACAGAGAGAGCGTAATAAGGGTATTTGGGGCTGAACCTCCGCATGAGTAGTACGGTGATGCTGATTTAACAAAATCAAGAAGTTCCGCGCGTCTTTCGAGATTGATAAGATGCATCGTCCCTTTATGAAGTCCGAGCCGTATTAATTCACTGTCTTCCGCATTGGAAAAGATATCTATCAGGGTATTTCCTATACCGTATACTTTAAGAGCCATGGTATCTCCTAGGTTTTTAAATATAACTGGAAATTACAGGTTTGATAAGACGGTAAACGGGTAGAATTAATATTATTCGTGAATAACCTTGTAGAATATACGGTACCCGTATTACAATTATCATCTGCTAAACAGGAGCGGCAGTATGGCAAAGGCAAAAACGATTTTTGAATGTATAGAGTGCGGACACCAGGAGTCACGGTGGCTTGGCCGCTGCCCGCAGTGCGGGGCATGGAACACCATGGAGGAATCCCTCCCCGTTAGAAGTGTAAGTAAATCTGGCAGTAAGATTTTCAGATCCTCTGTAAAGTCGGTAAGTGTAGGGCTTGATTCCATACATGTTGATGATGGGGTCAGATACGATACCGGTATAATTGAGATCAATAGAGTCCTTGGAGGTGGAATAATGAAAGGATCTTCCATCCTCCTGGGAGGAGAACCAGGGATAGGGAAATCCACACTCATGATACAGCTTGCGGGTTCTGTCAAAACAGACGGAAATATTCTATACATTTCGGGGGAAGAATCAGCAAAACAGATAAAAATGAGAGCCGACAGAACAGGTGTAACCGGCGTAAACATAGAAATCTTTATTGAGACGGAACTGGAACTCCTCCTCGGAGAGATGGAAAAAACAAAACCTGCTGTTGTCATTCTGGATTCGATCCAGACGGTAATATCAGAAGAAGCAGGGAAAGTGCCCGGCACGGTAAACCAGATCAAATACTGCGGCCATGAACTTATTTCCTGGTGTAAGCAGAACAACAGTTCCCTTTTCTTTGTTGCCCATGTAACCAAAGAAGGGGTTATTGCCGGCCCCAAGGTTCTGGAGCACATGGTGGATACGGTACTCTACTTTGACCATATTGAATCAGGACTTCGGGTTGTCCGGGCAGTAAAGAACAGATTCGGCACGATAGATGAGCTGGGCTTATTTTTAATGAATGAACACGGCTTGCAGGAGGTAACAGACCCCTCTTCTCTTTTCCTGACAAAAAGGAAAGATGAAATGCCTCCGGGCATTACTGCCGTACCGGTATATGAAGGTACCCGGGTACTCATGATAGAGATACAGGCCCTGGTTGTTCCTGCAAAAAGCGGATTTTCCAGAGTTTATTCAGACAGGATTGACTCAAACCGTATTTCGAGAATTGCCGCGTTACTGGAGAAACATACGGGCCTAAAGTTTTTCGACCACGATATCTACATTAATGTTGCCGGTGGCATACGGCTGAATGAGGTTGGAATTGATCTTGCTGTAGCAGGAGCTCTCTATTCCGCCCGGACAGGGATCCCCTTTCCCGGAGCAACCGCTACTGCGGGAGAGCTGAGTCTTGCCGGAGAGATTCTCCCCATCCCTCATATGGACAGACGGCTTAAAACTGCCCGGGAAATGGGGTTCCCCCGTTTTATAGGCCCCTCTCTTCCGGGAAAAAAGAACAGCAAAAACTCCGACCATAAAGAGATATCACATATTAAAGAGTATGTAAAAACAGTTTTTAAGGGTTAGACCTGAATTATGTTTACTCCAGTAACCAAAATTGATCTAAAAATGGTTATTCTGGTGTACAATTATGGCTTAATAGAAAAATTTAGACGTAAATTAGCCGATACAAAGACAGATTTTGTACGCAGTGCCATGGGAACTATCCATTGGGAAGCCAGGATGGTCGGTATTAAAGGTGCGCGTGGTATTGGTAAGACAACTCTTTTACTGCAGCATATCAAGTGTTGATTCCCGCATTATTTTTGGAGTAATTCCCGGAGAGTTTTTGTTAGGAAAAAGAGTAAAACAGGAAAGAATCCCGCACTATTTCTGTGCCTGATAAAAAGCGGGAAAATTGATGCAGAAAAAAGCCCGGGATATTCACCCGGGTGA
>WGCU01000040.1 GCA_015493635.1 Spirochaetaceae bacterium | reverse complement strand
GTTAAACGATCGGGGATGCATTGGACGGTCCGGGGAGCCAACAGCATTATTGCCCTTCGATGTTCAAGACTCAGCGGAAGATATGAAAACTTTATGGATGAACGAAAAGCCGGTTAACGATGGTGAAAAACAAAATTGTCGTACACCCATCTACTATTTTAAATAATGTATATGGTTTAAGAAGTAACGGAACCCAAAAGAAAATTGACAAGAATTATCGTTAACGTCCGTTATCCTCAATAAATAACCCCTTCTTTTTTGGATTTTAATGGTGATATACCATCTGTTACACGAGTCAGAACCAGCATAGAGCGTATTGGGCAGGCGAAATATCCAGTGTAGACGGATGCTTGTGGAGGAGAAAACTTAACAGAGAGTGCTTACAGCCCTTTGCGTACCTTGATTCCTTGAAGGACGGGGATTTTGTTGCCCTTTTCGTCTTCGTTGTAGCCGAGATATTTGGCAAGGATGAGTACTTTTGAATTAAGTTTAATTTCCGCGGGGTTGGGTTTCCGTGACCGTCGGACTGGGATCATGGGAACAAACTCGCTGCCGTCAAGCCGGACATAGCAGTGGTAGATATCAATCTTTTCAGTCCCTTCCCATTGTCCCGCGCTAAGTTCAAGAACAGCAGAAAATTTATTTTTATCAGGGTTAAGAACTTCCCGGGCGGAAACGGTTCCTTCGATAACCATGAACTGATTCGGGTTGATAACATCAGTTTTCCCTTCGGTAACAAGAGTCGAAATCTTTTTTAGAGTTATATCGAAATTAATATTACTCTGGGCAGAGAGTGTAAAAACTGATCCAAGCAGGAAAACTGCAACAATAAATTTTTTCATGTGTATATCCTTCTCTTCCAGTTTAATTCGTAATAAGACTCTGGTCAAGAAGAGAAAAACCATAGTAAAAACATAGTAACCCAATATGGTAAAAATGCTCTAAAATCTCTACTTGACGGGAGTGTCATATAGTGATAGGTTTTATAGCACAATGATTAACGCAATACACTAGGGTGGGTTATGGAGATTAAATTAAAGAAATACTCTTCCGTCTATATAGTAGAAGTTATCGGAGATATGGATCTTTACAGTGCGTTTGAACTAAAAAATATTGTTGCAAAGATGCTTGCCAAGGGTATTGGACTTTTTGTACTGGATTTAGCAAAGGTTGATTATATCGACAGCAGCGGTATAGGTGTTCTGATACACATCTACAGTACTATTAAAAAAGCACAGAAAAAGTTGAAAATTGTTAATGTACACGGTTCTGTTGAGAAAGTAATCCGCCTTACTAAATTGACTCATTATTTTCCGATAGTTCCCTCTTTAAGGGAAGCAGTCGCACAGCTTGAATCTTAAAGTTTTAAAAGGAAAACAGAATGGAAACGGAAAAAGAGATAATAATTGATGATAATAATGCATTACTTCAAAGAGAGGGGTACTTTTTTAAGGAATTCCCTTCCGATATCAGACAGGTACGCTTTTTTTCAATGCTTATCGTACAGAAAGCTCCCCCGGAAATAAAAGAAATCAACCTTCTTGAACAGCAGATAAGTGAGCTTATCAAGAATGCTGTGCGTCATGGAAATAAAAATGATATTAACAAGAAGGTTCGTGTCTGGGCGGATTTCAGTATTGATCATGCACATGTCATTGTTGAAGATGAAGGAAAGGGTTTCCAGAAACTGGAAGAGTGGAATGAATTCAACAAAAAACGGAATGAATGTTTCGCGAGTCAGAATTTTGAGGAGATGGAGAAATATTTTGCTTTCCGGACTGAGGAAAGTAATGAGAATGACGGCGGCAACGCTCTTTTCGCAGCGCTGGAATATTGGGACGGTGGTGTTGTCTTTAACAATAAGAAGAACTGTATAGCTGTGTATAAAAATTTCGGGAAAAAGAAATACGGCCTTGAGTTAAATAGATAGCCTCTTTAATACAGTAGGAAAGGTAAGGAATGGAAGGAAAGAAGAATCCTCAGATAAATTTACCTTTGCGATTAACGCTGACGGATGAAGGGATACTTTTTTTCCGGACACATAATAAAAGACTAGAGAAACAACGTCTTTCAGATAATACTATAGGGTATGGTATCAGTCTCAGTCAGTATACCGCGGCATCTGTACAGCGTATGATTGTTGCAGACTATGCTTCAAGAATCGAGGTTGTCAGAACAGCATTTACCGTTAAGCGCAGTGAAATAATGGATACCTCCAAGCTTATTTTTTATGGAATCCTCTATAAAAGATTCAATACATACGTTCTTTCCAGAGTTTTGAAAACAACCTTTGTGGCACACTGGAACCGTGCAAACCCCAAGAAAATACTTGACGAGACGACAATAAAGCGGTTTGATGCAAACGGGAAGCTTACCATCGGTCTGGATGACAAAATCGGAAGATACAAGAATGAGATAACAGTCAAGGCTCTTTCCATGCTGCCGGAATCTTCCAGCCCTAAGGAAGAGCAAGCTAAACTAAAAATGCTCGGGATGAAGTATCTGGATAATGTTGATGCATTTACCTGGTATGTTCTGTCTGTTTCTGAAGAATACGGTGATTTTGATTCACTGTTTCTCAGTATTATTAAAAATCTTTCCACTTATATTGAGAAGGCAAAGATAGCGGAATATCTTTCACTAATGATTATGGAGTTTTCAATAAACGCGGAACTTAGTCAGCTGAAGCAGCTTTCCAGCAGGATTTATAAAAACAAAGTGGATATCAATAAAATACTTTCCAACGAAATTGTACGGACAGAACTGTTAAAATACCTGGATAAACACCAGGAATTTTTAACACTTTCCTGGATCATTCACAGTGCACGGACGTCAATCGGAACGGGAAACAAGTTTCAGATTGTTATTTTTAACAAAGACCAGGAATATCAGAAGCTGAAGCAGGATATAAACGATAAGAAATCCGTTGACATCAGAAAGAAATCACTTCTTGATTATTATCAGGATGAAACGGAAGAAAAAATGGGATCTGATCTGGGGCTCTACTATCTTTCGTTTATGGATGAGGCCTGCAGGGAGCAGCAGATCTATTTTGAAGCAAATATCAATCAGCTTCCGGAAAGGGGCTTGAATATTATAACGCTGACCCTGCGTTTTCAGTAGATTGTTTTATCTTCATTACAATTATGGTCTGGTCATCATGCTGCGCAGTTAACCCCACAAAGTTTCCAAGATCGGTCTTTACAAGATCAACAAGTTTGGCAGCAGGAAGGTCTGCGTTATTTTTAATAATACGCTGCAGGGAAAACTGGGAATATTCATCGTGTTTGGCATTCCGGGCTTCAGTAATTCCGTCAGTATAAAAGATGAGAATGTCCCCTTTCTCTGTTTTAAAAAGTTCCTGTTTGTAGTGTTCTTTGCTTTCAATTCCGATGGGAAGCCCCGGGGCATCAACTTCGGTAAATCTGCTGAACCGTTTTTTATAATGCAGCAGAGGAGAATGAGCCGCATTCGCATACTCAACTTCACCTGTTTTCTCATGAAAGATAATGATACTCATGGTTGCAAACTGGTCTACCTCTATTCTGCTTGTTATACCTCTGTTGAGAATAGTCAGTATCTCAGCCGCGTTACGTGCAGGTGAAGAAACAAGGCGGATAATGGTTCGTATCATGACCATAAGAAGGGCGGCGGGAACACCCTTCCCGACAACATCACAGATCAGCACCGCAACTTTATCTTTTGTCAGCCTGAATACGTCGTAGTAATCACCGCTGACACCCTTGGCTGCTCTGCTGAACGCTGAAACGTCAAGAGCTTTAGAATCCGGGATTCTGACGGGAAGAAGATTCTTCTGAATATCAGCGGCTACCTTGATTTCCCGGTAAAGCTCGCTCTTGTTCACAAGCTCCTGATAATTAAACATATTGTCTATGGTTAACGCAGCATAGTCACTGAAGGTCTTCAAGTGGCTGAAGTCAATATCGGTAAAACTGGTATTTTCCGTTGTTTTACCAATAACGATAGCTCCCAGTACCCGCCCTGTTATAACAAGGGGAACAACAGCCAGGGAGCTGATATAGAGAGAAGAACCGGGATCCTGATGATCTTTAAGTTCATCACTATCCCGGGAGTTTCGTACGAGTATGCTTTCCCCGTTTATAATTGCTTCACCAATAAGGGTTTCTCCCAGAGCAATAGGATGCTCGGCTTCATATTCTTCAATATCTTCCTGGCTGCCTGTTTTTTCTTCCGGAATGGAGATGAGCGGGGGAAGATATCCCATGGCTGTCCGTTTTTCGACGACAGTTTCATCTTCCTCACTGATCATGAAAATAGCACCGGCATCGGCAGATGTATTTTTTACCGCAGATTTAATAACAATTTCCAGTATTTTATCAAGGCTGTACAAATTTCCCAGAGAAATGGAACCACCGATCTCTTTCATAAAGTCCAGTACGGAGTCAAGTTTACTCCACAGCTCTTCTTTAAGAGCATTGTAGTTCCGGGCAAAATCTTCAAACTCGTCTTTTGATTTAATGACCAGGGTTTTTGAGAAATCTCCTTCCGCTACCGATTGTATGGCATTATGCATAAGACCGATCCGTTTCCCCATTCTCCGGGCAAAAAGGATCATGGCAGAGAGAGCTAAAAGAATAGAAAGACCGCCGATTCCTGCGGCTGTATAGGTGCTTTTCTGTATGGCTTGATCAAACACAACCTTTATTTTTTCCATGTAGGTTCTGCCCTTGGTTGCATAGTCGGATGTTTTCTGATTCATTACCAGAACCCCGCCTTCCAGCTGGTAGAAGGTGCGGAGTTCTTTATCGGAAATAATTCGCGTTTTATACATCTTGTCGCGGATATTAAGAATACCTATATTGCCGAAATCGTTCAGATGGGGAGTGGCGATAATTGCGTCAAGTATTTTAAAAACGGAAAGATAGTAGAGTTCATACATCCGGTTCCACTGATGAATAAGATCCTGCATCTGTTTTTTTTCAGCAGCAGGCAGATAGGAAACGACTTTGTAGTGCTGGAGTTTTCCCACTCCTGTATTGAAATCGGCAATTTTGTCTACAAGATCATGTTTGAGATCGACGATATCACTGCCAGTTGTCAACAGACCGTTCGCTCGTAGCTCTATCTGTTCAAGGGATGATAAAACCTTCTGGGATTGAATTTCAAAATCCTTTAACTGAATGATAATTCTGCTGTAATAGAAAAGGACAGTAATGGCAACGATAAAACCAGCAACTACTATCATTTCCATAAGGGTTAATTTTACCCGTATTCTCATCCAAAAACTCCAAAAACTACAGCAATACCCTATACTACCACAGGTTTGATCACAATATCCAGATAATTTTCCCTTTTATCTGTACAATTCAGCTACTTTATTTTATAGTCCCGGGTGCCGATATGAATCACATGTGTAAAAGGATCCTCGATGGCTTTTAATCTGGAAACTGTTGATTATGCAATAAAAAATTCAAGAATACTCTCTCTGACTACCTATTCTTATTTCGTCAGGGAGCGGCGATATATTGACAGAATTCTTTCCATGTATCTGGATGAAATTGGAATAGACCAGTTACAGAATAAGCTTTCGTACTGTATTCATGAGCTCGCGGGTAATGCCCACAAAGCGAATACCAAGCGGATATATTTCCGGAAAAAGGGGCTTGCTATTACTGACCCTCTGGACTATGAAGAAGGAATGAAAGGGTTTAAAGAATCGGTAATTGCCAACATGGAACAGTACCATACAGCGTTAAAGAATGAGGGGCTCTTTCTTAAATTTTACTTCATGCGCAGAGATTCGGTGTTGATGATGGCCATAAGGAACAATGTACCTTTAACGAGAGAAGAGGAGCGGAAAATTAATACCAAATTTGCAATTGCTAAAAAATCAACGGATCTGGCACGTACATATCCCGAGCTGGAAGATTTCAGTGAAGGGGCGGGACTTGGTATTGTCATGATTTCCCAGATGCTAAAAAATATGGGATTTATTCATCCTAAATTTCGTATCTATTCCTATAAAGACCAAACGATATCCGCTTTGGAATTAAATTTAAAAGAAGCATCTGTTCCTGTGGAGGAGCAGGTTCGAGAATTTTCCTATGCATAAGGATACAGACCGGGAGCTTGCTGAGTTTTTCAGCTCTTTTGTTA
The DNA here is from genome assembly GCA_015493635.1 of Spirochaetaceae bacterium. Lineage (GTDB taxonomy): Bacteria > Spirochaetota > Spirochaetia > B11-G9 > B11-G9 > S145-15. The sequence goes on along the minus strand of WGCU01000040.1, from coordinate 33,987 downwards.
CCCCAGAACGTCTTGAGAAAATGAAACGGGTTCTTGCATGGAGAACAGATTATCTCACCATTGTTTTAGAGGATATCTTTCAACCCCATAACGCAAGTGCGGTATTACGAAGCTGTGATGCATTCGGTCTGCAGGATGTTCATATCATTGAGAACAGGAACAAGTACCGGGTTAATCCCGGAGTTGCCCTCGGGAGCAGCCAGTGGCTGACCCTGCACCGGTATGATTCTGAAAAAGTAAATACATTACGAATAATAGAGGGGCTTAAGAAGGATGGATATAGAATTGTTGCCACAACTCCTCACCGTAACGATGTAGACCTTGAAGATTTTGATGTAGCCGCAGGGAAAGCAGCCCTCTTTTTCGGTACAGAGATGCACGGCCTTTCTGATGATGTGCTTTCACATGCGGATGTCTTTCTTAAAATTCCCATGTACGGTTTTGTCGAGAGTTATAATATTTCAGTGTCCTGTGCAATCATTCTTCACCATCTGACGTACAAACTTCGGTGTTCAGATATCCCCTGGGAGATAGACAAAAGCCGGGAAACCAATATCCTGCTGGACTGGTTTAGAAAGTCCATAAAAAAAAGCGAAGTTTATGAAAAAAAATTCTTTGACAGAGTATGATTCAGCGGTACAATACACAGGGAATCACCGAAGGAGTAATATATGAAAGATACGAGAAGCGCCATATGGGGATGGTCTCTGTATGACTGGGCAAACAGTGCTTTCGCGACAACGGTAATGGCTGGATTTTTCCCTGTTTTTTTTAAGGCATACTGGTCCACCGGGGAAACAGTTCAGTTAAGTACGTTCTACCTGGGACTTGCAAATTCAATTGCTTCAATCATTGTTGCGGCTCTTGCTCCGGTTCTGGGAGCAATCGCTGATAAAGGCAGCGCTAAAAAGAAGTTTTTAAGTGTTTTTGCGTTTCTGGGTATTATAATGACCGGTGCTCTCTGGTTTGTTCAGAAGGGACACTGGCAGATGGCTGCCGCTTTTTATGCCCTGGCTACGGTCGGGTTTGCCGGCGGGAATATTTTTTACGATTCACTTCTTCCCGGTGTTGCTTCTCCAAAAAAAGTTGATTATGTTTCTTCTCTGGGATTTTCTCTCGGGTATATTGGAGGCGGGCTGCTCTTTGCGGTGAATGTTCTCATGTATCTTAAACCGGAACTATTCGGTATTGCTGACGGTCCTACCGCGATCCGTATTTCATTTTTAAGTGTCGCGGTCTGGTGGACAGTTTTTAGTCTCCCCATCATGATTTTTGTAAAAGAACCGAAGGATGAAGAGACCCTTTCCCTCGGGAAAGCGGTTTCGGCGGGTTGGAAGCAGCTTGTCCATACGCTAAGCGTCCTGAAACACCTTAAAGTTATCGGGTTGTTTCTTCTTGCTTACTGGTTTTATATCGATGGAGTTGATACCATCATAAAAATGGCAGTTGATTATGGTGTCGCCCTCGGGTTCCCTTCACAGTCTCTCATTGTTGCGCTTCTTCTTGTTCAGTTTGTCGCGTTTCCCGCGGCTCTTATCTATCATAAATTTGCTCAGAAGATTGGGGTAAAGAATGCTCTGTTTGTAGCCATTCTTGCGTACAGTATTATTACGGTTCTTGGTTTCATGATGCGGACGGTTCTCCATTTTTATCTTCTTGCTGTAGCTATTGGACTTTTTCAGGGTGGTATTCAGGCATTAAGCAGGAGTTACTACACCCGGCTGATCCCCGAAAACAAGGCCGCCGAGTTTTTCGGATTCTTTAATATGCTGGGTAAGTTTGCAACCATCATAGGCCCTACACTGCTGGGGCTTGTTACGGTACTGACAGGAAGTAACCGTTACGGAATATTATCGATACTTATTCTGTTTGTAGCAGGGGCAATTCTGCTGAAACGGGTAGATGAGGAAGAAGGGAAGCGTCTTGCTCAGGAGCACCTTGCTAAAAAGTAAGGAACTTACTAACCGGGGACGTTATAGCTGAACTGGCTGTTGTATATTTCCGCGTAGAAACCTCCTGATGCGAGAAGTTCGCTGTGGGTTCCCTGCTCCACAACATTCCCTTCGTTGAGAACAAGGATAAGATCCGCGTTTTTTACCGTTGAGAGCCGGTGGGCTATGACAAAGCTTGTTCTTCCCTGCATCAGGTTGTCCATGGCTTTCTGTATCAGGATTTCGGTTAATGTATCAACAGAGCTTGTAGCCTCATCGAGAATGAGCATCTTCGGATCTGCCAGAATTGCCCGGGCAATAGTGAGAAGCTGCATCTGCCCCTGTGAAATATTGTTGGCTTCTTCATTGATAATCATTTCATAGCCCCGGGGAAGAGTCCGTATAAAGTGGTGGGCATGTGCAGTTTTTGCTGCGGCTATTACTTGTTCATCAGTAGCCTCTGGATTCCCGTACCGGATGTTTTCCATAATGGTTCCGTTGAACAGCCACGTGTCCTGAAGTACCATCCCGAACATTGTACGCAGGTGGGAACGGCTTAATGTCTGTATCGGGTGTCCGTCTATAAGAATTTGTCCGGAAGTAACATCGTAGTAACGCATAAGCAGTTTTACAATCGTTGTTTTTCCCGCCCCTGTAGGACCGACAATTGCAATTTTCTGTCCGGGTTCTGCGGTGGCTGAAAAGTTTTTTATAACAGGTTTATCCGGGCTGTATCCGAAGTGGATGCCCTTAAACTCCACTTTACCCGATACGTCTGTAAGTTCCACCGGGTTTTCAGCTTCGGGCAGTTCCTCTTCCTCTGCAAGAAACTCAAAAATACGCTCTGCCGCGGCGGCTGTCTGCTGCAGGACGTTGGAAATGTTGGCAAGCTGGGTAATAGGCTGTGTAAAATTACGTACATACTGGATAAACGCCTGGATATCCCCTACGGTAATGGTTTTTTTAACAGCCAGGTAACCTCCGAGAATACTTACCGCAATATATCCGAGGTTGCCGACAACGGTCATTATCGGCATCATCATTCTGGAAAGGAACTGAGCCTTCCAGCCGACTTTGTACATGGTACTGTTGAGAACCTGAAATTTGTCAATACTTTTCTGTTCCCCGTTAAACGCCTTCATCACCGTATGGCCGCCGTACATTTCTTCCACATGTCCGTTAAGGTGCCCGATATATTCCTGTTGAATTTTAAAGTATTTCTGTGACTGTTTGATTATGATGCTTACAATAAGCATGGAGACAGGTATAATGGTAAGAGCAATAAGGGTCATCTGCCAGCTGATGGACAGCATCATGACAAGGATACCGATTACGGTAGCCAGGGATGTAACAATCTGGGACATACTCTGACTTAACGTTCTGTTTATGGTATCCACGTCGTTGGTAATTCGGGAGAGTACCTCACCATGGCTTGTTCCGTCAAAATATTTAAGAGGCATCCTGTTTATCTTTTCCGCTATATCACGTCTGAAGCGGTAGGTTATCTTTACCGAGATTCCTGCCATTATCCAGCCTTGTACATATCTGAACAGTGCCGAGCAAAGATACAGACCGAGTACGATAAGAATAATCCGGCCGATATATCCGAAATCTATGGTTCCTGTTCCGGTTATCTGGGAAATAGCGCCTTCAAAAAGTTTTGTGGTTGCTTTTCCCAATGTTTTTGGTCCGATTATTGAAAATACCGTCGATCCTGCCGCAACGAGAAGCGTAAGGGTTATGGTAAGTTTGTATTCCCCAAGGTACTGAATGAGTTTCTTCATGGTTCCCTTGAAATTCTTTGCCTTTTCTCCGCTGTTCATTCCCATGTGCCGTCCCATCATGCCTCTGCCGGACATGGGTCGCGGTGTTGATTTTGTGTTCATGCGAGTTCCTCCATGGTAAGCTGGGACATGGCAATTTCCCGGTACGGCCGGCAGGTTTCCATAAGCTCTTTATGTGTCCCTTTGCCGACAATCCGGCCTTCATCGAGGACAATAATCTGCTGCGCCTGTTTAACGGTTGCAACTCTCTGGGCAACGATAATAATACTGCTTGAGCGGGCGTGTATTTTTAATGCTTGCCGTATTTCAGCATCAGTTTTAAAGTCAAGGGCGGAGAAACTGTCATCAAAAATATAGATAGGAGGGTTTTTTACAACGGTTCTTGCAATGGAGAGACGCTGCTTCTGTCCTCCTGAGACATTTACTCCCGCCTGGGATATTTCAGAATCCATACCGTCCGGTGATGAGTGTATGAAATCTGATATCTGAGCAAGTTCAGCTGCCTCCATTAGTTTTTCTTCCTTTGCGTTCTCATCACCATACTGTAGATTTTCCCTGATGGTACCTGAAAACAGCGTTGATTTCTGGGGGACGTATCCGATTTTGTCCCGAAGTTCATGCTGTGTTACCCGTCTTACATCCTTTCCTCCGACAAAAACTGTGCCTGTAGAAACATCGTAAAACCGGGGGATAAGATGGACAATGGTGCTTTTTCCCGATCCGGTTGCACCTATAATAGCGGTTGTTTCCCCTTTTTTAACGGTAAACGATATATCGTGGAGAGCGTCTTCTTCTGCACCCGGGTATCGGAATGATACGCCGCGGAATTCCACCGTACCGTCAAAACCGGTTCCAAAAGACTCCGGTTCTTCCGGGTCGGTAACGGAAGGTGCTGTTTCAAGAACTTCAGCGACCCTGCCACCGGAAACAGCCGCCCGGGGAATCATGATGAACATCATGGAGAGCATAAGAAATGCAAAGACAATCTGCATGGCGTACTGCATAAACGCCATCATGTCCCCTACCTGCATCGATGAAGCGGCCACCTGTTTTGCCCCTATCCATATAATGAGAAGGGAGATTCCGTTCATGATAAGAATAAGAACAGGCATAAGGACAACGATGACCCTGTTGATAGACAGCATGGTTTGTGTCAGATCCCTGTTTGTTCCGTCAAACCGCTTTTCTTCGTGGGTTTCCATGTTAAAAGCACGGATAACCATCATACCGGAAAGAATCTCCCTGCCGACAAGATTCAGTTTATCCATAAGCTTCTGCATGACTTTGAACTTTGGAACGATAACTTTATAGATTGAAAAGATAACCATTATAAGGATTCCGACAGCAAGAGCAATGATCCACCACATGGACGTGCTTTTCCCCACCGCACGGATAATGCCCCCGATACCGATAATGGGAGCATAGAAAGCACGACTGACAAGCATGACAAGAGCCGTCTGAATCTGCATGATATCATTGGTGGAGCGGGTTATAAGAGAGGCGGTTGAAAAGGTATCAAACTCGGCGGCACTGAAATTCTCTACCCGGGTAAAAAGCGCGGCACGCAGATCCCGCGCGAAGCCTACGGCAATTCTGGCTGAAAGGAGTCCTGTGGTAATGGCAGCGAGAGCTGAAATGAGGGTGAGAAGGAGCATCAAGGCGCCTGTGTGATACATATACTGAATGGAAAGCCGGGCCTTGTCCATGCCGAGGGCATCGTACTCCTGCCGTATAGGTATGGACGCTGCTTGAATGATCATTTTGGGGCTCATGGAATTAATCTTATCCATTATTTTCTGCATAATGAGAGTCCGTTCGTTTTCACTCATCCCCTTAAGCAGTTTTGCCGGATCAAATCCCTTTTTAGCAAAAGCAGGCCGGTTACCGCCTGAAACAATGACCCAAGCCTTTCCCATAACGGGATTCAGGGCCTGTATCTCTTTAGACTGAATATTTTTCCGTACGTACACTGCTTCGGAGCGCAGTGCGGGATATTTCAATACATTCTGTTTAAAATCCGGACTCTTTGTGTCAATCAGGCTGTAGTCCGAAAGGACCTGTTTTGCTTCTCCGGGTTTCATAAAAAGAAGAAGCATATCCATCTTCTTTTTACTGACAGCAAGAGGTACTGCATTCTCAACTCCCCCCTGCTGTATCCCAATATTGACAATATCAGACATGTAATCCGGCAGCGCAAGGTTTGCATATGCCTGGATAAAAAGAAGAACAACAGTAAAAATGATAAGAAGAAGGTACGGTTTGAGATATCGTGTAAGACGTAACATGCTGAGGCATCCTTAATGTATCATATTCATCCAATATACTTAAGGATCCCTGCCGTGGTCAATAAAATTAGTTTTTCTCTTCCCTTGAAGGCAATTATGGGATAGTATGTTACGTATAAACGAACTGAGGTACAAATAATGAAACGTAGAGAAACAGGACGATGAGCAGCTCTGTTAAAAAAGCGTTTGCCATAATCCGGTATGTTGCAGATCATCAGGGAGAGCTTACGTTAAGTGAACTCGGACGGCATCTTGCAATGAATAAAACAACGATGTTCCGTTATCTGGAAACACTTGAATCCCTAAATCTTCTGGAAAGAAGAAATGGAAGCTGGTTTCTGGGGATGGAGCTTTTCTCTCTTGGTCATCAGGTGGATATACAGAGCAGGATTGTTGAACGGGTGCATCCCCTTGTTTATAACTGCAGCAGCACCGTAAATGAAACGCTGAGTTTTGCGGGTCTCATCAACGGGGCGGCACTGTATCTTGATAAAGTTGAAAGTTCACGGGGGCTTCAGATGCGTGCCCGTCTGGGAGACAGACTCCCCTTTCACAGTACCGCACTTGGAAAAGCGGTTCTTTCTGCGCTTCCTGATTATAAACGGGATGAAATTATCAAGCATATCAGCCTTACCCCCCTGACCCCACACACCATTACGGACAAGAAAAAACTGCTTCAACAGATTGAGGATGTCAAAAGCAATGGATTCAGTCTTGAACAGGAAGAGATGGAGCTCGGGTTGTCCTGTGTTGGTGTTCCTCTCTATGTGAAACGGATAAATTTTTACGGTGCAGTGAGTTTTTCCGGTTCATCTTCACACTTGACCCGGGAAAGGATGATGCACCTTGTTAAGGACCTTCAGGAAGTAGCTGGAAAGATAGCAGTAATTCTGCAGATGGACGATGTTCTTAATAGATAACCCTGATCACATGGCCGCCCCTGATCATTGAAGAGAATGAATGTATTTTGGCAACGGCAAGGTTGTCCAGTATTATTCCTTTCGGTGCAAGAAGTACTCCGTTTGACAGAATGATATCCTCATCAAGGTACATTCCGGATTCCAGTCTGTCAAGATTAACCGTTTTTGCAGTATGGGATGTATCCTGATAGTAGAGGTTGATAAAAGATTCAAACTGATTAACCATTTCCGGATCGTAGACAGTACCCGCTCCGTCAAGCAGTTTTGCAACAGCTTCTTTCGGTGTGGAGTTGTATTTAAACCGGTAGTGATCGAAGTCGTCCACTATATGGAGAAGCCGGGATACTTCTGGAATTTCCCTGCCGATGAGTTTGTCAGGGAACCCGGTACCATCATAGTTTTCATGGTGGGCACGGATGCTGGCAGCTATACGTTTCAAATTATAGATGGAGTTTACAATTTCATACCCCCGGACGGGGTGCAGTAAAAAAAGTTTCTCCTCTTCTTCGCTTAGTTCTGCTCTGGGCTTTTCAATAATAACCGCATCCTCCCCTACAAGTCCTATATCGTGGAGCAATGCGGCATAGTAAGCGAAGAAAACAGAATCTTTGGGGAGGTTCTGCTTTTCAAGGAAAGACTTAATCATAACGGATGTCCGTTTTAGATGCCCGCCTAAAAACCGGTTGCTTAAGGATATTGTTTCAACGAGGAGCTGCACCATCCCCTGGAAATTATGCCTCAGGGTTTTCCGGACATCTTTCAGACTTTTGATTTCATTTTCAAGTTCATGAATTCTCTTTTCCTGATCTTCCATCGTTTATTCCTTTATTCCAGTTTTTCCGGTCTCCATTCCCCTTCCCTCAGTACCATGGTTTCCCGGTATCCCGCATCTTTAAGAATTTCCAGTGCCCTATCGAAGTGTACAGTCAGCCTTCCGGGAAGATGCGCATCGGAGTTCAGCACAAGGGGGATTTCCCTTTCTCTGCATAGTTTTATGATCCATGGAGAGGGGTAGATTGATTCAATTCCCTGCCATCTGCTGTTTCCGGTATTGACTTCCATCATAATTCCCGCGGACTGGACCGCATCCAGTGTATGAAGAATTTCTTCATAGTACCAGGGTTCATGCTCATCAAAGTATTTAGAGTTTATATTTGTCTTTTTGACAACGTCCATGTGTCCAAGAAAGGTAAAACCTCCCTTTTGTATCATTGACCGGACTCTGGAGTAGTATGTCCGGACGAGACGTCTTGAGTCTCCGTCAAAGCTGCCGGCAAGAAGCTGGTCCATATCCTTGTCAGTATAATCAATTCCCGGATACTCTCCTGTTGATGTATCCTTAAGCACATGGACGGAACCGATAATAAAGTCGAGATCAAGAGAAGCATAAAAAGGATCCGACGGTGCCATGAGTCCGCTGATATAGTCAATTTCAAGTCCTGTATACAGCTCTATCCGGTCTCTGTATTTCTTTTTTAACTGGGCGGCTTCTGTAAGGTAAGCTTTTAGAGCGGACTTTTTCATTGTCCAGTCGTTGGGAAAAGGGAGAGGGGCATGACTGGAAAAACCCAGAACTGTTAAATTCTGTTTCAGGGCTTCGGTTACGTAATCCTCCAGACTGCCTTTACCGTCGCAGTATGTGGAATGACTGTGATAATTTACATAAATCATGTTTACACTCTGTCCTTATTGATTGTATCATACATGATATTATAGTGCCAAATGTTTACGGGGAACAAGATGTTGAAAGAACTTGAAGAGCGGATTGCCATATCATCAAAATATATTGATTCATGCAGAAAAGAGATTAATAGGAGAGTCATAGGCCAGAACGCCATGATAGACGGTATTCTTATGGCACTTATCGCTGAGGGGCATGTTCTTCTGGAAGGAGTCCCCGGTCTTGCAAAAACACTGACGGTAAAAACCCTCTCCGAAGTAATTGATACAGGCTTTAAGCGGATTCAGTTTACTCCCGATCTTCTGCCTGCGGATTTAATCGGAACGCTTATCTACCGGCAACAGACCCAGGAGTTCGTTGCCCGGAAAGGACCGGTGTTTTCAAATATCATTCTCGCGGATGAGGTGAACAGAGCTCCCGCCAAAGTCCAGTCCGCCCTGTTGGAAGCAATGGAGGAACGCCAGGTAACCATCGGCGATCAGACCTACCCATTGCCGGATCCTTTTTTTGTTATGGCTACCCAGAACCCTATTGAACAGGAAGGAACCTATCCTCTTCCGGAAGCACAGCTTGACAGATTCATCATGAAGCTAAAAGTTGTCTATCCATCGCAGGAGGAAGAGCTTGTCATCCTCCGCAGGATGGGAGTTGATAAAAAAATCTCCGTAAAGAAAACCCTTTCCCTGCGGCAGTTGGGGGAACTGAAACAAGCAGCTCAGGATATACTTGTCGATGAACGGATAGAGGAGTACATTGTTGCTGTTATTGCCGCATCACGGGCAAAAGAGGGAGGATTGCGGTCTTACTCCCGGTTTATCGATTACGGTGCATCAACAAGAGCAACCCTCTTTCTGTACCGGTGTGCCAAGGTTCACGCTCTCTTTGAAGGAAGAACGTTTGTCATCCCCGATGATGTAAAATCTGTTGTGTATGATGTTCTGCGTCACCGGATAGTCCTGTCGTATGAAGCCGAATCGGAAGAACTTACTGCCGATGATGTGATAAGTCAGATGCTTAAAGTTGTCCCTGTTCCTTAAGTTGTATGAATAATCTTGAACTTTTTGCAAAAATACGGAATCTGCCGCTCGTTTCTTCCAGACTGGTTGACGGATTTCTCTCGGGAAATTACCGCTCGGTATTTAAAGGTCCGGGACTGGAGTTTGATGAAGTACGGGAATATGCCGAGGGTGATGATGCCCGGTTTATAGATTGGAATGTTACGTCCCGGCTCGGAGCTCCCTACACAAAAACGTTCAGGGAAGAGAGGGAGATTGTTCTCTTTCTTATTGTGGATATTTCCGCCTCTCTCAGGGCAGGATCGGGTAAATTCAGAAAACAGGACACAGCCGCGATACTTTCTTCGCTTCTGGCATTTTCAGCTGTACATAACAATGATAAAGTGGGTGCTGTTTTTTTTTCTGACAGGATTGAAAAATGGGTTCCTCCCATGAAAGGGAAAAAGCAGGTTTTTCGATTAATAGAAGACGGAATGAATCTGAAAGCCAAGGGAAAAGGTTCTGATCTTAAAAAAGCCATCCGTACTGTCTATGAGTCGTTAAACAGGAGAGGAATCTGTATTATACTGTCTGACTTCCGTACGCCCCCATGCTGGAAAGAGCTGTCCATGCTGGGGAAAAAACATGATCTTATCGCACTTAAAATAACTGACCCTTCGGATCTTGAGTTTCCTTTTTCAGGTCTCATTGAGCTGGTGGATCCGGAAACAGGGGCAACAATTTACGGAGTGGGTCACTCCCGGAAGTTCCGTACCGACTACCGTGAATTCTGGGAAACAAATGACATCTTCTGGAGAAGAGAATGTCTGAGAAGAGGTATTCCTACCCTTGAGATAAGTACCAGTGATGATCCCGTATTACGACTCCTTTCCTTCTTTTCCCGGAGGAAGAAACATTGAGAAAAATCACTTTATTTCTCATGCTTACTGCTTTTTTCCTGATAAGGAGCGGCTTTGTTTTTTCTGATACGGGGTTAAAGGTAAAAGATGTAGTCTTCCTTCCTAAAGTATTCTATGTGGGGGATAAAGTTGAACTCCGGGTTACGCTTCAGCCTGAAAAAGGTAAGCTTATCAAGCTGCCTGAAGAGCTTCCCCTATCCGAATGGCTGACGTATGATGCTGTTACGCTGAAGAAAGGAAAAGGAACTGTTTCTCTGCGTATTGCTTTTACTCCCTATGCTCCGGGAACCCGGACCCTCCCTCCATTGAAACTGGGAGATACACTCCTCGATTCGGTTAAAATACATACCGCGTCTGTTCTGGAAGATGGTACGATAGTGTTTAAAGGTATCAAAAAACCCCTGCTGATTCCAGGAACAAAGCTTCTTCTTGGTATTATTATTGCCTTTTTATTTGTCGGGCCGGTATTTATTCTCGGTTTTGCCGGAACGTTAAAAAAGAAGATTCACCGTGCGGCTGCATCACGGCGGGGGAGAAGACCGAAAAAACAGCTGCTCAAAGTACTGAAAGTGCTGCAGGAGGAGAGGGACCGGATAAGCAGCAGGCAGTTCTATTTTAAGCTTTCTGATGCATACAGAAAGTATCTGTCCCAGCGTACAGGTATCGATTTTATGACAACTACCTCAACTGATTTCGGCAGGAATCTTGGTAAAGTTATAAAAGATAAAACAATGGTACGTTCCGCTGCAGCAATGGTTATATTTTCAGATTCCATAAAATTTGGAGGTGTCACGGTCAGCAGCAGGAGAAAAGAGCACGATCTGGGCATTGTAAAAGAATCAGTTCTGTCAATAGAAAAGAGTATTGAGGAATCAACCGGGGGGAAGAGCGTACAATGATCACCTTTATTCATCCAGGGCTCCTTCTCCTCCTTTCGTTTGTTCCTCCCCTTATCTATCTGCGTCATTTCTGGCCGGGCCGGGGAGGGAGATTCCCCTTTTCTTTTACCATCTGGCAGAAGGAAATATTCAGACCGGGTTTTGGTCTTACGCGCATCTTGTTAGTTACCGGAACACTGGCTTTCTGGGTTGGGGTGACGCTCTTTATTCTTGCGCTTTCCGGTCCTGAGCTGGTAAAAAGAAAGAAGATTTACCTTACGAGGGGTATCGATATCATGTTTGTTCTTGATGAATCTCCGAGTATGGCTGCCAGGGATTTCTCTCCGGACAACCGGTTTGAAGCGGCTGTCAAGGTTATAGAATCTTTTGTAAAGGGCAGGGATCATGACCCGGTGGGGCTTGTGGGATTTGGAAAGGATGCGGTACTGGAAGTTCCTCCCACCCTGGATTACTCTTTTTTTCTACAGCAGCTTCATTCTTTAAAAGTAATGGAGCTGGGTAACGGTACTGCCATAGGCATGGGTATTGCTATTGCCTGTCTTCATTTAAAAAACAGTACTGCAAAAGAGAAAATTATTATTCTTCTTACTGACGGAGAAAATAATGCCGGAGAAATAACGCCGGAGACTGCCGCGGAGATTGCCGCTTCCCTGGGGGTAAAAATATTTACCATTGGTCTTGGAACAAACGGAGAAGTTCCTCTTGAGTATACCGATCCCCGTACCGGAAAAACCTTCAAGGGAATGTATGAGGGAGTCTATGATGCTGCACTTTTAAAAAAGATTGCGGAATCGACAAAGGGGAATTTCTTCTCTGCGGCTACTCCGGGAGCATTGAAAAACGTTATTTCTTCTATAGATTCTCTTGAGAGAATAGAGATGCGGTCCCGGGTGAAGATTGAAACAAAGCCGGTTCACCGGGAGATTATCCTCATTGGATTTCTTCTTGTTCTGTACAATTTTTTTATTCGTAAATGGCTCCTTCGGGAGGTAGTATAGTGATCTACTATCCTGATAATTTATGGTTTCTGCTCCTTATTATCCCTGTTTCCTATCTCTTTTTTAAGAACTTCCGTACAGGAAAACATGACCTTTTCCAGACAGAAGGCAAGTGGGGAAAACAGCAGCTGCATGACGTGTATCTGCTGAGATGGTTTTTTTCCTCTCTTGTTTTTATTTTATTTATGCTTTTAACTGTTTTTGCTCTTGCCGGGTTTGTCAGTAAAAGCAGAAAAATTACAGATCTCCCCCCCAAAGGTGATATTGTCTTTACCTTTGACATTTCACGAAGTATGCTCAGTGATGATATCCCTCCAGGTCGGTTAAAAAGATCTTTACTTTTTGCCAAGAGTATAATGGGAGAACTGCCTGCCGAGCGTTATGGAATTGTTGTATTTAAGGGCCGAGGTGTTAGGATAGCCCCGGTAACCGAGGATAGTGAAGCTGTTTTAAATAGAATTGCCTCTCTTTCGCCTGCTATTTTGACTTCAAAGGGTACAAATATAGAAGAAGGGGTAAAAACAGCAGCAGTTTCTTTCCCCGCAGGAGATGATAGAAGACGGTTTATTCTTCTGTTTACTGACGGCGGGGCTTTATCCGGAAAACTTAATGAAACAGTTAAACTGCTGAAAGAGAAGGAAATTGATACCATTGTCATAGGTGCCGGAACCATTGAAGGGAAAGAATTGCCCATACGTGATAAAGAGGGAAAGCCTGTTATTTCAAAACTGGATGAAACGGTGCTAAAGTACTTTGCAGTTGAAACAGGAGGTCATTACTTTAATCTGGCAGATCCTTCTGCCTTTTCAGGAGTAATGAAAGTCCTTAGATCTGAAATTTCTCCTTCCCGGGTTGAAGTCGTCCGGAATGATTCGTACCTCCTTCCCCTTTCGTTTGCGCTTGTTTTTTTATTCCTCTATATTTTAATAAGGATAATTCCATGGAAAAGCGTTTTTTAGCCCTGTTACTGGCAGGTTTTAGCCTTATTTCTGTTTCCTGCAGGAATCCGGGGATGTATGTGAAGGTTTTTTCAGGGAACTATGCCTATACACGGGGAGATTATCAGGATGCAAATCTCATGTACCTAAACGCGGCTGCTTCGGGAAGATTCACCGATTATATCTCGTACAATCTAGGAAACGTGTATTACGCGTTGGGGGAGACTTCCTCCGCTCTTGATAAATGGAATGTTTCGGTAAAATCATCGAACAGAGACGTAAAATTTGCTTCATACTTCAATAGAGGTGTTCTCCTTTTTGAAATGAGCAGATACGAAGACGCGTACGTTTCTTTTAAAGATGCCCTGAAGATTGATGCTTCTGATATCAGCACTAAAATTGATCTTGAATACTGTCTCCTGAAAATGAGTGTAAGGAAAAGCGGATCAACGAAAACGGGACCGGTACAAATATCAGCAAAGAGCAATAAGAAAGATGATGCCATGCGGGTTCTTGATTTTGTAAAACGGTTTGAGGAGAATTCACTTGCGCCGGAAAAAGGAGGGGGGGATACTCCCGGGGGGAAAGTAAATGACTGGTAGAAACATACTGATGGTTTTATTGGTTTTATTTTCTCTTGCTGCCGCTCCTTTGTCAGGGTATTCGGAGGATCTTATAGAAGAATTACATCCTGATCCTGTCAGAAAAGGGTATCAGTTTACCTATATTATCTATCTGGACTACGATAACCCCTCTTCGGTTGGTATAACTGCTCCTGATTTCCCTATAGCTCTCAAGCTTGTCAGGGGGCCGTATGTGCGGAGTTATTATCTGGCCTCGGAGACGGGAAAATCAAAAAAGAAAACAAAGATTACCTACACCTTTGCAGCGTTAAAGACAGGAAGATATATTCTCGGTTCTTTTAAAATAAAAACACCCAGAGGTGCTTTTGTGACTGTTCCGAAAATTGTCAGTGTCGGAATCTACAAGAATAAGAAGATCTACATTCCTTTTGATAGTTCCTGGGTACTGAAAGGAAAAACTTTTTACACAGGGCAGGCTGTTCCGCTTGTAGCTGTTGTGGAAAATTTGCCTGATATTATGATCTTTGACAAGGTGGGGGTTCCTCTACCATCGAACGGCTTGTTTACCCGTGTAGATGACCCCGGCCCGATTACCGATGTACAGATAGGTCCAAAGAAGCTTTATACTATTCCCGTTGCTGGATATCTTTATACTCCCTCCCGTCCGGGTAAAGTAAAAATACCGAAGATAAGGATTTCGGGAAACGGAATAACATCTTTTTCACATCCTCTGTATCTTACCATCAACGCTCCTCCTGAAAGTATTCGTTCCACCGGTGCCATAGGGGATTTTAAACGTGAGTTTACGGTTCATCCGGACACCCTTGAAGTAAACGGAACAGTTACTGTCTCAGTAGAGGTCGAAGGAACAGGGAATCTTAATTATCTCGAAATACCCCGGCTTAACGTAAAGGGACTGACATTAATTGGAGAAAAAGATACGCAGCATTATTCAGGAAGTCTTGAGGGGTATATCGGAAAACGGGGAAAAGTGTTTACCTACACAGCTTCTTCAGAAGGAGAAAAGGTTATTGAGGTTCCTCCTTTCCCCTTTATGAATTCTGGTACCGGCCGTGTAGAGTCAATCCCTGGGAGGACAGTATCCGTCCGGGTATCAGGCAGTGCTTCGAATTCAGGGGAATCCAGTGACCCTCTCTCATCGTTTTCTCCTGAAACGGTAGCAGGGTCTTCCTCTCATGTGAAAGCAGGGAGATATCTTGATGCTGCAAATTACCTCTGGCTGCTCCCCGGGCCCCTCGTTTTTCTTGTTTTCTTTTTTGCCGGGAAGAAAAAAGCAACACTTATTTTGCTTGTTCTGATTTCATTGGCAGGAAGCAGACTGAGCGCTTCGACAGTGAAAGACGGAATATCTTTCTATGAAAAGGGTGCATATCTACAGGCTTCAGGAATGTATCTGGATGCGTTGAAAGAATATCCCGGAAGTTCCTCTCTCTATTATGATCTTGCATTAAACTACTACAAGATGGGTATGACAGGGAAGTCTGTGTATGCCGCACAGATTGCTGTCCGTTACAGTCCGTTAAAAAAGAAATATGCATCCCTCCTCCATATTATTGAAAAAGCAGCAGGAGTAAAATATCCTGTTTCTATTCCCGTCAGTATATACCCTGATACCTATTTGTTTATCCTGTCCATTCTTCTTAATGCCGGAGCCTTCATCGGTGTATTTTATTTTATAAGAAAAAAAAATATATACTTTATTGGTATGGTTCTTTTATTTGGTTTGAGTGTCATTACTCTGGGGGGATTGATCCACTCTGCGTATCAATGGCACTGTCAGTACGGTATCGCCAGATATGGAACGGTAGAGGTAAAAAAAATACCGCGGGACAGTTCCGCAACAGGATTTACCTTGAAGGAAGGCGAAACGGTCAGTGTCGTCAACTCATCGGGTGGGTATATTTTTATTGAAAATGGCATCGGGGTAAAAGGCTGGGTTAAAAGGGATAATCTTTTCATTTTTGGCGGTAAAAGTGATCCATATAAAGTTTTGACAGGTATTGAATGATGGATTTTGGGAAGATACTTGATTCTGATTATGCCTGGAAAAACTTTCAGGATAAAGATAGCGGTAACAGAAACAGCAGTAAGCAGCCGCCTGATCCGGAGAGAATGAATATTGACGATGTTATTGATCTTCATGGGATGACTGTTCCCGAAGCCCGTGCTGCGCTTGATCTCTTTTTTAATGAAGCATCCCGTGAAGGATTCCGGAAAGTTCTTGTTATTCATGGAAAGGGTAATCATTCAAAGGATGGCCCTGTGCTCGGAACCTGGCTGAAAGAATACCTTGATTCATGCAGAAAAGCCGGGAAGACCGGAAAGGCAGATAAGCATCATGGCGGATCAGGAGCAACGTGGGTTCTTATAAGGAAACAGGATTAACGGGATTACCTCTCCCGGTAAATTATTCTTCCCCGGGTGAGATCGTAAGGGGAAAGGGCAACACGGACTTTGTCTCCGGGAACGATACGTATGTAATGTTTGCGCATTTTACCTGAAAGATGTGCCAGAATAAGATGACCGCTTTTTATTTCTACTTTAAACATTGTATTGGGAAGGGATTCCTTAACAATTCCTTCCACCTCAATCGCTTCTTCTTTAGCCACAGATCCTCCAGAGCCCTTAATTTGAACCAATAGTAAAATAATCAAAAAAAATTGTCAAGGAGTTGACTTTTTTAGTATATTAATACAAATTCATTCACTTCTGCATCATGAGGGGTTTATATGGATAAAGTATTTGAAGAAAGAATGAAAAATCTGCTGCTCAAATCGAAAGAGGATATTATACGGGCTCTCATATCCGAGAACAAGGAATTTGAAACTATTGTGGAAGATATGGCTCCAAAAGATCTTGCTGATGTTGCTGCCGGTGATATTGACAAGAAGACGCTGCAGGCCCTCAATGCCAGCGATGTAAAACGGCTTAAACTGATAGAATCTGCGCTTTCCCGGATAAAAAACGGAAGATACGGCGTATGTATGCGCTGTGGTAAAAAAATACCCACTGAACGTCTTGAAGCAATCCCCTATGCTCTTATGTGCATTGACTGCAAAAGCAGTGATGAACGTAAATTAAAATCCTAAACTTTTTTTTCCTTTTTCCGAAATTATTAGTGGAGAAGGAAGATGGAAACAGCAGGAATATCACTTAACAGTATTGTCCGGGCAAGCAGCGGATCAGGACGTATAAATATGGCTGTCCCTGCTTCTGCTGCCCAATACACGGGATTAAAACATATCACTCTTATGCCGCTTCCCTTCACCAACACTTCCGAAGGGTTTTCAATTACCCGTCTGCGGGCTCTTGATACCCTTATTGATATTCTTTCAGGAGAAGGAAAATTACCGCTTTCCGGAAAACCCGTCCTTTCCAGCCTTCCGCCGGAAAAAGCTGATGCGCTTGTTGCCCGTTATTCTGACCAGCTTAAAACGCTTCTTGGTTCCCGTAAACCCTATACGCCGGCTATGAGTCTTAAAGGACTCCTCGTTAACGGTCTTGTCTAACTTACAAAAGGATTATTCTTTTTTTCCCGTTCTATAGTTGTAAGCGGGCCGTGCCCCGGCATAACTCTTGTTTCATCGGGAAGGGTAAAGAGTTTTTCTTTTATACTTTCAAGGAGCGATTCCCTGTTCCCTCCCGGCAAATCAGTTCTCCCGACATTTTCAAAAAAAAGTGTGTCTCCTGAAAAAAGGAAGTTCTGGGATTCACAGTACAGGGAAATACTCCCCGGTGTATGTCCCGGCGTATGGATAACTACCAGCTGTGAGTCAAAAAGAAAATCTCCCTCTTTAAGAAGAATATCAGCATCAGGAATTGAATGAAGGGGTATGTTCAGTTCGTCCAGGAGAGACTCCGGGATCCCTTTCATGCTTTGTCTGTGCATTTCTTTGGCTTCAGGGCCAAAGAACGGTCTGTCCTCTGTATGTACTGCTACTTTCAGTATTATCCCTTTGTCCAGATAAAAATCTTTTATCCGGAGAATCCCTCCGATATGATCAAGGTGACCGTGGGTACACACAATTCCCCGGGGTTTAAGATTCTTTCCAACCATGTGGGAAATTATTTTATCAGGTTCCCCTCCGGGATCAATAAGGATACACTCTTTCTTCCATTCAGAGAAAACGTAGGCGTTTTCATTAAATGGTTCTATAACAATTCTTTCTACCATGATACTATTTAGTGTAAGGCAAATGGTATGATTTTACAAGTTTTAGTTTATAAACATCTCTTTTTTATCAGTGCTATTGCGGTGGTTTTCTATTTCCTTGTTCCCGGAATTGGAGCCTTTGCTGTACGTCACCAATGGAGAAATTTCAGGAAAAGAATGATCTCTTCTGTTTCCAGCCCGCTTTTGAATTACGCCCGTCTGCATACCGAAGCACCTATCCCGGGGGAAACATACCGATTTTTCGGGTCTCTGCAGGCGCTTCAGGGAGAATCTGAGCTATGGCTGTCCGGTAATAATCTCTCTGTCAGTGTTGATATGTCCCGTGTTTCTCTTTATATTCTTCCGTCGGCACCTCACCTCTCTTCTCCTATTGGAGAAGCGGGATATCCCGATGAAACCCCGCGCAAAATAAAGTGGGACCGGATTTTTTCCCTCTCTGAAGGGACACGGATGTTTGTTTTTGGAAGTATAATCAGAAAGAACGGGAAAACATGCTTTGTAGAAACTCCTGATGCTAAACTGTTTGTCGTTATCTACGACTGTAGTGATGAAGCCTTCTTCAGCCAGGCTATCTGGACGGGCAGACAGCGGAATGAGTACTGGAACCCGGCAACTCCGGGATCTCTGACCGTTGGTTCTTTTTCTCTCTTTATCTATTTTTATATTCTCCTCCAAAAATCATATATGCAGTTCCCTGCAGGAATCGCTCTGCTCCTGAGTCTTGTTCCTCTGCTGCTTTTTTCTCCGCCGGGGCTGGGTTTTTACTATGTATACCGGTACTTATGGAAGAAAGCACGAATGTTGAGAGCTCAACGTGATCTTGTTAAACTCCCCTTGAGCTTTTTCGCCGAAGAATCGCTTTATGAATCTGTCAGCAGGGTCTCTCTATCGCTGTCAGAGGCACAGTATGAAATGAAAAAATGCGGGGCAGGAGAAATGGAGAGGTACAGCACCGATTTTACCGTACGTAAAACATCTTTTTTAGAAGATGATTTCTATCTGTTTCAGGTTAAAGATTCGGATGGAGAAGTAATCCGCCGCAGCCCTGACCCCATGGCAGAAAATATACTTATTCCGGGGAATCCTCTTACGCTGGCGGAAAAGAGTGAAAAAAAGGCGTTAAAACTTGAAATTTTATCCAGCACAGCCATTCTTGCGGACTTTCTTGTTAATGGAGTGCTTTTCTTTGTAGGAATAACCTATTTACTCAGGTAATGGCTTCCTTATTCTCCCTTCTTTCTGGCAAAGTTGACGGTAATCTTTTTTCCCCGGTATGTCGTTCCGTCCAGCTTGGCCACTGCATCTTCTGCCGCATCTTTATTGATATCTATAAAAGAATAATTTGCGAGGACTTTGATTGGTCCTATCTTATCCGGTGTAAGCTCCAGGGATTTTTGGAAAAAGCGGGAAAGATCGTTAGGATATACCCGGCGGGTTTTCCCTATATTTATAAAAAGGGTCTGCATTGTGCCCGGTGCAATGGTGCCGGGAGCAGAGGAACGGGAAGGGGTGCTGCCTCCCAGAATACTTTTAAGAAGAAATGCGGAAAAGTATCCTCTTAAGTGGAAAGGGACATTCTTCTTGATGAGTTTTTGATAACTTTTAAGCAGTATAGGGTCTTCGCTCTCCTTGATGATAGAAATAAAATCATCGATTTTTCTTTTAATACTCTCTTCATTCAGATTTGTCATTTTACGCTCCTGTGATGATACTATAGGTCTTTTTACAATGTTTTCAAGAGAATCCAGAATGTGGTCATGAGGGAGAAATACAGCAGTACGCACATGATGGTATATTTTGGTTGCAATAAAAAGGACATCCTTATCAAAAAAATTCCTATTCTGGTTTTCTGTTATATCAAGAACCAGATATTTAAGATTCTGTAATTCTATGTTGTTTCGCCGTAGATGATCAATTATACGATTGGTTGTGCCGACAATTATAGCAGGTTTTTTTGCCAAGTGCTTAATTTCAGGTTTTATTGGTTCTTCGTCCCGGAGGAAAACCGGATCTTTTACACCGGCAGCATATTTTTTAAGTGTTTGAAAGTCAGTTCTTATCCGTTCAAGCTCTGCTACGCTGTCTGTCAGGATGAGTGTTTCCGGGGAGGTACTGCTTTCCCGGTCAGTAACGAGGAGAGGAGCCAGAAATGCAAAATTTTTGCCGTCATCCGCGGAATATTTGGCAACAAAGTCTCTACGTGAGAAAAAAGCTGAAAATGCTGTATATTGAAAGGGAGTAACTGAGGAACAACCGGATTTTACCAGAAGTTCAACTGTTTTTTTAAGAGAAACCTGATGACTGACATTATAAAACACGATACTATCCTGCTGTTTTTGTTACTTACAGGTAAAGATATAAGTAGTTATGGTATTTGTCAAGTTTTAACCGGAATGTACCGGGAGGAGATAAAATGCGGAGAAAAATAACTATTCTGCTGGTTTTACTGATTGCGGGTCTGTCTGCTGTAAACGGGGAAGTATTTAAATATCAGTACCGGTGGGGAGAGAAATATAAAATAAAATCAGAAGTAAACGAGAATGTATACGTCAATGGCAGTTATCATCACAGTGCCCAGATCCTTAATAAAATTTCGGTAGAAGTAACAAAGGTGCAGGATGGCAAAGGGATGCTTGATGCAACCTTCTCAACGTCGGAGAAGAGGAAAGGGAATGTGGATGTCTATGAACTTTCCCAGGAGTATCATTCTCTGTTCTGGCGCGACAGCAGAGGAAAGATAACAATCAACGCGCGTTATTTCATGCCGGTAGTACGTGATGTACCGCTGTTCAGTGGAAAAGATATACGTACAGAAGGGGAGACCTGGTACGGTGACGGGGCAGAAGTTCATGACCTCCGGAATGGTTACGGTATTCCCGAACCCTTCCGCTACCCCATACATGTAAAGTATACCTACCTGGGAAAGGGGAAGAAGGACGGGAAAGAGTATGATATTATTTCAGCATACTATACCATCTCATATATTACCCCGGCTTCCTTCAGGAAGTACCGTCTCTATCCGGTTCAGGTAACGGGGTACTCGGATCAGACTATTTTCTGGAATAATAAGGAAGGAAAGCCCTATTCCTATGAAGAGGAATTCAGTATACGGTTTAATCTTTCGTCGGGAAACGTTTATACATTCAGAGGAACTGCCAGGGCTTCGGTGATTGAATCCCTTGAAATGGATAAGCAGCGTATGGTTACCGATATTCAGGGAAGTATTGACAAAGCGCGTTTAAAGGATATGAATGTAACCGCAACGGATAAGGGAGTTACGATAACCCTCAGTAATATTCATTTTTCGGCTAATTCAGCGGATCTGCTTGATTCTGAAAAGAAGAAGCTTGAACTGCTGGCGGAAAAGTTGAAGAAATATCCCGGCCGGGATGTTCTTGTTACCGGATATACGGCGCTTGCCGGTACTCCGGAAGGAAGGAAGAAGCTGTCCCGGGAACGGGCGGCGGCAGTCGCACAGTACTTCATAGAGTCCGGGGCAAAACCCCGGGAGCAGATTGTTATCCGCGGTCTCGGGGCTGATAACCCTGTTGCCGACAATAGTACACCTGAAGGAATGAAGAAGAACAGAAGGGTTGAGATAACCATACTGGAGAATTAGCAGGAGGAATTAATGAGCTCAGCACGCATACTATACCTGGGGATTGAAAAGGCGTTGAAAGGGGAATCCTCCATAGAGGAAAAAAGAAAAAAGATTGAGGATCTTTTTGTACGGTCATTGACAACACTTCCAAAGGGGATGGGAAAAGATCTGTATGGATACTATCTGACCCGGACAGGGAAAACGGTTGAGAATCTCAGAAATCTTGCATATCACCTAGTGGATGTGGTTGAGCTTTTTAACGAAGCGTATGATACAAAAAAGGACCCTCTTGATGAAGGGGAGTGGACGGTAATAAGAGATCTGGTAAACGCATATGCTGAGGATATTGAAGAGGATATTTTAACTTACGTTATGGCTCTCGTTGTGGAAAAGGGCTATCTGGGGTAGCCGCGGGGGAGTTATGTTTCCCAGACTCCAAGGGTGACAAGTTTTGCGGTTACCTCTCCTTTCCAGTCTTTGTTTGCCCGGGGGTTTGCCGGACTTGGGTGGATAATCGATGAAACTACCGGAGAAGATTTGCCTGCAGCCCCTTGTGAGACCACTGAAGCAAGCTGTTTTTCTGCGAACTTACCTATACCGATAAGGTATTCAGGCTCGAGTATGCCGAGTACCGCGGTAAGATGTCTGTCGCAGTGTTCAAAGAGAATATTCCTTTCTCTTTTGGGAAGTTTGTCGGGGGTGATGTTTTTTCCCGTCTCCCCCATAAAAACAAGGGGACAGTAGTTTGCAACAAAATGATCTTTAAAAAACACTTCAGGTGTACCATAGCGTTCCTTCATAAGACCCCATAACCGTCTTCCGCTTACTTCACTGCGGCGGCACTCCCATCCGGTTATAGGTCTTTTTTCATGCTCTTTTTCCGGATGTCCGATTGCACCGGTTATACCGAGCCAGTTTTTAACACTTCCAATCTCTCCAAAGGGGACTCCGGTTTGTGCCATCCCCCATGGCCCGGGATTCATCCCAAGAAAAAGAACCCTCTTTTTTCCCGCCGCGAATTTCCTGATATAGTCTGCATAGGGTTCCGCTGCATAGATGAGGGGATTGTACACGGCGGCTGCAGAAGACGGAGAGAAACGGAGGAAGGATGTACTGGTAACAAACCTTTCTGTTTCTTTGAGGAGAGCTTCAGCTGTGTTCATTGCCAGGAAAGATGGGCAAAGAGAATAATTGAAGTGATAGTGCTGTTTATCAGTTCACAATGGGAGAGGCGGATGCCAGCTTCAGGAAGCAGGCGGCCCTTAACCTGGTAGAACTGATACTTTACTGAAAGCTGAAAAACGGAACCCGGTTCTACAGTATTTAAAGAGGTATTGTACGAGCTTATATTTGTTGAGGGAACAAGAAGCCCTATCCCCCATCCCGCGCTGGCTGAAAGTCCTTTTACCGGTGTAAGGTACTGCAGGGAAGGGTAAAGCTGCAGAATATTCAGCTGCAGATAGCTGGAGGATGAAATAAACCGCTCGAAAAT
This sequence comes from Spirochaetaceae bacterium, assembly GCA_015493635.1. GTDB lineage: Bacteria > Spirochaetota > Spirochaetia > B11-G9 > B11-G9 > S145-15. Next base: position 10,764 of record WGCU01000040.1, on the reverse strand, counting down.
ATCCGCGATGGTAAGGACCGCATTAAAGTTATCAAAAACTTTTATACCGCCGTAGATATCAAAGTAAAGGGGCACCCGGGAATAGTTCCCTGTATCTATTATTCCTGTCATAGTATCCGTGTTTGTCGAAGCATACATGTTGAATGCAGAACCGAACCCGCCCCCCAGCAGGAAGCTGATTTTTTGAGGAGGCTGCTCTTCAGAAAACCCCCATAGAGAAACGAGTAAAAACAGGATACTGAGCGTTGTTTTTTTCATCAATTACCGGCGATCGGAGTTGAACCGATACAGAGTTGCCCCCGGCAGATTTTGAGTCTGCTGCGTCTACCAATTTCGCCACGCCGGCTTACGTATAAAAAGTTATTACATAGTTAAAAAATAATCAATAGAGGGAGGTGGACGTACTGCGGGTTTCTGATATACTTTGATACTATCTATGTGGTGGCCTTTTAGAAAGAAACAATCAAAACCCGAACCTGAAAGCATCGTTCAGGAACACTGGAGAACCAATTTTGCCGGTGGAAAGGATATTCCCTTTTCAGAAGAAGAAGAGGAGACTTACCGTTCCCGTATAACACAGGACGGTCTTTCGTTATTCCTGAAGCGGAAGAACATTTTCGCCTGGACGCTTTGCAGGCCATACCGGTACCGTAATTTTGTTCTTACCGTGGAAATTGAACCCTCAACTGAGAACGGTTATGCCTCTTCGGGAGTTGTATTCCGCTATGCGAACGATGGCACCTACTATTACGTTATGGTTTCTCCTGAGGGTATGTTCCGTTTTGATGTTGTATTTAACAGCACGCCAAGGACGCTTATCCCCTGGACTTCCTATGAGGCTCAGCCCGGAGAGAACAGTATCACCCTGACCGTTTCTGCCCACAGGACCTTTTTTACTCTCTTTATAAATGATGTATGGGTGGGGGAGATTGATGATGAAACGGTGGATACCGGGTATATTGGTGCCGCCGGTCAGAATTATCACGACAGAAGTACTGCAGCGTTCATTTTTCGCAGTATGGAGGTGGAATCAAGGGATCTGCAGGTAGAGGAATTTTATGATACACGGGTAAAAGACGAGCGGATACCCTGGATAAACCGGAAAAATCTTGCCCGGCGTTTCTTTGATATAGGGCAGTACAGCGCCGCTCTCATACAGCTCCGGAAATCGTACCTTTCCCGCCGTCCGGCACAGGATGATTATCTCTTTGAGGCGAGGATCTATAATTTTCTCAATCTTGAAGAAGATGCTCTGAGGGCTGTTGAATCCTGTTTCCCCGATGGTGCAGACAACAAAGATGTTATTCTGGAAAAAGCAGGTATCCTGTACCGGATGAACAGGTTTCTACAGTTGAAAGAATTTCTGAAAACTTTTACGGCAGTATGGGAGGCGGAGCCTCTCGGATGGAATTTGCTGGGGAATGCTGAGGATGCTCTTGGAAACTTTGATGCATCAGGTATCTGTTACGAACAGGCAGCCGCTCTTGATAGAGAGAACGGAATCTACCGTTTAAATGCTGCCCGTGCCTGTGAAAAAACAGGGAAACCGGAAAGAGCGGTGGAACTGCTGAAGGAAGCTGCTTCGAGCTTCTTCAATACGGAAGATTTTGATATGCTGCAGCATGTTCTTTCTCATATGGAGCGTCTTGTTCCAGATGACCCTGTCCTTGAAATGTATAGGGGAAAGCTGCTCTTTCACGACGGGAGAACGGGGGAAGCGTTTCAGGTCTTTCAGCGCTTAAGAGACAACGGTGGCGCGGATAGTTCGATAGATTTTCTGTATGCCCTTATCTGCGCTGATAGAGGTGACCGTAAAAGAGCGGATACCATTTTTGCCAAGGTTGTAGAGGAAGAGCCCGGATACTATCTGTACTGGTTCCGTTACGCGGAAAATCTGTATCTTTTGGGGAAAGACAGCACTTTTGCGCTACAGAAAGCCCTTGAATATAATGACAGTGATCCGTGGGTGCAGAATCTGGCGGGACTTATTGCCCTGGACGGCGATGATTTGGAAGGGGCGCTTTCGTTTTTTAAACGTGCTTTTGAGACGGATCCGTCTCTCAGTGAAGTACGCATTAACTATTCAGAAGCACTTATGCGGGCAGGGAAAACTGAGGAAGCTTTTGCTCTCGTTAACGATGATGAAAATCCTGAGGTGGTGAATCAGCGGGGGAACCTTCTGGTAAAAGCAGGAAAATTTGAAGATGCTGCCCGGGCCTATTCCCGAGCACAGTCTATTGATCCGGGGAAGAGAATATATCAGGAAAACTACGCTGATATTCTTATAAAGCTGGACAGACTTCTCGAGGCGGAAGAAATTATTGCCCGGCTTCTGACAGAAAAAAATGAACCGTCCCTCCTTCGGAAGATTGCCTTTATTGCGGAAAGGAAAGGGGAATTCCGGAGAGCTGAAATGGCGTATCAGGAAGCTTTTAAACTTGATCCGAAGGATGCTTCCGTAAAAACAGCCTATGCCCGGTTTCTTGTATCCCGGCATAACTATAAAAAAGCGCAGGAACTTCTTGACCGGATTCCAGATTCATATAATAGAGAGCAGATTGAGGCGCTGCAGGAAGAAATCCGTACTGCTGCCATGGATAGATACGAATGCAGTATCTGCCATCATGAATGGTGGGTTCCGAAAGTACTTCCTGAAATAGGGACATTAAAACTTTTTGGAGAACCGCATCCCGATTCTCCGGCAGGGAAGTGCCCTTCCTGCGGTAAGGTGTACTGTGTATCCTGTGCCATGGAATCGATAAAGGACAATCATTTTACCTGCCGTGACTGCGGAGAGCCCTTAAAACTGTCAGAAAATTATCTGAGGTATCTTGCCTCTGAGTTTGCAAAAGATGAGTAAAAGATGTCGTACATCTTTTATCTTGACAAAGCTACATCAATGAGTAAGATGATGAAAATGAGAAAGAAATACAGTCTATTATTCCTGTTAATTCTAATTCTTGGAACTCCGGTTGTTTTCGGGCAGGAGATTCTTACTGCTGCCAAATACTTTGACTCAATTTCTTCCGGATACGGTTCCATAAAGGATTATACAGCGCGGATAACTATAACAACAAAAAAGAGTGAGATGAAGGGGACCCTTTTTTACAAGACACCTAATCTCCTGCGAATAAACTTTTCAGAACCGAAGGATCAGGTTATCAATGTAAACGGACAGACACTGATTATTTATATACCAAATCAGAATGTTGTTATGGAGCAGGAGCTTAAAAAGCACAATAATACTTCTCTTGCAATAATGGCGAATGAGCAGGGGCTGGAACTTTTGAAACAGGGCTACAGTGTTGCGTACCTTAAAGGTCCGGATCCTGTACCGCTCGATGAAGGTTCAAAGGAAATGGTTCGAAAACTGAATCTGGTCTGGAGAAAAACAGATGAAGGATACCGGCAGATTATTATGTCAATTTCTGCAGACGGAATGATACGCAGAATGAAAGGTATAACGATTAATTATGAAACATTTCAGTACGATTTTACCAATATACGGATAAATCAGAATCTGCCGGATGTGCGTTTTCAGTATGATCCGCCGCCGTCAGCATATATGATGAAAAATTTTCTTTTTGAACCGGGACAGTAATTATGGAAGCCCTTGGTGACAGACTTAAAAAAGTACGTGAAGATAAAGGTTACTCGATAGAACAGGTTTCAAGAGAAACAAATATTGCGCAGAGGTATCTGCGTGCCTTGGAAGATGAAGATTTTTCAGTATTTCCCGGAGATACGTACCTTATCGGTTTTCTGCATAATTATGCTGACTATCTGGGACTTGATTCAGATGAAATGGTAACACTCTATAAAAACATGAAGCTACAGGAGCAGCCTGCCCCTATTGAAGAGCTGCTTGAATCTTCTCCCCCGCGAATTTCAGCGATTCTTATCATTGCTGTTGTTCTGGTTCTCGCCGTCGCCGGAGGTCTGCTTTATAAATTTGTTTACCTGACTCATCAGGAAGGTACCGGGGTAAAAAGTACTAAAGTGAAAAAAAAGCAGGAACCAGCTGCCGTTCCTTCCCATGAATCCACTTATGAAGTAAATGATTCGGTTATTGAAAAATACTTTAAACAGGGAAATAGTATCCTTGTACCGGTAGGAAGCAGCAAAATACTTCTACACTTGCAGTCGGTAACTGATATCGTTGTTCTTTCCTATCCCTCCGGGACAGTGAATCTTAAACTTGGAATACCGAAAACGGTTGATCTGGATCATGACGGGAAGGGAGATATTACCATAACTGTTAATGATATTGATAGAAAAGTAAAAGGAGCGGTACTGCGGTTTGACCGGTTTGTAAATACACAGCCCAAGGCGGAGCCTGCGGCTGCGGCACCGGTATCAAACAATATCAGTATATCAAAAGAGGGCGCTAGAGTTATTTTGTCCGAAGATAAAAAGGCTCCCTTCGTTTTAACCATGCTCTTTAGAGGGTACTGTCTCGTCCGGTACATAGCTGATAATGGTGAGAGGTCAGAAAAGTATTTCAACAAAGGGGAAACGCTGCGTCTTGATGTAGATAATGAAGTCAGACTGTGGATTTCCAATGCCGGAGCCATAAGTGCGAGGATAAGCGGAAAGGATGTCTCATTCGGAAGAATGGGAGAGGTAACCGCGACACTTATTATCTGGAAGAAAAACGATCAGAACGGGCGGTTTGATTTACAGCTTTTTCCTGTTAACTAAGAAACAAGAGTACAGTATGCCAGTACAGCACATGAGCAGTCATACGTTCTATCTCGAAAATCTGGGGTGTTCAAAAAATCAGGTTGATGCAGAGATAATGATAACAAAACTCACTGAAGCAGGGTGGTCATGTACTGATTCTCCCGATGATGCGGAATGTATTGTTGTTAATACCTGCGGTTTTATAGAACCGGCAAAAAAAGAATCCATTGAAACAACGCTTTCTTTCAGGGCTCAGTACCCTGATAAAAAGATCCTTATGGCAGGATGTTTTGCCCAGCGTTACGGGGGTACCCTCCTGGATCAGCTTCCCGAGGTGGACGGTGTATTCGGGAATCATGATTTAAACAAAGCCCCTGAAGCATTATCGGCAGCTATTGCTGGTTCCCGTCAGACATTGATACCGGAGGCGGGGGGTGGATATCCAACCCGGTCGAGACTTCTTTCGTTCCCCGGTTCAGCCTATGTAAAAATATCAGAAGGATGCAACCACCGCTGCTCATACTGTGCCATCCCCCTTATACGTGGCAATCTTCGAAGCAGGCCGGCAGAGGATATTATTTCAGAAATACGGGAGCTTGTGACGAAGGGTACTGTTGAAATCAACCTGATTGCCCAGGATCTTGCCGCTTTCGGAACCGATCGAGGGAGCGGAGAATTTCTCTTGCTTCTTGAAAAAATATCACAGATAGAGGGATCCTTCTGGGTGCGGCTTCTCTACATCTATCCTGATGATTTCCCCTTTGAAATCCTCGGGCTTATGAAAAAGGACAGGAGATTTCTGCCGTACTTCGATTTGCCCTTCCAGCATGCAGACAGGAAGGTCCTTTCCTTGATGGGAAGAAGAGGAGACAGCAGGAAATACCTTCAGCTTGTTGATACAATTCGACGAGAGCTCCCTTCCGCTGTTATTCGCTCTACGTTTATGGCAGGTTTCCCGTCGGAAGGACCGGAAGAACGGAAAGAGCTACTCTCTTTTCTTGAAGAAGCATCACTTGACTGGGCCGGATTTTTTATCTATTCACGGGAAGAGGATACCAGAGCATATTCCTTCCGTAATGTGAACACTCATGCTGCGGAAAAATTTATGCCCCGCCTTGAAGATACCCATGGAAAAATAACTGAACAGCGGATGGATGCATTCATAAACCGGGAACTGGATGTTCTTATTGAAGAGCGGGTAGCAGAGGAACCTCTGTACTTTGGGAGAGGATATTTTCAGGCTCCTGAAGTTGACGGGAGCACGATAGTCCTTTCGGAAAAAGCAAGAGTTCCCGGAGAGCTGGTCCGCTGCCGAATTGTAAAGAGAAATGGAATTGATCTGGAGGCTGTTCCCCTGGATGAACTGTGATAACCGTGAATACTTACAAAAACTGAACCCCGAACAGTACAAAGCTGTTATGCATACCGGCGGGCCGCTGCTTATTCTTGCCGGTGCCGGATCGGGAAAAACGAGGGTTATTACAACAAAAATTGCATATCTGATAGATTGCTGCAGCGTTGATCCCCGGTCAATTCTAGCGGTTACCTTTACAAACAAAGCTGCTTTGGAGATGAAAGAGCGGGTCTCCCGTATGGTTCCGGAAGCAGATGCAGTCATGATACGGACCTTTCATTCCTTTGGAGCCTGGCTGCTCCGGCGTCATGGCAGTTTTCTTGACCTTCCTGCCCGGTTTTCCATCTATGATGATGAGGATTCTCTTAATCTTCTGCACAGTGTGTTTCCTGAGTATAAAAAGAATGATCTAAAACCTTTTGCACGAAAAATCAGCCGGGCTAAGGATTACTGTCTCTCACCGGAAGATGATCTGTCTCCCATCAGTTTTGACTCCAGCATGAGGAAGATATACTCAGCATATGAAAGAAGGATGAAGGAATCGGGAAGTGTTGATTTTGGAGATCTTATTCTCAAAACGCTGCATCTTCTTGAAGAAAATGCAGAGATAAGGGACCGGATAAGAAAACGGTTCTCCATTATTCTTGTCGATGAATATCAGGACTCAAACAAAGCTCAGTATGAACTCTTAAAACAGCTGTATGGAGAAGGCAGTTATCTCTGTGTTGTGGGAGATGATGATCAGTCTATCTACAGCTTCAGAGGAGCAGAAATACAAAATATCATTGGATTCCCGAAAAGTTTTCCCGGCGCCTCTGTCATAAAGCTTGAACAGAATTACCGCTCCACCGGTACTATTCTGAAAATTGCTTCTGAAGTAGTCCGTAAAAACGCTCATCGCCTTGGGAAAACCCTCTGGACGGAAAATGATGAGGGACCGAAGGCGGTTGTGACCATGGTTAATGATCAGACGGAGGAAGCCAGGTTCTGTGCTGACCTTCTTGCAGACGGTAATTATGACGGAACAGCAATACTGTACCGTACCAATGCTCAATCCTTGAGTTTTGAGTCGTACTTTTTGAGCCGCCAGATTCCCTATAAAATAGTCGGTTCCCTGAAATTTTATGATCGGGAAGAGGTAAAAGATGCTCTTGCGCTTTTTTCGCTTCTTCTGAATCCGTCTGATGAAATTGCATTTGTACGTATTGTTAATAAACCCGCAAGAGGAATCGGGAAAAAGAGCCTTTCCAGAATTAAGGAACGTTCCTACGGGGAGGGTGTTGACTGGATAACCTCGGCGGAACGGAGTATTCCCGATCTGCCGAAAAAGGGAGCAGAAGCTGTACGAACCTTTACGTCGTTTCTGCGGGATGCACGGGGGCAGCTTGAGAAAGCTCCTCTTGGAACATTTTCAAAAGCAGTACTTGAAGCTTCGGGACTGCTTTCCTATCATAAGGGGCAGGATGAAACAGCCGGTACCCAGAAGGTAAAAAACCTCGAAGAGCTGGTTAATGCAGCATCCGGATATGATGACGGCGAGAAGGGCCTTGTACAGTTTCTTGAAGACATGGAGCTTGACCGCTCCCGGCTTGCGGGAAATGATCCGGCAGCACATCCCGGGGTGACCCTTATTACGATGCATAATACAAAGGGGCTTGAATTTGACCGGGTTATTATTACCGGTATGGAAGAAGGACTTTTCCCTTCCCGTCCTGATGAAAGTGAAGATGATCTGGAAGAAGAACGGAGAATCTTCTACGTCAGTATAACGAGAGCAAAAAAGGAGCTGTATCTGACTTCCTGCCGGCAGCGTAAAATATGGGGACGGTTGAACCTTCAAAGCCCTTCACGGTTTCTCGCAGAGCTGCCTGAAGGCTGTATTGCCTCTCCGGCGGGTACAACCCGAACCTCCTCGTTCCCGCCGGGTACCTGGGTCTATCATGCGGAGTATGGTACAGGCCAAGTCTGGAAAGAGTGGCATAACGGTCGGAATATCGTTATTCTTGTCCGGTTTGAAACGGGGAGAACCGCACAATTTTTACCTGAATATTCCAGTCTTGAAAAAATATCTGCCGATAATGAGTGGTAAGGTAAAAGATAATGATGAAAGATATATTTTCCAATGTTCCGGCACCCTCCATACGAAGAGCGAGAGGATACTTTCTCTATACTGCTGACGGACGGAGATTTCTTGATTTTTATCAGGATGATGGAAGGGCGTTATTAGGACACCGGGTGCAGGGGATACAGCGGGTAATAAAATCAACAGTTTCCCGGGGGCTCCTCGCTCCCTATCCTTCGGTATATAGCGGAAGAGTTGAGAGAATGATAAAAAAACTGTTTCCTTCAGCCAGTACGGTGAGAGTCTACAGGAACAGGGAGCGGATGGTTGAAGCTGTCGCGGCTGCCTGCCATAAGCCTGTGTCCCGCGTAAAGATAGAGGATCCTCTGTCTCATCGAAGGGGCGAGGTAATGCTGTGGAGGCCTTTTCTTCCTGACCAGCCGGCGGGAGTACCGTTCCTTGTCCCTGTTCTCCCTTTTCCTGGAGATTTTACTCCCTTTGTCGTCACTGCAGCTGATCCCGGAGCGGAACTGCCTCCTTCAGATACTGTTTCTCCCTTTCTATCAGATACTCTTGTTAAAGTTATCTCGGAACTCTCCGGGAAGCTTTCTGCTCCGCCGGAGAATGATCTTATCTGCTTTGATTCCTCTTTCTGGGAGCGCCGGGGCATGTATCTTGTTTTTAATATGGAACAGGATGCTTACAGCGTCTTTTATGCAAAAGCTCTCTCTGCAGGAATATTCCTTCCTCCTTCCGCGGACCGTGCGGGAATTATTCCTCTTGAATATGAACCCGGACAGGTAAGAAAATTCTTGACACTTTTAAAGGAGACAGAATAATGGCGGCAAAAGATATTGTTATGTTAATTTCACAGGTATCCATTGGAGCTCTCGTAACCTTTTTTGCGATTCTCCTCTGGTCTCACACCAGGGAAATTGAATGGATGCTTGTCATTATGGGTGCCATCATATCTTATGTGGAAGTAATAATACGCACGTTAACCTTGCTTGGAGTGATAAACGGAGGGGTTTATCTCGTGCCGGGGATTATTGATGTGGATTTTATTCTGAAAATACTTCCCCAGGTTTTGTATGGATCAGCGTTTATTGTACATCTCGTTAAACTGGTAAAGGGGATTGAGTATTGACATAATGATCTAAATGTGGAAAAATGCCTCTCAATCTACAATGGTTACATTATCAGTTTGATTTTATTATAGAGGCAGAAGTAAATGGATACGATATTTGTTAAACCAAGTGATATTGAACGGAAGTGGTATGTTATTGATGCTTCCGGGAAACGACTTGGACGTGTGGCGGTAAAAGCCGCGAATTTATTAAGAGGTAAGCATAAACCGGAGTTTGTTCCGCATCAGGAAGTCGGTGATTATGTTATTATTATCAATGCGGATAAAGTTGATGTAAGCGGTAATAAACGAAACAACAAGATGTACTACCGTCATTCCGGATATCCCGGCGGGCTTACAGCAGAACGGTTTTCTGATATGATACAGCGAAAGCCCACATATCCCATGGAGCATGCGGTAAAAGGGATGCTTCCCCACAATCGGCTTGGGCGGAAGCTTTTTACGAATTTGAAGGTTTATGCTGGTACTGATCACCCTCATACAGCTCAGAAACCTGAGACAGTGGAAATTTAAGGTCAGGAGTAGTTAAGTGGTTAAGAATCTTGCATTAGGAACAGGGCGGAGAAAAACAGCTGTAGCGAGAGTCTTCCTGCGGGAAGGGAACGGAACTATCAGTGTTAATGGCAAAAGTGTAGATGATTATTTTAATAATCCTTCGTTTGTATATGTTGTAAAACAGCCCCTGAGTGTAACCGGTACAGAGACAAAATATGATATTCTTATCAATGTTAGAGGCGGAGGTCCTTCCGGTCAGGCTGGAGCATGCCGTCATGGTATTGCGAGAGTGCTTGTAGCTTACGATGATACAAACAGAAAATCCTTGAAAGCCAACGGATTTTTAACACGTGATCCCCGTATGGTTGAGAGAAAGAAGTATGGACAGAGAGGAGCTCGGAGAAAGTTCCAGTTCTCAAAACGTTAGTATAACAGTTCGCGCTGTACAGAGAGGAGCTCGGGGAAAGGACAACTGTCTTTTTTCAGACGGCTCCTCTTTTTTATTGCCTCCCGGTTTTGCAAAAAAACATAATCTAATTCCCGGATTATCCCTTACTGTCGGTGAAGTACTTGCCTTAAAGCATCAGGCAGAGTATGTATCGGCAATGAGAAAGGCTCTGGAATACCTTGCGGGAAGAGAATATTCGGTTCAACAGCTGTACCATAAACTTGTCCAAAAAGGATTTTCTGAAGAGATTATACAGAAAGTTCTTTCCGTCCTGCAGAAGGAAGGAAGCATTGACGAAGAGCGTTTCTGCCGCAGCTGGATCCTGTCCCGGTTAAAAAAACACCCTGAGGGTAGTGTAAAGATGAAAGCAGGGCTTATGAAGGCCGGCATAAAGAGAATCATGGCTGAAAAAATTCTTTCAGAACTGTATCCGGAAGAAGAACAACTGCGAATGCTTCAGCGGGCAGCGGAGAAACTAGAGAGGAGAGGTCCTCTCGGAAAAGAAAAATTTATAAAAAAGTTATGTTCCCGAGGTTTTTCTTATAGACAGGTGCTATACTATATAGAGAATATAC
>WGCU01000039.1 GCA_015493635.1 Spirochaetaceae bacterium | reverse complement strand
TCACCCGGGTGAATATCCCGGGCTTTTTTCTGCATCAATTTTCCCGCTTTTTATCAGGCACAGAAATAGTGCGGGATTCTTTCCTGTTTTACTCTTTTTCCTAACAAAAACTCTCCGGGAATTACTCCAAAAATAATGCGGGAATCAACATGATCAACGCTCTCAAGTAATAGTTTCATATAAAACAGCACATACTCTTTCCCATTTTCCATGTCCTCAATAATCCGTATGTCATGACGTTTAAAGAAATCTTTATTGAGTTTTAACCAATAGAACTTTTTATTGCTGCCCATTCTTCTGAACCTCCCTTAGCTCTCTCATCAATCTATCAACCTTAACAACGTCCATAGGACGTGTTATCCTGAATGGATCCGGTTGTTGTTTGTAAATCTCGTGAATATCCTTACGTATTTCTTTAATTGCTCTCATCTTGTTTTTCACTTACACCTTCTTATCGCATTTCAAGATCAAAAAGTGGCACCCATTAGCAAGGTCAGCAGCCTCACGGCGTATCCTTCTGTAATCCCATTCTGGGACAATCAGTTCTGCCTTGCTGAAATTATCCTCATAATTTTTTACTCCGGATATTGCCCCTGAAGTGTATGCCTTCATACTTCTACCTCAACAAACATAACAGGCTGGATCGGGTTTAAAAATATCACTGCATCTCTTGCTTTATCTCTGCCTTCAAAAAGTAAATTTATTCCTGTGTATGGGTTCCTCATAATCCTCATGCTTTCTGGATCGTTTGCATCTTCAATGACATATATTTTCTTCATGCTCACAACTCCATGTTGAACCAGTCTTCAGGTTTGCTGTAACCATCACGGATGCTGTTAAAAATATTCCTCAGAGAGACAAGTTCGGAGTTTGTAATACTCTTAAGAGGATGCTTTAACCTGTCTTCAATATGCTTCTTAACAATCTTGTATTTGAGGAAAGCTTCCAGCATCTTTTTTATCTGTTCCTCCGGAGCACCCATATTCTTGAACTGGGTTTCCTCAACCTCCCTCAAAGCAGCATCGATAACGTCTCCCGGGATAATTGATAAAATACAATTTCTCAGACGTCTTGCACCCTGATTGGCAACCATCTCGTAAATATCCCGTGGGTCCTCAAGTTTATAGTTCCCTTTTTTCGTATGCCTGACGTGTGAGACCTCGAACACCTTCTCACTTCTCGTATTGGTTTCCAGATCCCAGGCATACGCAAGGATGGTTGATTTATTGTTGTGCTGCCCTAGCTCACGAATACCAAAGTTGATATTGCCCCAATTCTGCGCAATTGCCTCGGCAAGTTTTATTGTAGGTCCTGTAACCTGCTGCCCTCCTCTCGGATATGTATATATCGCCTGTTCCGCCAGAGAAGGACGCTGACAGGCCTGTAGTATTCTATCCATGGCATCAATATTGTTTCGGGGAAATCTCTTTGCAATTGCCATGGATGCCTGTACTTCCGCCATTTGCCGGGAACTCTCCGCAACTTCAAGACTTGTTGAAGCCTGATTTTTAACCGAAAGATCGGTACTTTCCCTGAACGGATTGTTCCCCGTTTTTCTGCTTAATTCCGTTGTCATTTTCTCATTTTCCATTTAAACGCTCCCTTGATTTTCTTTATCAGGATCAACGATCCTTAAACATCACTCTCGTTCAGAGATTCTTTGAATACAGGTATCTCATCGAGAGATAAAACATCGAGATGAACATACATATCATTGGTGATTGTAGTATCCGAGTGACCAAGATAGTCGGATACTTTCTTAAGCTCCACACCAGATTCTATGAGCTGTGTTGCCAAAGAATGTCTAAAAATATGTACACCAATAGGCCGGCCAAGAATTGATTGACCGATGCGGTTACAGCCTCTCCATATATGCCTCCTGTCAAAAGGAGTACCTCGCTTTGTGCTAAATAAATAATACCTGGAAGGAAACGTTTTACAGATGGAGTCATAAAGCTCTTTGGGAATAACTATCTTCCGTTGTTTATTCCCTTTCCCGGTAAAAGTAATTGATACCTCACTTTTATTTACAACACATCTCCGCCTTATTATTGAAATCATTTCACTTACACGGACACCGGTCATAGCGAGAAAGAGGAAAATAAGCTTCCATGTTTTTGGAGAAAACTGCAGCAGTCTTTCAATTTCTTCTTTTGTCAATATTCGGTCTTTTGATACACCCCGCGTTTGTCGAGTACCTGTCTTTAGTTTGGAAAAGAACGTATCCAGTTTGAACTGATCAACAGAACTCCATTTCTCGGGATTTGCAAGAATGAGCTCCTGACATATTCTGCGCATTTGGTATTTTCTGTTCCGTGCAGTTGCGGGAGCAATCTCCTGTTTTTTCAACTTCTTGTGTTCGATATATTTCACCATGGATTCTAAAGTGAAAGGCAATTTCTGAACCTCAAGAAAAGAGATGAAGGACCTGTTTTTATCAACATAAGAAGGCGGAAAGATATTGTCATCCAGGAGGAAGTTTCTAAGTTCTTCAAAAGATACTTCTGTTAAATTCTGATTAATTACGTCCTCAGATAGCGATTTGTAGACAGGAGTCATATTCTGACTACATTTTTCCTGCTTTTGGATGATAATATTACTCTCCATTTACCAAGTTGCTCCTGTTCAAGATAGGTTCTTTGCCATGTGGCTTGTTGCTTTCATCGCTTTTTTCAGCTTCCTACGGTGTTCCCGTTCCCACTTTTTAATCCATTCAGTTTTAATCTTCTTCCGGAATAATCCAGCAATTTTGATCCATAGAGGGATCCTCATTCCTGCCCTTTTGTTCCGGTCAAGATCATGTTCTATGGAGCGTAATTCTCTCCTTATTCGCTTCCACTGGCGGTTACTCATTCTTCGGCCTCCCATTCCTCACAGGCATCAATCATTTTTGCGAGTTCTTTATCATTATTCCTTACAATTCCATGAACCATTAAAATGTGAGATGAGTCGCTATAACACTTCTCAAAATGTTTACAATTGCCACATGTTTCAATCCTTTTGATTTCTGCTTTTTTCCCTTTGATTATGCTCATTGAAACAATTCTCCTTGTTTTATTTCCAATGGCCGGATCTCATTTTCAAATAAGAAAATAATTCCTGCTTTCACATAAGTAGGAACGCCTTCATAATAAAATGTTCCGCCTTTAAAATAACCGGGATTATCCAGTTCAATTTCATAAAATCTTGCGAGATATGGATTCTCTTCTGGCATCTGCTTTTTAATCTTACCGGTTCCATATTTGGTTTTTATGTTAGCCCCCGATGTTAAGTTCATTTATTTGTTGATTACCTCAAGTTTACCGTTAATTTGCCTGATCCGTAATTCTTCCCCATCAGGCAAACTTATTGACAGAGATCGTGTCTTTGAAAACCATAAAGAATCTAATTTCTCAAAAGTACCATTCTTTACAACATACGCTTTCCCGCCAGTAGAAATACTGATAAGATAATTCTTGTATTTGATTTCTTGATTAGGATAATAGTATCGTCTCATTCATCTATTCTCCACTGGATTTTTAGGCGCATTCGGATCAAGTAATTCTATTTTATCCCATACAATTTTAAATCTATCTTTACAACTCCATAGATATGGACTGATAACATCCTCTAATGATTCACCACAAGACAAAGAATCTCTTTGATTACATATTTCAACCCACAACTTTTTTGCTTTATGTTTCAAAAATAAAAGCTTAATTTTTTTCATTCTTCAATCCACCTTACTGTATGGTTTAACAATTATATTTGGATCATTGGGAGTATTTGCATATTTCCTAAAGGCATGACTTAACAGCCTATTCTCTGCATGTATGTTGCGAACAAATTTATCCGATTCTTTTTTCTTATAAAATCTCCCGCCGGTATACCAATATAGTCCCCAACGTTCCACTTCATCTGGGTGTATCAATCCATATTCACATACATAATACCGCCTCAACCCAAGGTGCGGTTTTTCATTCCATCGCAACTCCGGTGTATAAAGTCTTACCTCATATTTCCCTGCATGATTTCTATGTATGTATGACCTCGTCTTATATTTTTTCCTTGCATCTTTTTGTTTATCTGATAAAAAATCTGACCTGCTGATTTTAATTTCAAACAATATTGTAGTGTTCCCATAAATCAAAACATCAGGATGTTCCCCCGATACATAACTCTGATATTCATATATAGCAATATTGTTACCGGAGTTTTTTATGAACCTTTCGGCAGTAAGTTTACATAATTCTGTGTGCGTCATTCTTCAATCCTCCTCGGATAATTAAATAATATTCTCTGATATTCTGCAGATAGCTGTTTTGCTTTTGCCCATTGTCCCGGATGCCATTTTTTAAAATAATCATATCGTTCCTGCATGTGGAAAAGCATATTTTGGATTTTCCATAATTTAGAGAATATTTTTTTTGGCAATTCATAATTCCGTAAATCATAGAACCCCTTATATGGTTTATAATTTTTCATCCCTCTATCCTCCGCGTCAGGTGCCGTACTCCCTCAAGAGTGTTGACGTAGAGTTTATTTTTTTCTTTCAAACGATCGACTATGGAAATTAACCTTCTATTTTCTTCTACCAACTCTTTCATTTCATCGATCATGATTTCTGGTAGGTGGTATTTCTTCAGAAAATGCAGGGCCGATCCCCGGCCGAGATAAAACATTGCAATGATAATGATCGAGAGCACAATTATCTCAGCAAATGAGGGAATGATTATGTACCATCCTCTGACGTACGCAAGGTTCATAGAATCACCCCCAATAAAATAAACACAAGAAACAACATGATCACTGAACCATAGAAAACAGCAACAAAAATCCAAAAGCTTTTAGGCATTTTATTTTTCATACTTTCTCCTGTTCCAATTCAGCACAGCAACAGTATTGGTAAATCCCGGTTCACTCTCCCTGGAACAATTACGACACCTGCAGGAATACATCCCCGATACTTTTAATATTTCAACAGCATTGCTGCCGCAGAGGCACCGGGAGGGATTAAAATATCTCTGCAGGCTGATTTCAACTTCAACGCTCAAAACATTTCCTTCTGGCCGTAGGTGATATATTTTTTAGTAAGCAATGCAACAGTCCATTGCTCTGCCTTTTCCCGTTTCATGTTCCCGCTATACTCCATAATTCCTGCCCGCTCCTCTGCTTCCTCTGCATGTTCAGGGTACCGGAAAGTAAATTCTTTCAGTGTCATTAGAATGGGATGTCATCTTCGAATCCGTCATCTGTAGCTGTTTCTTTCGGGGTATATCCCCCTTCCTTCTTCCCTCCCATTAAACGGATATCCTGAACAATCAACTTGTGTCTGCTGCGCTTCTGACCTTCTTTGTTCTCCCATGTCTCGAAATCAAGCTCTCCGGAAACGGTTACCTGCTGCCCTTTGACTAAATAATTCTTCAAAGACTCCCCTCGTCTGCCCCAGATTGTGAACTCGATATAGCAGCTCTTATCTTCCCACTGATCACCCTTTTTAATGCTCCTGGAATATGCGAGTGATCCGTTGAGGACGGCAGTCCCGGAATTGGTATATTTCAACTCAGCATCCCGGGTCATCCTTCCGGTTACAATGAAGATATTTATGTCTTTCATTACGCTATGACCTGAACTTCAGGAAGAGCTTCCCTGAAATAGTTCTCAATATTTGACATTGCCTCGTGTTTCCATGCGCCGCCGTCAGCCTCAAAAAGACCAACAGAGATAATACCATCACCATCCGCTCTGTAACGAAATACAAAAGTTGATCCGGGCTGCTCTATCTGCCGGAATGTTCTGAATGGATAAAGTAGCACTACTTGAGGGATGCTTACCTTGGAAAGAGTACAGACAACACCATGATGAGCATCGTATTTTGTAGTAGCTCCGTTATCTGTATTCTGGAGGCTCTTCTCAGACTTGAGATTTCCGGTAACTGTTACGATCGTATCCCTATCGCCCTTTTCCTCGAACAACGACAACAATCCGATGATAAATTCTTCCGTTCCCATAAACTTTCCAAAGGGGAAAACTTTTGCATCGTTTTCCATTCCTGCCGACATAATATGAGTACGTTTTTTTACTTCGCCGGTTGTTTTTTCGTACAAGTTAACAGATCCGTGAGATTCCACATGAATAATGAGATCCTCGGGCTTAAATTCTTCTCGATTATCTTTGATATAGGTTACGATAGAAGAAAGAGAGCTCACTTTGAGTAAATCATGTCTCCAATCTTCCAGGACACGTTCTTTTGTCGCTGTCCAGTATTTTTTCCCGTCGATTTCTATCACCGCATTTTCTTTATTGTGAGCATCAACGGCCATCTGTTCGATTTTTTCGATTACTTCTTTTGATAACGCTTCCATTACTTTCCTCCCATTTTTCTTTGTTTTTCTTCAAGCTGGTCTATAAGTGACAGCTGTTCCGGATCGTTTAGAGTTGCAATTACATTTCCTTCATTATCAAGTGTTGTAAAAGCAAATCCTTTAGCTCCAACAGCTTCTGGCAATTTACAGGTTGCCCGAACCTCATGCGTCAACACATGCCTTGCTTCATCTGGAGTTACCATAATCTCGATAGTAATTTTTCTTTGTCTTGTTGCTGAAACTCTAGTATCCTTGATGTTGTCCAGAACCTTTTCATACTCGCGCTGGAAAAGCTGAGGGACCATACCTCTGGCAATATTTGTCAGGGTTACATGCTCTACTCTATTCATATACTCTCCTTATAAATTGCCGGTCCATGGAAACCGGCAACGTTGATCTGTTGTGTATCTTTTTGTTTTCCTTCCCCATGTAGAAGTTTTCCCTGCTTAACCTCAACGAGGTATCAGGTATTTGCAGGGGCGGGACTCGAACCCGCAACATCCGGCTTATGAGACCGGCAACCTCACCAATTGGTTTACCCTGCAATGTATTCTTTACGCACACCTCCCCTCTGATTTTTACGTTTCCAAGAAGATTACTGAGACACCATACTTATGCAGAAACAGTTGTCTCTTCAGGGTGTATACCGGATTCTTCTTGGTAATTGCAGATTTCACATCTTCAACAATTACATTCCCGTTCGCCCTGTACTGGAAATCGGCTATATAAAATCTTGCCCGGTATTTCCCGACCTTTGGAACAATCTCGAACTTCGGCTGCAGTTCAAGGTCTGATATTTTCCCGGCTCTCTGCAGCATCTTTAATTCCAGATAGCGGTTTCTTTCTTTCCTGCTGTCGAATGTAATGCCGTCAGCTACCGCTTTCCTGTTCCTGTATTTATTCACCAATTTCCTCTTCATCCGGTGCAATCTCCGGAGTATTTTTCGTTACAATACAAACGAACTTGCCGCTATCACTCTCTGCAATCCCGCATTCATCGCACAGAGATTTCCATGTCACCCCGTATGCCTTGGCAATCTTCCTGGTGATACCTGCACTGTGCCATTGACCATCACTCAGGATTTTTACCGTATCCCGGATGGCATGGCGCATTCTTTTTTCCCGGTTCTCTTTTCTCTGTTTTTTACTTGATACCGGACGATGTCCTTCGATAGGCCGGGTCTTCATATTTACAAGGATATTGTCCAGTTCGTTCAACCGCCTACCTTTTTCTCATTGATCCACTTTTCAAGATCACCTTTATCAATTATGATCTTCTTCCCGAATCTATAATGAGGCAGCTCCAACATTCTGACAGCCTCGTAGATTGTCCAGGGTGAAACCTTTAACATTTTTGCCGCTTCTCTTGGTGTTATGCCTTCAATCATTTTCGTATTACCTCCTCGTAGGTCTGTATGTGATTCTTCAACAGGAAATCTCCAAACGTATCAGCCTGGACCATTCCCATTGTGTCTTGTAGAGTAACCTCCATCTGCGCCGTTACATCCCCGTTCATCGCCCGGAATATCCGGGAAGCCTGTTCAACCGTCATTTCCTTCATTGGAGTAGTCATGCCGCAGCAGCCTCCTTGTTAATAAGTTTCTGAATAAAATTAAGTCCTTTCTGATAGACAACTGTTTTGATATTTATATGAGTGGATCCATCCGGCTTGACATACTTCTGCTCAATTGTCCGGAAGTACCCGCGGTCAATGAATTCCTGATAAGGCTGGTTATTCTGCATAAGGATCCCATTATCCCGGAGGAAGGCAAAGAGTTTATTCCGGCCACCGCCGTAATGCAGCACCTTGGCAGCGGAACCGATGTCAATGGCATCCTTGCTGTTCGTGACCTGGTCAAAGAATTCAATTTTCGGTTTTGCTTCGGTTAACTGGTGCTGGAGAGTCTCGACTTCTTCATCAAGCAACCTCATTGCTTTGGCAATAAACAGATACTTGTCTAACTGTGTTCGGGGAAGCTCAGCTTGCAAATATTGATTCTTTTCCATTTTGAGCTTGATAAGAGTGACATCTTTTTCTGTGAATAAATATCCGCCCTGGGAATTCTTAACTCCGGACAGATCTGTCCGCACTTTTTCTGCATATCGTCTGACTGTTCTTTCATCAACACCCAATGCTTCCGCAACTTCCTTAACTGTCATTGTTTTTTCAGTAGTTAAAGCATTCATATAACGACCCCTTATTTTTAGTTTGAAAAAGTTCTCCAGAAGGTTTATTATGGAAACGCAAAAAACCAACAAACCCCGAAAGGAGAACATTAATGTACGGAAGTGCCAGATTTACTGAATCGATGAAAATGGCTATCCATATCTTTGAGACAAAACCTAATGCGTTTCCTGACTCTGAGAAAGAATTGAAAGAGAAGCTTCTATCTTTAGCAGCCAAGATCGCCGAATATCTTTCTAAAGACGATAGATATTCAGATATTTCATTGATGCTTCTTGGTAGAGACTCAAGCGAGAACCTTGATAAACTAAAGGAGTTCATAAAGACTCTTCCCCTGAATAAGAAGAGCGGTCTCTTTTAAGTCTTTCGATAGGTAGTGCCCTAAGTGTGATTACAATGTCGCCATCAGGCTTTAGTTCTTCTCCTACAGGATAAAGGTTTTTCTCAATGCAAAAGTTCAATACGTCTTTTATGACTTCTCTCTTGTAACGAAGGTAATCGCTTCTGTTAATAATTTCGTCTATTTCATTCATCTACTCACCCCCAGTCGTGATCTATCTTTGAATTTGAAAACTCTCTCCTCCGGGCATATAATGAAAGCGGAGAACAAACAAAATACACCCAAGAGGGAGAGGAGAGAGTTAAAATAACAAACATCACTGGACCCCCAGCTCTGTAAAATCAATGTCATCAAAAGAGTTGAGGATTGCTCTTACCGAGGAACTCAAGAATTTCACATTGACCAGGGAACAGCTTTCTTCGTGGGAGTCCGCTACACTCTGAAGATCCAGCAGGAACCGGATTAATTGACGCCTGATTTTTAATACGTGCGTTCCAAGTTTAGTTTTTTGACTGAAAGACAGCTTACAATCATCTTCAATCTCATTTCCTGACTCATCAGAGGCCTTGATAAGGTTCTCTTCCCAGTCCAGAAAGATTCCGTACTTTTCAAGATTATCTATATGAAGATATTTTTTTATGTCGTCTTCTGTTTTAAACCCCATTTCTGAACCATTATCATTCAGGAGATAATCTCTCCCATTGATACTTATGCCTTTGATAAGCCTGTAAACCTTCATTTCTCCCCCCGAATTGCATCAATATCAATCTGGGTCTTGCCGGAAAGGACTGCTCCGGCATCAGCCAAATAGGCCAGTAGCGCATCTTCAGCTAGTTCATTTATGTTTCTCTTTGTTCTCACGGCAAGGATTTTAAGCTCATCATGAAGAGCTTCGCTGATCTTGACGTTCAACTGGCTTCTTTTAACCTTTTTGGTTTGTATACATCCACTCATATTTTGATTATCGTGGCTATTCGTCTATTTGTCAAGCTATTTTTATACTTTATTTAAAAAATAGTGCCTATTTACAAACTTTTATTCGATAATAAATACATGTCGGTTTTCTGGGATACAATTTTACCAATAATGGCGGATAAAAGAATTACTCAAGTAGATATCGCAAAGACACTTGATAAAGATAAGTCAACAATTAATCACTGGATCAAGTTCGACCGCATCCCCCCGGCAGACTATGCTCTGAAAATAGCCGATTATCTGGGGGAGGATCTCCGGTATTTGATCACCGGGGAACGTTCTGAAGAGGTGGTATTTCAGTACAGGAATGCCAAATTAAAACCGGTTGTCGAGCTGCTGGAAGATAAACCGGATGAAGTCATAGAAAAAGTCTATTCCGGAGCGCTATTCATGCTTGGTGCGGATAGTGATAAAAAAACCCCGCATCGTGAAGAAGCGGGATAGGGTTATTTTTGTTGATTTTTCGGGAGGAAACTGAGTTGAGGCCATATAACTTTAGTATAATTTTTCCCAAATGTTGGAGGGATTGGAGATATAAACAAAAATGAGGTAAGAAATGGGTTTTTTCAAAAAGATAAGAGAGAAAAGTGCAGCAAAAAGACAGGCTGAGATCGAGGAATTCGCGGAGCTTTTTACAGATAGATCCGAGTATTCAATAGCAAAAAAAGAAGTAAAGAAGCTTAAACGCATGATTAGAGAGGGTCAGTTCTCTTTTACGGACAAGTACAGAGCAATTGATCATGTCGATAAGCTTGAAAAAGCAATGGCTCTAGTTGACAGCATCCAATACGATGCTCCGGTTAGAAGGGAAAAAATAATAAAAAGAAAGCATTCTGTAGACCAGACTCAATTAAGGGAATTATACGATGAAATAGGAGATTTTCTTGAATTTGGGGATGCGGTTATAAACATCAAATATATGAACAGGAAAGGGGATGTTACTGAACGAGATATTGTAATAAAAGATATAAGAGAATCTACTTATTCTGATGGATTTTATATCAATGCTCATTGTATGCTCAGGAACGAACAACGTAACTTTACTATTGATAACATCTTGTCAGCTTCGGTTGGTGGTGAAAAAATTGATTTAATACCATATCTTTGCGATCTATATCAAACCAATACATACTATAAGGCGATAGTAGTTATCAAGAAGAACATTGACCTTGTTACGATTTTAAATTATATAGCCCTTCTTGATGGTAGGTTCATGAAAAAAGAAAAAATCATCATCGCAGAGTTCTTAAAACATTTTGATCCTGGGATTGATACGGAGATGACAACTAAAAAATTGTCAGAAATTAGACCAGAATCAGGAGAGTTCAGGAAAGCCCTAAAAAATATCAAGAATTACGATCAGGAAGATTTAGAATTACTAAAAGCAACGGGTATACAACTTGCAGGTAAAGACGAAATAAAAAAGGCTGCAGCTAACACTATACCCGTCACAAAAAAAGAAGATAATAGAGGTTAAAAAAAGGGCGTATACAAGAATTCCATATGGAGATAGCTACCATAAAAAAATGAAAAAAATATCAAAAAAACACCAATTATGGCTCCTCCGACGTAATCGAAAAAGAGAGAAACGCCTATTACGTATGGCTATCTCAAAGAAACATCGAAAAACAAATATATCTAACGAACGTCATTACAAAACTTATATAAAGAAAATGCAGCTTGAAAGAAAACGTACATTAATAGATATACACAAAAAATATTCATATACAAACGGTTCATTCGAAGTTCCTATTAATAAAGATTTCGGCCTTGAGGATGAAAATAATTTCAACTACTTTATTGAAATAGCCTCAAAAATCATTGATTTTGATAGTAAAGAACTAATTCTAGGTCTAGAAAAATGCCAAAGGGTTTGGCCAAGTGCCGTAACGCTTATGTGTTCACTAAAGGAATGGGTAGAATTTGGAGTTAAATATAATAAAATCAACCATCCATTTATTGCATCAAGTGATCCTGGAAATAGTTCAGTCGACGCATATTTAACACATTGTGGATTTTATAAGTATTGTTGATTCCCGCATTATTTTTGGAGTAATTCCCGGAGAGTTTTTGTTAGGAAAAAGAGTAAAACAGGAAAGAATCCCGCACTATTTCTGTGCCTGATAAAAAGCGGGAAAATTGATGCATAAAAAAGCCCGGGATATTCACCCGTGTGAGTAGAGTTTAAAAAGTAGTTTTTAGCTGCGGGTAACCATCTGAACATGTTCTTTCTCAATCTGTTTTGCCTGTAACT